>NC_015671.1:1410576-2115864 GCF_000218545.1 Cellulomonas gilvus ATCC 13127
AAAGTTACCGTAACGACTTGCAGGCACGTGTGCAACGACGTTAGCGTCATGGCATCAGGCCAGAGTCGGCAGGAGATGCCGACGACGGGCTACGCCTCGGAAGACCCAGGAGAACCACGATGCGACGGAGCATCCCGGCCCTCGCGGCCGCAGTCGGCCTCGCGATGGCGCTCACCGCCTGCGGCGGCAGCAGCACCCCGGAGTCGGAGTCCACCAACGAGCCCACGACGGCGGAGACCACGGCTCCCGCCCTCACCGGGACCCTGACGATGTGGGTGGACGAGACCCGCATCGACATCATGAAGCCGATCGTCAAGGAGTTCCAGGACCAGACCGGCGTCAAGGTCGACCTGGTGCAGAAGGTGTCGGGCGACATCCGCACCGACTTCGTCTCGCAGGTGCCCACGGGCCAGGGCCCGGACGTCATCATCGGCGCGCACGACTGGACGGGTGAGTTCGTCACCAACGGTGTGGCCGCCCCGATCCAGCTGGGCGACAAGGCCGGCGGCTTCGCACCGTCCGCGATCCAGGCGTTCACGTACGAGGGACAGGTGTACGGCGCGCCGTACGCGATCGAGAACATCGCGCTGGTCCGCAACAACAAGCTGGTCGCGGACACCAAGGCGACCACGTTCGACGAGCTGATCGCGGAGGGCAAGGAGTCCGGCGCCAAGTACCCCGTGCTGATCCAGCAGGGCGACCAGGGCGACGCCTACCACCTGTACCCGCTGCAGACCTCGTTCGACGCCCCGATCTTCGTGCAGGACGACACGGGCTCGTACACCACCGAGCTGGGCCTGGGCGGCGCCAACGGCGACAAGTTCGCCGACTACCTGGCCAAGCTCGGCAAGGACAAGGTCATCGACCCCGCGATCGACGGGCAGAAGGCGCTCGAGGCCTTCCAGGCCGGTGACGCCGCGTACATGCTCACGGGTCCGTGGAACACCACCACGTTCACGGATGCGGGCATGGACATCTCCGTGCTGCCGATCCCGAGCGCGGGCGGCGCCGAGGCCAGGCCGTTCGTCGGCGTGCAGGGCGCGTTCATCTCCGCCAAGTCGGAGAACCCGGTCCTCGCCAACGAGTTCGTGGTCAACTTCCTCACCTCCGAGGCCGTGCAGACCGAGCTGTACCAGGCGGGCGGCCGGCTCCCGGCCCTGACCGCGGCGGCCGACAAGGTCGACGACCCGGTGCTGGCCGGCTTCAACGAGGCCGGTGCGGGCGGCGCCCCGATGCCGTCCATCCCGGAGATGGGTGCCATGTGGCAGTTCTGGGGCACCACCGAGGTGCAGATCATCGACGGCCAGGCCAAGGACGCGGCGGGCGCCTGGAAGACGATGGTGACCAACATGCAGGACGCGGTCGACAAGGCGTGACCTCCCCGGCCGCCCGCACCCCCCTCCCGGTGGTGCGGGCGGCCGCACCCGTTCCCGGACGTCACGAACCGGGCGCACCGATGCGCCCAGCGAAGGAATCACGATGTCGCAGCAGACGAGGGCTGCGGACGAGCTCGCACCGCCCGTCTCACCACCCCCGAACTCACCCCCCGGCCGCCGCGGCGGCGCGGACGGCTCACCCGCCCGGAACATCAGCAAGGGCTTCCTGCTCAAGCTCGGACTCGTCGCGGTGATCGACGCCGTCACCGTGTACGGCATCCTGAGCGCGGTCGCGGTCCAGCAGTGGGCCATCGTGGTCTCGCTCGTCGTCGCGCTCGTCGCGGTGAATTGGGCGTACTTCTCCAAGCGCGCGCTCGCGGCGAAGTACCTGCTGCCTGGCCTGGTCTTCCTGCTCGTCTACGTCATCTTCACCGCGGCGTACACGGGCTACGTCGCGTTCACCAACTACGGCGACGGCCACAACTCCACCAAGTCCGACGCGGTGGCCGCGATCCTCGCGCAGAACGAGCAGCGCGTGGAGGGCTCGGCCGCGTACCCGCTGACCATCGTCACGCAGGACGGTGACCTGGGCTTCGCGATCGCGCAGGACGGCGTCGCCCAGGTCGGCACGGCCGACCAGCCGCTCGCTGCCGTCCAGGACGCCACGGTCGACGGCGGCAAGGTCACCGAGGTCCCCGGCTGGGAGGTGCTCGACTTCGCGACGATCGCGCAGCGTCAGGCCGAGATCGTCGACCTGCGCGTGCCCGTGTCCGACGACGTGGCCGACGGCTCCATCCGCACGCAGGACGCCTCGACCGGGTACGTCTACGAGTCGGTCCTGGTCTACGACGAGGCCGCCGACACCATGACCAACACGGTCACGGGCGTCGTCTACACGCCCGACGCGACCGGCAACTTCCGTGCGGAGGACGGCACGGCCCTGACCCCGGGCTGGAAGGTCGCGGTCGGGTTCGACAACTTCACGCGCGCGTTCACGGACGACCGCCTGCGCGGCCCGTTCGTCGAGGTGTTCGTCTGGACGTTCGCGTTCGCGCTGCTCTCGGTGCTCACCACGTTCGTCCTGGGTCTGTTCCTCGCGATCGTGTTCAACGACCCGCGCGTGCGCGGGCGCAAGGTGCTGCGCGCGCTGCTGATCCTGCCGTACGCGTTCCCGGCGTTCCTGTCCGCGCTCGTGTGGAAGGGCATGCTCAACGACAGCTTCGGCTTCGTCAACGAGCGGATCCTCGGCGGTGCGGACATCGGCTGGCTCACCGACCCGTGGCTCGCCAAGCTCTCGGTCATCCTGGTGAACCTGTGGCTGGGCTTCCCGTACATGTTCCTGGTGTGCACGGGCGCGCTGCAGTCCATCCCGGGCGAGGTCTACGAGTCGGCGCGCATGGACGGCGCGAGCGCGTGGCGCGTGCACCGCTCGATCGTGCTGCCGCTGCTCATGGTCTCGGTGGCGCCGCTGCTGGTCGCGTCGTTCGCGTTCAACTTCAACAACTTCGCGCTGATCTACATGCTCACGGGCGGCGGGCCGAACTTCGTCGGGACACCCGTCGTCGTCGGGCACACCGACATCCTCATCTCGATGACCTACTCGGTCGCGTTCGAGAGCGGGCTCAAGCAGTACGGGTTCGCGAGCGCCCTGTCGATCCTCATCTTCGTCATCGTCGGCGCGATCTCCTGGTGGGGTTTCCGTCGCACTCGTCGCCTCGAGGAGCTGTGATGAGCACCCTGAACACCGGGACCCGGCCGGCCAAGGCCGCGACCACGCGCGCACGGCGGCAGGGCACCACGGGCGGGCGGTGGTGGCGCGAGGTGTCGTGGCGCTACCTCGTCGCGCTCGTGATGATCGCGATCTGCGTGCTGCCGCTGCTGTACGTCCTGTCGGCGGCGCTCAACCCGGGCGGCACGCTCGTCGGCTCCAACGACCTGTTCCGCACGGTCTCGGGCGACAACTTCGCGGCGCTCGCGGACCGCGGTTTCTGGGGCTGGCTGCGCAACTCGCTCGTGGTCTGCACGTTCACCGCGGTCGGGACCGTGCTCATGGGCGCCGCGGCCGCGTACGCGTTCTCGCGGTTCCGGTTCCAGGGCCGTGAGAAGGGCCTGACGGGCCTGCTGCTGGCGCAGATGTTCCCGCAGACGCTCGCGTTCGTGGCGATCTTCCTGCTGCTGCTCACGCTCAAGGACGTGTTCCCGGTGCTGGGCCTGGACTCGCTGATCGGTCTGATCTGCGTGTACCTGGGCGGCGCGCTGGGCGTGAACACGTTCCTCATGTACGGGTTCTTCAACACGGTCCCGCGTGAGCTCGACGAGGCCGCCAAGATCGACGGCGCGTCGCACGCCCAGATCTTCTGGACGATCGTGCTGCGGCTCGTCACGCCGATCCTCGCGGTCGTCGGGCTGCTGTCCTTCATCTCGTCGTTCGGCGACTTCCTGATCGCCAAGGTGGTGCTGCAGCACCAGGACAACTGGACGGTCGCGGTGGGCCTGTACTCGATGGCCGCCGACGAGCGCACCGCGCCCTGGGGCCTGTTCGCGGCCGGTGCGGTGGTCGCGGCGGTGCCGATCGTGCTGCTGTTCCTGTTCCTGCAGAAGTACGTGGTCGGCGGCCTGACGGCGGGGTCGGTCAAGGGATGACCGCTGGGCACCACGGCGGGCACCTGCTGGACCGGCCGCACCACGACGGGTCGGAGCTGTACGTCGAGCGCGGCACGCCGCGGCTCGGGGACGTCGTACCCGTCCGGGTGCGCGTCCCCGCGTCGCGGGCTGAGCGCGCGGTGCACGTGCGGGTGGTGCGCGACGGCGAGCCCCGGTTCGTGCCCGCCCGCCTCGACCGGTCCGACGAGCACGACCGCTGGTACGTCGCGGACGTGCCCGTGCACAACCCGGTGACGCAGTACCGGTTCCTGCTCGACGAGCCCGACGGCTACCGCTGGCTCGACGGGCGCGGCCTGCACGCACGTGACGTCCCCGACGCGGCCGACTTCCGGCTGTCGGTGCACGCGCCCGCGCCGCGCTGGCTCGACGACGCCGTGGTGTACCAGGTGTTCCCGGACCGGTTCGCGCGCTCGACCGGTCACGACGGGCCGCCGCGGGGACCGCTGCCCGACTGGGCGCTGCCCGCCGCGTGGGACGACGAGCCGATCGCGGCCGGCCGTGGCGTCGCCCAGCAGCTGTTCGGCGGTGACCTGGGCGGCGTCGAGGCCCACCTCGACCACCTGCAGCGCCTCGGCGTCGACACGCTGTACCTGACGCCCGTCTTCCCGGCCCGCTCCAACCACCGGTACGACGCGACGTCGTTCGCCCGAGTCGACCCGCTGCTCGGCGGCGACGCCGCGCTCGCGTCGCTCTCGGCCGCGGTGCACGCGCGCGGCATGCGGATCATGGGTGACCTGACCACCAACCACACGGGTGCGGGGCACGAGTGGTTCGCGCGTGCGCGTGCCGATCGCACCAGCCCCGAGGCGCAGTTCTACTACTGGACCGAGCAGGACCCGGGGTACGTCGGCTGGCTCGAGCACGCGTCGCTGCCCAAGCTCAACTACAACGCGCCCGAGCTCGCGGCGCGCATGGTCGAGGGCGACGCGTCCGTCACCGCACAGTGGCTGCGCCCGCCGTTCTCGCTGGACGGGTGGCGCATCGACGTCGCCAACATGACGGGCCGCTACCGCGCCGACGACCACGCGCACGCGGTCGCCCGGGCGATCCGGGCGACCATGGCGCGGATCAACCCGCAGGCCGCCTTGGTCTCGGAGCACTTCCACGACGCCGCGGCGGACCTGCTGGCCGGTGGCTGGCACGTCAACATGAACTACTCGGCGTTCACGCGGCCGGTGTGGACGTGGCTCGCCGAACCGGGGACGGAGCTGCCGTTCCTCGGCATGCCCGTGCCGCTGCCGCGCCGCGACGCGCGCTCGATGGTCGCGACCATGCGGGACTTCGACGCGACCGTGCCGTGGTCGGTCACGCGGCACCAGTGGAACATGCTCGGCTCGCACGACACGGCGCGGATCCGCACCGTCGTCGGCTCGCGGGAGGCGGTCGAGGTCGCGGCGGCGCTGCTGCTCACGTACCCCGGCACCCCGGTCGTGTTCGCGGGCGACGAGGGCGGGCTCACCGGGACGAACGGCGAGCACGCGCGCGCCACGATGCCGTGGGCGCAGGTCGCGGCGGGCGGGGGACCGCGCTGGGACGGTGCGACGTTCGCGACGTACCGGCGGCTCATCGCGCTGCGCCGCTCGTCCCGTGCGCTGCGCGAGGGCGGTCTGCGCTGGGCGTTCGTCGAGCCCGACGCCGTGGGCTACCTGCGCGAGACGGCCGACGAGCGCGTGCTCGTCGTGCTCGCGCGCGACGCCTGGCCGGGCACGCGGCTGCCGCGCGCGCTCGGGGTCGCGGGGGAGGTGCTGCACGGCGGCGCGGCTCTCACGACGGGCCCCGACGGGCTCGTCGTGCCCGCGACCGACGGCCCGTGCGCGCGGGTGTGGCGTCTGACGTGACCGGTCACGCCCCTAGGCTGGGGCCGTGACCATGCTCGAGCACCTCGACGTCGACGGCTACGTCGACGTCGACCGCGAGCGGTGGGTCGCGGAGTCGGCCAAGTCCAAGGGGCGCACGCCGTTCGAGCGCGACCGCGCGCGCATCGTGCACTCGTCCGCGCTGCGCCGGCTGGGCGCCAAGACGCAGGTGCTCGGACCGTCGTCGGACGACTTCGTGCGGACGCGCCTCACGCACACGCTCGAGGTCGCGCAGGTGGGCCGCGAGATCGCCAAGGCGCTCGGCTGCGACCCCGACGTCGTCGACACGGCGTGCCTGGCGCACGACCTGGGGCACCCGCCGTTCGGGCACAACGGCGAGCGCGCACTCGCGGCGCTCGCGCGCGGCATCGGGGGGTTCGAGGGCAACGCGCAGACGCTGCGCCTCCTGACCCGGCTCGAGCCGAAGGTCGTCGGGCCCGACGGCGCGTCCGTGGGGCTCAACCTCACGCGCGCGTCGCTGGACGCGTCGGTCAAGTACCCGTGGCGCTACCTGAGCGGGCCGGTCAGCCCCGCGAGCGGCCGCCCGACGCACAAGTTCGGCGTGTACGAGGACGACCTGCCGGTGTTCACGTGGCTGCGCAAGGACGCCCCCGAGGGGCGCAAGTGCCTCGAGGCGCAGGTCATGGACCTGGCCGACGACATCTCCTACTCGGTGCACGACGTCGAGGACGCCGTGGTGGGCGGACGCCTGGACCTCGCGGTCCTCACGCAGCCCGACGAGCGTGCGCGCGTGGTCGAGGCCGTGCAGACCTGGTACGGCGACGCGATCGACGAGGCGGGGCTGCTGGACGCGATGGACCGGCTCCTGCGCGCCCGGCTGTGGGCCACGGGGTTCGACGGGTCGCGCGGTGCGCTGGCCATGCTCAAGGACGCCACGAGCCAGCTCATCGGCCGGTTCGCCAAGGCGGCGCAGAAGGCGACGCGCGCGCAGTACGGCGACGGCCCCCTCACGCGGTACGCGGCCGACCTGGTGGTGCCCGTGGGCACGCAGGCCGAGATCCTGGTGCTCAAGGGCCTCGCGGTCGCGTACGTGATGGCGCCGCGTGAGCTCGAGCCGCTGTACCAGCGGCAGCGCGAGATGCTCACGGACCTGGTCGCGATCATGTCCGACCGGGCGCCTCTCGCGCTCGAGCCTCCGTTCGCGGCCGACTGGGCGGGCGCGGGCGACGACGCCGCGCGCCTGCGCGTGGTGATCGACCAGGTCGCGTCGCTGACCGACGTCTCGGCCGCAGCCGCGCACGCCCGGCTGGTCCGGCCGCCGCGCCACTGACGCACGCCTGCGCCTGCTACGGGATCTCGTCCCGTTTCTCCCGAATCGTTGACCCGTTTCACCTGCGCTCGTTACCGTCTGTGTGTGAGGGATTTGTGAATATCCCTTACTAAATACCGCACTTCCCATCGCTCAGGGAGGCAAGGCATGCAGCAGCACGGACCAGGAGCCGGCGACGTGGCCGGACCCGCACGCACCACCCCGCCCCAGCGACGACGGCGCACCGCCGTCGCCGCACTCGCCGCCGCGGCGGCCCTCGTCGCGGCCGGTCTGGTCGCCGCGCTCCCGGCGACCGCCGCGGGCTCGTTCACGGCCACCTTCACGTCGGCCGGCGACTGGGGGACCGGTCACCAGGCGTCGGTGAAGGTCGTCAACGGCTCCACCGCGACGGCGTCGTCGTGGACCCTGGAGTTCGACCTGCCGTCCGGCACCGCGATCACCAGCTCGTGGGATGCGGACGTGACCCGCACCGGCAACCACTACAAGGTGACCTCGAAGAGCTGGGCCGGCCCCTTCGCCCCGGGCGCCACCCAGACCTGGGGGTACGTGGGCAGCGGCCCGTTCGCGCAGCCGACGGGCTGCACGATCAACGGCGCGGCGTGCACCGGCGGCACCCAGCCGACCAGCACGCCCACGGGCCCGACGACGAGCCCGACGCCCACGACGAGCCCCACGCCGACCCCCACGCCCACCGGTCCGGTGGACCCGTCCGGGCGCAAGGTCGTCGGCTACTTCGCCGAGTGGGGCGTGTACGGGCGCAACTACCACGTGAACAACATCAGGACGTCGGGCAGCGCGGCCAAGCTCACGCACATCCTGTACGCGTTCGGGAACACCACCGGGGGCCGCTGCTCGATCGGCGACTCCTATGCGGCGTACGACAAGGCGTACACAGCCGACCAGAGCGTCGACGGCGTGGCCGACACGTGGGACCAGCCGCTGCGCGGCAACTTCAACCAGCTGCGCAAGCTCAAGGCCGCCAACCCGAACCTCAAGGTGATCTGGTCGTTCGGCGGCTGGACATGGTCCGGCGGCTTCACCGCGGCCGCGGCCGACCCGGCGGGCTTCGCCAGCTCCTGCTACGCGCTGCTCAACGACCCGCGGTGGGCCGGCCTGTTCGACGGCATCGACATCGACTGGGAGTACCCCAACGCGTGCGGCCTGAGCTGCGACTCGTCCGGTCCGCAGGCGTTCGACCGCGTCATCACGGCGCTGCGCAACAAGTTCGGCCAGAGTGCGCTCATCACCGCCGCGATCACCGCCGACGGGAGCGCGGGGGGCAAGATCGACGCGACGGACTACGCGAGCGCGGCGACCAAGCTCAACTGGCTGATGCCCATGACGTACGACTACTTCGGCGCGTTCAACCCGACGGGACCCACGGCACCGCACTCGCCGCTCACGTCCTACGCGGGCATCCCGCAGGCGGGCTTCAACTCGGAGGCGGCGGTGAACAAGCTGATCGCCAAGGGGATCCCGGCCAACAAGATCCTGCTCGGGATCGGCTTCTACGGCCGCGGGTGGACGGGCGTCACGCAGTCCGCACCGGGTGGCGCCGCCACGGGTGCGGCGCCGGGCACGTACGAGGCGGGCATCGAGGACTACAAGGTCCTCAAGAACCGCTGCCCGGCCACGGGCACCGTGGGCGGCACGGCGTACGCGAGGTGCGGCAGCGAGTGGTGGAGCTATGACACCCCCGCGACCATCGCGTCCAAGATGGCGTGGGCCAAGGGCAAGGGTCTCGGCGGCGCCTTCTTCTGGGAGCTGTCCGGCGACACCGCCAACGGCGAGCTGATCTCGGCCGTCAAGGCGGGCATCGGCTGATCGCACGGTGGGGTCGGGGGGTCGGCGCACGTCGTCGGCCCCCCGGTCCGTGCCAGCGGTCGGCCGCGTCCCCGTGCCCGACCCGACGACCGGGTGCGACGACCTAGACTCACGGCGTGGCGGGACGCATCCGGCGGGAGGACGTGGAGGCGGTCCGCGAACGCGCACGCATCGAGGAGATCGTCGGTGCGCACGTCCAGCTCAAGACCGCGGGCGTCGGCTCGATGAAGGGCCTGTGCCCGTTCCACGACGAGCGGTCGCCGTCCTTCCACGTCCGGCCGCAGGTCGGCCGCTACCACTGCTTCGGGTGTGGCGAGGGCGGCGACGTCATCGACTTCGTCATCAAGGTGGACGGCCTGGGCTTCACCGAGGCGGTCGAGTACCTGGCCGGCCGCGTGGGCCTGCAGCTGCGCTACGAGGAGGGCGGCGGCCCGGGCCGGCCCGCCGAGGAGCCGGGTCGGCGTCGGCGTCTGCTCGACGCGCACCGCGTGGCCGAGGAGTACTACCGCGAGCAGCTCACCACTCCCGGCGCCGCCGCGGGCCGCGCGTTCCTGGCGGAGCGCGGGTTCGACCGGTCGGCCGCCGAGCAGTTCGGCGTCGGCTTCGCGCCCACCGGGTGGGACCACCTGCTGCGGCACCTGCGCGGCCGGGGCTTCACCGAGCCCGAGCTCGTCGCGTCCGGCCTCGTGAGCCAGGGCCAGCGAGGCGTGTACGACCGGTTCCGGGGGCGGCTGGTCTGGCCCATCCGGGAGGTGACCGGCGACACCATCGGTTTCGGTGCGCGCCGCCTGTTCGACGAGGACAGCGGCCCCAAGTACCTCAACACCCCCGAGACCCCGCTGTACCGCAAGTCGCACGTGCTGTACGGGCTCGACCTCGCCAAGCGGGAGATGCAGCGCGCGCGGCAGGTGGTGGTCGTCGAGGGGTACACCGACGTCATGGCCATGCACCTGTCCGGCGTCGGCACCGCGGTCGCCACGTGCGGCACCGCGTTCGGCTCCGACCACGCGCGCATCGTGCGGCGCCTGGTGGGCGACTCGGGTGCGAGCAGCGGCATCCAGCTCGCCACGGGCACGTCGGTCGGTGGCGAGGTCATCTTCACGTTCGACGGCGACGAGGCCGGGCAGAAGGCCGCGCTGCGCGCGTTCGGCGAGGACCAGACGTTCGCCGCGCAGACGTTCGTCGCGGTCGAGCGCAGCGGCATGGACCCGTGCGAGCTGCGGCAGAACCGCGGGCCCGACGCGGTGCGCGCGCTCGTCGCGGGCCGCCAGCCGCTGTTCGCTTTCGTGCTGCAGACGAGCCTGCGCAGCTACGACCTGGCGACCGCCGAGGGCCGCGTCGCGGCGCTGCGCGCGGTCGCGCCCGTGGTCGCGGGCATCCGGGACACCGCGCTGCGGCCCGAGTACACGCGTCTGCTGGCCGGCTGGCTCGGCATGGACGACGTGGGTCCGGTGGCGCGCGCGGTGGCCGACGCGGGCCGTCGCGGCGGTCCGGGCGCCGCGGCCGGACGTCCCGGCGACCGTGCGCAGCCGCAGCGGCCGGGGCCCGCCGACCCGGTGCTCGCGGTCGAGCGGACCGCGCTCGAGGTGGTGCTGCAGGCCCCCGCCCTGGTGCCCGACGAGTTCGACGAGCTGGGCGGTGACGCGTTCGCCGCGCCCATGCACCGGGCGGTGCACGAGGCCATCCGTGCCGCGGGTGGCATCGCTGCGGGCCGCGCGTCGGTGGGTGCCGACGGTGCGTCGACCGCCTGGGTGGGTGCGGTGCTCGACGAGGCCGCGGACGCCGTGCGCCCGCTGGTGACCGAGCTCGCGGTCGCGCCGATCCCCGAGGACCGGCCCGAGGCGGTCGCGGGGTACGTGCGGGGCATCGTGCTGCGTCTGGTCGAGGTCGGCTTCACGCGGCAGATCGCCGAGCTGCGGGGGCGCCTGCAGCGGATGTCCGAGCAGGACGAGGGGTACCGCGCGACGTGGGCCGAGCTCGTCGCGCTCGAGGGCCGCCGCCGCACCCTCCGCGAATCCGCCTGACCCCCCTCTCCGCTGGGGGAGGGTCGCGTGTGGCGGTTAATGAGAACGGGTCGCGTTATCTGCTAGCGTTCCGGTGCTCGAGCACGCTCGACGCCGACGGCCCCTGGGCCGGGACGGCGTCATGCCCGCACGCCCACCGACCAGGAAGGAGGGGCCGCCCCGGTGGCCCCGCTCACCCGATGACCACGCACACCGCACCCCAGCACCGCCGCCGCGCACCCCGCGCGCTCGTGCTCGCGCTGCCCCTCGCCCTGCTCGCCGCGTGTGGCGGCACCGACCAGCCCGCCGCACCCGGCGCCGCCTCGACGGCCCCGACCGCGGCGAGCACCGCGCCGACCGAGCGTGAGGCCGCCGCCCCGCGCCTGGTGCTCACGTACGACGGCGGGCTCGTGGTGCTCGACGCGACCACGCTCGAGACCGTCGGCAGCGCGCAGCTCGACGGGTTCACCCGCGTCAACCCCGCCGGCGACGGCCGGCACGTCTACGTCTCCACCACGGGCGGCTTCCGCGTCCTGGACGCCGGGACCTGGGCCCAGCCGCACGGCGACCACGCGCACTACTACACCGCGGCACCCGTGCTCACGGACCAGCTGGTCCCGGCCCAGGAGCCCGGCCACGTCGTCGTGCACGAGGGTCGCACCGCGTTGTTCGACGACGCGACGGGTCACGTCGTGGTGCACGACTCCGACGCCACCGGCGACCCGGACCGCGCGGAGCGTGAGCACACCACACCCACCCCGCACCACGGTGTCGCGGTCGAGCTCACCGACGGCACGCTCGTGGTCTCCGAGGGCACCGCCGATGCGCGGACCGGCGTGCGCGTGCTCGACGCCGACGGGTCCGAGACCGCCGCGTCCGATGCGTGCCCGGGGGTGCACGGCGAGGCCGTCGCGGCCGACGAGGCCGTGGTCGTCGGGTGCGAGGACGGCGTGCTCGTGCTGCGCGACGGCACGCTGACCAAGGTCGAGGCCCCCGACGCGTACGGGCGCATCGGCAACCAGGCGGGCACCGAGGCCTCGCCGATCGTGCTGGGCGACTACAAGTCCGACCCGGACGCCGAGCTCGAGCGGCCCACCCGGGTGTCGCTGGTGGACACCCGCGACGCGTCGCTGCGGCTGGTCGACCTGCCCGCGAGCTACACGTTCCGCTCGCTGGCCCGCGGCGAGGACGGTGAGGCGCTGGTGCTCGGCACCGACGGCGCGCTGCACGTGATCGACCCGCAGACGGGTGAGCTGGTCCGCTCCGTCCCGGTGGTCGAGCCGTGGGAGGAGCCGACCGACTGGCAGCAGCCGCGGCCCGCGGTCAAGGTGCTCGGCGGCACGGCCTACGTCACGGATCCCGCGCGCTCCATGGTGCACGCGGTCGACGTGCTGACCGGTGAGGTGTGGCGCTCGGTCACGCTCGACGTGGTGCCCAACGAGCTCGCGGTCGCCACGGGGGAGGCGGCGCACGCGCACGAGCACGAGCAGGACGAGCACGCGCACGACGACGAGCACGCGCACGACGAGCACGCCGACGACGAGCACGCCGACGACGAGCACGCGCACGACGAGCACGCCGGCGACGAGGGTGCCGGCGCCTGAGACGCCGCGGCCCCGGGGTGCACCACGGCACCCCGGGGCTCCCGCCCCACCGCGAACCTCCGGGAGCCACCATGAACCGCCCCCCGACGACCGTGGCCGCGCTGGCGGCCCTGGCCGGTGTGCTCGCGCTCGGCGCGTGCGCACCCGCATCCGCCGACGACCCGGGCCGCGTGCCCGTCGTCGTCTCGTCCTACCCGCTGCAGTACGTCGTCGACCGCGTGGGCGCGGGCCGCGTCGACGTGACCAACCTGACCCCGCCCTCGGCCGACCCGCACGGGTTGGAGCTGACCGTGCGTGACACGGCCGCGATCGCCGACGCCGCACTCGTCGTGCACCTGCCCGGCGGCTTCCAGCCCGCCGCGGACGCGGGGCTCGTGGACGTCCCGGCCGAGCGCCTGCTGGACGTCACCACGGCGGCCGCGCTGCGCGACGAGGACCCGCACTTCTGGCTGGACCCGCTCCGGCTGGCCGACGTGGCCGACGCCGTCGTCGAGCGGCTGGCCGCGCTCGACCCCGCCGACGCGGCGGCCTACCGGGCCGACGGTGCCGCGCTCGTGGCCGACCTGGCCGACCTGGACGCGCGGTACGCGGCCGGGCTGGCCCCGTGCGCGGGTGCCACGCTGGTGACGTCGCACCAGGCGTTCGGCTACCTCGCGGAGCGGTACGGCCTGCACCAGGTGGGCATCGTCGGGGTGGACCCCGAGGTCGAGCCGAGCCCGGCCCGGCTGCGTGAGGTGACCGCGGTCGTCGACGCGCACGGTGTGCGGACGCTGTTCTTCGAGCGCGCCGCCGGACCCGGCGTGACGCAGTGGCTCGCCGAGCGTGCGGGCGTGACCACGGGCGTCATCGACCCCGTCGAGTCCCACGGCGAGGGCGACCCCGACTACCTCGAGGCGATGGAGACCAACCTCGACGCCCTCGTCGCGGGCCTCGCGTGCGGCTGACGCTCAGCGCAGCACGCGGGGTGCGAGGCCGTCGTCCGGGGCGAGGTCTGCGTCGCACGTGGCCGTGACGGTCATCGACCGCAGCGTCAGGTTCCCCCCGTAGGAGGACAGGAACGCGGTGTCGGTGGCGTCACGGCCGGTCGCGATGCGCAGCATGCCGTCGCGCGGCGCGAGCCGGGTGGCGTCCAGCAGGCACCACGCGCCGTCGACGTAGGCCTCGGCGACGGCATGGAAGTCCATGGGCCGGAGCCGCGGTGCGTACACCGAGACCAGGCGTGCGGGCAGGTCGCACGCGCGCAGCAGCGCGACCACCAGGTGCGCGAAGTCGCGGCACACGCCGCGCCGCTTGAGCAGCGTGTCGGTGGCGCCGTCGGTCGGCAGGCTCGCACCGGACAGGTACGTGACGTGCGCGCTGACCCACGCGACCACCGCCTGCGTCAGATCGGTCGCGCTCAGGCCGCGGAACTGGTCGCGCGCGAACGCCAGGAGCCGGTCCGACTCGGCGTAGCGGCTGGGCCGGCGGTACTCCACCAGGTCCAGGTCCTCCACCGGGGCCACGTCCGCGAGCCCGGTCACCGCGGCCTGGTAGTCCACCACCACCTGGCCCGCGGGTGCGAGCACGCGGTGGATCCGGGCGCCGTGCGCGGACTTGATCTCGAGCACGTCCAGCGGGCCGTCCTCGTGCCGGACGACGAGCTGCTCGGTGCGGTCGTAGGCGCCGTCGGCGACCGCGACGGACAGGAACATCTCGAGCGGGCTGCGCACGTCGAGCGAGAGGTGGCAAGAGACGGTGCGCAGCACGGCCGGCGGTCCTGTTCCCCGGCCGTCGGTGGCCGGAACCATGGGGGAGCAGCGCAAGTGTGAGGCTCGCGGGGCGGTTCGACAAGCCCGGTCCCGGCGGGCGTCGAACCGGCAGGTCAGGGGCGTGCGGGGACCCGCGGTCGGGCGTCGGCCGGCCGGCGGTGCGGGCTTCCGGTCGCGGCCCGCGCCGACCGCTGCCAGCATGTGTCCACCCCCGCCGGGGCCCGCCCCGAGCGAGCCGCAGCCCCGTCCTCCGCACCCCCCGGGAGAGGTATGTCCAGCGTCGCCCACATGGCCGGAAGCACCCACGACGCGTGGGAGAAGGCGGCCCGCGCGGGCTACCTCGTGAGCGGCCTGCTGCACGTGCTGATCGGCGTCCTCGCGTTCCAGCTCGCGTTCGGCGACTCGTCCCGTTCGGCGGACCAGTCGGGCGCGCTCGCCTCGGTCGCCGACGAGTCGTTCGGGGCGGCGATCCTGTGGTTCGCGTTCGTCGCGTTCCTCGCGCTCGGCGCGTGGCAGGCCGCGAAGGCCGCGCACGTCGGGGGAGCGGGACGCGCCGGCTCGTCGGGCGACCGTGCCAAGGCCGTGGGGCGCGCCGTGATGTACCTGGCGCTCGCCGTCCTGACGTTCGCGTGGGCCCGCGGGGGCGGCTCGTCGAGCAAGGGGCAGACGCAGGACTTCACCGCGGACCTCATGAAGGCGCCGTTCGGCCAGGTGCTGGTCGCCGCGCTGGGCATCGCCGTCGTCGTCATCGGCATCTACCACGTCGTCAAGGGCTGGCGGGAGAAGTTCCTCGAGGACCTGACGGGTCTGCCCCGCGGTTCGGCCGGACGCGGGACGCGTCTGGCGGGCAAGGTCGGCTACATCGCCAAGGGCGTCGCGCTCGCGATCGTCGGCGGGCTGTTCGTCGTCGCGGCGCAGCAGTCGGACGCGTCCGAGGCGACCGGGCTGGACGGTGCGATGCACACCCTCAAGGAGGGGCCTGCGGGCACGGTGCTGCTCGCGCTCGTCGCGGTCGGGCTCATGGCGTTCGGCGTGTACTGCTTCGTGCGCGCACGGTACGGTCGGCTCTGACGCGTCAGCGCGCGGGGCGCCCGCGGCGCAGCGCGGCACGGACGGACGGCACCACGACGCCGTCGCGCGCCATCGCCGCGCGTGTGCGGCGGCGCTGGTGCAGCACGCCGCCCACGCCCAGCGCCCACGGCACGACGAGGACCGCGAACGCCCAGCGGTAGGCGTCGAGCGTGTAGGTGGTCGCGCCCGGTGGGGAGACCACCTGCAGCGTGACCCCGACGGCGAGCACGCCGACGATCGTCGAGACGAACCCCCCGGTGTTGACGAAGCCGGAGGCCGTGCCGAGGCGGTCCGCCGGGGTGAACGTCCGCGCGTAGTCCATCCCCACCAGCGAGACGGGACCACCCGCACCCACCACGGCCGCGAACACGACCAGCTGGCCGAGGGGCCGGGGCGTGTCGGGGACGAGCAGGGCCGCCCAGGCGACGAATGTCGCGGCGCACGACGCGAGCACCACCCACGAGCGCCGCAGGGGGTGGCGCCCGGTGAACCGTCCCACGAGCGGTCCGGAGACCATCGCGGTCACGGTGAGCACCGTGAGCAGGGCGCCCGCCTCGGCCGTCGACCGGCCCTGCGCCGTGACGAAGAACGGCACACCCCACAGGAGCGAGATCACGTTCGCGCTGAACGGGGTCGCGAAGTGGCTCCACCAGCCCAGCCGCGTGCCGGGCGACTCGGTCGCCAGCCGCACGGCGCGCACGAAGGACGTGGGCGCATCCGGGCCCGCCGTCGCCACCGGCTCGGCCGCGGGTTCGCGGATGCCGGCGAACGCGATGCCCGTCGCCAGCACACCGACCGCGGCGAGCACGCCGAACGAGGGCGACCAGCCGTGGTGGTGCAGCAGCCACGCGAGCGGGATCGCGGACGCGAGCTGGCCGGACTGCCCGATCAGGCCCGTGACCTGGACGAGCACCGGCACGCGCCGGGCGGGGAACCACTGCGCGACGAGCCGGATCGCCGAGATGAAGATGCCGGCGTCACCCGCACCGATGAGGACGCGGGCCAGCAGGGCCACCGGGACCGTGTCCGCGACCGCGAGCACCAGCTGCCCGCCCGCCATGACGGCCGACCCGGCGCCGATCACCGTGCGCGCCCCGAACCTGTCCAGCAGCCGGCCCGCGGGCAGCTGCATCGCCGCGTACACCGCGAGCTGGACCACCGAGAACAGCGCGAGCGTGGTGGCGCCGATCCGGAACCGGTCGAGCGCCTCGACCCCGGCGACCCCGAGCGCGGTGCGGTGCAGCACGGCGACGAAGTACGCGGCGACGGCGGCGGCGTAGACGACCGTCGCGCGACCGCCCGGGGGTGCCGCCGACGACCGCACGGGATGCGGCTCGGCGGTCATGCGGTCCTGCTCCGTCCCGGTGGAGGTACGGCCTGATCGGCCCCCGCAAGCCTACGTGGAGCCGGTCCCGGCTTCGTGGCCGGAGGTCCCCGGCGTGCGTGCGCCCGACGGGGCCCGGTGCGGGAACGACGAAGGCCCTGACCACGTGTGGTCAGGGCCTCGTGTGGCTCCCCCGACTGGACTCGAACCAGTAACCCTTCGATTAACAGTCGAATGCTCTGCCAATTGAGCTACGGGGGATCGCGCTGCAGAACTCTAGCAGCCGAACGGGGGTGGTTCCGACCGCCGGCAGCCGCCGTCGGCCGTCGTCAGCCTGGCAGGCCGGCGGCGGACCGGACCGCGGACTCGGCACGGTCGACCGCCGCGGTCACCGCGGGATCGGCCAGGTCGACCCCGTCGTCCGCGACCACCTGCGTGAACAGCTCACCGTCCTCGTCGCGACGCAGCGCGACGCGCGCCTGCCCGCCCGCGGGGAGCGGCACGGATGCGGCGTGCACCACGGAGGACTGGACGCGCTCCCGGAACGTCTGCGTGAAGGCCACGGAGCCGCGGTCGCTCGTGAACACGAACGCGTCGCTGGCGCCCCACACCCACCGGACCGTGAGCGTGCGCGTGGTCGCGTCGAGCGACCCGCGGTCGACGTCGGCCCACGGCGTCCGGGCCGTCGACGCGTCGGACAGCACGTGCAGCGCCAGGCGCGTGGCGACCGCACGGCGCCCGTCCGCGAGCGTCGTCGCCACGAGCACGCGGTCCCCGCGCCGCAGGTCCAGCCGGCGTCGGTCGTTGCCGGTCAGCGCGCGTGCGGGGGAGAAGGCAGCCACCGGCCCACGGTACCGGTCGCGGCCGTGCGCGCCGACGCCCGTCTGCACCGCGCGGCCTGCGAGGTCGCTAGCCTTGCGGAGCATCCGGGGCAGTAGCTCAGCCGGTCAGAGCAGCGGACTCATAATCCGTCGGTCGTGGGTTCAAGCCCCACCTGCCCCACCACCTGTGACCTGCACAGACATGCTGCCCGCGCTCGGGAGTGCCGCGCACGGGCAGCATCCGGGCAGCAGAGTTCGACCGCAGCCGGTGGCCTTGTGCCCCGTCGCACTATGACTCGACCTTGTGCGAGAGTCGCTGGACGTCGGTCGAGTCCAGCCAGACTCCGTGGAACCGACGACGCCGGTCGGACGTCCTGACGAGTACGGCCCGGCCCGCCCAGTGCGTGGCCATCGTCTCGATGATCTCCTCGCCGTCCCGTTCCCACACCAGGCGCGCGCGCACGGGAATGGGCGCGGTGAGCCTGCGCTGGCGTGAGCTGGGCGGGATCTCCCGCTCGTTCAGGAGTGCCTGCCACCGGTCCGCGCCCGCCCACGGCCCGTCTGCCGCGCTCCCCATGCGAACAAGTGTACGAGTCGGCAGATGGGTAAACCTCACCACCGTGCTTGTCGGTTAGCAAGTTCGAGGATAGAATCTACTTGTCAACGAGAGAGGAGGTGGAGAAGATGGACAAGGACCTGCGGAGGCTCCTCAAGGCGATCACCGCCGCTGGGTACGTGGTGGTGATCAACCGCAAGGGGCACCCCGAGGTGTACACCGCGGACGGCGTGTGGATCACGACGTTCGCCGGTACGCCGAGCGACCACCGTGCGCACCTGAACGCGCTGGCACCGCTCAAGCGCCGCGGGTTCCGGTGGCCGCCTAGGCGGTGACCGGCCGGGGCCGGGAGGTAGAGCAAGTACCTCCCGGCCCCGGGACTCCATCATCCACCGGGAGGGAACAGCACCATGAGCACGAGCTACAACGCGCGCGTCGACCTCGACCGCCCCGCGCCCCGCGGGCACGACGACCCCTGGGTCGACCAGGTGATCGCCGAACTCGACGGCTACGGGCCGGCAGTCTCGAGGTCCTGGGACGGGCGCACCAGCATCGACCTGACCCTGCCCGCCACCGACGTCCGACAGGCCGTCACGACCACCCTCGCGCTCGTCGCGCACGCCGCCGGCGCGGTCGCCGTCACCGGGCTCGAGGTCCTCACGACCGAAGCCCTCGACCGACGGCCCGCCACCAAGCCGATGCCCGACCTGCTGTCCGTCACGGAGGCCGCAGAGCAGCTCGGCGTCAGCCGCCAGGCCGTGCTGCAGCGCATCGAGGCGGGCAAGCTCGCGGCCGCGCGCGTCGGCACCACCTGGGCAATCCCTGCGGACGCCGTGGCCGTACTGCAGGCGGAGCGGCCCGACCCTCGGTGACGCACCCCACCCAGGCGAACCGCCCCCACTCGAGGCGTGACACCAGCCACGAGGCGGGAGCACCCTGGACTCGTCCTGCTGACCAAGCAACGGAGCGAACGATGGGCACCCGACGGGACGCGTACAAGGCCGCAGCGATCAAGGCCGAGCGGGCGGTAGAAGACGCAGAGCAGTACTCCGAGGCGGTCAAGGAGCTCGGCAACGCGGCGCACGACTACATCCCCAGGCAAGACGACGACGAGCCCGGCGACGGCTCACCTCGCCCTCGGGCATGACGAACGAGCCCCTCCCCGCACATGCGGAGGAGGGGCTCGTTCGAGCGGCTGGTGGCCGTCAGGTGAGGATCTTCCCGAGCGCGGTGACCGCCGGGTCGTCCGGGGTGCTGTCGTCCGCGAGCGCGGCGTGGAGCTGCTCGAGGTGCGTGCGCTCGGCCGCGCTCAGCGCGGGCGCCGCGAGCTCGAACTCGCCGAACTCCGCGGCGCCCGTGGGCGTCTCGGGCAGGTAGGCCATGAGGGTGCGCACGAGGGTCGTGAGCGCGGCGCCGGCCACGGCGGTGCCGGTGATGTGCCAGTCGACGTCGGTCAGGACCACGGAGCCGACGAGGTTCGCAGCCAGGGTCTGCGCGCTGGTCTTCGTGACGCGGACGAGCACAGCGATCCACGGCGAGGTGTCGCGGCCGGTGACCTCGGGCAGGCCTGCCAGTGACGTCGCGAGCGAGGCGAGCAGCGCGAGGGCGACGACGAGCAGGACGTAGAGGACGTCGACGTCGCCGGCGATGAGCAGCGCGGCGAGGGGCAGCAGCGCGGCGAGCGCGGTGTAGGCGGCGCGCTGGCCGGCGGCGGTCCACCAGTCCAGGGTGAGCAGGTCGTGGGTCATGCGGGGTCTCCTTCGGCTCAGAGCTGGGTGGGGCGGGTGGGCGGCGGTGGTGGCCGGCGCCGGTAGACGTGGTCGACGAGCAGGCGTGTCCATGCCTCCTCGAGGCGGAGCTCGCGCTCGGCGGACAGCCGGCCGTCGCGTTCGGCGTCGCGCTCGGCCTGCAGCTGGTCGATGAGTGCGTCGCGGTCCGCGACGGTGTCGCGACGTGCGGTCTGCTCCTGGGCTCGGGCGGTGCGTTCGTCGCCGCGCACGCCCAGGCGCCACGTCGCGATCGCGGTGATCGCAGCGCCGAGGACGGTCGAGCCGAGCCCGGCGCCCACGAGCGCGAGGACGGTGTTGGTGTCAGGCACGCAGCCTCACCCCGCCGCGGGTGTGGATCACCGCGGCGGACGTGCGGATCGCGAACACCGTGAGGTCGAGTGTCCGCAGGAGACACGCGAGCGCTGCGATCGTGATGCTCGCGGCCGCGGCGACGCGCACCGCTGACTCGTCGACCGTCGACCAGACGCCGATCGCGCGGGCGGCGAGCGCCAGGCCGAGGGCTGCCGACGCGACGTACTCCCAGCGCCATCGCCACGCGGCGACCGCGAGGAGGCCCACGACACCGGCGGTGGTCGCGATCCAGGCCCACATGTGCATCCACGGAGGCTGCACCGCGTCGAGGATCACGGGCGATGGTGCGTTCAGGTCCGCGAGACCGACGACGATGCCGAGGGCGTATACCGCTGCCCGCAGGATCCGGCCGGTGATGCGCGCCCAGACGGGCAGTGCGCGGTCGGGGGACATGCGGGTCACGACGCCAGGCGCTTGCGCAGGAGCTCGACGGTCGCCACGGCGATCGCCGACGGGTCGGTGCCGGCGGCCACCGCCTCGCGAACGGTGTCCTCGAGGTCGTCGGCGAGCTGCTCGACGACCTCGGCTGCGAGCGCCTTGGTGTCGATGGGCTGGCCCAGGGTCCGCTTCAGGTCGGCGATCTGGAGCAGGACCTTGGCGTTGTCGCGCCGGTTCTGCCGGTAGTCCGCGGCGGCGTACCCGAGCATCCCGCCGAGGGTCAGTTTGGTCGTTCCGAGGACCTTGGCGGCCTCACCCTTGACGGGGATCCTCTGCTCCGGGTCGAGCGGCATGTCGTCGTCCTCCTCGATGCGTGCGACGAGCGCGGCCACGTCGGCCGCGGTCTTGCCCTTGGCGATGTCGAAGTGCATGGCGTCGCGCCAGCCCGGTGTGAAGTCGAGGCCCCACGCGAACAGGCCGTCAGCCTCGGCGAGGATCGCGCGCACCGTGCGCACGCCGCCCTCGCCCCACCCGCCCGTGCCGTAGGACGCGTTGAGACGTCCGGCCTCGTACGGGTGCAGGTGGCCGTTCACGTCGAGCGCGGTCCCGGAGATGTGGTTCGACCCGCGCGCGCCGCCGACCTGTCGGTTGTAGGCCGCGGACCGCCACCCGTTGACCTTCGTGACGCGCTCGACCCGCGCGTGGATCTGCTCGACGAGCCACGACAGCGCGGCCGCCACGTCGCCGCTGCGAACCAGCGCGCCGTCGGGGTCGTCGGCCAGGTGGACGCGCGTGACGGACGACTCGCCGACGACCGGCCAGCCGTTGTTGGTGGTCGTCACTGGCCCGCTCCCTTCGTTCCGCCGGCGCCGCCGGCGGGAGGGGTGGCGGGCGTGAGTGCAGCGACCGCTTCGGCGAGCGCGGCGACCACCTCGGCCAGCCCCATGAGGACGTCGAGGGTGGCCGCATCCCCTTCGTGGACCCGGCGGCGCATGTCGGCGAGCCGAAGCATGGCCGGGTCGGAGATTCCCCGGCTCATGGGATCTCGTACTCGAACTCGAGCCATCCCCAGCCGCCGGCTGCCCACGCCGCGGGCACGGACGCCGACAGCGAGGTGAGCAGACCGGCGGTCCCTGGGCTGCGGGGGCGGAACGTGGAGGCGTTCAGGGAGCTGGCGGTCAGGACGTACTCCGCCGACCCGGCAGGTCTACATGTGCCCGACGCGTCGATGCGCGCGCTCAGTGCGGTGACCGGGACGCTGATCTGCGGGTCGGACGGAAAGACGAACCCTGAGCCGAGCGTGAAGTCCACTCGCCCCCTGATCGTCTTGCCGATCTGGGTGTAGCGGCCCGTGATGCTGCCGCCACCACCAGGCGCGCTGAGGGTGATGTTCGTGGTCGGGGTGTACGCGACCCACGTGCCGGACCCGAGCGGGAAGATGCCCGAGATGAGGCCGTCGATGTAGGTCCAGAGGTCGGCAAAGTACTTCTTGAAGCCGTTCGCCGGACCCGGCGTCGCGGGCGATCCGGGGACCGTCAGGGACGATCCGGTGGGGGCTGGCATCACAGACCTCCGAGCCGCAGCAGGTAGTTGTCCAGGTCGTCGAAGGTCGTGACGCCCTGGCTGATGAGGTACGTGTCGAGCTGGTCGAAGGTCGTGATGCCCTCGGCGACGAAGAACCGGTCGAGGTCGTCGAACATCGTCGAGAGCACGACGAGGCGCAGGTACAGGGCGAGCGCTCCGGGCGACGCCTCGTGTCGCGTGCCGGCCACCAGCACCTTGGTCGAGATGCCCGTGTAGGTCGGGTCGACGAGGGTGCGCACGTCGCCGAGGCGGATGGTCGAGTCGGGCATGACCTCGACACCCTCGAGCATCGGCGCGGGGGTGGAGGTCATCGCCCGCAGCCAGTCGAGCATCTCGGCCGCGACCGCCGCGTCCTGCACCCATGGTCCGAGGTTCACGCTCAGCGCGTTGCGCGCGACCTCGGCCGCGGCGCCTGCGGCGATCGTGACCGCCTCGCCCGGCGTCGCGTGGACGTTCGCCCGCAGCACGAGGGTCGGAGCGCCCGTGCCGTCCACGGTCCACAGGGTCGTGGCAGTCGTGTTCCGGATCGAGAGGCGGACCTGCGTGGTCGACAGCGGCTCGATGGTCACGACGAGCGCGCCGCTTGCGGGCGACGCGCCGCCGCCGGATGCGGACGTCGCTGCGGCCCAGCGCGAGTAGGTCGCCGTGTCGGTCGGCCCGGCCCACAGCGCGTAGAACGGCGCGAAGTCCGACGCCGCGGCGCTCTCCAGCTGCGCGATGACCTGCACCGTCTTGCCGGCCGGGACCCGGATCGCGGCATCCGCCTGCCACACGGTCAGCCCGTAGGTGCTGGACGTCGCGATGTTCGCGGGCTGGTACGTCACCTCGACCCGGTCCGCGACGTCGGCCGTCGAGATCGACCACGGGAGGTCGACCACCCCGTCGGCGGTCACTGTCCCGGACGACGCGCCCGCGCCGCGCATCGTGTCCCGCGCGCGGTAGATGAGGTGCCCGAGCTCGTCGATCCAGACCGCACCCATCGTGGCCGCGGCGACTTCCTGAATGAGGTCCCACGCGTCGCGCTGCCCGACGCCCACGATCGCGTCGAGCGGCGATCCGGACGCGGCGATGTACGCGCTCGGGGCGGCGAACAGGGCGGGGTCGTCGGCCGTGGTGACCTGCAGCCCGTTCATCGACTCCGGGTTCACGATGGTCCAGTCGCCCATCGCGGGGTGTGTCAGCGTGACCGGCGTGCTCCACGGCGCGGTGTTGATCCCTCGCAGAGAGACGCGCGTCTGTGTGCTCGACAGACGCTCGACGCGGAACTCGACCCGCCACTCGTCGACCGTGTTGGCGGTCCGATCCCACGTGCCGAAGACCTCAGATCCGCCGGAGGCGGCGACTCGGAACGTCCCGTAGAGCGGCAGCAGGTGCAGGTACGAGCCCCCCGTCACCGTGCGCACGTGAAGGGAGGACGACCACCCGTACCTCGATGACGAGGTCCACGTGAAGTACGTCGTCGAGCCGACGGCGATCGGCGACGTCGGGACCAGGTCGGCACCGATCTCGACCGCGCCGATCTTGCCCGCCAGGCCCGTGTCCCACTGCCAGCCCGACGCGACGATGTTCGCGATGCCGCCGACCTCGGGCACCGCGCTGCCGCACAGCGACGCCGCGAGGATTGCCGACGGCACCGGGGGCGGGACGGCGTGCCGACCGCCCGCGCGGGCTGCCGTGAAGATGACCCACGCCGCGTCGGTGTACGCCACGTCCGTGCCGCTGCTCGCCACGAGCAGGGACGACGGCACGGTCACGGGCGCGCGCATGGACGTGATGTCGTCGACCAGGTCGAGCATCCGCTCCGACGCGTGTGCCGACGGGGACGACATCGCGGTCGCGACCATGCGGGCGATGGGCGCGCCCTCGTCGTCGATCCGGTTCCCGTCGGGGTCGGCGTCGATCTCGACCGACCCGCCCGGCAGGATGCGCGACGTCGACCACGGCGTGCGTGCGGCGGCATCGCGGATCACGACCTGACCGGAGCCGACAGCGAACCCCGTGGCGGCGCGGACCTGTCCCGGCAGAGCCGTTCCCGACAGGTCGCGCTCGACCGCCCAGTCGGCAGCCTCGACCTCCGCGAGGCCCGCCCCCAGGTCGGCCCGGACCGTTGAGTCAGGTGTCGTCACGTACGCGACCACGTCACGCCACCCCCGGGATGCCGACCTCGCGGAGCGTGACCGTGTAGTCGGACAGGCCGTGACCCAGGAGGGGCAGCATCTGCAGCACCCGCGCCGGGTCGACGACCTGCACGCGGCACGGCGTGCCCTGCCCCGGCAGGAAGCCGCCCGTGTCGGCGAACGTGGTCCCACTCACCGCCTGCGCCAGCCGCAGGCCGGCGACCAGGCCCGACGTTATGGCGATCTCCACCTGCGGGTAGGTCGGAGCGAGCGACACCGTGAACGGGCGGGCGCCAGTTCCTGCCGGCGCGACGATGTTGACCGGGCTGCCGTAGTCGGTCCGCGTCGTGCCGAGGACGGCCCCCGCGGCCGCCTTGGTCACGCCCGTCAGCCGGTAGCGCACGCCCGACCTGCAGTAGACCGTGAACGCTGTCGGGGTCGGCAGCTCCTTGAAGTCGGGGTAGCCGCTGACCTGGACCCACTCGCCGACGACGCCCGCGGTGAACTCGGGGGCGAGCATGTTCGCCCGCGCGCCCGCCTCGTCGAGCAGCCACGCCTCGTCGAGCAGGCCCTGCGCGGCCACAGTCAGGGTCCCCACCACGGACGGCGGGGACCACGGCGACAGCGCGACCTCCCACGTGCGCGCGGCCCGCTTGGCCGTCTGCACATACCGCGAGCCCGACAGCATCACGATGTCGCGCGACGGGCGCTCGGACGACACGGAGACGCCCGCCTGCACCTCGGGCAGTGCGATCATGTTCGACGCAGAGCCGAACCGGAACCCACTGGTGGTCATCGCTGGCCGAGCCCTTCGTAGGCGATCTTCCCGGACTGGTAGAGCCGCCCAACCTCACGCCGGTCCGGGGCGTAGATGGCGCGCGGCGGGTGCTGCACCCACGCCTCCTTGAGCTGGTTGCCCATGCGGTCGCCCATGCGGTCGATCTGCGCGTCGGTGAACGTCCCTGCGCCGGCAGACGCCGCAGGGACGGGCATCGCGACCGGCGACATCGGCCGAGGCGCGGACGCCACCGCGACCCCCGCTGAGGTCGCGCTGCTCGAGCCGATCGACCCGCTGATCTGCCGGGGCAGCGGGTCGAGGCCCAGCGCCCGACGGATCGCGTCCGCGTTCTGCCGGGCGAGACGCTCGATCTTCTTCGCGATCTTGTCCGCGTCGCGCTCGAGCCCGTCGACCACACCCTCGGCCGCGGACAGGCCGCCGTTGTAGAAGCCGCGCGTGACGATCTCGCCCGCCTGGTCGGAGTACTTCTTGATGTCCCCGAACGCGGTCGTGAGCTCGGTCGCCTCCCGCTGCGACAGCGACAGGATCCCGTCGGCCGCGACCGTGCCCTGCTCGACGCCCAGGCCGATGAGCTCCTGCAGGATGACGCCCGATGCGGGGCCGAGCTTCTTCTGCACCGCCGACAGCTTGCTGCCGAACGCACGGAGCTTGGACGCGTACTGCTTGGCGCCCGCCAGGATCGAGCGGCCCGTGACCGGGACGTCGTACCCGTAGGCGTCCTTCTGCCCGAACATGCCCGACAGCCCGAAGCCGCCCTGCAGCGCCGACGACGCGGACGCCTTGATCGACGAGAGCTCCTGCACCCGGTCGCGCGCCGCGGCCAGTCGCTCCTCGATGCGGTCCGCCTGGCCGTAGAGCTTCTTGAACGCCGCCTCGGCCTGGTTCGCGCGGCGGGCGAATGACTCCCGCTGCGACTTCGACAAGTCCTCGTTGCCGGCGAGCCCACGCAGTTGGTCGACGAGGCCGTACGCGCCGGACAGGCCGCTCGTGGCATCGCTCATCGTGTCGCCGCGACGTGCGTCCACGATCGCTTCCTGCCGCTGATCGAGCAGTCGCTCGAGGCGCTCCACCGCGGCGAGCCACCGCTCGCGCGCCGCGGTCCACGCCTCCATGTCGGCGTCCCGGCCGGACGACTTGTACTTGCGCCACGCCGCGTCACGGGCAGCGTCAGCCGACGACACCGCGCGGCGCGCATCACCCACCGCGCCGCCCGCCGCGAACCGCAGCAGCCCGCCCTGGATCGCGGCGCGCAGACGGTAGATCGCCCCCTGTCCGCCGGCCTTCTCGACGTCGGACGCCGTGAGCACGTGCTCGCCGTTCGACAGCATCGCCGGGATGGAGTCCGACGTGCCCGTGCCGGGGCCGAGGATCGCGCCGCCCGTCGCGTTGAACCGGACATCGGTGCCCGGCACGCGGTACTCGCGTCCACCCTGGGCGTCCACGTAGACGCGGATCCGCTGGCCGTCGTTCTTGATGAGCCAGTCGTTGATGTACCGGGTCGCGCGAGTCGTGTCGACCGCGACCTGGACGTCGATGCTCTCCGGGATCAGCCCGAGCTCGTCGGCCAGATCCTCCGCGGCCGACTTCGACATGCCCATCGCCGACGCCTGCTTGAGGAACTGGTCGCGGACCTTCTGCACCTTCGCCTGCAGGTCCTCCTGCGACGAGCCCGACTCGCGCATCGAGTCGATCAGGTCCCAGCCGGACTCGGCGATAGCGTCCAGCGCCGCAGCGTTCGCGCGGCCCTTCTCCGTCGTCGAGTCGAGCGTGTTGCCGTTCTCCTTGGCCGCGGCCGCGGCGGCGTCGATCGCCTCCTGGTAGGAACGCTGGGCGTCGCGCGTGGACAGGACGACCCCGGCCGCCTCGCGCTGCTGCTCGACCAGTTCCTTGAGTGCGTCCGTGTAGCCGTCGACCGCGAACGTGCCCGCGTCCTGGGCCGCGACGAGCCTGTCGACGGCCGAAGCGTTCTCGTCGGTCGCGGCCGCCGCGCCCTGTGCCGCCGGGCCGACCTCGCCGAGCGCGATCGCGAGGAGCGTCGCGTCGTCGGTCGCCAGGCCGGACGAGTCGGCGACGCCGATGAGCTCGTCCTTGAGCGCCGGCATGAGCTTGAGCAGCTGCTGGCCGTCCGCCGCCGTGCCGCCCGCCTGCTCGAAGAGCTCGCGGAACGCGGCTGACGCGCTCGGCAGGTCGGTCGACGCGAGCGTGCCCAGCTCGTCACCGAACGCCTGCAGCGTGTCGTACTGCTTGGTCCACTCCGTGCGGATGTCGGCGCCGACAAAGAAGTCGGCGAGGCCCTCGGTGACGCCGGTGAAGCCTTTCTCCAAGCTCTGCAGCCACCCGGTCTGCGACGCCTGGTCGATGAACTTCGAGAAGTCGTCGACCGCGTTGTCGCCCGAGAAGAAGCCCCACGCGCCGTTCTCGGTGTCGATCCTCGAGAAGATCGAGTCCACCACCGCGGCGCCGTCGGCCACCTTCCCGAGGTCCGCCGCGAGCTCCTTCGTCCCCTTGCCCGCGTCGTCGGGGCGCGAGGACATCGCGAGGAACGCCCCGCCGATCGCCAGCGCGGCGCCACCTGCGACCTTGGCCGCCTTGCCCATGTTGCGCGAGACGGCCGCCGCCGTCGTGCTCGACATGAGGTTCAGCGACTGCATGGCCGCGATGGTCTCGACCGTCGCCACGGACAGCTTCGCCATTCCGGCCACGCCGAGCAGCACCAGGCCGCCGCCGCCGACGATCGCCATCGTCGCCGCCTGCACGCCACTGGGCAGGCTCGAGTACGCGTTCACGACGTCGGTGACGCCCTGCACCAGGTCGCGGAGGGGGCCGTTGGCGGACTCGCCAGTCTTGATGAGCGCCGTGTCGAACGCGCCGCCGAGCGCCTCGATGTCGCCCTTGAGGTTGTCGAGCTTGGTGGCGGCCGTCTCTGCCGCGTAGCCCTGGTCGTCGACCTGGTCGGTCCAGTCGCGGATGGCGTCCGCGCCCTCCGCGTACAGGATCCGCGCCGTCGTGATCTGCTCGTTGCCGAACATGCGGCCGAGCGCGGCCGAGCGCTCCGCTTCGGTGAGCCCGCCGAGGCGCTGCTGCAGCTGGCCCGCGAGGGACTCGAGCCCGACGAACTTCCCCTGGGCGTCGAACGCCGAGATGTTGTACTTGTCCAACTCCTTCTGTGCCGCCGCCGTCGGGGACGTGAGCGCCATGAGCACGCCACGCAGGCCGGTCCCGGCGGAGTCCGCGAGGATGCCGTTCTGCGCGAGCAGCGCGAGGGTGCCGCTCGTCTCCTCGAGCGAGACGCCCAGCTGGGACGCGACCGGACCGACGTACTTCATGGCGAGCCCGAAGTCGCCGACCTCGCCCGCAGCCTTGCCAGCGGACGCGGCGAGCACGTCCGCGATGCGGGTCGCCTGGTCGCCCTCGAGGTTGAACTGGTTCATCGTCTGCGAGGCGATCTCGGCTGCCTTGGCGACCTCGATGCCCCCCGCCGCCGCCAGGTCGAGAGCTCCATCCAGGCCGCCAGAAAGGATGTCTGTGGCCGAGACGTTCGCCTTGGCGAGCTCGGTGATCGCGTTCGCCGCCTCGGTCGCCGAGAAGACGGTGCGCTCCCCGGCCTCCATCGCGGCGGCCCGCAGCGCGTCGATCGACTTGCGCGCGTCCTCGCCCGTGGCCGCGACCCCGGACATCGCCTGGTCGAAGTCCGCGAACTTCTTCACCGCCAGCCCGGCGATGCCCGCGAGGCCGGCGCCGAGGGCGCCCACCCGGTTCGCCAAGGTGTCGATCTGAGCCGAGTTCTGCTGGATGCTGCGGCCGAGCTGCGTGCCGAACTGCCGCGCCGAGCTCGCGGCCGCCGTCATCTGCGCACGGAAGCCCGTCACGTTCGCGTTCAGCTGCACGCTGACGGTGCGATCGGCCACAGGTTCACCCCTCCCCGGATCGGTTCGTGCGGTTGGATGCAGGGATGAGCGACGAGCAGAAGCGACGCCGGAACCCGCTAGCCCGCTGGTGCCTCGCCGTCGGCGCGGCAGTGAGCGTCATGGGTCTGGCGTTGGCCGCATCGCCCGACGGGGCCGAGCCCGTGGCGGCCATCGGCGGCGTCCTGCTCGGGCTCGGCGTCTTCTGGTCGAACTAGGGCCGCAGCGCCGCGGTCCACAGCAGCGCGTCCTCGTGCGTGGCTGTGGCGCCATACTTCGCGCGGCGTTCGACCTGCGCGCGCCGGATCGCCGTGGTGACGTGGCACCGCGTCGGGGCGGGGACGATGAGCCGGTTCTCGGCCGTGGGGTCCTGGCACACGTCCTTGTCCATGCCGCACAGCGGGCACAGGTGCGCCGACCGGTAGGCGGCGAGCGCGAGCATCCACTGCTGCTCGACGTCGTCCCACTCGACCTCGGGCCGGGATGAGACGATGCGCCCCTCGCTGTCGTGCTCGTAGACGGTCGCCGGCTCCCAGCCCTTGAAGCGCTTGTAGGAGACCCCGAGCGCCTCGGCCCGCTCGAGGTCCGCCCTCAGCGAGGCGTCGCGAGCGATGCGGTCAACGAGAAAGGGGCGGCCGTCACCCCGCGGTTCAGGGCGAGGAGTGCGAGGGCGAACACCTGGAACTGGGCGTTCGACATCTCGTCGGCGAGGCTCATCCAGTCGGTGGCCGGGTCGAAGTCGACGGGCGAGCCGTCATGCTTGTGCGTCACCGAGACGATGCTCTCGGGCATGACCGCGTCCACGAACGTCGAGAGGTTGACGCTGTACGCCTCGTCGGCGGCGTCACCCTTGCGCGGCGGGTGCGCCGCCTCGTGCTCGGCCCAGCGCTTGTTCGACAGCGCGCGCAGGACGAACACCACGGTCGACTCGGCCATCTGCCGCTCGAGGTCCCGCAGCTGTGCGACCAGCTCGGCCTCGGAGTGCGAGGCGAGGGTCTGGCGCTTCTTGCGGACGTCGCCCAGCTCGGCGTCGAGCTGCTCGTGACGGGCGGTCAGGGCGAGGTCGGTGCAGAAGTCGATCGCCTTCTCGGCGCGCTTGATGGTCAGGCTGCTCACGGTGGTGGGGTCCTTCCGGTGGTCACGGTGGTCACGGTGGAGCCCCTGGCGCCCACTCCACCGTGTCGGCGGGCGCCAGGGGTGATGAGGGGTCAGGGGCCGGCGACGACCGCGACCGGCCCGGCGAAGTCCTGCACGAAGGTGTTGAAGACGGACCGCGTGTAGGAGTTGGCCTCCGGCGCCATCGGGATCTTCTGGCCGACCTTGAACTTCACGATGTAGACCTCGTCGTCGGCCGCGTGCGCCGCGTCCCACGCCTTGCCGTAGCGCATGGAGAAGTACAGGACGGTGCCCTCGACGAGCATCTCGGCGAACTTGTTGCTGTCGGTCGCCGCGGCCGAGTTGGTGTTGTCGACGGCCGTCATGCCGAGCGTCACCGTCTTGCGGCCCGGCTCGTTCCGGTCGACGGTCTGGCACAGCAGCTGGACGGCGATCGAGGCCTGCTCGATCCCGATCAGGGCCGAGTCGGCGGTGAGGTAGCACGAGGCGTTCAGCCCGGCGGCTGCGTTGAGCTCGGTGTCCGCCGGGGCGTCGATGTTCGCGATCGTCGACAGGATGTCGATGCGGACGTTCCCGTCGACCGGGGTGACCGGGAGGTCGGGGGTGCCAGTGGCCATGTCAGGACTCCTTCGTGGTGGCCGTCTCCGGGACCGCGGTCGCGGCCGCCGGCTCACGCGAGACATGGCCCGCGAGGTCGATGTGGTGCTTGGCAGGTCGCTGCCACGGCGACGGCGGGTAGCGCTTGGACTTCACGAGCTCGAGCGACACGCCGATGCGCTTGTCGCCCTCCGGCACGTCGAACTCGTGCCGCGTCTCGAGGTCCTTGACCCGGACGTACGTCGTCATGGCTGCCTCCAGGCACGCTCACGCGCCCGCGCGTCGGCGGGTGCAGGGTTCGGTCGTTCGGTCAGGGCGTAGGGGACGCGGCGACGGTCAGCCCGAAGTCGAGCACCGTGAAGAAGGCCGAGGTGTTCGTCGCCGGGAGCGTCACCTGCGGGTCGCGGGTGATCGGCCGAGACGACACGTGCATGAGCGGGCCGCACGTCACCTCGTCCGCCGCGGGAGTCACGAACTCGAGGGCCGCGACCACCTGCGCGGCGAGGATGTGGCACGCCTGGTGGTTCGCCGCCGCGACGGTCACCCGCACACGCGCACGCCGCGTGTGGACCGGGCCAGCGAGCGCACGCCGCACCGGCGTCGGCACGTCGATCGTGACGACTCGCCACGGCAGCGTTGCGCTAGCCGGAGCTTCGCCCTCGAACGTGCCGGCGGGCAGCAGCGCCAGGACCGCCTCACGCAGGCTCGTCACAGCAGCCCCTGAAGTGCCTGCGCCAGCGACGTGACCAGCCGCGGCTCCTCGTCGGCGAGGGGCGCGTCCAGATCCAGCGTGCCGCCGCCGCGGGGCGTGCCGAAGTACGCGATGTTGCCGAGCGCGCCGCCTCGGAGATCCTTGTCCGGACCGATCTCGTAGCCCACGCGGGACGCGAAGCCGGTTCGGTCGTACGTGATCGACCCGGCCATTCCCTTGAAGTGCGGCGACGAGCGCGCGTCGTCGACGAGCGCCGTCTTGATGTTCTGGGCACCCCGCTTCAGCACGGACTCGACGACGTCGATCGAGCGCGATGCTGCGCGGGACAGATCGGCTGTGAGGTCGCGCAGGCCGGACGTGTTCACCGTGAAGCCGTCGCTCACCTCGTCACCTCCTGGACACCGAGCCGGTACGCAGTGGCCTGGGACTTGTGGAGCAGGGCGACAACCCGGAACGTCCGTCCCGCGAGGTGCTCGTCGTCGACCGCGTCCACGATGGTGATCACGTCGCCGACCGCGGGCTCGAACGCCGCGACGGGGACGTGCACCGTGTAGCGCTGCAGCGTCATGGTGTGCTCCGCGAGCGACGCCGTCTGCTCCTGTGCGGCGGTCGCCTGCACGCGGCATTTCCCGGCGTGCGGTGCCAGGCCGGGTCCGTACACGGGCTCGGAGAGCGTCGGCGTCACGTTGCCCGCGGCGTCGGTCGCTGTGCCCGTCACGCGGCGCACGGCGCACGTGTCGCGCATCCTGGCCTCTGCTTCGGCGCGCAGGCCGGGCAGTTCGGCCGCGATGGCGTCCCCGAGGATCACCACTGGCCCGACCGCCACGCGCGCTCGCCCTGGCATGCCAGCCAGCCCGGCTCGTACCGCAGCCGGATCGACGCAGCCTCACCGAGCCCCACGGGTGCGAGGAGGTCCCACTCGTCGTCGGTGATGCGCAGCGCACCGTCCGACGTCGCCTGGTCCCGGGTACGGGTCACCGACCCGTCGTCGACGGTCACGGTGACGGCGCGCAGCCCCTCGGGGTTGCGCAGCACGCGGACGACCGCGTTCGCCTCGACCATCACGACGACGTCGAGGAAGCCCGGCTCGTCCGCGACGCGCGCAGCGAGGTCAAGCACCCGCGAGCGGATCAGGACCTCGGCGTCCCTGAGGAGGGCTACGGCCTGCGCCGGGTCGGTCAGGGGGCGGCCGAGACGGACCTCCACGTCGTCCGGCGTCGCGTAGGTCGTCACGGCCGCCCGCCCCCTTCTACTGCTGCGCCGCGGCGACAGCGGTGCGGATCTCGTCCTTCGTCGCGTCCTCGGCGTGCTCGACGCCGTGCGCGGCGGCCCACAGCGCCCACGCGTCGCGGCTCGAGCGTCCGTTCGGAGGCGTCAGCGGGTCGGCCGGCTCGTCGTCCTCGGTCGGATCCTGGTCGTCGTCCTGCTTGTCGGCACCGGCCGTGGCGCCCTGCTCGGCGGCCGGGCCGAGCTCGGCCGGGTTGCCCGGCGTGAGAGGGACGACCGAGGTGGGGTCGGGCGGCGGCGTCGGGCCGGTGCGCTTCGTGGAGGAGGAGGCGAGCAGGTGCTCGCCGACCTTGGCGCCCTTCGGGACGTCGTCCCCGGCGCGGAGCTGGACGGCGAGGCCGTCGATGTGCACGAACGTGACGCCCTCGAGGTCGTCACGGATCTTCTTCTGGGCCACGATCGGCCCTCCCTTCGGTGGGTCGGGCAGGCGGGTGCCGGCGGTGCGGCCGCCGCCCGGGGGAGGCGGCCGCACCACGGGGGTCACGCCAGGACGGTCGCCTTCAGCGACAGGTCCGCGTTGGCCAGGACCGGCATGCCGACCGCGTCGCCGTTGACCTCGGCGATCATCGGCGGCTTCTCGTTGCGGTACACGCCCGCCACGATGCCGGGCTGCTCGGCGTCCTCGATGGCCCAGTCGTCGGCCGTCGAGGAGAGGGTCTGCCCCCAGAAGGACGCCCCCAGCTGGGTGCCCTGCCAGTCGTCCGGGTCCACCGGCTCCGGGAGCAGCAGCAGCTCGTTGTCGGGCAGGACGAGGCCCGCGGCGGTGCGGCGCGTGTAGACCTCGATCGGCGGCAGCCCGGCGCCCGCGACGATCGCGTTCACGTCCTCGATCGTCGCGGGACGCGAACCCCCACCGACCAGGGAGGTCTTGAACTCGTCGCCCTGGGCCATGACGCGCAGGACGCGACGCGAGACGAGGATGACGCCCGGCGGGACGCCGTTCGTCGCCTCGTACGTGTCGGACCACGCCTGCAGGTCCGCCAGACGGGAGACCGACGTCGCCGAGGACCACAGCGCGGCCGCCGTGACGGTGTGCGATGCGCTGCGCCCGAACGAGTCCGCCGTCGCGAGCTCGGGGATCGTGGCCACACCCGTGCGCAGCACGATGCCGCGCAGCCGCTCCATGCGGTCCGCGATCGCCTGCACGACCTGGGTGGACGTGGACAGGATCTGGTCGAGGATGACCTCGTCCGACGCGCCGCGCGTGCGCAGCTGGTCGTACTCCGAGACCGGGATGACCTGCCCGATCGCGGGCAGCTCGAGGATCGTGCGCTTCCCGCCGGGCTTCTTGCCGACCGTCGGCTCCGCGTCGAACGCACGGAACTCCGCCTCGGCGACGAGGCCGGCCTGGCCCGCGACGAACCGGACCTGGATGTCCGGGACGATGCGGTTCGGCAGGAACCGGGCGAGGTTGCCGCGGCGCTGCTCGACGGCGGACAGGGCCTCCCGGACGTACCCCGTCAGGGTCGCCGGGTCGATGAGATCGGTCCAGAGTGCCATGAGCCGATACCCCCTCTCAGATGAAGACGAACGTGGTCGCGGCGCGCTTCGCCGCGGCCGTGGGCGCGGTGAAGGCGATGGGCAGCTTGGCCGTGCGGATCCGGCCGTGGTCGAGCAGCGGCACACCGAAGTCCGCCGTGCCGACCACGCGCTGGTCGGTCAGCACGAAGCCCGCGAGAACGCCAGCCCCCGTGACCGTGGCCTCCGTCGCGTCGTAGGGGACGAGGACGCCCCCCACCTTCGCGACGGGCAGACCGGCCGGGATGAAGCCGTTCGGGTAGTGGGTGCCGGCGGTGAAGGCGGAGATGTCGAGGACCTCGGTGCGCGCGTTGGCGATGCCGTGCGTCGAGCCGAGCCAGGACTGGTCTCCACCGCCGAACGTCTCGGTCGTGAGACGGGGCATGGTGATCCCTCCTCAGGGAGTCGTGGTCAGGTCTTGGACTTGCTGGGGTGCCGCTCGGCGAACAGCGAGCGGCCCGCCGCGACGGACGTCGCCTTGTCGGCGCCCCCACCGCCGCCCTGCGACGGGTCCGGCTTCGGCGTGGGCGCCGTCGTCGGGATGAGGGCCTTGAGCGCCTCGGCGTCGGCCTCGAGCTCCGCCTTCGTCGCGCCCGTCAGACGGGGCGCGAGCTGCAGGTCGAGGCCCTTGGCGGCGGCGACCTCGTACCGCAGTGCCCGCAGATCGGCGGCCGCAGCGTCGCGCTGCGCCTGCGCCAGATCGTCGGCTGCCCTCTGCTCGGCGGACTTCTTCGAGTCCTCGATCTCCTTGCGGAGCTGGGCAAGGTCGGCCTCGGCCTTCGCGCGGGCCTCCCGCTCGGCGACCAGGGCCTTCTTGCCGGGCTCGCCCAGCGGCTCGTCGCCGCTGTCCGAGGGCACGCCGTCGTCAGTGCTCGGCGCCGGAGCCGGCGTGGCCGGCGTGCCCGTGCCAGGGGTGCCGTCCGGTGCGGCCGGGTCCGTGACGAACCGGAGCCGCGCGAACCGGGCGGGCGTGCCGGGGGAGTGGGTGAGGGGCCACGCCATCGCAGCGGGGGCCTTGGTCGTCGTCATCGTGCGGTCTCCGAATCGCTCGGGAGGGGCCCGACCGCATCGCGCGGCGGGAGAACTGGTGGAGCTGGCTACAGGACCCAGCCATAGAGCCGCAGCAGGCGCAGCGCGTCGGCGCGGTCGATCGCGATCGCGTAGATCGACTCGGGCATCAGCCGCGGCGCCCGCAGCGAGCGGTACCGGCCGGCGCGCTCCGTGCCCTGGTCGCGGACGCTCCGTGCCTGCGACATCCGCCGGTAGGCGATGCCGCGGCGCGTGACCCCCTCGGTGGAGTACTTCACGGTCCGGTCGAACACCTGGGCGGACCGGACTCCGCCGCTGGCGCGGTAGGCGTTGATCAGCTGGTTCACGTCGGCGCCGTCGATGTAGGCCTGGGCGTTCGCGCGCGAGCCGAGCGCCTTGCGCAGGCCCTCCTCGTCGAGCGACCCGAGGTACTCGGCCGCGTTCACCGTCAGGTCATCGGCGATCGCCTCGGCGGCCGGGATGTTGTGGCAGTCGCAGCCGGGGTGACGGTCGAACGCCGTCGCCTCTCCTGTCGTTCGGCCGGCCAGGATCACGCACCGCCCGCAGGACGGCGGCGTGAGCATCCGCACGTACCGCACGGGCCCGCGCGCGTTCCCGGCCATCCGCTCGGCCGTACGGCCCGTGTCCGACAGCAGCGTGCCCGCGGCCGCGGTCAGCCAGGCGCCGGCGCCCGCGAGTGCTCCGCGCCAGTCCGCACCCTCGCCTGCGAGCGACTTCGCACGCAGGACCGCGCCGTAGGCCATCTCGTCGGTGCCGAAGCCTGCGCCCGTGGTGCCGACGAGCGCCGCCGGGTCGACGGCGTACTCGGCGCGACGGACAGTGCGGCTCGTCTGCGCCAAGACCTCGGGCACGTACTCGAGCGCGCCAGCCGTGATCCGCTCCTGGGCTGTGTCGAGCGTGAGCAGCAGCTGGCGTTCGATCTGGGCCCATGAGGCGTCGAAGTCCTCGCCCATCCGGGACCACAGGCGCCGGACCGCAGCGACCGCGGCCCCCATCTCGGCGCGCTGCGAACGCGCGTACGGCTCAGCTGCCGGCGGCAGGGCCTGCAGCGCCACCGGCCAGCTCCTTCACGCTCAGCGCGCTCAGGTACGGGTCGGCGTCCTGACGCTCGAAGTACTCCCGCTCACGCTTCTTGCGGGGCTCCGACCACCCGAGCTCGTCCCAGGCGCCCTCACGCGAAAGGATCGGCACCCCGCCTGCGAGCTTCTGGATCGCGTCGGCGCGCTGGGCGAAGGTCGGGGTCGCCGCGTCGTGCCACAGCGTGCGGATCGGGTTGCCGGCGGCCCACTCACCCGTGGTGAAGCGGCGCGACAGGCCCATGACCCAGCCCCAGGAGTCGCCCCAGTCCAGACCCTTGCCCTCGGCGTTCTTGATCAGGCGGGACTCGTCGGCGCGGATCGCGCCCTCTGCGGCTGGGTTCGCGGTGGAGACGACGAAGTACCGGATCGGGAGACCAGAGATCGAGGCCAGCAGACCGCCGTAGTGCTGCACCGTGTCGGTGATGTTCTTCAGGTCTGCGGCCTGGAACTGCCCGGCGGTGACGCCGGTGCCCGCGTAGGCCATGAGTGCCGTGTAGTACGCCTCCCAGACCGTCAGGGGCTCGCCCGTCTTCGCGTCGACCATCTTCGAGGGGTCGACCCCGAAGACGTAGCGCGCGGGCACGGCGTGCGACTCCTGCGCGACCTGGAGGTTCGTCAGGGAACGTGCTGCGGCGTCGACGAGGGGGATTGCGTCGGCCATCTCCGACGTGCCCCACCAGTCGCCCGGACGGCGCCGGTTGAGGAACATCACGACCGGGACCCGGCCGAGACGGTGCTCGTCACGGCCGACGACCGTCCAGCCCCGGGCGGTGGGCTCGAGCCACAGCGTGCCGTTCGGCGTGTACAGCGTGCGGCGCCGCTGCTTGTCGAAGTCGAGGTACTGGCGCAGGCACCCCGCCATCTGCCGCTTGCGGGTGTCGACGGCCGCGACCATCTGCCGGGACGGCTCGACCGAGATGATGGGGTGCTCCCGGTCGTCCTCGTTGGTCCCGACCGTGACGAAGCCGCGGCCGAACTTCGCGGTCTCCGTGTGCAGCATCGGGGCGCCCGAGTCGAGGTTGTTCGCCTCCCACTGCTCGCGCAGTTCGTCGGACGTCTGCTCCTGGCCGGCCTCGACGAACCCGCGGACGTCCAGGCGGCGGACCGGCTCGTCGACCACGATGCGCGACCAGTTCACGACCGTCTCGAAGCGGCGCAGCTCGGGCGGCACAGCGAGACCGATCTGAGCCAGGCGCTGCGTGCCCTCGTAGTAGCGCTCCATCAGCGCGTCGTGCTTGCTCCTGGCGGCCGCGGCCTTCACCAGGCGGCCCATCAGGCGCTGCTCGTCGTCTGTCAGCTGGTGCTCCTTCAGCAGCGAGACCACGAGCACCCCCTCACCGGAACATGTACATGCGGGACTCGGACTCCTGCGGGCGGCGCAGCACACCGTCGAGCGCGGTCACGGCGGCTTGGATCCCGTCGATGCGGGCCGTGGACTTCTTGCGGTCTGGCTTCACCGGCCGGATGTTGTCCAGCCCGTCGTTCTTCACCTCGACGACCGAGGCCATCCAGCGCAGCACCGGGTGCCCGCCGTGGCGCATCGCCCGCGCGCCGATCAGTCGCTCGAGCTCCTTGGACGCCGGCGACAGGCCCATGAAGGTCTGCGCGACGGCCGTGATGTCCACCTCGAGCTCGGCGTCGAGCTCCTGGACGAACTGGCCAGCGAACATGCGGTCGTACGACACGCGCTGCATGTCGAAGTGCCGGCAGTCGCCGATCACCGCCGACTTCACCGCGTTGTAGTCGATGACGTCGCCGTCGGTTGTGTGCACCAGACCCTGCTCGATCCACTGCTCGAGCGGGATCAGCAGCTGCCGCTGCAGGTCTTCGACCCTGTCGCCGGGCACCCAGAACCGTGTGAGCAGGTCGTACTCGGCACCGGGCCGGTTCGACTCGACCCACACCGCCCACGCGGTGAAGTCCGACACCGCCGACAGGTCCAGGCCGCCCCACGCGCGGCGGCCCCGCAGACCTGCGCGGTCGATCGCGCCGTCGAGCTCGTCCCACCGGTCCAGATCCAGCCACCGTGACTGCTCGCGGCGGCGCAGGTTCAGCGTGAGGCGGCAGTAGGTCGGGAAGTACGACGGGGTCTGCCGGGCCTTGTTCGCCTCGCGGTGCAGGTACGCCCAGGTGGGGGACTTACCCGCGCCCGGGTTCGCCTTCGCGAGGGTCTCGTCGGCGAACGGGTCGTCGTCCTCGTCTGCCGCCCAGATCACGCCGTAGAAGCCCGTGTCCTGCACGACGTCGTTCGCGACGTTCCGCACGTACGTGTGCTTCTCGTCGTAGATCGTGCCGTCCTCGGCCTCGTCGGCCGTGGTGATGAACACGATGAGCGGCTGGTCCCGCGCGCCCGTGCCCGTCTCGATCGCCTCGACCAGCGCCCGGCGCAGGCGCAGCGTGTGCACCTCGTCGATGACCGCGCCGGACACGTTCAGCCCATGAGCGGTCTCCGCGACCCGTGAGAGCACCCGCAGGATCGAGCCCGTGCGCGGGACGCGCACGACCTCCTTGAGTGGCTCGACCCGCGAACGCGCCGCGGGGGACGTCGCGAGCATCCGCTTCGCGTCCTCGAAGACGCGACCGGCCTGCGTGGTCGAGCCGGCGGCGTTGTACACCTCGGCACCAGGCTCCCGGTCGGCCAGGAGCAGCACGTTCGAGATGCCGGACAGCAGGGTGCTCTTGCCGTTCTTGCGGGGCACCTCGACCCACGCCGTGCGGATGACCCGCACCACGGCGTCGATCTCCGCGTCGTGGTAGACCCAGCCGAAGATGGGAGCGATGACCCACACGACCTGCCACGGGTCCAGGCCCTCGCCGAGGCGAAGTCGCACGCCCGCCCAGCGGCCCTTCGTGTGGCGGAACTGCGCCAGTGCACGCAGTGCGCGCTGGGCTCGCTGGACGTCGTACCAGGCGCCCGGGTGCCGGTCCGCCTGGAACGCGACCACCGCCGGCGCGTGGGCGAGCGCGTCGTCGACCTGCTCGTCGGTCAGGCCCAGCTCGAGCAGAGCGTCGCGGGGGACCGGCAGCCGGCTAGTCGAAGATGTCGTCCTCGTCGTCGCCATCGCCACCTCGCGGACTCACGCGCGTCGCCGCGGACGGGGACAGCCCGAGCTCCCCGATCAGCGAGCGCAGGTGAGAGCGGTACTGGTTGAGGAGCGTGCTCCACGGGTTCTTGACGTTGCCCCGCTCCGTGCTCGCGATCGGCCCCTCCATCGACAGCGCCCGCTCACCCTGCTGGATGCGGGCCCACGTCACGCAGTAGTCGATCAGGACCTCGCGCTGCTCGTTCACCAGCCCGGCCGAGCGGGCCAGCGACGGGGCCAGGCGGTCCCACAGCTCGGTGGCCGTCTGCCGGGCGCGGAGCTCCGGGCGGCTCGAACCGGGGAAGTACTCCGACCACCGCGGGGCGACCGGCACAGAGGGCGGGAGTTTCACGCCCTCCTTGACCGGACGCCGGCCGGGGTTGCCCTCGCGGACCACCGCGAGCGCCGGGCGCGGCTTCGGGCCTGGCTGAGCCACGGTCGCAACCCCCTTACGTATCGAGCAGGAGCGTGTTCCCGCTGGTCAGCGAGGTGGATGGCCAGGACGCTGGCTCCACAGAAACGGTCGAACCTGCGCGCCGGGGCGTAGCCCTCCCCGGCGGTCCGGCGCCGATCGCCCTCGGGGGTACCCCCCTGGGTGTCAGCGGCGGTTGGCCGCCGCCGCTCCGCGTGCACCGCCGTCGCTGCGGTTGCACCGCGTGCACTGCGGGCCGCGGTAGCGCGTCCGGTCGTCCGTGTGGCCGAGATCGAGCGTGCGCTCCGTCAGCTGCACCGTGCACGTCACGCATGCGACGACCTCGCCGGCTCGGATCCGCTTCACGATCGCGAGTCGCAGGCGGTCGTGCTGCGTCCCGTAGCCGCGCTGCTGTCGCGTTCCGCGTCGCGCCTCGTACTCGGCCAGGTGCGTCGGGCAGTAACGGTCGCCAGCCGTGACCAAGGCGGGGCACGTCGGAGATCCGGTGCAGCGTCGGCGAAGCTGACGCGGCATCTGGATCACCTCGCAACGAGTTCAGGGCCGGCGCCGTCGGGCCGCTCGACGGTTCGACCGAACGGATCACGTCCTCGCCGACCCCAGCACCGGCCCACCCGACCGGACGACCTGCACCCCACCGCGGCCGCGTCGCGTGCGTTCGACGCTGCCCGGGAAGCACGAAGGCCCGAACCGTGTGCGGTCCAGGCCTCGACGTGGGCATGACGAACCCACCGAGGTGCACGTTAGCAGAGTCGGCTCGCCTCGGGTAGTGAGAGGCGACGTTCGCGTGTCGGTCGCGGAGTGCCGAGCAGCGATGCGACGCCCTCGGGCAGGGGGCCATCCGAGGGCGTCGCATCGTGGAGCCTACGGCGTGCGAGGCGAAGACCATGCCGGGCGTTGGCTCAGTCACCCTTGACGTTGACGATCTGCCGCAGCGTGTGCCGGATCTCGACCAGGTCGGCGGCGTCCGCCATGACCTGGTCGATATCCTTGTAGGCAGCCGGGATCTCGTCGATGAACGCGTCCGTGTCGCGGTACTCGATGCCGACCATCGCCTGCCGCAGTTGCTCGTGCGTGAATGTCCGCCGCGCGGCGGATCGGGAGTACTCGCGGCCTGCGCCGTGCGGCGAGGAGTTCAGCGACAGCCGATCACCCTTGCCGACGACCACGTACGACGCGGTTCCCATCGACCCCGGGATCAGGCCCGGCCGGCCCTCGTCGGCCTGAATCGCGCCCTTGCGCGACACCCACACCTTCTTGCCGAAGTGGCTCTCCTGCTCGGTGAAGTTGTGGTGGCAGTTGATCCGCTCGGACTCGATGACGCTCTCGGCCATGTGCTCGGTCATCGCTGCTACGACGCGATCCATCATCTCCTCGCGGTTCAGGAGAGCGAAGTGCTGGGCCCAGCGCAGCTGCCGCACGTATGCCCAGAACTCCTCGGTGCCCTCCACGAGGTACGCGAGGTCGGGGTCGGGCAGTGCGATCCACCAGCGGCGGCACAGCTCGGTCGCAACCTTGATGTGGTGCTGGGCGATCTTGTTCCCGACCCCCCGGGAGCCAGAGTGCAGGAACAGCCACACGCCTCCGGTCTCGTCGACCGAGACCTCGATGAAGTGGTTCCCCGAGCCGAGCGTTCCCAGCTGCAGCGGCCAGTTCGCGGCGAACGTCGCCGGGTCGAAGCCATTCCTGCTGGCGAGGGCCTCGAGCTGGGCGACCCGCTTGGCTGCAGTCGGCGTCAGCGACGTGTTGTAGACCCCGGCCGACAGCGGCACTCGCGCCTCGATCGACTCCCTCAGCGGGGCAAGCGGGCCGCGCGCCCGGACCTGCTCCTCGGTCCACTGAGTGCGCACCGCGATCATGCCGCAGCCGATGTCGACGCCGACCGCGGCCGGGATGATCGCGCCGAGGGTGGGGATCACGGAGCCGACGGTCGCGCCCTTGCCGAGGTGCGCGTCCGGCATCAGCGCGAGGTGCGGGTAGATGAACGGCATCGACGCCGTGCGGACCGCCTGGTCCGCGGTGGCCGGCTCGATGATCGACGCCCACGAGATGAGGGACTTGGAAAGGTGCTGCCTGGTCATGGTGGGGGATCCTCTCAGTGGGCGGGCGAACTCGTCGTGGGGATTGCGTCGGCTCGGACCGCGGGCTCGTCGGGGATCGGGTCGGCGAGCATGATGCGGACGTGCTCGCCGAGGATGCCGATCGTCGTTGCGTCCCACGCCGCCCCGCACGCCAAGCAGGCCGCGAGCAACGGATCCGTGTGGATGCGGAGCTTGCCGCGGACGTCGCAGTTCATGCACGGGACGTGGGGCTTGAGCGGTGCGGTGTCCCAGGTCGTGACGATGCGTGCACGGGCCCACCAGCGCAGCACGTCGCGATCGATGTCGCGCACGTCGTCACGGTCCAGGGTCGGCAGGCGCGCGATCAGGTCACGCACGACCTGCTCGACTTCGCCGGCCGTCGGGCGGTTCGTGATCGCGGAGATCCAGAAGCGCACGCCCTGGTGTACTGCGGTCCACGCGTCGAGCGCCTCGAGGTTCGCGGTCGGTCGTGACCCGGGACCGCTGCTGCCGGCCGTTCCCGCGGTGGAGCCGACCACCGCCGTGTGGAGCTGCTCGAGCAGGGGCGCGTGCTCGACGATGTGCGCGCGCTGGACGAGCCGCTGGCCGCCGCCGTCGCGGAGGGCGAAGCCGCACCTCGTGCAGGTGGGGATCCCGCGGTGCTCGGGGGTGAGCAGGCGGAGCCGCTCGGCGTAGTCGGTCCGCGGCGCGACGGGGGCGGGCGGGCAGGGCCCGGCGTGCTCGCGCACCCACGACGGCTCCGAGGTGGTGCGCGGTTCCACGAGCTCCCGCAGGCGTTCGGCGATCCGGTCGACGCGGACCGTCGAGGCGGCGCGCTCGTCGGTGCGGTGCTGGGCGTGGGTGGTGGTCATCGGGCGTCGCCTCCGGTCGGGCACTTGCGGCATGGCTCGGGCAGGTGGTGGTTCGGACAGTGGGTCTCGTCACCCATCGGGTCGCGAGGACCCCGGTAGCCGTGCCAGGGGGAGCCGAACCTCCCGGGCTCCGGGGGCGGCTCGGGGGCGGGTCCTGCGTCGAGGGTCGGGGGAGGTCCGCCGGTCCGGCCGCCCTTGCCTCGGCGTCGGCGCGGGCGAGAGCGCGGGGCCGACCCTGGGGCGTCACCCGTGGGCTGACCCTCACCCAAGACCTGACCCTGACCCTGACCCTGACCCGGACGTGCACCCAGGCGCGTACCCGTACGCGCGCCCGAGGACACGATCGGCGGTTGCTTCGAGCTGTGCTCAGAGCTGTGATGCGAGCTGTGCTCCGACGTCCGTCCCTGCGTGCCCTCGGCGGCCGCTGACGGCGCAGAGGGCGCGGGCGGGACCTCAGCGGCGAGCGCGGTGCTCGGCGAGGTCTCAGCGGCCGCGGCGGCCTCCTGGGCGGGCGTCAGCGGTCGGGGAGCGGGCCGCAGGGTCATGCCGGCGTCGGCGGGCGTGCGGCGGCCCTTCGAGCGGTTGCAGCCGCCGCACGCCACGACGAGGTTCCGCACGCCCTTGGCCTTCGTCGGGTCGACGTGGTCCAGGGTCGGCTTGGCGTTCTCGTCCTTCGACGAGCGGTCGTACCGCTTCACCAGTCGGCCGCAGTACCGGCAGTGCGCCTGGTTCTTCAGCACCGGGTCGAGGGGGTCGACGCAGTCGCGCAGCCACACCGCGTTCACCGTCGGCGGGTCCTGCAGCTCCGCGCGCTTCGCGCGGGTCTCCCGCACGACGGCTGCGCGGTCGTACTTCATCGCGAACCAGTCGTGGAAGCGCCAACACGGCTGCTCCACACCCGAGACAGGGTCAGCCGGTGGCACTGGCTCGCAGCGGTCGCAGTCGTGACCACGCGCGTGCCAGAGCCCAGCGTCCACCAGCAGGTGGGCGAGCTCGAGCGCGGCCGCACGGTCGAACAGGAACGACATCAGCGACTGCAGCGAGACCAAGCCGTCCGTCCCGACGTCCTGCGACATCGAGCCAGCCAGCGTCCACACACCGAGCGCGGCCACACCGCGGTCATCGCCGACGAGCATCAGGCCCGTCAGCGCGCGCGCCTTGCGGTTCGCGTGCAGGTGGTCATCGACCTGGAAGAAGGGCACCAGGGGTCCTCTCGGGGGAAGTCAGTCGGAGCAGCGGCACTCGCCGGTGTACGGGTTGATGACGCCGCCGCAGGACGGGCAACGCTCGGGTGCGGGCATCGGGCTCACCTCCCTCCGCGGTCGTCGGGCCACGTGGTCGCGGGCGGGTCGACCGTGAAGCCGATCCGCCGCTCGTCCGCACGCTCAGCCAGCGAGTCCAACTGGGACTCCCGCTCCGGCGCCTGCACGTCGCGACGGGACCGGTCGACGTCGAACGTCAGCGCCAGTCGGATCCTCAAGACACCACCCCCAGGAGCTCGGCCGCGACGCGGTCACCCAGCCAGTCCGACGGACGCCACACCGCGGCGTCCGCACCGGCCTCCGCGAGCGCTGTCAGCCACTGACGCTGCTCAGGGCGGATGCGTCCCGTCTCGGTCTTGAGCTCCCGGTACAGGACGGTGGCCCGGCGGGCGTGGACGAGCACCAGGTCGGGGAAGCCAGGCTGGGAGCGCCGGGAGTCGTGCGTGTGGTAGACGAGCCAGCCCGTGGTGCGGGCAAGGGTCAGGACGTGCGCCTGCAGGGCCTTCTCCGTCATCTGCGACGCGATGAGCGTCCGATGCTGCGCCGGCGTCAGGGACCGGCGTGCGGACGCGGTCATCGGGCGCCCTCGACCTGTGTCTTGAGTTGCTCCACCGCGGCCCGTGCCGCGTCAGGCTTCCTGCAGCCGATCGCGCCTGGCTGCCCGAGCGCCTTCCAGACCGTCTCCCACCTGTCCAGCACGTCGAGGGCCTCGGCCTTCCAGCGTGCAAGCCGGTCGACCTCGGACGTGAGCCGGTCGCGGTCGGCCAGCAGCCACCGTCGATCCATCTCCGCCTGCAGCAGCGGGTCGCCTCCGGGCGGCATCATCCGAGGCACGACCTCGGCGTCCCGTGCACGGATCGCGGTCACAGTGGTCGTGACGGGCTGGGGCGAGCGGGCGGCGAGGATGGCGCGGAGGTCGCTCGCGATGCCGCTGAGCATGGTCGCGACGTCGCGGGCGTCCTCCGCGTACCACCGCCCGCCCTCGTCCTCGGCTCGCGCTGCCGACCCGGCGTAGTCGCGGTACCTGATCTCGACCCGCTCGACGAGGCGCCGCAGCGCCTCCCGGTCCTCGGCAGCCGGAGCCGTCATCGCTGCACCCCGCCGATGTCGAGACGGCCCATCGCCGCGTCCCACCCGGCCGTGAACGCCACGTGCTGCTCGGCAGTGGCCCCGTACTCCTTGCGGTAGTCGGACCAGTCGCAGGCGCGGATGATGCTCTCCTGCTCCGCGCTCACGGTCGGTGCGGGCTGGGGCGAGCGGGCGGCGAGGTCCGCGAGGGCTCGAAGGTCGTCTGTCGTGAACCGCCCGGCCGGGCACCCGGCGTGAGCGGCCCACTCGTCCATGATCGGGCCGTCGCCAAGCCTGTCGTGGCAAGAGGCGAATGCGCGAGCACGCGCGGCGAGGTCCGCCAGCGCCTCACGGCCCTCGTCAGCCGGGGCGGGCGCGGGGGCGTCGGGGCGCGTCAGGTCGCCCGGGTCGGGCTGCCCTGCCCGCGCGGCTCGTCGTGCGTCCCTCAGGTCGGCGGTGCGCGCGGTGGCGACGCCCCGCCAGTAGTCCCGGTTTGCGCGAAGCCCTTCGGCGTCGCACTCGGAGCCGTACGCCGACTGCGCCCTCGCCGCCGGGACGGGTGCTGGTGCGACGGTGAGGCCCGACAGGTGCTCGAGCGCGTCGTCGAGGCTGACGGCGATGTGGTCGGCCATCTTCGCCATGAGCTCGGGCTGTTCGCCGTCGCGCGTGATGACGACCGTGTGCTTGCCCGCGCCGACCGCCCACCCGAGCTCGAGGTGCGCGGAGCGGCCGCACGGGAGCACCAGGACGAACGTGTCCGCCCACCGCATCGCGTCGAAGTCGCTCGCGAACCCCGCGACCGCCAGGGGGTGGTCGAGCGCAGCGATGTACTGCTCGGCCGTCCACGACTCCCACTGGGGGTCGATCGACGACCAGGCGAAGCCCGAGCGCCCGGGCGGGTTCCGGAAGTCGTACACCTCGAAGCCGCGAGCGCGCAGCGCCGCCACCACGGCGGGCTGGTCCGGGTTGCGCCAGGACGAGGCGACGTAGACGCGGCGGGGGCGGCGCGTGGCGATGAGCTCAGCCACGGGTCGCCTCCGCGCGGTCGAGGGTGTCGATCGCGGCGACCAGCAGCGCCGCGGCCTTCACCAGGCCCTCACGGTCGTACGACCCGGGCCGGGTCGCGTGCACGCGGTAGGCGTAGCGCCACGCCAGCTCGACGAGATGGTTCGCGCCGTGCTCGTCGTCGTGCGCACGTGTCCAGCCGCGGCCGTCGTGGGTGCGGCGCTCCGCCGCGACGTCCGCGAGCGCGCGGGAGTCGCCGTCCGCCCAGACGACCGCGAGCACGTCCTCGAGGGAGTCCGGGTCGTAGGGGTCGATGCCGGCGTTGATGCCGTAGGCCGTGGTGTGGGTCGGCAGCGTGTCGGCGTCGTCCTCCGTCGGGACGCGGGTCGAGTGCCAGTCGCCCTCGGCGTCACACCAGAGGGTCACGGGGCCGAGGGGCGTCTCGACGACGAGGGTGCTGACGTTGCCGAGCAGGTGCTCGAGCTGGGCGCCGATGGTGTCAGCCACGGGGGTCCTCCTTCTTGACGGTCAGGTGCTGCGCCTTGTCGTCGCAGCGGGTGCAGATCGGGACGTTGCCGAGCACGGGGTGCCGGCGGGTGGTCGTGGCGGGGTTCGTGCAGAGCGCGAACCACTCGCAGAGCTGGACGGTCACGCGGTTCTCCTGGCGCGGGTGCGGTGGTCTTGGGCGGCTTTCACGGCCTGGAAGGTCGCGGTCGTCGAGCGGCGCTTGCCAGAGGCGATAGCGCGGTCGTCGATGACCGTCGACGTTGGCGGCGAGTACGAGGTCGGCGTCGTGCCGCGCGCGGCGCGCAGGCGCTGCAGCTCGCACGGCTGGCCCGGGACGCGGTTCGGGTCGGAGGAAGTCAGGCCACGGCGGCCCCACGGGGAGTGCTCGTCGCACCACCAGCCCGACGGGTAGAACGACGTCGACGCCGCTACGCACCCCGGAACCCGGCACGCGCCAGCACGCGCCGGACCAGCGACCCGCGGCGCCGTCGCGGGCACGGCGGGTGGCTGCGCCGCGAGCGCCTGGTGGACGAGGTGCCAGGTGTCCTCGGAGGGGGAGCGGTCGAGGCCGGCCTCGCGCCAGACGGTTCGGCGCTGGCCGCCGCCGATCGCGATGCCGTCGGTCGTGATCCCGAGGCGTCGTGCCGTCGCGGCGAGAGTCGCGGCCTTGCGGTCGCGGTTCTCGCGAGCGGTGCGGGTGTGGGCGTAGTCGATCGTCACGGGCGTGCCTCCCGTGCGGTGCGGATGTGCCAACGGTTCGAGGTCGGGCAGCGGTACGGCTCGAGGCGCATGCCACGGACACGGCTGCTGCGGACGGCCCACTGGACCGCCGCAGCGCGGGAGCGGTGCTGCTGCTTCGGGGAGCCGAGGTGGTTGCGGCAGCGGCACCTGCTCGACGACTTCGACCAGGCGGGGCCCTTCGCGCGGCGGGTCATCGGGACTCACCGCCGGTCGGGATGACCTCGAGGTGGGTCGGGTGGACGTCGGACCCCCAGACGTCGGCGCCGTCCCAGTGAACGTGGACCGCTGGCGCCCCCAGCGTCGCGGGACACGACGTCACGGTGCCCAGCACCCACGCGCCACCGAAGCGCATCCGCACTCGCGTCCCCGGCTTCATGCCGCACCCGCCCTCGCCGCGTACACCGCGCGGACCAGGACCAGTTCGCCCTCGGTCGGCGTCCGCGACACGTCAGCGAGCGCGCGGAGCGCGGCGAACGCGCGCGGGGAGAGCAGGACCACGCCGGGCAGGGCGACCACGTGCGTGAGCTCGCCAGGACGCGGGCCCACGGGCTCGCCCAGCCAGGCCAGGACATCCGCCAGGCCGTGTCGCACGATCCGGCGGCCGTCCTCACCAGGTGACGGGTGCAGCGGGAGGAGCGGACTGACCCGTACCTGGACGTCGCCCAGGCGGCCCGCGGGCCGGGCGCGCCACGAAGACGGGACGCGGGGCATCACGGCGCACCGGCCGTGAGCTGCAGCAGGCCGCTCGTGTCGCCCGTTGCGTACGCCTGCTCCACCGCGGGCGCGACCACGTCGAACACCGACCGGCCGCCCGGCAGCACCATGTGCGCGAGGAACTCCTGCTCGAACGTGACGATCCCCGCCTCGACGGCCTCGAGCTTCGCCTTCACCACGAGGGCCAGCGCCCGCCACCGCTGCCGCACCGCCTGCTCGTACGCGGCCTCAGCCGCGGACGCCGTGCGCGCACCCCGCGAGTGGTGGGTGAACTCCCGGTCGTGCCGGTCCGGCAACGTCAGCACGAACCGCACCTGACGGCCCTCGATCACGAACGCGATCACCGCTCGCTCCCGCGACGCCATGTACGCGAACTGGTCCGCGCCGTACCGCGTCAACGTCCGCTCGATCTCCGCACGCGACCGGTCCGACGAGACGTCCGTCGCCGCGGCGTACCGGGCGCTCATCGCGCGCACCCGCACTCGACACGGACGTCCGGGAGGGGCGCACCTGAGACGGCGGCCTCCAGCTCCGCGGTCGTCGCGTCGCCGAGCGCACGGCCGCAGCCGTTGCAGACGCGCTGCACCGTGAGCCGCCTCCCGCCCTCGGCCGTCCGCTGCGGAGGCGTCGACGGGCGGGTCACGCTGCCCACCTCGACTCCACGCCCAGCCGGCCGCGGATCCGGAAGACGGTCCGGTCGGTCGTCCGGCACAGGGCAGCGATCTGCCGGTCCGACATGCCGCCCGCCGCCAGGACCGGGACGAGACGCTCACGCTCCGCGACGGTCGTCGCGTGCGCAGTGCCGGCGAGCACGAGCCGGATCACCGTGTCGTCGACGTCGTCGTGCACGGACTGCGTGGGCGGGGCGGCCGCCGGGTGTGCAGCCGGGTCGTCGATCGCGTCGTCGTCCCAGGCGAGAGGCGGGACCCACCCTGCGGCGGCCGCACGCTTGCGGGCCTTGGTCGCACCCGCGCCCGTCGGCGCCGAGTCCCACAGCTCGTCGTACGCCCGACGGACGTCGATCGCGGTCCGCGCCAGGCAGCGAGGCTCGCCCGCGGCGAGCCGGTCGAGCGCCTGCCGGCCGAGCCCCGTCCGAAGCTCGAGCGCCCGGACGGACCAGCCGATCGCGACGAGCGCACGCACACGCCGCATCGCGCCCGTGGCGTCCACGACCGCGCCCGAGCCCAGGTCAGCGAGCGTCGGCATCGGCACCGCGAGGATCGCCTCGACCGTCCTGCGGCGCGCCTTCGTGCGCGGCACGCCAGCCGCTCGGCCGGGGCGCCCGTAGAGCAGCGGGTAGACCGTGGACGACTGGAGGCCAGCCGCGGCCGCCGCGCGCTTCCAGCCCATGCCTGCAGCCGACAACGCGCGCAGGTGCTCGGTGGCAGGGGTCGCGTCCACGTACGCCGGCCGGCCGTAGGCGCGTTCGCGAGTGCGGGAGTTCTCGTACGCCCGCGCTGCAGCCCTGCAGTCGTCGCAGCGGCACCGGTCGAACACGTACGCGGCGTGCGTCCCGTGACGGTGGTTCGCGCGCGGGTGCTCGCACCCACGGACCGTCCGGTCCATCACCGCCTCCCGTGCCAGCCGCCGCTCACGCGCCTGCTGCCGGGCGCGGTGCCGGTCACAGGAGTGGCGTCGCAGCGCCTTCGCGGCCTGCCCAGCCGACTGGCACGTCGACTCGTAGCCGCAGTCCGGGCACTCCGCCTGCGCGCTCACAGGTCGACCGTCCCGTCGTCGTCGCGGGTCGCGTCGCGATCGGTGTCGCGGCCCAGGACCACCTGCAGGTCGACGAACCCTGCACCGTCGCGCAGCAGCGACGCCGCCTGGGCGCGCAGCCCGTCGACCACGACTGCAGGGACGTCGACCTCCTCAGGGCGGCGCAGCGGGGCGAGGCCCTGCGACCAGTCCCGCAGCTGCACGCGCTCGTCGGCCAGACCGTTCGCGGTCAGAACCGAGGCGGGCACCATCCCAAGGACGTGCTCACCGATCCGGACCAGGACCACAGCCGGGGACTCCACGCCGTGGAGCCGGACGTGCGCTCCGTGCCACGCCGCGACCGACACGAAGCGCGCCACGTGCTCGGCCCGCGCCCGGTACGCCGGACCGTGGGACGGCGCAGCGGTCAGCGCGTCGAGGAGCATCCGAGGGACGTCCGGGTACCTGTCCGCCTGGTTCGCCGGCACGATCCGGTTCACCTGCAGCGAACGGCCGTTGACGAGCTGCCCGACCTCCGTCATCACGACGTGCTCGCGCGTCACTTCCAGGCGCAGCTGCTCGTCGCACCAGTGCATTCGGGCGTCGCCCGCCGGCGGCTTGAACACCGCCAGCGCCGCGCGGACCGCGCCGAGCGGCAGGTCGAAGCACGCGAGCTCCGCGTCCAGATGCTCGGTCACCACCGCCCGGGCCGTGACCGACGTCGCGAAGTCCGTGCACCACGCGTGCAGGTGCGAGCCCGTCGGCACGAACCGCACCCGGCCCAGCAGCGGCGTGTCATCGGTCTCCCGGCCAGCGTGCGGGGCCGTCGCCAGGAGCAGGGCCCGCAGGTCGCCGCGCGAGAGCGTCAGGGCCGTCACAGTGCCGGCCCCTGCCCGCTGCGTGCCTGGTCCAGCTCCGCCTGGCCGATCAGGAACATCCCCGCGAGCGCGAGCACGTTCACGCCGGTGGATAGCTCGTCGGCCGGGCGTCCGCCTGCGCGGGCGGTCAGGACGATCGAGCCGAGCGCCGCGGACGCCACGATCAGGCTGTGTCCGACCGCGGCCGCCTCACCAGGGGAGCGAGCGACCGTCGTGTGGAGGCACTCGCCCAGGGCGGAGCCCTCGTCGACGGTCGCCGCGACGACGCGGTCGTGCTCGGCGAGGGGCAGCACTTCCTCGGCGAGCTTGCGGACCTGCTCCTGCACGAACGCCGACGCCTCCGCAGGGTCGCGGGGGCGCATCACGCGGTCACCACCGCGTCGCTCGTCGTCACCGGTGCGCCCGGGGCGACCCGGACGCCCGAGGACGGCTGACCGCACAGGGCGCACTCACCACGGCGCGCGGAGTGCTCGTGCAGCGCAGCCTTCTCGTCGGCGCGGATCACGGACTCCCAGCAGCTGCCACACGCCGTGTCACCCAGGCGGGTCCCGCGGGGGTGCTCGAGCTTGTTGCAGCGAGCCCGCGCCCGGGAGGCGAGCCGGTGGGTATCCGCGAGGTGCCAGCCCGAACCCTTCGGCCGGTTGCGGACCTTGCCGGCCTTCACGCGGCCCTTCTGGATCGCGCGCCCCAGGGTGCGCTGCCCGGCGCGGATCTCCTCCTGCTCGGCCGGGTCCAGGTTCAGCAGCGCGAGCCGCCCCGAGACATGAGCCTGGTTGCGGCCGACCCGCTCGCCGACCTGCTGGTCCGTCAGCCCGTGCTGCAGCTTCAGCCGGGAGAACGCGCGCGCCTCCTCGATCGGGTCGAGCATCACCCGCTGCTGGTTCTCCGACAGCATCGCGACGAGGACCTGGTCCGCAGGCATCTCACGGCGCACCACGACGTCGACGTCACGCCAACCCAGGCGCCGCAGCGCCGCCAGACGGCGATGCCCGCACACCACCACCAGTCGGTCTCCGTCGCGACGCGCGATGATCGGCTGCAGCAGGCCGACCTGCTCGATCGACGCGGCGAGCTCGGCGATCTCCGACTCCACGTCGCGGGGGTTGTCCGGGTCAGGGTGCAGGTCCGTCAGCAGCACCCGCTGCAGCACCGGCGCCGGCGCGGCCACGCGTGTGCGAGGCGTCGGCGCGATCCGCGGGCCCGCGACAGCGTCCAGCGCCGCCGCGAGCGCGTCGCTCGTGTCTGTGGTCATGGGTCAGTCCTCCGAGGTCGAATCGGTGGTGGTGGTGGTGTCGTCGTCACGCACGAGTGGGGCGCCCGTCCACGCCACCCGCTTCGGCAGGCCGTGTGCGCGCTGGATCCGCACGCGATCGGCCTCCGTGGTGCCGCCCCAGATCCCGTGCACCGCGTGCGTCAGCGCGAACGTCAGGCAGTCGCGGCGGGCAGGGCAGCCCGCACACACACGCTTGGCCGCCTCCGCCTGCGCGACATGCAGCGACGAGGCCGGGAAGAACAGCTCCGGGTCGTCACTGCACGCCGGCGGCGCGCTCAACGTCGGGATCTCGGTCGCGAGCACGTCACGCCACCTGAGCGGCGTTCTCGTCGTCGACGTCGCCGTCGTTCTCCGGGTCGTCCGGGCCGTCCTCGACGACGAGTGCGGCGTGCTCGGCGTCGGAGACCGTGTAGCCGAGGCGCTCGAGCAGCTCGTACCAGCGGGCCGTGGTGACCGAGCGGCCGCCCCACCGCCACGTGTCCTCGCTGATCGGCTCGAGCGCGGCCGCGAGCGCAACGAGGAGCCGCTGCGGGGCGCTCAGCCCCGCGGCCGCGGCGGTGACGAGCGGGAGGAGCTCGTGGCGGTGGTAGGTGAGCTTCTGGTCCGCCGGCAGGCCGACCCGCAGCCACGTCGCGAGGCCGTCCGCGTCTTCGGTGTCGTACGGCACGGGGTGGTGCCGGTACGTGCCACCGACGTAGGTGCCATCCCACGGGCCCTCCGCGAGCGCGGTGGCCGTGTAGTCGAGGAGGTGCGCGACCTGGTCCTTCGTGAGGGCCTTGCGGCCGTGGATCAGGTGCTCGAGGAACTCACGGCGGGTCTCCGCGGTGATGGACGCGAACTCCTCACGGACCGCGCGATCCGCCCTCGCCTTCTCGGCGTGCTCCTCGCGCTCCGCGTCCCACGCCGCGCGCTTCTCGGCCGCCTTGGCGGCCTCCTGCGCCTCCTCGAGGGTCTGCGGGCGGTACACGAGGACCTCGCCGTAGTACCAGCGCCACGACCAGCCAGGACCCACCTGCCCCGCGATCGACGCGGCGAGCTCAGCGGCCTGCGCGGGGCGCCCCCGCGCAGCCACGATCGCGCCCGGCTCCGCCCAGACGTTGCTGGGCAGCTCCGGGGCGTTCGCCGCGGCGAGCACGTCGAGCAGTGGCGTGACCTGCTCCTCCCGGCGCAGCAGGTCACGCGCCCGGGCCATCTCGTGCTGGAAGTTCGACGTCCCGACGGTCTTGAGCACCGGCGCCTGCAAGTGCTCCGGCAGGTCCGCGAGCGCGGCCGCGTCCTCGAGGGTGACGCTGCGGGCGTGGATCGCGGTGCGGGCCTCCTCGGGCAGGGTGACCAGGCGCAGCCGGGATCGGACGGTGGACTCCGAGCGGCCGATGCGGGTCGCGATCGTCGCGACGTCCGTGCCGAGGTCGAGCAGGCCCTGGTAGGCGTCGGCCTCCTCGACGGGGGTCAGGTCCTGGCGCTGGACGTTCTCGAGCAGCATGATCTGCAGCTGGTCCGCGGACGTGAGCGACGGGTCGACGACTGCCGGCAGGTGCGTGACTCCGGCGAGGCGCGCGGCGGCGGTGCGGCGGTGCCCGATCACGATCCGCAGGTCGCCCGGGTTGTCGGGGTCGGGCACGACGAGGAGGTTCTGGCGGACGCCGTGCGCCCGGATCGAGTCCGCGAGCTCGGTCACGTCGCCGACGTCCCGCCGCGGGTTTGCCGGGTGCGCGGTCAGGTTCGCGACCGCGACGAGGGTCGTGCGCACGAAGCCCTCCTGGTCGGGGTGGGTCATGCCGTGCGTGAGCTCGTCGAGCGCGGCCGACGAGGAGGTCGCGGGCGCGACGTCGGGGACGGGGGTGCGGCTGCGGCCGCGGGGCTTGGTGCTGCTGGTGGTCGCCATGGGGTTGCTGCTCCTGACTGCCGGGGTGGGCGGCGGTGGTGGTGCTCGCGGGAGGTTCAGGCGGGGGCGCCGAGGAAGTGCCGGGGCGTCCAGGTGCGCCACACGCGGGCGTAGCGGTCCTCGAGGAGCCGGGCCGCGAGCTCGTAGTCCCGGCCCAGAGCGGGGTCGTCGTGGTGCCAGTACGCGGCCTCGGTGTGCGCCCGCGACGCGGCCGACGCGACGAGGTCGACGCGACGACCCGAACCGTTGGGGCGCGCGGCGGCGCGCTCCTGGTGCAGCAGGACGGCGGCCAGACGGCGCGGGCGCAGGACCGGGGGAGCGGTCCGGGACACCGGGCACGTCGCGAAGTGCGTCAACGCCGCGTGCTCGTGTGGCGCGAGGGGGTGCTCGGTGGTCAGCGGCCGGCACGTCGTGCGCCCCGCGGACAGGGCGTGCGACGGCGCGATCCGGGACGTCGCCGGGTCGAACCCCGGGTCCAGCGGGATGTGCTTGCGCGTCGCGCCCTTGCGGGGGTGCTCCGGCACCACCAGCACCAGGGCGATCGGCTGCCAGCACCGCTCGCACGGCTTCACGTGCTTGAGGTGCGTCACGACGCCCACCTCGCCTCGGGGCTGTCGCTCGCGTCGAGGTCACGGGAAGCGAGCTCGCGGGACCGGCGGGCGATCGACCAGAAGCCCTCGTCGACGAACGCCGGCGGCCCAGCGAGCAGGCCGTGCCCTGCGGTCCCGTCACCGGCGACGAGCAGCGCCCGGTCCAGCGGCACACTCATCGCCCCGCCCGTGGCCACGAGCGACTGACGAGCCGTGAACGTCTCCTCCGGGGTTACCGCCGCGGCCTGGGAGAGCAGCGCCTCGGTGGCCGTGACCCGGCCATGCTCAGGGAACGACCGGCACCGCCGGCACAGCAGCACCCGCTCCACCGGCACGAGGTCCGCTCGGGGCGTCGGGTGGCCACAGCCGCCCTGGCACACCTGCGCGGTCATCGCACACCGCCTCGACGGTGCAGACCCCACACGATCACGCCAGTCATCACCAGCAGTACCGCGATCACGAACAGCACCCCCGAGGAGGCGCCCGTCACGGCGAGCTCAGCCTGGACGGGGGCACTCGTCGACGACGGAGAAGGTGACACGGGCCCCGGCCCGCCGGTGGCGGTCGGCGCCGACGTCGGCGACGGCAGCACCGAAGGGTGCGCCGACGGTGAGGGCGACGAGCTCGGCGAGGCGGACGGCGTGTCGGAAGGCGCGGGCGTCGGCTGCAGCGTCGGCGACGGCAGCCCCGTGGGCTGCGACGTCGGGGAAGCCGAAGAGCTGGGCGAGACGCTCGGCCGCGGGGTGGAGGTCCGGGTCGGCGTCGGCGTCGGGCTGGGACTCGGGCATGGCGTCTCCATCTGCGTCGTCAAGCACACCGGGTCCTGCCCGGCCTCACCGAAGTGCTCGTCAGCGCCCGACCACTGCACCCACGCCACGCACCCGTCGACCACACCGAGCGCCGACCACGGCACGAACGACGCACCGATCCACGCAGCGCCCGGCTGGTCGGGGTTCGGGTCCAGGTGCAGGCCGAAGGACCGCCCGTCGACCAGGCGGACGTTGACGTGACCGTGCGCGACCAACGGCGCCGGGAACGCGATGCCCGCTGCCGTCACGTCGAACGGCGTCGGGTCGTCCGAAGCCGCCCGGGCCGAGACCGCCGCGACAACGCCCACCCACGCGAGCACCGCAACCGCGGCCCAGACCAGCAGCTGCCGGCGCAGCACGCGCGTCGTGCGCCACCCCTCGTCCATCCGCCGGTCCCGCGCGTGGCGTGGGCCCCCGCCAGCCGGCGCCCCGTCGGAGCGCACCCGCGGGCTCACGCCGACACCTCGAACGTGCAGGCGTTGAAGTGCGCAGCGACCTGCTCGTCGTGCACACGCCGCTCCTCGACGTCCGGGTCCTCACCCGCCGGGCCGGCCGTCAGCCACGCCCGGAAGCCGCACGGGCAGACGGCCATCGCACAGACGTTCGCCGCGAGCCACGGCTCCTCCGCGTCGGCGGGCTCGAGCGCCGGGACGACCAGCGGCACCGGGAGCGTCGCGACCTGCGCGAGCAGCTTGATGAGCGGCGGGTATACCGTCGCCCCATCGCGGTGGAAGTCCGACCGGACCGACCCGTGCGCCGCGGAGTACTCGTGCTCAGCGGCGAGCACCGCGGCGTGCTCGAGCGTGTCGACGAGCGCGTCGAGGTTCAGCGGTGCGGCGGGACCGTCGTAGTCCAGGACCCGCTCGGCGGCCTCGTGCAAGACCGACGACAGCAGCGGCTTCATCGCGGGCTCCCCGAGTAGGACGGGCGGCGCGCCGGGAACCGGCGGACCGACGCGAACGTCAGCGACTGCTCGGTCACGACCTGCTCGTCGCCGGGGGCGGTCCACCTGTCGACCGGGTGCGGGTCGCGGGCGTGGCACGGCGTGCACACCCGTCCGTGGTGCGGACCGCGGTCAGCGAGGGTGGACCGCTCCTGCCCGCACACCTCACAGGTGAAGCGCGCGGACCCGTGCCCGTTGGGCTCGCAGGCCGGCTCGCACGCGACCGTCCACTGCGGCGTCGTGATGACGCCGTCGGCGGCACCGTGGTCGTCGACCTCGTCGGCCACCGCGGCGAGCACCGCCTCGTACGACTCCGGGTCGGGGCCCGCCACGGCGGCCAGAGGCTGATAGGCGGCCAGGATGCCAGCCCAGCGGAGGAGCGCCTCGCTGACCTGACGGGACTCCGCACCGTGCAGCTCGATCAGCGACTGGATGCGACGCCTCGCGGCCGCGTCCATCAGCGACGGAGGGGTCGTGCCCGGGAACGCGACACCCTCGCGCAACGACGCGAGACCCGCGGTGCTGGACGACCTGCGGTCCAGCGGGATGACAGTGGTGGTGCTCATCGGTAGTGCCTCCGTGTCGGGTGGGAACAGCGGGGTGGCGAAGATCAGGACTGCGGCTCGGCGGCGAGTCGCGTCAGCGCCCTCGCGAGGGGGCGTGGACCGGGGAAGGAGGCGCGAAGCTCGCGCGCTGCCCGCTCGAACTCGAGACGGAGCTGGTGCTGCATCTCGTCGTCGCACTCGGGGCAGCAGTGCGAGAGGCCCGCACCTGGTGCCGGGCGAGGGCGGCGCAGGGGGTCGCCACCCTCGCCCGGGGTCTTGAGGGCGCGGCGAGGCGCGAGCACGAGCATCAGGAACATCAGCGCCGTCGCCGCGAGGGCCACAGCTGCCGGCGCGTGACCCGAGCACCACGCCGCCGTTGCGGCACCCGCCGCGGCACCGGAAGCCACCGTGAGCGACGGCCACCCGATCACGGCGATGGGGCCGGTCGGACGGCGGGTCACGACGCGCTCCGGTCGCGGAACGGGACGACGTTCGACTTCTGCTCGTGGTGCGCACACGCCTCGCCCGACTCCCAGGCGGCGAGGCACGCCGGCTCGACCAGCCAGCGGCCCTTCCGGGTCCGCTGCTTGCCGTGCAACGAGCCGTCCGCGAGCGCCCGGCGGATCGTGTCCGGGTGTCGGCCCGACGCTGCAGCCGCCTGGTCAGCGGTCAGGTCGCCGATCACGAGGCGCGCCGGATGGTGTGGGAGGTGGCGCTGACGTCCTCGTGGACAACGTCGAACGCCTCGTCGAACGTGACGGCGAACGTCGTGAGCACAGCGCCGATGAACCGAGGGCCCGCCTCGGACTTCCCGCGCAGGTGACGGGATGCGGTTCCCTTGTCGACGCCAAGGGCAGCGCCGAAGGCTGCGACCCCGCCGCACCCGGTCTTCGTGCGCTCGGCCCACTCGGCGTTCAGGCGGATCGTGGCGATCTCGGCCACACGAGCCTCCCGGTTGCTCACGTCCAACGCTGCTGTTGGACGACTGCAACCGACCTTAGGCGGAGAGTTGTGGTTGCGCAACCCACAAGTTGGGGTGGCGCTACGCCTTGCGCCGGTTGCGGTTGCGCAACTACCGTGGGTGCCATGGTCGAGACCAGTTGGTGGACGTACGTTCAGGAGTTGATCGGCGACGACTCGCCCGCCGAGGCGGCCGCGCGCGCCGGGTTCGACAAGTCCGCCTTCACGCGCTGGAAGAAGGGAGCGAACGCAGACCCGGCGTTCGTCGTCCGTCTGGTGCGCGCCTACGGCGGCAGCGTCCTCGAGGGCCTCGTGGCGGCAGGCACGATCACGAACCGAGAGGCCGGCCTCATGGGACGCGCCCCGTCGCCTCGGATCGCGCTGCAGGCGGCGCCCGACGACCTACTACTCAGCGAGGTTCAGCGGCGAATGGGCCGCGCCGACCTCAGCTGGCCCCGTGACTCGTCTGCTGCCATCGAGTACGACGACGGCGAGCTCGGCCACCTGATCACGCTCAACCCGGCGGCGTCCGACGCCGATGCAGATCACGACCCCGACGCCGAGGTCGAAGCACAGCAGAGCGAGCCGTGACAGGGGGTCCGGTGGAGGACATGCTCGACGTCGCCCGCGAGCGCGGGGTGCGGGTCGCCTGGCGTGACCTGGGCCGGCGCAATGGGGAGTACCACTCGACGGGTCTGATCGTGCTCAACCCGAAGCGGAGCCTGACGGTGCAGCGGGTCACGCTCGCTCACGAGCTCGGGCATGCGCGGTACGGGCATACGTGGACCGAGGATGCGGCGGCGCACCGACGCAACGAGCGTCTCGCTGACGAGCATGCGGCTGCGCTGCTGATCGGGGTGGGGGAGTACGCGGCGGCGGAGCGGACCGTGGGCCCGCACCTCGGTGCGCTGGCGCGGGAGCTTGGCGTCACGGCGCAGATCGTCGAGGCGTGGCAGCGCCTGGCGCAGCGAACGCGGAGGATCGCATGAACTGTCAGGCTGGCCACAGCACAGGCCCGGCGGGTCGCGTCGGCGACAGGCGGCTTCCGCCATCGCTTGATGCAGACGGGGCGACGCGATGAGCGCCTTCGAGATCGTGCGCCCCTTCGGAGACCGAGCCACTCGTACGGGCGGGTCCTGGGCGTACTGTCAGGTAGATGGTCGACGGCACCTCGACGTGGAGCTCGAGGCGATCGGGCGCGAGATGGCCAAGGCTGACGCGATCATGCTCGGCGCGGAGCTCGAGGAGAAGATGGCGAGGGCCGCGCGGGGAGCGCTGCGGTACGGGGAGCGCGCCGACGTTCAACACATGGCGTGCACACGTTCGATCCTCGAACTCCGATTTCGGACACGTCGGGGCAGCGGCGGGGCGCGGCTCACTCGGCTCTACTTCACCGAGCCAGCGCATCTCGACCGGGCTCTGATCTCTGCGCTCCTTGCCTCCAAGCAACCCGGCAGGGCGGGGCTGAAGGCGCAGGACAAGCAAGCGAAGTCTGCGCAGCGACGTGTTGATGCTCACGTCCGTTCGCCCGCGTGATCGCCTTGGTTGGACCGCCCCGCTCAACTTCTTGTGCAACTATGCCGTATAGCGCACAGGGGTTGTGTGCCCATCGTCGCCGCACGACCCTCCCGTGCTCGATAGACAAGGACGCACTATGACCGCCATCGAAGTCTTCGGTGACTCGCTCGACCCCGACGTCGGCCTGGCTCGCAGTCTCGTCCGCGCCGATCGCGACTTCCTCGAGAGCCTCATCAAGATCCGCTGCAACCACGGCCTCTCGCAGACGGAAGTGGCCGAGCTCATGGGAGTGAGCCCGAGTGCGGTGAGTCGCATCGAGAGCGGTATGCGCGATCTCCGACAGTCCACCCTGCGACGCTACGCGTTCGCCGTTGGAGCGGAAGTGGACCACGTCACACGCGGGTTCGACCGCGATAAGTGGGAGAAGCGCATGGCGGGGAGTCGGGCGCTTCCGTCGGCCGCATCGCTTTGGCGCTCGGAGTGGAGCGAGGAGCCAGACGCCGTAGTCGCGTCCGCGAAGGCGAAGGCGAAGGCCAGTGTCTGAGTTCAGTCCGGTGGTGATCCCCGACGATGCGCCCGACGTGATCATCGGAGCGGTCGACGTACTCCGCTCGATCCTTCATCCGACCGAACGGCCCGACGCGTTCCGCTGGCAGGTCTGGGCAGAAGGTTCAGTCAGGCCGGATGGCAGGGTCTTGAAGCTGTTCGGGGATCTGACGGTGACGCAGGGTGGCTGGTTCGGGGGATCAACGAGCTACGTCGTCGTCACCTTCCGCGGATCCTCGACCCCGGGCGACGCCGTTACTGATGACGAGATGCTCGCGAGGTACGGGCCGTGGGCTGCGCACGTGCTTTGGGATCTGGCCACGATGAACCTGCGGACAGTGGCCGCAGGGTCCGCGGGTATCGGGTTCGAGCTGCCCTCGACGACCCCCGTGCCCCTACTCCGGTTCGATCGTGATGCTGGGGATGAGCAGGAAGGCGCCGACTGAGCGGCGGAGGCCGATGACGCAAGCACCTCCGCGAGCCCCGACCTGAAGGAGCCGCACATGGCGTGGACTCGGCGCCGATCGTCCGGGATGTACCAGGGGCTATACCGGGATGCGAGCGGTCGCGTACGCACCGCAGAGGGCGGGCCCTGGTCGCGCAAGGCGGAAGCGATGCGCCGCGCCGGCGAGGCCGAGGCCGCGGCGCGAGCGCTCGGATGGCGTGACCCCGCGGCCGCGGGCGAGCGGTGGGGAACCTGGCGCCTCGAGTGGGAGAGGTCCCGCACGGTCGAGGCATCGACGAAACGGTCCGACGACGGACGTCTCGCCAAGCACCTCGAGCCGCGGTGGGGGAGCGTGCCGCTCGTCGACATCACCCGGCACGACGTGAAGACCTGGTACGCCCAGCTGCAGCGCGACGGGCTGTCACCCGCCACCGCACAGCGCTGCGTGCACCTGCTGTCCGCGTCGCTGAACGCCGCCGTCGACGCCGGCATCCTGTCCGCGAACCCCGCCGCACGGCTGCGGCTGTCCGTCCCCGCACCATCGACCGAGCGGTACCTCACCCACGCCGAGTTCGACGCCATCGTCGCGCAGCTCGAGGAACCCTGGGCCAGGATGGCCAGGCTCCTCGTCGGGACCGGGCTGCGATGGGGCGAGGCAGCGGGCCTCCACGCACACCGCGTCAGCGCCACGTGGGTCGAGGTCGTCGAGGTCTGGGACCAGCACGGCCGGCAGATGAAGGCCTACCCCAAGGGCAAGAAGCGCCGCCAGGTCCCGCTGCCCGACTGGGTCCAACTCGATGCCGCGAGCGCCACATGCGGCATGCGGCACGCGCGTGGAGCCTGCCGCGGCGGGCTCGTCGTTACCTCCGTTGAAGGGTCCGTCATGGACTCCGCGCGGTTCCGCACCCAGTGGGACGCCGCCTGCCGGGCCGCCGAAGCCGGACATGTGCGGGTGCACGACCTGCGGCACACGTACGCCTCATGGCTGCTGCAGGCCGGGGTCTCGCTCGCCGAGGTCGGGCGGCTGCTCGGGCACACATCGCCCCTCACGACACAGCGGTACGCGCACCTCGCGGAGACGCCGTCGGAGGCCGTCCTCGCCGCGCTGGGAGCGCACGGTGGGCAACCCGACGCGCGCGACCGACGAGCGCGTCTCCGTCTACTCGGGAGCAGGTAGCGCGGCGCAACGGCAGGGCTGCTAGTCGGGGAGCTGCTCGATGCCCTTCGCGGTGTACCGCACGGTCACCTCGCCCCCGGGCTTGCGGACTTCCACGGTGTCCGCGATGACACGGACGCGGCTGCCCCAGCGGATGCCAGCGAGGGCGTCTGGGGGAAGGCGAGAACCTCGTACGTACTCCCACGCGCCGTCGTCCGTCTCGATCGCGAGTGCGGTCTTGTCGGACACGGTGTGGATTACTCCTTCGATGACCGCTTCGCCATGGTCGAGCTCGCGTGACGCGATCAGCGAGAAGAGCCGTGCCGCATCCTGAGCAGGCAGGGTCGTCCGTCGCGTAGGTTCTCCGGGCTGTCGCCAGGATAGGTCTGTCTCGAAGTCGCTCGTCGCGAGTGTCTTCGCGAACTCTCGCAGCGCTGCAGCTACACGAGGGCCTCGACCGACAAGGTCCTCGACAAGTGGGGACTCGTCGACGTCGGCGCTGAGGTCCTGGGCCGCCTGCAGCATGTTGATCACCTCGACGACGGCTTCGTCTGCGCGCTGAGTCCTCGGTTCGTCGATGAGCGGAACCCCGACTCGGCCGTAGAGCTCGTCGGCAGGAGGAACCTCAGGCATGAAGTCGAGGACGACTGATCCCAGGCGAGGGCTGGCGATCAGGCGGAGTTGCGTCTTGGCGAGGAGCGCCGCGGGAAAGGTGCCGCGCAGGGCAGTGAAGCCCTCTTGTGCGGCGCCGACAGCGGTCACCAGGCGCTGGAACGTGGTCATGACTTCACCGATGGCGGACATCCGGGCAGCCGAGCCGGTGACCCCGTCTCCCGCCATGTGCAGCGTGCCGAGCGAGATCATCTGCCTGCCTGGCGCTGGCTCGTCGGCGACCGCTTCCATGGACTGACGCGCGAGGTCGCCGGGCGTGCTCCACGTCACCTCAATCGGCGTCGACGCGAGCTGCTGTTCGATGAGGCGAGCGCGGTCACTAGTAACCATCGAGCGTCACCTCCAGGTATCCGCGCCGCGGGATCGAGTCAAGTCGCACGGGCGACGCACCCTTCGTGCCCGCGCGCTGACGGAGCCACAGATCGTCCCAATAGCCGCGCTCCTGGCAGTACGCCACGTCGTTCGCGTCCCGGGGCGCGGCAGTAGGATTCGACACCCAAGGTACGACATAGGCGTCGACGCGCAGCCCGTGGCTCTTGAGGACGCCCGGCATGCTGAAGAGTTGAAGCACACGAGCCGACTCCGGCGAGTCGCGGGCCTCGACGAGTTGGCTGTCCTCGACCCAGTACACGACGTCGATGTCAGCCGGCGCTGGCTTCGTCGTGGTGAAGGAGCCTCCGATCCAGGCGACGGCGACCGGGACGTGTTGACGCAGCACCGCGGTCGCGTCGATCCACTCGCTCCAGATCTCCTGCCGCGAACTTGCAGTGCCGAAGGGCTCGACCAAGGCGCCGTGTACCTCGGCGATCGTCGCTGGGAAGCGCCCGCACGGCAACGCGTCCGTCGAAGCATCGAATCCCGGGATCACGGTCGGCCCTCTCGCTGCGCCCCCACAGCGTGATGATCGGCAGGTTGGCACGGGCACTTGAGTCGCGTTGGCGGGCAGCACCTGGGCAGCAAACTGCCGCCGGATGCGAGCGTACGTGGTCGCATAAGCACCGACGGCTGACGCCGACGATCGGGCTGTGGCCTGCTCGACTGTGGCGTGGCGTCGCTCGGGAGCGCACGTGCGCGCGTAGCGCTGGCTGGACTCATAATCCGTCGGTCGTGGGTTCAAGCCCCACCTGCCCCACCTCAGCTCGTGGTGCCTGAGCCGCTCGCGGCGGTCTGTCGGGTCCGTCCCGGTTCGGTCCGTCCGAATTTCACCCGAATGCCCGTGATCGGTTGTTGCACATCTGTCCAGTTTCGGGCATAGTTCTCACTTGTCAGCGACAACGGCAAACCCTCCGCAAGGAGGGGACGCAAAGCCAACGGGACCCACGCAGGTCAGCCGAGCTACCGAACGACAGGAGAGATCGATCATGGCGATCACCACCTCGCACACCGAGTCCCAGCTGCAGCAGGGCGCCCTTCTGACCCCCGGTGAGGTCGCGGTGCTGTTCCGCGTCGACCCGAAGACGGTCACGCGTTGGGCGCAGGCCGGCAAGCTCTCGGCGGTCCGGACCCTGGGCGGCCACCGCCGCTTCCACGAGGCCGAGGTCCGTCAGCTCCTGCAGGGCGTGCCCCAGCAGCGCGTCAGCGAGTGAGCGTCGCGGGCCCGTCCCGCAGCCCGACCGCCACGAAGCCCCGGTGACCTCGGTCACCGGGGCTTCGTGCTGCACTGCGTCGGTCTGACGGCGGGCGGGGGGCTACCGCGTCACGCGAGCGTCGTGAGCACCGCGGCCGCCACCTCGTCGAGCGACCGGTCCGGCTGGAACGCCAACCACTCGAGACCCGTGACCAGCGTCGCGCCGAACACCGCGGCCGCCGTGAGCCACGGGTCGCGCTGGGGCCAGGCCTGCGCCACCACGGTGGTGAACGTGCCCATGGACTCCTCGCGCACCTGGCGGATCGAGTCCTGCCAGAGCCGGCCCGTGCGGAACGACTCGGCCACGATGACCTTGGAGAAGTCGGGGTGCGCATGGATCTGCTGCAGCAGCGCGGTCACCATGGCCTCGAGGGCCGCGCGGCCCTCGAGGCCCGCGGCGGCCTCCTGCAGCGCCGCGGTGAGCCGCGCGACACCCTCGGCGAGGATCTCCTCGATCAGCCCCGCCTTGGACCCGAAGTTGTAGAACACGCTGCCCTTGGCGACGCCCGCGGCCGCCGCGATCTCGTCCACCGAGGTGGCGCTGATCCCGCGGTCGGCCACCAGCCCGAGCGCGGCCTCGACGATCTGGCGGCGTGTGTCGTTCATGGTCCGCACCCTAGAGGGACAGGGCCGGGTGCAGGCGCTCGAGCGTCCACGTGCGCATCCGGCCGGCGCGCCACGCGGTCACGGCGAGCGACCCGACGAGCACGGCGGCGAGCACCGCGACGGACAGCCACAGGCGGGCGTCGCCCGTGCCCGTGATCACCTGACGCAGCCCCGACACCGCGTAGCTCATGGGCAGCAGCGGGTGGATCACCCGGAAGAACGCGGGGGTCGTCTCCACGGGGTAGGTGCCGCCCGACGACGCGAGCTGCAGCATGAGCAGCGCGAGCACCGCGACCTTGCCCGCGGCGGGGCCGAGCACCGCCATGAGCATCTGCTGCAGCGCCAGGAACGTGGCGGCGACCAGCAGCGTGAAGCCCACGGTGCCGAGGACCGAGCTCATCTGCAGGCCGACGCCGTAGTGGATGACCGCGAGCATGACCGCGACCTGGGCGACGCCGAGCAGCAGAGCGGGCAGGTAGCCCGCGAGCGTGGCGCGCCAGCCCGAGGCGGGCGTGGCCAGCGCGCGCGTCGGCAGGGGCCGGAGCAGGAGCCACGTGATGAGCGACCCGACGAACAGCGCGAGCGGGACGAAGAAGGGTGCGAAGCCCTCGCCGAAGCCCTCGGCCTGCGTCACGTGCGTCTCGTCGAGACCGACGGGCGAGGCGATCGTCGTGGCGCGCTCGGGGCTCGCGACGTCCGCGGGGATCGCATCGGTGCCGTCGCTCAGCCCGTCGGCGAGCGTGCCCGCGCCGTCGGTGATCTTGCCCGCGCCGTCGGCCACCTGGTGCGCACCGTCGGCGAGCGTCGCGGTGCCGTTCGCCAGCTCGCCGGCGCCGTCGGCCAGCGTGCCCGTGCCCGTGGCGAGCGCGCTCGCGCCCGTTTCGAGGTCGTCCGAGCCCGTGGCCAGTGCGTGCAGGCCGTCCGCGAGCGTGGTCGTGCCGGCGGCGAGCGTGCCTGCCCCGGTCGCGGCCTTGGCCGTGCCGGTCGCGACCCGGTCCGCGCCGGACGCGAGGTCCGCCGTCCCGTCGGCGAGCGTGCCCGCCGCCGTGGCCAGCGTGTCGGCGCCCGTGGAGAGGGTGTCGAGGCCGGTGGCGACGCCGTGCGCGCCCTCGGCCAGGCTCGAGCCGCCCTGCTGGAGAGTGCTGAGCCCGGTGGCGAGGTCGGCCGCACCGCTCGCCGCCGTGCCCGCGCCCGAGTCGAGCGCGGTCAGGCCGTCCGCGAGCCGGCCCAGGTCGGCGTCGCTGGGCAGCGACCCCGCCGCGGACCCCAGGCCCTGGAGCAGCTGCGCCGCCGTGGTGTCACCGGACTGCGCACGTGCCGTGAGGTACGCGCTGACCTGGCCGAGCCCGGACCGCAGCGTGGGCACCGCGCTGACCAGCGGCGTCAGCTCGTCGTGCAGCGTGGTCACGCCCTGCGCCACCTGCTGGACCCCGTCCTGCAGGCGGGCCGCACCGGTGGACGCGCTCGAGAGCCCGGCCGCGACGCGCGCCGCGCCGGTGTCCACCTGGTCCGCGCCCGCGGCCGCGCGGCGCAGGCCGTCCGCCAGCGAGTCGGCACCCGTGGCCAGGCGCGTGGCGCCGTCGTCGAGCGCGGACGCGCCCGTGGCGACCTTGCCGCTGCCGGTCCGCAACGTGTCGAGACCGTCCGCGAGCGTCGCGGCGCCCGCCGCGGCCGAACCCGCGCCCGTGGCCGCCGTGCCCGCGCCGTCGGCGAGCGCGTGCGCACCGTCGGCCACCTTGACGGCACCCGAGGCGGCCGAGCCGGCGCCGTCGGCCAGGCGCGTGGCGCCGTCCGCTGCGTCGTCGGCACCGTCGGCCACGCGGCTCGCGCCGTCGGTCAGGTCACCCGCGGCGGTGCGCAGCGTGAGCGCGCCGTCGGACGCCTGGGCGAACCCGTCGCGTGCGTCGCCGAGCCCGACGAGCACGCGGTCGACCGCCTGCTCGCCGACGCTGGCCGAGACGGCTGCCTCGACCTGGACCATCGCGCTCCGGCCGAGCGTCGAGGCGAGGAACGAGTTGGCGTCGTCGTACGTGACCTCGAGCTGCGCGGCGGTGGGGTGCTCGCCTCCCGCGGAGGCGATGTCGGCCGAGAAGTCCGCGGGCACGGTCACCGCGAAGTAGTAGGTGCCGTCCGCGACGCCGTCGGCCGCGTCCTGCGCGCTGGTCACGCGCCAGTCGAGGTCGGCCGAGTCGGTGAGCCGCTGCGTCACGTCGGCGCCCGCCTCGAGCCGCTCGCCGTCGAGCGTCGCACCCTGGTCGGCGTTGACGAGCGCGACCGGCAGGCGGTCCAGGTTGCCGGTGGGGTCCCAGAACGCCCACAGGTAGAGCGCGCCGTACAGCAGCGGCACCAGGATCATCGCGGCGACCGCGAGGCGCGGCAGACGGCCGCGGCGGAACCGGCGCAGCTCGGTGCCGGTGGAGGTGAGGGCAGGCATGACGAGTCCTTCGGTGGGTGGTGGCTCAGGCCGCGTCGGGCGCGGGGACGGCGTGCGGGCCGGTGGCGAGGGTGACCTGGTGGGGCTGACGCGCCCAGCGTGTGCGTGCGACCTCGTCGAGCGAGGAGACCGACGCGATCACGGTGGTGCCCGTGGCGGCGACCGCCTCGAGGCGCGACCAGACCGTCGAGCGGCGCATCGTGTCGCGGACCTGGTCCACGTCGTCGACGACGAGCAGGCGCGGGCGCTGCGCGAGCGCGAGCGTGAGGCGCAGCAGCATCGCGTCGACCTCGTCGAGGTCCCACACCACGCTCTCGACGCGCGGCAGCGGCCGTTCGCCGAACACCGGGAGCGCGAGCTCCCGGAACGTGCGCTGGTCGACCCGCGGCACGCGGCGGTACCAGGGTGCGAGCCACGACAGGCGCTCGCGGACCGTGTCGCCCACGGTCACGCCGTCGTCGAGCTCGTCGATCCCCGCGAAACCCGCGATGGCGGCCGCGCGCTGCACGGCCCGGCGCTCGGCGGGCAGGCGGTGGCCGAGCACGCGCAGCTCGCTCGACGCGTCGGGCACCATCCGTCCCGCGAGCGTCAGCAGCAGGCTCGAGCGGCCGGCGCCCTGCGGGCCCTGGATGACGGTGAGCGCTCCGGCGGGCAGGGTGAGGTCCACGGGGCCGTAGACGAGCCCGCGTGCGCCGTGCAGCGCGAGGCCCCGTGCGGTCACGGCGTCGGTGCGCGGCGGCGTCCCGGTCCCGGTGCGCACCGGTACGGGGGCGGTGGCGGCGTTGGTCGGGTTCGACTCGGACATCGTTCCTCCTGACTGACTGGTCAGTACAAACGATACGCCCGTCGGAGCGGCGGGACCCGCTCGTCGCATGTCTGCCGTGTCACATGCGGCGAGCGCCGGGTGCCGCGCGACGTGGGAGGATCAGCGCATGGCGATGCGAGAGATCCGGACCGTCGGCGACCCCGTGCTGCGCACCCCGTGCGACCCGATCACCACGATCGACGACCGCGTGCGCTCGCTCGTCGAGGACCTGCTCGAGACCGTCGACCACGACGGCCGCGCCGGGCTCGCCGCGAACCAGATCGGCGTGGGCCTGCGCGCGTTCTCGTGGAACATCGACGACGAGATCGGCTACGTCCTCAACCCGAAGATCGTCGAGCTGTCGCAGGACGAGTACCAGGACGGTGACGAGGGCTGCCTGTCCGTGCCCGGCCTGTGGTACCCCACGCACCGCGCCTGGTACGCACGCGTCGTCGGGACGGACCTGGACGGCAAGGAGGTCGTCGTCGAGGGGACCGAGCTCATGGCGCGCTGCCTCCAGCACGAGGTGGACCACCTCGACGGCCTGCTCTACCTGGACCGCCTCGAGCGGTCCGTGCGCAAGAAGGCGATGCGCGCGATCCGCGAGCAGATCTGACGCGGCCGTCGCTGACGGCGCCCGACCTGCTCGTCGGACGCCGTCAGCGGCGCAGGTACCTGCGCGAGAGCCGGTTGCCGAGCGCCTGCGCGACCTGCACCAGCACGATGATCACCACGACCGTGATCCACACGACCGCGAAGTTCCACCGCTTGTACCCGTAGTCGAGCGCGAACGCGCCCAGCCCGCCGCCGTCGATGATGCTCGCGAGCGCGGACATGTCGACCACGGCGACGAACACGAACGTGTAGCCCAGGATCAGCGGCCCGAGGGCCTCGGGGACGACGAGCGTCGTGATGATCCGCCACCGGCTGGCACCCGTGGCGCGGGCCGCCTCGATCACGCCCGGGTCGATCGCGACGAGGTTCTGCTCGACGATGCGTGACACGCCGAACGTCGCGGCGAACGACATCGCCACGACCATGGCCGAGCTCCCGAGCCGGGTGCCCAGGAGGGTGACGGTCACGGGCGCGATGATCATCAGCAGGATGAGGAACGGGATGGGCCGGAAGACGTTGACCACGAGGTTGAGCGCGAAGAAGACGCCGCGGTGGGCCAGCAGCCCGCCCCGCCGCGTGGTGTAGAGCGCGAGGCCCAGCACGAGCCCGAGGGCGCCGCCGATCAGCAGCGTGGCGCCCACCATGTACAGCGTCTGGCCGAGCGACTCGACCAGCTTGGGGCCGTGCAGGTCCCACTCGAACCCCGCGGCGGGCAGCAGTGCGGCGCTCATCGTGCCTCCTCGACGGTGGTGACCTCGCGCAGCCGACCGACCAGGCGGTCGACGTCCGCCGGCTCGCCGTCGAGCGCGAGCGTGAGCGACCCGAACGACCGGTCCTGCAGCGTGCCGATGCCGCCGTAGACGATCTCGAACGTCACGCCGAGCTCGCCCGCCGAGCCCAGCACGGCACCGACGCGGCTGCCGTCGAGCACGTCGGCCGTGACGATCCGGCCGTCGTGCGTCCGCCGCAGCCGCGCGAGGTCGGCGGTGCGCGGTCGGTCGTGCAGCACGGTCCCGACGAACCGGCGGGTCACCTCGGCCTTCGGACGCGTGAAGACGTCGAACACCGAGCCGAGCTCGGCGACCTTGCCGTCCTCCAGCACCGCGACACGGTCCGCGATCGAGCGGACCACGTCGAGCTCGTGCGTGATCACCACGATCGTGACGCCCAGCTCGGCGTTGACCTTGCGCAGCAGCCGCAGGACGTCCTGGGTGGTCTCGGGGTCGAGCGCGCTGGTGCACTCGTCCGCGAGCAGGATCGAGGGCTGCGCGGCGAGCGCGCGCGCGATGCCCACGCGCTGCTTCTGGCCGCCCGAGAGCTGGCTCGGGTGGTCGTGCGCTCGGTCGAGCAGACCGACGAAGTCGAGCAGCTCGGCGATGCGCCGGTCACGGTCGGCCTTGGGCCAGCCGGAGACCTTGAGCGGGAAGCCCACGTTCCCGGCGACGGTGCGCGACGAGAACAGGTTGAACTGCTGGAAGATCATGCCGATGTGCCGGCGCTTGAGCTCGAGCTGCCGTTCCGAGAGCCGGGTGACGTCGTCGCCGTCCACCACGAGCCTGCCCGACGTGGTGCGCTCGAGGCCGTTGATGAGCCGCACCAGCGTGCTCTTGCCCGCACCGGAGTAGCCGATCACGCCGAAGACCTCACCGCGCTCGATGGTGAGGTCGATGCCGTCGACCGCGCGCACGGGGCCGGACGGTGACTCGAACACCTTGGTGACGGCGTCGAGCTCGATGATGGGGGACATGCGTGACCTCTCGGGTCGGACGGGCGAGCCGTGGTCCCGCTCACGCGGGGCGGGACCACGGCGGGGGATCAGCCGGCGGCCGTGAGGTTCTCCTGCGTGGTCGCCAGGATCTCCTGCAGCCGCGCGGTGTCGTAGCCCTCCACGATCACCGCCGTGCCGCCCGAGGACTCGACGACGGACTCGAGCACGGCCGGGTCGTGGTACAGCTCGACGATCCGCTGGTAGACGGGGTTGTCGACGTCCTCGGGCCGGGCCGCGATCACGTTGATGTACGGCTGCGCGCCCACCGACTCGGGGTCGTCGGCGTACACGTAGCCGTCCAGGTCGAAGCCCGCGTCCGTCGCGAAGTTGTTGTTGACGACGACGCCCGCGATGTCCGGGTCACCGATGAGCCCCGCGGTCTGCGACGCCTCGACGGGCCGCACGACGACCGTCGAGGCCGCGGTGTCGACGTCGTCGGGCGTGGGCACGCCGGGGTCGCCGGTGAACGTCACCAGCCCTGCGGCCTCGAGCACGAACAGCGCGCGGGCCTGGTTGGTCGAGTCGTTGGGGATCGCCACCTGCTCGCCCTTGGTGAACTCCTCGACCGTGTCGTGCTTCTCGGAGTACAGCGGCAGAGGGACGATCAGCGTCGAGCCGATCGGCTGCAGGTCGTCGCCCGTGTTGTTGTTGTGGTCGGCCAGGTACAGCACGTGCTGGAACGCGTTGAGGTCGATCTCGCCGTCGGCGAGCGCGGGGTTCGGCTGCGTGTACTCGGAGAAGCCCACCAGCTCGAGGTCGATGCCCTCCTTCGCGGCGAGGTCCTTGAGGATCTCCCAGTGGGGCTGCGCGATGTCGGTGGTGCCGAGCTTCACGACCGTGGGTGCGGCGCTGCCGGACGGGCCGGCGGCGGGGGAGTCGGACGACGAGTCGCGCGTGACGAACCACGCGACGCCACCGGCGACCACGAGGACGGCGACGACGACGGCCGCGACGAGGCCACGCCGGGACCGGGTGGGCCGCGGGGGGAGGACGGGTGCCTGATCGGACATGGTGTGCTCTCCAGGGAGTGAGGCGACGGGGACGGGTGCCGTCGACGGCGCACGCCGCGCTCGGCGTGCTGCGGGTGACGGCCGTGGCCCGCGGTGCGGGGCGACGGTCGTCGTCGGACTTCGGTGGGGCGAGGCCGGGGCGCGGCGTGGGACGCGTGAGGTCGCGTGCCGGGCCGGCCCGGCAGGCTGCCGGGGGCAGCAGGGTCCGCGGAGGACCGCGGCGGGGCGCTCAGCGCATCGACATGAGACGACACGCGGAGCGCGCACACATGACGACCGTGCCCGAGGGCTCGGTGGTCCGGGTGCTCGTGGTCCGCGTGCTCATCGTCGACCTCTCGTCGGGCGGCCCAGGGCCGCAGGGCGCGGGCGGGGCCCGCGCGGCGGACGGCGTGCTGCCGTCCGGGGCGAGTGAAGACCAGACGTGCCGGGGCTGTCAAACCCCGACCGCCCAAGTCGGCCTTGACGTGGCGGGAATCACAGCCCGCCGGACGCCGCGCGGAGGCGCACCCTGGCGTGCGCGGCCCGCATCAGGCATGCTGGGCCCGTACGCCGTGGAAATCCGTGCGTGCTCCGCGCAGTGGGACGAGGCCGTTGGGGAAGGCGAACCTCGAGCCGCTGATGGAGGACGACATGGCTGGTGCGATCACCCGCGGTGTGCTTTTCGTGCACTCTGCACCCCGCGCACTGTGCCCCCACATCGAGTGGGCGGCAGGCAACGTGCTGGGTCAGCACGTGAGCCTCGACTGGACCGAGCAGCCCGCCGGGCCGGCGTTCTACCGCGCCGAGCTCTCCTGGCAGGGTGCCTGCGGGACCGGTGCGCGGCTCGCGTCCGCGCTGCGCGGCTGGGCCCACCTGCGGTACGAGGTGACCGAGGAGGCGAGCCACGGCGTCGACGGCTCACGGTGGAGCCACACGCCCGACCTGGGCATCTTCCACGCTCAGACCGACGTGCACGGGAACGTGGTCGTGCCCGAGGACCGGATCCGAGCCGCGCTCGAGCACGCCGCCGACCCGCAGCGGCTGCGCGACGAGCTGGACCTGGCGCTCGGGCAGGCGTGGGACGACGAGCTCGAGCCGTTCCGCTACGCGGGTGCGGGAGCGCCCGTGCGCTGGCTGCACCGCGTCGGCTGACCGGCGGCCCGGACGGCACGCCGGGCCGCACCCACGACGAAGGGGCGCCCCCCGGCCGGGAGCGCCCCTTCGTCGTGCCCGGTGTCAGGCGGACGTCACGACCAGCGCGACGTTGTGCCCGCCGAAGCCGAACGAGTTGTTGATGGCCGCGACGTCACCCGCGGGCAGCGCGCGCGGGGTGTCCCGGACCAGGTCGAGGACCAGCTCCGGATCGGGCTGCGCGACGTTGATCGTCGGCGGCGCCTGACGCTCGTGCAGCGCGAGCACCGTGAAGATCGTCTCGAGCGCACCGGCCCCGCCGAGCAGGTGCCCCGTCATGGACTTGGTCGCGGAGAGCGCGACGTGGTCGCTGTCATCGCCCAGCACGCCGCGGACGGACCGTGCCTCGATGAGGTCCCCGACCACGGTCGAGGTCGCGTGCGCGTTGACGTGCACCACGTCGGACGCGGCCACGCCCGACTCGGCGAGCGCGGCGCGCATCGCCCGGATCTGGCCGTCACCGCTCGGCTCGGGAGACGTGATGTGGTAGCCGTCGGCGGACAGGCCGACGCCGGCGATGCGCGCGTAGACCCGGGCGCCGCGTGCAGCGGCGTGCTCGGCGCTCTCGAGGACGACGACGCCCGCGCCCTCGCCGATCACGAACCCGTCCCGGTCCACGTCGTACGGACGCGACGCACCCTGCGGGTCGTCGTTGCGCAGCGAGAGCGTGCGCGACGCGGCGAACGCCGCGATCGGCATGGGGTGGATCGTGGCCTCGGTGCCGCCCGCGATCACGACGTCCGCGCGTCCGGCGCGGATCATGTCGACCGCGTAGCCGATCGCCTCGGCGCCGGAGGCGCACGCCGAGACCAGCGCGTGCGCGCCGGCCTTCGCGCCGAACTCGAGCGAGACGTAGGCGACGGGGGAGTTCGGCATGAGCATGGGCACCGTCATCGGCAGCACGCGCCGGGCGCCCTTCTCCTGCAGCAGGTCCCAGCCGTCGAGCGTGGTCCAGATGCCGCCGATGCCCGACGACACGACGGCGCCGAGCCGCTCGCCGTCGACCTCCGGCGAGCCCGCGTCGGACCACGCCTCACGCGCCGCGATCATCGCGTACTGCGCGGAGGGGTCCATGCGCTTGAGCTCGGGACGCTCGAGGACGTCCTCGGGCTTGACCTTGATCGTCGCGGCGAACTCGACGGGGATGCCGTAGCGCTCCGACCAGTCGTGCTCGAAGGGCCGGGCCCCGGACTCGCCGGCGAGCGCGGCGGCCCACGTGCTCCTCACGTCGCCACCCAGGGGCGTGGTGGCGCCCAGTCCGGTGACGACGACGTCGGTCGTGCGGCTCATCGTTGCTCCAGGTCGGTTCGAGGAGTCGGGTGGTTCGGCCGGCGGGCCGGCGGTCCGCCCTGCGTGCAGGGGCAGGGCGGACCGGGTGGGCTCAGGCCTGCGCGTTGGTGATGAAGCTCACCGCGTCGCCGACGGTCGCGAGGTTCTTGACCTCGTCGTCGGGGATGCGGACGTCGAACTTCTCCTCGGCGAGCGTGACGATCGTCATCATGGAGAGCGAGTCGATGTCGAGGTCGTCGGTGAACGACTTCTCGGCCTGGACCGCGTCGGCCGGCAGGCCGGTCTCCTCGCTGACGATCTTGGCCAGGCCGGCCAGGATCTCCTGCTCGCTGTACGCCATGGGTGTCTCCTTCATCGGTCGAAAGGGTCGGACGAACGGTACAGCCGGCAGGCCGGACCGAGGTTTCGGGTGATCCGTGGGGTGCGGATCAGGGCAGCACGACCACCTGCGCGCCGTACACGAGCCCTGCGCCGAAGCCGATCTGCAGCGCGAGCGCGCCCGAGGAGATCTGGCCCTCACGCAGCAGACGCTCGGTCGCGAGCGGGATCGAGGCGGCGGACGTGTTCCCGGTGTCTGCGATGTCGCGGGCGACGACGACGTCCGCGGGCAGGCCCAGCTGCTTGATCATCTGGTCGATGATCCGCATGTTCGCCTGGTGCGGGATGAACGCGTCGAGGTCCGCGGCCGTCACGCCCGCGGCGTCGAGCGCCTTCTGCGCGACCGGGGCCATCTGCCACACGGCCCACTTGAAGACGGACTGGCCCTCCTGCCGCAGCGTCGGCCAGCCCGCGCCGGTCTGCGTGTCCTTCCACGAGTGCGTCTGCCGGATCGCCTGCGCCTGCGCGCCGTCCGAGCCCCAGATCGTCGGGCCGATGCCGGGCGTGTCCGACGGTCCGACGACGACCGCGCCGGCCCCGTCACCGAGCAGGAAGGAGATCGAACGGTCCGTCGGGTCGACGAAGTCGCTCATCTTCTCGGCGCCGATGACCAGCACGTGACGCGCGCTGCCGGCCCGCACGAGCGCATCGGCCTGGCCGATGCCGTAGCAGTAGCCCGCGCACGCCGCGGAGATGTCGAACGCCGCAGCCGGCGTCGCGCCGATGCGGTCGGCGATGATCGCCGCGCCCGCGGGCGTCTGGTGGAAGTACGTGACCGTGGACAGGATCACCGCGTCGATGTCGGCGCCCGTCAGCCCGGCGTGCTCGAGCGCGCGCAGCGCGGCCGCCTCGGCGAGGTCCAGCACGTCGGTCTCGGCGCCCGCGCGGGCTCGCGTGACGATGCCGGTGCGCTGGCGGATCCACTCGTCGGACGAGTCGATCGGGCCCGCGACGTCGTCGTTCGTGACCAGGTTCTTGCCGCGCACCCCGCCGATGCCGAGGATGCGGGTGTGGGCGGGTCCGGTGGCCTGCGTGAGGGTGGGACGGGTCACGACGACTGCTCCTGGCTGCTCGCGGACGGGGTGGTGCCGGCGGCTGGGCGGCCGTGGCGGCGCACGAGGTCGCGCGCGGCATCCAGGTCGGCGGGGGTCTTGACGGCGACCGTCTCGACCCCGGGCAGCGTACGCCGGGCCAGACCGGTCAGGACACCGCCCGGCGCGAGCTCCAGCAGGCCCGTCACGCCCAGGTCCAGCAGCGACGTGCAGCACAGGTCCCACCTGACGGGGTGCGCGACCTGCGCGACGAGCAGCTCGAGCGCACGCGCGCCCGTGGGCACCACCGAGCCGTCGGAGTTGGTGAGCAGACGGAGCGTCGGGTCGCCCGGGGCGACGCCGCGCGCGGCCGCAGCGAGCTCGGCGACCGCGGGGGCCATGTGCTCGGTGTGGAACGCGCCCGCGACCTGGAGCGCGATCACACGCGCCTTCGCGGGCGGCTGCGCGCCGAGGGCGGCGAGCGCCTCGAGGGTCCCCGCAGCGACCACCTGACCGCCGCCGTTGACGTTGGCGGGCACCAGGCCGTGCGCGTCGAGCGCCGCGAGCACCTCGTCGGGGTCGCCGCCGAGCACCGCGCTCATGCCCGTGGGCGTCGCGGCCGCGGCCCGCGCCATCGCGGCGCCGCGCACCGCGACCAGGCGCAGCGCCTCGTCCTCGGTGAGGACCCCGGCCACCGCGGCCGCGGCGAGCTCCCCGACGGAGTGGCCGGCGGTCACGTCCACGGTCGCCGCGGCGGCCGCGGCGAGCGGCGCGTCGGGCGTGAGGTCGAGCACGGCGCGCAGGCTCGCGAGCGCGGAGGCCACCAGGAGCGGCTGCGCCACCGCCGTGTCGCGGATCGTGTCCGCGTCGGACGTGGTGCCGTGCGCGACCAGGTCGATGCCGGTCGTCGTGGACGCCCGGCCGATCGAGTCGGCGACGGTCGGCAGCTCGAGCCACGGGGCGAGCATGCCGGGGGACTGGGCGCCCTGGCCTGGGCAGACGACGACGAGCACGCGACCACTCTGCCCTGGTCGGGTGCGCGCACCCGGTCGCGCCGCGCACCAAGGTCGCGGCGAGGAGTTGTGCGTGTCCTACAAACGCGTGCGCTCGGACGTCTGCGGCTCGGGGCGTGCGTCGAGGCGGCCGACCGCGAGCGCGGTCTGCAGCACGTACGACTCGCGCGCGTCGAGCGGGTCCCAGCCCGTCACGTCCGCGACGCGCTTGAGGCGGTAGCGCACGGTGTTCGGGTGCACGTACAGCGACCGTGCCGCGGCCTCGAGCGACCGGCCCGTGCCGAGGTAGGCCGAGACGGTCTCGAGCAGCGCGCCCTGGCTCGCCGCGAGCGGCTCGTACGCGTGCGAGATCAGGGTCCGCCGCGCGGTGGGGTCGCCGACCAGCACACGTTCGGGCAGCAGGTCGTCGGCCTGCACGGGCCGGGGCGCCTGCGGCCATGCGGCCGCGGCCTGCAGGCCGGCGAGCGCGGCACGCGCCGAACGCGCGCACTCGGCGAGGTCCTGCACCACGGGCCCCACGACGACGGGGCCGGGCCCGAACCGGGGCAGCAGCGCGGTCACCGCGGCGCGCAGGTCGCCCCGGCCGCCCAGGAAGATCACCAGCCGGTCGCCCTGGATCCCCACGAGCGCGTCGTCGGCGGCGCGGCGCGTCGCACGGCGCAGGTCGGCCGCGCGCACCTCGTCGATCGGGGCCGCCGTCGTCCCGACCAGCACGAGCGTGGAACCCGCGCCGCTCCAGCCCAGCGCGGCGACGCGGGAGCGCACCGAGTCGTCGACGTCGCCGCGGACCAGCGCGTCGACCACGAGCGCCTCCAGCCGCGCGTCCCACGCGCCGCGCACCTCGGCGGCGCGTGCGTAGACCTCGGCCGCGGAGAACGCGACCTCGCGCGAGTACAGCAGCACCGCCTCGCGCAGCTCGCGCTCGTCACCCGGGGCGGCGAGCCGGTCGGCGTGCGACTCGACGACGTCCACGACGACGCGCACCAGGTGCAGCGTGTGCTGCAGCGAGATCGAGCGCGTGAGCTCGGTGGGTGCGCTCGCGAAGATGTCACCCACGCCGTGCGGCGGACGCGACGCGTCGGCGTACCAGGCGATGAACGCGCTGATGCCGGCCTGGGCCACGAGTCCCACCCACGAGCGGTCCTCGGCGGGCAGCGCCCGGTACCACGCGAGGTCCTCGTCGAGGCGACGCATCGCGGCCGCGGCCAGCAGGCCCGCACCCTCGCGGACGCGCCGCTGCGTCTCCGGGGTGCCGCCCACGCCGGGGCCGGCGGCCGCGGCCGACGAGGTGCGCGCGGGCGCGCGCCGTGCGCGGACGGGCCCCGCGGCGCGGTCGAGCGGGTCGCCCGCGGCCGGGTCGCCGGTTGGGGGCGCCTGCGGCGGCACGCCGGGCGGGACGGTCGCGTCGGGCGTCGGGGGCATGGCGCGAGCATAGGGGCGGCATTGTGGGAAGTCGACAAAGCCGGGCGACCGTGCCGGGGCCGCCGACGGTCCACCTCGCCGCCCGCCCGGTGGGCCGGCCGGACGCAGGCTAGTGTCACTGCATGGCTCTGCTGCCCCGTCTGAGACAGCTCATGCGTCGGCCGTCGTCGGCCTCACGTGTGGGTGCCCGCCGACCGACCACCACTGCACGGCGCGGCGACACGCTCCACGAGGATGCGCTGCGGTCCATGCTGAGCGACGACCCGAACAACGTCCGGGCGTTCGCCGCGCTCGCCGAGATCGTGCGGCGCCGCGCCGCCGACGCGGGCCCGGACGGCGACCCGCTGACCGCACCGCACGACGACGCCGAGCGGCAGCGCGCCGCCGACCTCGCGGTGTGGGCGCTCGGCGAGGAGCTCGCGGGCAACCCCCGCGCGTGGTACCCGCTCATCGAGGTGGCGCGCCTGTCGGCACGTGACGACCACGAGGGGACGCTGCGTCGCCTGACGACCGCCGCGGAGCGTGACCCGTCGGGCACCGCGCTGCGCGAGGCCCTCGCGCTGCTGCGCGAGGCGGGTCAGCCCGTGGACGCGCTCGGGCTCGGCGTGGGCCACTGGCGCCCGCGCGAGCACGACCCCGAGGTCGCGCGTGAGCTGGTGCTCGCGGCGATCGAGGCCGACCGCCCGCTCGAGGCCAAGCAGTACGTCGCGAACCTCGAGCTGTACCCGGACCAGCGCGCGGTCGCGGCGCTCCGCGACGAGCTGACCCACGTGGTCGCCGAGGCGCAGCAGACGATCCCCGGGACCTGACGCCCGGGGGAGCACAGACGGAAGGGGCCGACGAGATCGCTCGTCGGCCCCTTCCGCTGCGTCAGGACGCGGTCAGCTGTCGCCGCCCGTGTTGCCGGACGTGCCGGCCGTGACGTCGTGCAGGCGGTAGCGCTCGATCGCCTGCGCGGGTGCGTCGGCGGGCACGGCTCCCGTGCGTGCGAGCTGCTGGAGCACGCGCACCACGGTCGACGGCCCGTCGATCTTGAAGTGGCGGCGCGCCGCGGCCCGCGTGTCCGAGAACCCGAAGCCGTCGGCACCCAGGGTCGCGTACGTGCCCGGGATCCAGGCGCGCACCTGGTCGGCGACCAGGTGGTCGTAGTCCGTCGTCGCGACGAACGGACCCTCCGCACCGGCCAGCTTCTGCGTGAGGTACGCGGTGCGCGGCTCCTCGCCCGGGTGCAGGAACGCCTGGGCGTCGGCGGCCAGGCCGTCGCGCCGCAGCTCGCTCCACGACGTGACGGACCACACCGCGGCCCGCACGCCCCAGTCCTGCGCGAGCAGCTCCTGGGCCTCGAGGGCCCACGGCACCGCGACGCCCGACGCGAGGATCTGGGCCCGGGGCCCGTCACCCTGCGCGGGAGCGATCAGGTGGATGCCGCGCAGGATGCCCTCGACGTCGACGCCCTCGGGCTCGGCGGGCTGCACGATCGGCTCGTTGTAGACCGTGAGGTAGTAGATGACGTCACGGTCGCGTCCGCCGTTGTCGGCCGCGTACATCCGGTCGATGCCGTCCTTGACGATGTGCCGGATCTCGTACCCGTACGCGGCGTCGTAGTGGACCATGTGCGGCATCGTGCCCGCGAGCAGCGGCGAGTGGCCGTCCGCGTGCTGCAGGCCCTCACCGGTCAGCGTGGTGCGGCCCGCGGTGGCGCCGATCAGGAAGCCGCGCGCCATCTGGTCGCCGGCCGCCCAGAACTGGTCGCCCGTGCGCTGGAACCCGAACATCGAGTAGTAGAAGTAGAACGGCACGAGCGGCTCGCCGTGCGTCGCGTAGGACGTGCCCACCGCCTGGAACGCCGAGGCCGAACCGGCCTCGTTGATCCCGGTGTGCATGATCTGCCCCGCCTCGGACTCCTTGTAGCTCAGCATCAGGTCGCGGTCGACCGCGAGGTAGTGCTGACCCACGGTGTTGAAGATCTTCGCGCTCGGGAAGATCGCGTCCAGGCCGAACGTGCGCGCCTCGTCGGGGATGATCGGCACCAGGCGGTGGCCGAACTCCTTGTCCTTGAGGAGGTCCTTGAACAGGCGCACGAGCGCCATCGTCGTGGCGACCTCCTGCGTGCCCGACCCCTTGGCGAGGCCCTCGTACTTCTCGGCGGCGGGAGTGGTGACCGGCGTGTGCGTGGAGCGGCGCTCCGGCACGAACCCGCCGAGCTGGCGACGCCGCTCGAGCATGTACTGGATCGCCTCGTCCTGCGCACCCGGGTGGTAGTACGGCGGCAGGTACGGGTTCTCCTCGAGCTGCGCGTCCGTGAACGGGATGTGCAGCGTGTCGCGCAGCGTCTTGAGGTCGTCGATCTTGAGCTTCTTCATCTGGTGCGTCGCGTTGCGCCCCGCGAAGCCCGAGCCCAGCCCGTAGCCCTTGATGGTGTGCGCCAGGATGATCGTCGGCGCGCCCGTGTGCTCACGTGCGGCCTTGTACGCGGCGTAGATCTTGCGGTAGTCGTGCCCGCCGCGCTTGAGCGCCCAGATCTCGTCGTCCGTCATCTTCTCGACGAGCTGCTTGGTGCGCGGGTCACGGCCGAAGAAGTGCTCGCGGATGAACGCGCCGTTCTCGGCGCGGTACGTCTGGAAGTCGCCGTCGGGCGTGGTGTTCATCAGGTGCACCAGCGCGCGGTCCTTGTCCGCGTTGAGCAGGACGTCCCACTCGCGGCCCCAGACCACCTTGATGACGTTCCAGCCCGCGCCGCGGAACTCGGCCTCGAGCTCCTGGATGATCTTGCCGTTGCCGCGCACCGGGCCGTCGAGGCGCTGCAGGTTGCAGTTCACGACGAACGTGAGGTTGTCCAGGTTCTGCTGCGCCGCGAGGTGGATCAGGCCGCGCGACTCGGGCTCGTCCATCTCGCCGTCGCCCAGGAACGCCCACACGTCCTGCTGGCTCGTGTCCTTGATCCCGCGGTTGTGCAGGTACCGGTTGGTCCACGCCTGGTAGATCGCGCCCGACGGGCCCAGACCCATCGACACGGTCGGGAACTCCCACAGGTCCGGGGCGAGGCGCGGGTGCGGGTAGGACGGGAGGCCGCCGCCCGGGTGGGACAGCTCCTGACGGAACCCGTCCAGCTGGTGCTCGGTCATGCGGCCCTCGAGGTACGCGCGTGCGTACACGCCGGGGGAGGCGTGGCCCTGGAAGTAGATCTGGTCGCCGCCGCCGACGTGGTCCTTGCCACGGAAGAAGTGGTTCAGGCCGACCTCGTACAGCGTCGCGACCGACGCGTAGGACGAGATGTGCCCGCCGACACCGATGCCCGGGCGCTGCGCACGCGTGACCATGACGGCCGCGTTCCACCGGTTCCACGAGCGGTAGCGCCGCTCGATGACCTCGTCACCGGGGAAGTACGGCTCGTTGTGCACCGCGATGGTGTTGACGTACGGGGTGTTCAGCGAGGCCGGGATCGCGACGTTCTTCTCCCGCGCGTGGCGCAGCATGCTCATGAGCACGTAGCGCGCGCGAGGTCCGCCCTTCTCGTCGATGAGCCCGTCGAGCGACTCCACCCACTCCCCGGTCTCCTCGGGGTCGATGTCCGGTACCTGGCTGAGCAGGCCGCCGATGAGCGGGCCTGTCTCGTCGATCTGAGCCACCAGTGCTCCTCGCCTCTCGTCCGCGCGCGTGGCCGGATCGGCCTCGGCGCTGTCCACGGCCCCGGCGTGCGCTCGCGGCGGCTGAGAGCCGGACGGCGCGCGCGGGTAGTCCGCCCATTGTCGGACCCAGGGGGGCCGAAAGTCACACGCAGGCCAGGTCGCGGGCACGTGACGTCGATGACACACGCCCTCGTGGGGGCCGCGACGCGCCCGGAGCGCGAGCACCCTTGCCAGGTGGCGCGCGGTGCGGTGGGCTAGGTTGTGCGCACATCAGCAGCCGGTCCCGCAGGGGGTCGGCAGGAGGAAGGGATCGGTCGGGACGTGTCAGCCAGTGCGGACGACGCCGGACAGCAGGCGATTGCTCGTCTGGGGTTCGCCTCGGGCCAGGTCATCCAGGAGTTCGGCTACGACGACGACGTCGACGACGCGCTGCGCGCGGCGCTCGAGGGCGTCACGGGGACCGAGCTGGTCGACGAGGACTACGACGACGTCACCGACGGTGCGGTCATCTGGTTCCGCGACGACGACGGCGACCTGACCGACTTCCTCGTCGACGCCCTGACGGTGCTCGACGACAACGGCCCCATCTGGGTGCTGACGCCGAAGGCCGGCCGCAGCGGCCACGTGACGCACTCGGACATCGAGGAGGCCGCGACCACGTCCGGCCTGCACGCGATGACGACGTTCGCGGTCGCGCCCGACTGGTCGGCGACGCGCCTGTCCACGCGGGGCCGCGGCAAGTGAGCCAGGCCCCGGTCGTCGGTGAGCCGGCGCCCGGCTTCTCGCTGCCGGACACGCACGGCACGCCGGTCTCGCTCGACGGCCTGCGCGGCGGGCCGGTGGTGGTGGTGTTCGTGCCGTTCGCGTTCTCCGCGACGTGCACGGGCGAGCTGTGCGAGCTGCGGGACAACATCGCGGAGTTCCGTGACGCGGACGTGCACCTGGTGGTCGTGTCCTGCGACCCGATGTTCTCGCTGCGCGCGTGGGCCGCGCAGGAGGGCTACGAGTTCGACCTGCTGTCCGACTTCTGGCCGCACGGCGACGTCGCGCGTGCGTACGGCGTGTTCGACGAGGCGAGCGGCCACGCGCTGCGCGGGTCGTTCCTGATCGACGGCGAGGGCGTGCTGCGGTGGAGCGTCGTCAACCCGCGGGGGCAGGCTCGGCCGCTCGCCGCGTACCGCGAGGCGCTCGCCGCCCTGTGAGCCCCGGCCCGTGCCGCGGCCCTGCTCCCTGCGGCCCGGTCGTCCGGGGACGGCTGGGCTAGGCTGACGGCGTGCTGCGCTGCTGTCGTCCCTGACGATCACCGGACCGATCAGTCGTCGCGTGCGCGCGACCGGGCGAAGGACCTCAGCCATGCACTACGCCTCCCACATCACCGACCTCGTCGGCGGCACGCCGCTCGTACGGCTGACCGCGGTGACCGAGGGCATCGACGCCCTGGTCCTGGCGAAGGTCGAGTACCTCAACCCCGGCGGGTCGTCCAAGGACCGCATCGCCGCGCGGATCATCGACGCGGCCGAACGTGACGGTCTGCTGCGCCCGGGCGGCACGATCGTGGAGCCCACCAGCGGGAACACCGGCGTGGGGCTCGCCCTGGTCGCCCAGCGGCGCGGGTACCGCTGCGTCTTCGTCGTGCCGGACAAGGTGGGTGCTGACAAGCGCGCGGTGCTCACCGCGTACGGCGCCGAGGTCGTCGTGACCCCGACGTCCGTGGCACCCGACGACCCCGAGTCCTACTACTCGGTGTCCGACCGCCTCGCGGCGCAGATCCCCGGAGCGTTCAAGCCCAACCAGTACGAGAACCCGAACGGACCGCTCAGCCACTACGAGTCCACGGGACCCGAGATCTGGCACGACACCGACGGTCGGATCACGCACTTCGTCGCCGGCGTCGGGACGGGCGGCACCATCAGCGGCACGGGCCGGTACCTCAAGGAGGTCTCCGGCGGAGCGGTGCGCGTGATCGGTGCGGACCCCGTGGGCTCGGTCTACTCGGGCGGCACGGGCCGGCCCTACCTGGTCGAGGGCGTGGGCGAGGACATGTGGCCCGGCGCGTACGACCGCACGGTCGTCGACGAGGTCGTCGCGATCGGCGACGCGGAGTCGTTCCACCTCACGCGGCGGCTCGCGCGCGAGGAGGGCCTGCTGGTCGGCGGCTCGAGCGGCATGGCGGTGGCCGCCGCGCTGCGCGTCGCGCGCGGGCTGAGCGCCGACGACGTCGTCGTGGTGCTGCTCCCGGACGGCGGGCGCGGCTACCTCGGCAAGATCTTCGACGACGCGTGGCTGCGCTCGTACGGGTTCAGCGAGCTGCCGGAGGAGCGCACGGTGCGGGACGTCGTGACGGCCAAGGACGGGTCGCTGCCCGCCCTGGTGCACGCGCACCCGGGCGACACCGTGCGGGATGCGATCGCCATGATGTCCGAGTTCGGCGTCTCGCAGCTGCCGGTCCTCACGGCCGAGCCACCCGTCGTGATCGGCGAGGTGGCCGGCGCGGTCGACGAGGAGTCGCTGCTCGAGAAGGTGTTCTCGGGCGAGGTGGAGATGGGCGACGCGGTCGCCCGCGTGCTGCAGGACGGGCTGCCGCAGATCGGCGCCAACGAGTCCGTCGCGCATGCCCGCAAGGCGCTCACCGACGCGAGCGCGCTGCTCGTCGTCGACGAGGGCGCGCCCCTGTCCGTGCTCACGCGTGCGGACCTGCTCACGTTCCTGAGCCACTGACCTGACCACCCGGCGCACGCGCGCCCGACCGAGGAGCCCCCGCATGACGCACGCCCACGACCTGTCCGCCGCGGGGTTCGAGACGCTCGCGATCCGCGCGGGGCAGGACCCCGACCCGACCACGGGCGCGGTCATCCCGCCCGTGCACCTCAGCTCGACGTTCGTGCAGGACGGCATCGGCGGGCTGCGCGGCGGCTACGAGTACGGACGTGCGGGCAACCCGACGCGCACCGCGCTCGAGACGCAGCTCGCGACGCTCGAGGGCGGTGCGCACGGGCTGTCGTTCGCCTCGGGCCTGGCGGCCGAGGACGCGCTGCTGCGCGCGGTCCTGAAGCCCGGCGACGAGCTGCTCATCGGCGACGACGCGTACGGCGGCACGTACCGGCTCGTCTCGCGCGTGCTGGGAGCCTGGGGCGTGCGGCACCGCGTCGTGGACCTCACGAACCTCGACGCCGTACGCGCCGCGCTGCAGGAGTCCCGGCCGCGCCTGGTGTGGGCCGAGACGCCGAGCAACCCGTTCCTGCGCGTCACGGACATCGCGGCGCTCGCCGAGCTGGTGCACGCGCACGACGCGCTGCTCGTGGTCGACAACACGTTCGCGACGCCCGCGCTGCAGCGGCCCCTGCTGCTCGGTGCGGACGTCGTCGTGCACTCGACGACCAAGTACCTGGGCGGCCACTCCGACGTCGTCGGGGGAGCCGTCGTGCTGCGCGACGACACGTTCGCGGAGCAGGTGCGCTTCGTGCAGTTCGCCGCGGGCGCGGTGTCCGGGCCGCTCGACGCGTGGCTCACGACGCGCGGCATCAAGACGCTCGCCGTGCGCATGCAGCGGCACGGCGAGAACGCGCTCGCGGTGGCGCAGCGGCTCGTCGGCCACGCGGCCGTGACGCGCGTGCACTACCCGGGCCTGCCCGAGCACCCGGGCCACGCGATCGCCGCACGGCAGTCGAGCGGGTTCGGCGGCATCGTCACGGTCGAGCTCGCCGACGGCGGCGCCGCGCGCCGGTTCGCCGAGGCCACGCGGCTGTTCACGCTCGCCGAGTCGCTCGGTGGCGTCGAGTCGCTCGTCAACCACCCCGCGAGCATGACCCACGCCTCGGTGCGCGGCACGCCGCTCGAGGTCACCGAGTCGATCGTCCGGCTGTCGGTCGGGCTCGAGTCCGTCGGTGACCTCGTCGCGGACCTGGAGCAGGCGCTCGCGGCCGTCTGAGCGGCGCGGACGCGCGCCGGGCGGCCCGGTAGGCTGGGCCGCCGTCGGCCGCCCGGGTGCGCGTCGGCAGGGGCCTGTAGCTCAGCTGGTCAGAGCACCGCGCTTACACCGCGGGGGTCGTCGGTTCGAACCCGGCCGGGCCCACCACGCCGTGGCAGGGGTGTCCTGAGGCAGCAGCCATCGGCGGTGCACGCCGGTGGACCTCTGCTTGGCTAGACACACGGACTGAAGTGCTCGATGTCGGCATCATGGCAGCAGGCGGGCTGACATGATGACGCGCATGACTGCAGAGGGCGTCGCATTCGACGGCGGACGTTGGTACGTCTATGCATTGATCGACCCGATCATGTTCCGCAAGACTGGAAGCCACCTTCTGAGCGTCCTGTACGTCGGCAAGGGCACCAAGGACCGGGCCAACCAGCACGCACGTGACGAGCGCAAGGCCCTCGAGCGGGCTGCGGCGTCATTGCCGATGCACGGGTCGAAGTCGGAGCGGATCCGGTGGCTTCTGGGAAGCGGCGAGGACATCCCCGCTGTGACGCTCGCGTCGGGCTTTGTCGACGAGAATGACGCGTACCGAGCGGAGACACTCGCGATGGAGCTGATCAGCAGGCTCTTGGCGGCGCACGGTCTAGAACCGCTGGGCAACGCCGTGCCGGGGCACGGGCAGGCGTCTGGTATGCAGATCAGCGGGCAAGCGCACGAACTGGGTGGACCCAAGCGACCGGCCCTGAGCCCCGTTGCGGTCGACGGCGAGCCGACGTTCGAGTTGCGCTCGGTGAGGGAGTCTCTCTATGCATCTACGTCTCGTCGGGTCGACTGGCGATCCGCTCAGGTGGTTCGGAGGCCTTCGATTCTCGTCAAGGGAACTACCGAGGCGATGCCAAGCGGCAGCCATTCTCCGCTCCCGCGGGAGGCACTTCCCCCCAGCCTGGCGGACGTCGCGCATCGCGTGACGCCTCGCGATATCGAGATCGCGGCAGGCTCCGAGTTCGTGAGGCGCGGGTACGACCCCGACGACCCCTGGACGGACCACGAGGCTCGCGAACGGGCCACGCGATACTGGCCTTTCGCGGCCACGACGGTTCGTGAGTGGCTGCTCGACGACGATCAAGGTCCCCTCGACCTCTTGCTCGCGGTGCCTGGGACGGGCGGAACCACGGTGCGGTATGCCTGGGAGGTCAACCGTGCTGCCGTGTTCGATTTCTATCCTGCTATCGGGCGATGGGGCATTCCGCTGGGTAGGGCGTTGCTCGACCACCCAGCTCGGGGCCTGTGTCTCGTGGAAGACCGTGAGGAGCGCAAGGGCGTACAGGTGCTGCTCAACCACGTCGCCGGGTGCAGGCTCCTGATTCCATGACGTCGTCGCGGGACGGCGTCGATCGCGAAGGACCGGAGGACGCATGACGGGTGCCGCCACCGGCTGGGTGGGCGCGTTGAGCGTGCGGCCCGTCAAGTCGCTGAGCGGCGTCGCGGTCGACCGTGTCGCCCTCGACGCGCTGGGCCCGCGTGGCGACCGGCGCTGGATGCTGGTGGACGGTGACGGCGAGACCGTAACGGCGCGCGAGGTGCCGACGATGCTCGGGATCACCGCGCGCGTGCTGCCGGGATCGATCGAGCTGGCGACGCGTGACGGAGCGCGGCTCGTCGTCGCCGAACCCGTGGACGGCCGACGCACCCCGGTGGGGCTGTCGCGGCTCGGCTGGGCGCTGGCGTGCCCGGGCGAGGTCGACGACTGGATCAGCGCGGTGCTGGGTCGGCCGGTGCGCCTGGTCTGGCTCGACGACCCGGCCCGGCGGTCGGTCTCACCCCGGCACGGGGGCCTGCCGGGAGATGCGCTGAGCCTCGCCGACGCGGGGCCGGTGCACCTGACCACGACCTCGTCGCTCGATGCGCTCAACCGGTGGCTCGCCGAGGAGCAGGGGCACCCGCCGCTGCCGATGGAGCGGTTCCGGCCGACGCTCGTCGTCGACGGCCCGCTCGAGCCGTTCGAGGAGGACGGCTGGACGCGGGTGCGCGTCGGTGACGTGACGCTGCGGTTCGCCGAGCGCTGCGACCGCTGCGTCATGACGACCATCGACCTGGACTCGCTGCGCACCACCAAGGAACCCACGCGGACGCTCGCGCGGCACCGCCGTGACGAGGGCAAGGTGTGGTTCGGGATCCGCCTGGTGCCGCAGGCGCCGGGTGAGCTGGTGGTCGGGGCGCCCGTGGTGCCGCTCGGCTGAGCCGCGTCGGTAGCATCGGGCGGCGGCGCGCCGTGGGACCGCGAGCCCTGCGCGGACCGCGTGGACGTCGACGAAGGGTGCGGGCAGATGGCGCAGCGTGCTGAGGCCGGGACGGCGACGTTGGCGGACGTCGTGCGTGTCCTCGAGCGGCGCTACCCGCCGGGCACCGCGGAGTCGTGGGACGCCGTCGGTCTCGTCGCGGGCGACCCCGCGGCACCCGTGCGCCGCGTCCTGCTCGCGGTGGACCCGGTGGCCGACGTGGTCGACGAGGCGCTCGACTGGGGAGCGGACCTCGTCGTGACGCACCATCCGCTGCTGCTGCGGGGCGTGCACTCGATGGCCGCCACCACGTTCAAGGGAGCGCTGCTGCACCGGCTGGTGCGCGGCGGGTGCGGGCTGTTCGCCGCGCACACGAATGCCGACGCCGCCACGCGGGGCGTCGCGGACGCACTGGCGGGCGCGCTCGGCCTGGTCGACGTCGCCCCGCTGGTCGCCGAACCGGGACCGGCGCTCGACAAGCACGTCGTGCTCGTGCCCGTCGCCGCGGCGGGCGCCGTGGTCGACGCGATGTCCGCCGCGGGCGCGGGGGCGCTCGGGGACTACGCGCGGTGCGCGTGGACCACCACGGGCGAGGGCACGTTCGAGCCGCAGCCGGGCGCGGAGCCCGCGATCGGAGCGGTGGGCGAGCGCACGGTCGTCGTCGAGGCCCGGGTCGAGATGGTCGCGCCGCGCGCGCGGCGGGCCGCGGTCGTCGCGGCGGTGCGGGACGCGCACCCGTACGAGGAGCCCGCGTTCGACGTGCTCGAGCTCGCGCGCGAGGCCGGGCCCACCGGCACGGGCCGGGTGGGCCGGCTCGCCGAGCCGACGACGCTGCGCGGTCTCGCGCAGCGAGCGGCCGACGCGACGCCCGCGACCGTGCAGGGTGTGCGGTTCGCGGGTGACCCGGACGGCCGCGTCGAGCGGGTCGCGGTGTGCGGCGGATCGGGTGACGGCTTCTTCGACGCGGTGCGCGCCAGCGGCGCGGATGCCTACGTGACCGCGGACCTGCGACACCACCCGGTCTCGGAGCTCCGGGAGCGCGCGGAGTTCGAGGCCGCACGCTCGGGTGGACCCGCGACCCCGTATCTCGTCGACCTCGCGCACTACGCGTCCGAGTGGCCGTGGCTCACGCTCGCGGCGCAGGACCTGACGGCGGACCTGGCCGCGCTGGGCACTACGGTGGAGACCCGCGTGAGCGTGCGCCGCACCGACCCCTGGACGGGCCGGGCGGACCGCGCCGACGCCCACATCTGAAGACGCCGAACCAGCCACCGCCCCACCGGGCGCGTGCCGGAAGGACCCCCGTGCCGAACGCCCCCGCAGCGGACCAGCGACGACTCCTCGACGTGCAGGCGCTCGACACGCGCCTCGACCAGATCGCGCACCGCCGCCGCACGCTCCCGGAGCTCGCACGGATCGCGGAGCTCGACGCGCAGCTCGCCGACCTGCACACCGCGCTCGTCACGTCGCAGACGGCCGTCACGGACCTGCGGCGCGAGCTCGCCAAGGCCGAGGCCGACGTCCAGCAGGTGCGCGACCGCGCCGCACGCGACCAGGCCCGGCTCGACAGCGGGCAGGGCAGCCCCAAGGACCTGCAGGCCCTCCAGCACGAGCTCGAGTCGCTCGCCAGACGGCAGGGCGACCTCGAGGAGGTCGAGCTCGAGGTCATGGAGCGGCTCGACGCGCACGAGGGCACGCTGACCGAGGTGACGTCGGCGCACGCGCAGCTGGTCGCGAGCAAGACCGGGGTCGAGGCGGAGCGGGACGCGGCGCTCGCGCAGCTCGACGCGGAGGCCGAGCAGGTCCGCGCCGACCGCGCGGCCCGCGCCGGGGGCCTCGACGCGGGCCTGGTGACGCTGTACGACCGTCTGCGGGGCCAGCTCGGCACGGGCGCCGCGGCGCTGCGGGGCCGGCGCTGCGAGGGCTGCCGGCTCGAGCTCAACCCGCTCGACCTGGACGGCATCAAGGCCAAGGGACCGGACGTCGTCGTCCGGTGCGAGGAGTGCGGCCGCATCCTGGTCCGCCTGCCCGAGGGGGAGTGACATGACGGACCGCACGCCCACGAGCGCGCCGGACCCCGGGACCGGTCGCGTGCCGCGGCCCTCGGGTGCGGGTGTGCGGTTCGACGACGACCAGCCGGTCACCGTGGTGCTGGTGCGCCACGGCGAGACCGCGATGACGGTGGCGCGCGGGTACTCCGGCTCGAGCGTGCCCGGCCCGCCCCTCGACGAGCGCGGCCGCGAGCAGGCGCGGGCCGCCGCGGCGCTCGTCGAACGCGTGGGACGCGACCTGTGGGGCGACATCGCGTACCCCAGCGAGGTCCTCGCCTCGCCGATGGTGCGGACGCAGGAGACCGCGGCGATCGTCGCCGAGCGGCTGGGCCTGCGCGTGCAGACCGAGGACCGGGTCAAGGAGGCCGACTTCGGGCAGTGGCAGGGGTTCACCGCCGAGCAGATCGAGGAGCGGTGGCCGGGCCAGCTGGAGCCGTGGCACACGCGCGCGGACCTGCGGCCGCCGGGCGGGGAGTCCATCGTCGACGTGGGTGAGCGGCTCGCGGCGGTGTTCGACGACCTGCTCGCGGGTGCCCGCGGGCGCACGGTTGTCGTGGTCTCGCACGCCGTGGCCATCCGCGCGGCCCTCGGCGTCGCGATGGGCGCCAACCCGGGTTCGTGGAGCCAGCTGCGCGTCGCCCCGGCGTCGGTGAGCATCGTGCGCCTGTTCGCCGACCGCCGGCACGAGATCGCGGTCGCTGGTGCGCCGAGCGACGGCTGGGCGTGACGCGCGTCAGGCCGTGACGAGCAGCGCCGTGGTCGCGAGCACGAGCGTCACGGGCGCCAGGAGGAGGCCCTGCCGCACGATCGTGCGTGCGGGGACGTCGAGCAGCAGCTGACGGCAGCGCTGCCACCACAGCACGGTCGCGAGCGAGCCCCACGGGGTGAGCAGGGGCGCGACCCCGGTGCCGATGAGCAGCGCCGCGATGCGCTGCGGCTCGCCCGCGGTCGCGGGGTCGAGCGCCAGGTAGGCCGGCAGGTTGTTGACCGCGTTGGCCGTCAGCGCGCCGACCGCGGCCAGGCGCAGCAGTGCGCCCGGTCCGTCGCCCTCGCCCGCCGCCGCGTGCAGGACGGTGCCGAAGCCGTGCGCGTGCGCGGCCGCGACGACCACGAACAGCGCACCGACGACGACGAGCGTCCGCCACGGGACGAGGTCCGCGGCGGTCACCGGGAGCGGGCGGCGCCGCACGAGCGTCACGGTGAGCAGCACGGCGGCGGCGAGGGACGCGGCGAGCGCGGGTTGGACGCCGACCAGGAACGCCAGGGCCATCGCGCCCACGACGAGCCCGGCGACGCGCAGGAGCACCCGGTCCGGCGCCACCGGTCCCGCGGGCGGCTCGCTGAACCGCCCGCGCAGTGCCGTGCGGTCCCGCACGGCGAGGACCGCGACCGTGACGAGCACCGAGACGAGCGCCGGCGCCCACATCAGGGCCAGGAAGTCGGCGCCCGCCCGGCGCAGGGCGTGGTCGGCCAGCAGGTTGGTGAGGTTCGAGACGGGCAGGACCAGCGAGGCCGTGTTCGACAGCGCGAGCACCGCGAGCGCGAACGGCAGCGGAGCGGTGCCGGTCCGGCGCGCGAGCGCGATGACCACGGGCGTGAGCAGCACCGCGGTGGTGTCCAGGGACAGCACGGCGGTGCTGAACGTCGCGAGGCCGACGACCAGGAGCCACAGCACCCAGCGGCGCCCGCGCGCGAGCCGGGCCGCGATCCCCGCGGCGGCGGCGAACAGCCCGGCCCCGGCGCACAGCTCGGCCACCACCGTCAGCGCCGCGACGAACACCAGCACGGGACCGGTGCGCTCGGCGAGCGCGACGGCGTCGTCCCGCGGGAGCCAGCCGGTGGCCAGGGCCAGCACCGACACGACGAGCGCGAGCGCCCACCAGGGCCGGCGGCGGCGTCGCTCGGTCACGCCACCACGAGCGTGAGCGTGCGGGCGCCCCGCGCGGGACGTGGTGCGAGCTCGACGGCCAGCAGCGCGGAGCCGACGAGCTCGTGCGCCGCGTCCGCGAGCCCCTCGGCGTCGGCCGGTGGCTGTGCGCGCCGCGTCAGGAGGTGCCGTGTGAGGACGCCGCGCGCGTGCTTGGCATTGTGCGAGACCACCGAGCGTCGTCCCGCGAGCTCGCGCTCGACGCGGACGGTCACCCACTCCGCTCTCACCGGGCGCCACATCGCCACATAGTCGGCCGAGCGGGCGTCCACGACGAGCCCGCCCGCCGCCTGCTCGTCGAGCACGTCGCCCAGGTGCGTGCGCCACAGCGCACCGAGCGGACCCACCCCGGGCAGGTCGACGCCGCCCGAGAGCCGGTAGGCGGGGATGACGTCCTGCGGCGTCACGACGCCCCACAGTCCGGAGAAGATCCGCACGCTGCGCTCGGCGCGTGCCCGCTGCGCGGGCGTGAGGTGCGCGAGGCAGGCCGCGGTGTGCAGCACTCCGGTGTAGACGGAGCGCGCGGGTGCGGCCGGTGCGTCACGGAGGCCGACGTTGCGCGCGACCTCGTCGGCCAGGCCCGCGGACACGTGCAGCACGTCCGCCGCGTCCGGACGCGCGCTCACCTCGACCAGCGCGTCGAGCACCTTGGCCCGGACCGGCGACAGCGCGGGGCAGGAGAGCGCGTCGAGGTCGACCGGGCGACCGCGCCGCGGCGGGGTCTTGCCCTCGGACGGGGGCAGCAGCACGAGCACCGGACGACTGTAGGCCCGCGGCGCGGCCCGCGCGCTGGACGCGGGCGGCCGCGCGATGAGGCGTGCGCCACGATGACCCGGACGGACGGTTCGAGCGGGGGAGCGCGCGTGGCACAGGTGAAGATCTACGGCCGACGGTCCGTGTGGGCGCCGCGACGGGGCGCGCTGTCCGACGCGGTCCATGCCGCGCTCGTCGGCGCGTGGGGCCTGCCCGCGGACAAGCGGTTCCACCGGTTCCTGCTGCTGGACGACGAGGACCTGGTGGCACCGCGCTCGCCGGACTACCTCGTGATCGAGGTGGTGTGCTTCACCGGCCGGAGCCCGGAGGCGAAGCGCGCGCTCCTGACCGCGTTCTTCACCGACGTCGCACCCGCGGTCGGGCTCGCACCCGACGACCTCGAGATCGTGATCCTCGAGAGCCCGCCCGAGCACTGGGGCATCCGCGGCGTCGCGGGCGACGAGCTCGCACTGAGCTACCGGGTCGACGTGTAGGCCGACGGGACCGGCCTACGCCTGCATCGCTGCGCGCTGGGCCGGTGTGGAGAGCAGCAGGGCACGACGAGACCCAGGCCGTCACGCTGGCCACGGGCACGGACACCCCGTGGACGGCTAGGATCGACCACGCGGATGAGTCAGTCAGGCGGCCGCGTCGGCATCTCCTTCGGGCGGTGCCGCCGAGGAACGTCCGGGCTCCGCAGGGCAGGGTGGTGGGTAACACCCACCCGGGGTGACCCGCGGGACAGTGCCACAGAGAACAGACCGCCACGGCCGACCGGTTCGCCGGACGGACGCGGTAAGGGTGAAACGGTGGTGCAAGAGACCACCAGCGCACCGGGTGACCGGTGCGGCTAGGTAAACCCCACCCGGAGCAAGACCAGACAGGGAGCGTCCGAGGGCTGCCCGCCCGAGCTCCCGGGTAGGTCGCTGGAGGCGTGCGGCAACGTACGTCGTAGATGGATGGCCGCCACCCGTGCGGGGGCAACCGCGCACGGGGACAGAACCCGGCGTACCGACTGACTCATCCGCTCCGACCCGTGCGACGCACCGGGCGACGAGCGTCACAGCTCCCGTCCCGTGCACGGGTATGCCGGTGTCCGGGGCGGTCGCTACCGTGAGCGGCGTGAACCGGCCGACCACGGGTGCCGCGCGGCTGCTGCGTGCCGCGCTGCTGTCGTCGCTGGTGGTCGCGCTCGCGGCGGGAGCGCATGCGCTCGCGGGTGGCACGGTCCCGCCCGTGCTCGCGCTCGCGGGCCTCGCGGCACTGGTGCTGCCCGTCGCCGTCGTGGTGACGGCCCACCGGGTGCGGACGGCCGCCGCCCTGGCCGTGCTGGGTGCCGGCCAGGTCGCGCTGCACGCGGCCTTCGGGCTGACGGAGCGGTGCGGGGCCGTCCTCGGTGGGCACGCGCCCCGCGGCGTGGGGTCGCACGCCGGTCACGTCGTCGCCTCGTCGGCGGACGCGTGCGTCTCGCACGTCGGCGCGCATGCCTCCGGCGCGGTTATCGCGGCGCACGCCGGCGCGACCGTCGTGACCGCGTTGCTCGTCGCGGGCGCGGAGCGTGGGTGGTGGCGCGTGCTCGCGTACCTGGCTCCGCTGCTGCGGCCCGCGCGGCCCGTCGCCGGCCCCGTCGTCGCGCGCCCGGTGGTCGTGTCCGCGCTCGCGGCGCCGCCTGCCGCGCTGCACCTGCGGGTGCCGCCGCCGCGCCGCGGGCCTCCCGTGCTCGGGTCCCTCCCTCGCCCCCTCGTGCGCGCCGCCTGACCACCTCCAGGGTCGGGTCGCCTGGCGCGTCCCTTCCCCGTGCCGGTTGCCGGCCCATGTCAGGAGCTCTCATGTCGAAGTCTCCGCGCGCTCTCGCGCGGCTCATCTCCACCGGCGTCGCGGCGGCCGCGCTCGTCGTCGTCCCCGCGATCGGTGCCTCCGCGCACGTGCGCGTCGTGCCCGAGAGCACGGCCGCCGGGTCCTGGACCGCGCTCACCTTCCGGGTTCCCACCGAGTCCGAGACGGCCTCCACCACGGGCCTGGCCGTCGAGCTGCCCACCGCGACACCGTTCCTGCACGTCTCGGTGCGGCCCGTCCCCGGCTGGTCCGCGAGCGTCGAGGAGGGCGACCTGCCCGAGCCGGTCGAGATCGACGGCACCACCGTCACCAGGGCGCCCCTGCGGGTGGTGTGGACCGCGACGGGTGACGCCGCGGTCGCCCCGGGGCAGTTCCAGGAGTTCGCGATCTCGGCCGGGCCGCTGCCCGACGAGGGGACAACCGTGGTCCTGCCCGCCGCGCAGACCTACTCCGACGGGACGGTGGTCCGGTGGGCGGACGTGCCTACCGGCGACGACGAGCCCGAGCACCCCGCGCCGGTGTTCGAGGTGACGGCCGCGGACGGCTCCGCCCACGGCGCAGGAGCAGATGAGCACGGCGCCGCGACGCCGGGCGCCACCGCGGCGCAGGGCTGGTCGGACCCGGTCGCGCGCGGCCTGGGCGCGGGAGCGCTGGTGCTGGGCGCTGCGGCCGTCATGCTGGCCCTGACCGGTCGCCGCCGCGCGGCCCGAGAGGAGCGCTGAGATGAGGGGTGCGGTGATGCGGGGTGCGGTGATGCGGCGCGTGGCCGCCGCGGGAGCCGCCGTGGCGACCGTGGCGGTCCTCCTGCTGACGGGGACCACGGCGGCGCACGCGCACGACGTGCTCGTCGCGACCGACCCCGCCGACGGCTCGACGGTGACGACCGTGCCCGACGCGGTGACGCTGACGTTCTCGGCGCCGGCGCTCGCGCTCGGGACGCAGGTGGTGGTGCGGACCCCGGACGGCCGGGACGTCGCCGACGGTGACGTGGTGATCGTCGACGCGACCGTCACCCAGACGATCGCCGACGTCCCCCTGCCCGCGGGCACCTACGTGGTCGAGTGGCGTGTCACCTCCTCGGACGGGCACACGATCGACGGCACGTTCTCGTTCGACGCGCGGGAGGCCGCGGGTCCGACGCCCACCCCGAGCGCGACCCCGGAGCCGTCGGCGAGCCCCGCGCCGACCAGCACGGCCTCGGCCGGCACCACGGCGAGCGCGTCAGCGACGGCTCGGCCGACGATCGACCCCGGGCCCCGCGGGGGCGGGCCTGCGGCGTTCGTCGTCGGGGGGGTCCTGCTCGTGCTGCTCGGCGCCGTGGTCGCCGTGGTCGTCTCCGCCGCCCGACGACGCGACCGCTGACACCGCCGCGTCACGCGTGCCGCGCGCCTCCAGGAGCGCGCGCGGCACGCGTGACGCCGCGGCGTGCCAGGGCGCGTCGGGTGCACGTGGCGGGTGCACCCAGGTCACCAGCACCACGGAGATGATCATCAGCAGGAACCAGGCCGCGAGCTTCTGGACCGAGACGGGGTGCCAGCCGTCCGCCTGGGCGGGGTACAGCCACGCGCCGGCCCGCGTGGCGAGGTTCTCGGCGAGCCAGATGAACGTCGCCACCAGCACGAACGCGACGACCACCGGCATGCGCCGCACGCGGTGCAGCACCCGGAAGTGCATGACCGACCGGCCGAACACCACGAGCACGGCCGCGACGAGCACCCACCGCGCGTCGGCCACCCAGTGGTGCGTGAAGAAGTTGGCGTAGATCGCCGCCGCGAGCACCGCGGTGACCCAGCGCCGCGGGTAGCGGTCGAACCGCAGGTCGAAGATCCGCATGACGCGCACCAGGTAGGAGCCGACGGCCGCGTACATGAACCCGGAGAACAGGGGCACCGCGCCGATGCGCAGCACGCCGTCGGCGGCGTAGGCCCACGAGCCGACGTCGGTCTTGAACAGCTCCATGACGGTCCCGACGACGTGGAACGTCAGGACCACGCGCAGCTCACGGACCGTCTCGAGGCGCGTGACCAGCATGAGGACCTGGATCGCGATCGCCACGAGCGTGAGGGCGTCGTTGCGCGCGAGCGGTGCGTCATCCGGGTACCAGAGCCGCGAGGCCAGGATCGCCGCGAGCATGAGGGCACCGAACAGGCACGCCCACGCCTGCTTGAGCCCGAACACGACCAGCTCGACGAACGCCGCGCGGTGCCCGTCGGTGCGCAGCCGCGCCAGCCGGTGCAGCGCGGCCGCGTCGATGCGCTGCTCGACGCTCGTGAAGCCGCGCTCGGCCGCGGACGCGACGCCGTGCAGGGGAGCCAGGAGTCGTCGTCGCAGCAGCACGTGCCCAGCCCAGCACCTCGGGGCACGCTCGCGGGCCGGGTTCGTGTGAGCGTTCCGCGCAGGCTCTGCGCAGGAGTGCTCAGCGGCCGCGCACGTGCGTGCGTTGGCGGGCGTCCTCGTCGCGCAGCCACCCCGCGCGTGCGCGGGGGTCCGGCGTGGCGCCGTCGTCGAGCAGCGCGTGCAGGTAGGCGCGGTCGGCGGCGACGCGGGCGGCGAGGTCGCCGGGGCTGCCGTGCCCGGGCACGACGAGGTCCGCGCGGGTCGCGGCGAGCGCGTCGAGCACCGCGTGGTGCTCAGTCAGCGGGTCGGCGCGCTCGAGCGCGAGCAGCGGGATCTCGACGTCGGAGAGCAGGTCGCCCGCGACCACCACCCCCGCCCCCGGCAGCCACAGCGCGCTCGAGCCCGCCGCATGCGCGTCGTGCACCAGCACGCGCACCACCGGGCCCGGCCAGTCGAGCGCGACCCACCCGTCACGGTGCGTCGCGCCCCGGGGGAACGTGCGCGGCGCTGGAGCGATGCGTGCCGGGCGGTCACCGCGCCGCGAGGTCAGCACGCGCGCGAGCTCGGCGTCCTCGTCGCGCTGCCGCGCGAGGTCGGTGGACGCGACCGACGAGCCCGTGCCCGACCACCGGGGGCAGCCGTCGAACGGGTCGCCGTCGAGCCGGTGGTCCCAGTGGTCGTGCGTGGACCACACGGCCACGGGGCGCAGACCCGCGTGCCGGAGAGCGGCGCCGATCGCGTCGACCTCGTCGGCGGTGACACCCGGGTCCACCACCAGGCACGCGCCGTCGTCGCCGACCAGCACGGTCGTCGTCGTGGCGTACACCGCGCTCGTCGCGACGAGCACACCGGGCGCGACGTCGACGAGGGACGGGGCCCGCTCCACGCGCGCCGGGTCGCTCAGTGCCGCGCGGCCAGTGCGGCGGCGCCGACGATGCCGGCCGCGTTGCGGAGCGCGGCGGGGACGATGCGCGTGCGCAGGTCCAGCAGCGGCAGGAACTTCTCGTGGTGCTTGCTCACGCCGCCGCCCACCACGAACAGGTCCGGCCAGAACAGGTTCTCGACCACGGAGAAGTACCGCTGCAGGCGCTGCGCCCACGCCTCGAAGTCGAGGCCGTCCCGGTCGCGTGCGGCGTCGGACGCGCGCGTCTCGGCGTCGTGCCCGTCGATCTCCAGGTGCCCGAGCTCGGTGTTCGGCACCAGGTTGCCGTCGACCACGAGCGCGGAGCCGATGCCCGTGCCGAGCGTGACCACCAGCACCACGCCGTCGACGCCGCGGGCCGCGCCGTAGCGCGCCTCGGCGACGCCGGCCGCGTCGGCGTCGTTGACCGCGACGACGCTGCGACCGGTCGCCTCGGAGAACAGCGCCTGCGCGTCGGTGCCGATCCACGAGTCGTCGACGTTGGCCGCGGACTGCGCGACGCCGTGCAGCATCACGGCCGGGAACGTCACGCCGATCGGCACCTTCTTGTCGAGGTCGAACGAGTCGACGATCTGCGCGACCGTCTGCGCGACCGCGTCGGGGGTGGCCGGTTGCGGTGTCGGGATGCGCAGCCGGTCCGCGGCGAACTCACCCTTCTCCAGGTCGACGGGAGCGCCCTTGATGCCGCTGCCGCCGATGTCGATGCCGAACGCGAGGTGCGAGTGATGGCTCATGGCAGTGTCAGGATCTCCGCTCCGTCATCGGTGACCAGCAGGGTGTGCTCGAACTGTGCGCTGCGTCGTCCGTCGGCCGTCAGGACCGTCCAGTCGTCGTCCCACATGACCCAGTCGGGTGTGCCGAGGTTGAGCATGGGTTCGATGGTGAACACCATGCCCGCCTCGATGACCGTGTCGTACTGCGGTGCCGCGTCGTAGTGCGGGATGACCAGGCCGGTGTGGAACGCGGGGCCCACGCCGTGCCCGGTGTAGTCCCGCACCACGCCGTACCCGAATCGTGCGGCGTACTTCTCGATCACGCGACCGATGACGTTGACCTCGCGTCCCGGCCGCACGGCCTTGATCGCCCGGTCGAGCGCCTCCTTCGTCCGTTCGACGAGCAGGCGCGACTCCTCGTCCACGTCGCCGGCCAGGAACGTCGCGTTGTTGTCGCCGTGCACGCCCTCGACGTACGCGGTCACGTCGATGTTGACGATGTCGCCGTCCTGCACCACGGTCGAGTCCGGGATGCCGTGGCAGATGACCTCGTTGAGGCTGGTGCACAGCGACTTCGGGAAGCCGCGGTAGCCGAGCGTCGACGGGTACGCGCCGTGGTCCAGCAGGAACTCGTGACCGATGCGGTCGAGCTCGTCCGTGGTGACGCCCGGGACCACGTGCCGGCCGACCTCGGCGAGCGCCTGCGCACCGAGCCGCGCGGCGACGCGCACGCGCGCGATCGTCTCGTCGTCCAGGACGTCCGGGCCGCGGTACGGCGTGGGGCCCGGCTTGCCGACGTACTCGGGGCGGGCGATGGTGGCGGGGACGGCACGACGAGGGCTGATCGTGCCCGGGACGAGCGCGGAGCGGACGGGCGACATGCCTGGCAGTCTACGGACGGGCACGTCAGGGCCGACGGGACGCACCCGGGCCGCCGCCCGACGAGAGCACGGACGACCGAGGAGGCCACGGTGAGCGACGGCGACTACTGGTACAACACCGACACGGGCGAGGTCGAGCAGGGGCGCCGCAGCGACTGGAGCAAGGTCATGGGGCCCTACCCCTCACGCGAGGCGGCCACGCACGCGCTCGAGCAGGCCCGGGCCCGCACGCAGGCCTGGGACGAGGAGGACGCCGAGCGGCGCTGACACGCCCCCGGCGAGGACTCAGGACCGGAAGCTGTGCTCGTCGTCCGGGAACGTGCGTGCGCGGACCTCGTCGACGTACGCGGTCGCGGCCGCACGCAGGGCCGCGCCCACCTCGCCGAAGCGCTTGGCGAACCGCGGCGACCAGTCGCCCATGCCGGCCATGTCCACCCAGACCAGCACCTGACCGTCGCACTCGGTGCCCGCACCGATGCCGATCGTCGGGATCGCGACGATCTCCGTGACCCGGGCGGCGACCGGCGCGGGGACCATCTCGAGCACCACGGCGACGGCACCCGCGTCGGCGACCGCGACCGCGTCGGTGCTGAGCTCGGCCGCAGCCTCGTCGCCCCGGCCCTGCACGCGCGGGCCGCCCAGCAGGTTCTCCGACTGGGGCGTGTAGCCCAGGTGCCCGACGACGGGGATGCCCGCGTCCGTGAGCGCACGGATCTGCGCCGCGGAGCGCCGCCCGCCCTCGAGCTTGACCGCGTCCGCGCCCGTGGCCTTCATGATGCGGACCGCGGTCTCGAGCGCCTGCGTCGGCCCCGCCTCGTAGGAGCCGAACGGCAGGTCCACGACGACGAACGCCCGCTGCGCGGCACCGGCGACGGCGCGCGCGGCGGGGATCATGTCCTCGACCGTGACGGGCAGCGTGGTGCGGTGGCCGTGCATCGTGTTCCCGATCGAGTCGCCCACCAGCAGCATGTCGACGCCCGCGTCGTCGAAGATGCGCGCCGTGACCGCGTCGTACGCGGTGAGCATCGTGAGGCGCTCGCCGCGCGCCTTGGCGGCCTGCAGGTGGTGCACGCGCACGCGCTTGGCGGTCTCGGTCATCGTCGGCTCCAGTCGGTGGGGTCCATCGGGCGGGGACGGGTGGGCGCCGGGCCCGGGGTGCTCACGGCTCGCGCCAGCGGGACGTGATGGGCAGGCGACGGTCGCGGCCGAACGCGAGCGCGGTGACCTTGGGGCCTGGCGGGTACTGCCGCCGCTTCCACTCGGCGCGGTCCACGAGCTGCAGCACGCGGTCGACGACGGCGGGGTCGAAACCGCGGGCCAGGAGCTCGGCGCGGCCCTCGGCGTGCTCGACGTACGCGTCGAGCACCTCGTCGAGCAGCGCGTAGGGCGGCAGCGAGTCCTGGTCGAGCTGACCGGGCCGCAGCTCCGCGCTCGGCGGCTTGGTGATCGACGACTCGGGGATGGGCGGGATCTCGCCGCGGTCGATCGCGTGGTCGTTGCGCCACCGCGCGAGCGCCCACACGCGGGACTTGTCCACGTCCTTGAGCGGCGCGTACCCCCCGATGCTGCCCGCGTCGTAGATCGTCGCGTACCCGGTCGCGAGCTCGGACTTGTTCCCGGGCGCGATCACCAGGTGACCCTCGCGGTTGGAGATCGCCATGAGGATCATGCCGCGCACGCGCGCCTGCAGGTTCTCCTCGGCGACGCCCTCGAGCGCGAGCTCGCGCTGGAAGGCCTCGACCATGCCCGCGATCGGCTGGACGCGGTAGTCCGCACCGATCCGCTGCGCGAGGTCCGCGGCGTCGTCCTTGGAGTGGTCGGAGGAGAACGCCGACGGCATCGAGACGCCCACGACGTTCTCGCCGCCGATCGCGTCCGCCGCGATCACCGCCGTCAGGGCGGAGTCGATGCCGCCGGACAGGCCGAGCGTCACGGTGCGGAACCCGTTCTTGCGCACGTAGGCGCGCAGGCCCGCGACGACCGCGCGGTACGTCTCCTCGTCGGGGTGCAGCGGGGGAGCGACCGGGCCCCGCTGGGCGGGCTCACCCTCGTCGGCCAGGTCCCAGACCAGCAGGTGCTCGACGAGCTGCGGCGCGGACGCGAGCAGGCTCCCGTCGCGGTCGACGACGAACGAGCCCCCGTCGAACACGAGGTCGTCCTGGCCGCCGACGAGGTTGACGTACACGACGGGCGCATCCACCTCGGCCGCGCGGCGCGCGGCGAGCTCGGCGCGCACGTGCCCCTTGCCCTCCTCGAAGGGCGAGCCGTTGAGCACCACGAGCGCCGCGACCTCGCGCTCGTCCATGAGCGAGACCGGACCGCCGTCCTGCCAGATGTCCTCGCAGATCACCACGCCGATCCGGCGGTCGGCGACGTCGATCACGCAGATCTCGTCACCCGGCGCGAAGATCCGGAACTCGTCGAACACCCCGTAGTTCGGCAGGTGGTGCTTGGAGTAGCGCGTCTCGACGCGTCCGCCGCGCAGGAGCACGGCGTCGTTCGTCGGGCGCACCGCGTCGCGCGCCTCGGGGCGTCCCGCGACCACGTCGCCCACCAGCTCGGAGTCGGGCAGCGGCTCGGTGCCCGACTCACGCGGCGCCTCGGCCGCGTCGTCGGCCCCGGGACGGCGCCGGCGGGACGCGCGTTCACCGACCGACCCGACGAGCACCGCGACGTCACCCAGCCCGTCCGCGTCGAGGTCGCGCGCGAGCTGCTCGAGCGTCTCCTGCGCGGCGCGGCGGAACGACGCGCGCAGCGCGAGGTCCTCGATCGGGTAGCCCGTCAGTGTCATCTCCGGGAAGACGACCAGCTGCGCGCCGGTCTGCGCCGCGCGCCGCGTCCACTCCAGCACCGCGGACGCGTTCCCCGCCAGGTCCCCGACGCACGTGTCGATCTGCGCCGCCGCCATCCTCACCCGAGCCACCCCCCGACCCTACCCACGCGGTCCCGGGACGCCCGCACACCCGCGAGGGCGGCGGCCCCCGCGGGCGGCCCGCACCGGCGTGCCGCCGACGCGCGCCGATGCGTGGGACGGGTGCGGAAACCGGGGGGTGATCGGGCAGAATGCAGCGCATGGACAGGCAGCAGGAGTTCGTGCTCCGCACGGTCGAGGAGCGGGACATCCGCTTCATCCGTCTCTGGTTCACCGACGTGCTCGGGATCCTGAAGTCGGTGGCGGTCGCGCCCGCCGAGCTCGAGGCCGCCTTCTCCGAGGGCATCGGGTTCGACGGCTCGTCGATCGAGGGCCTGACCCGCGTGTACGAGGCGGACATGATCGCCCGACCCGACCCGTCGACGTTCCAGGTCCTGCCCTGGCGGGGCGAGCGGCACGGCACGGCACGCATGTTCTGCGACCTGCTGACGCCCGACGGCGAGCCCAGCCTCGCGGACTCGCGCAACGTGCTCAAGCGTGCGCTGAGCCGGGCCAGCGACAAGGGGTTCACGTTCTACACGCACCCCGAGGTCGAGTTCTACCTGTTCGACGCCCCCGCGGACCCGGCGCTGCCGCTGACGCCCGTCGACCAGGGCGGCTACTTCGACCACGTCCCGCGCGGCACCGCGCACGACTTCCGTCGCGCCGCGATCACGATGCTCGAGTCCATGGGCATCTCGGTGGAGTTCTCGCACCACGAGGCCGGTCCCGGCCAGAACGAGATCGACCTGCGCTACGCCGACGCGCTGACCACCGCGGACAACATCATGACGTTCCGCACGGTGGTCAAGGAGGTCGCGCTCGAGCAGGGCGTGTTCGCGAGCTTCATGCCCAAGCCGCTCGCGGACCAGCCGGGTTCGGGCATGCACACGCACCTGTCCCTGTTCGAGGGCGACCGCAACGCGTTCCACGAGGCGGGCGGCCACCTCGAGCTGTCCAAGACCGCGCGCAGCTTCATCGCCGGTCTGCTGGTGCACGCGGCCGAGATCACGGCGGTGACGAACCAGTTCGTCAACTCCTACAAGCGCCTGTGGGGCGGTGCCGAGGCGCCGAGCTACATCTGCTGGGGCCACAACAACCGGTCCGCGCTGGTGCGCGTGCCGATGTACAAGCCCGGCAAGGGCAACTCGAGCCGCATCGAGTACCGCGCGGTGGACAGCGCCACGAACCCGTACCTCGCGTTCGCGGTCCTGCTCGCGGCCGGGCTCAAGGGCATCGAGGAGGGGTACGAGCTGCCCGAGGGCGCCGAGGACGACGTGTGGGAGCTCACGGACGCCGAGCGCCGCGCGCTCGGCATCGAGCCGCTCCCGCAGTCGCTCGAGGCCGCGATCGCCGTCATGGAGAAGTCCGAGCTCGTCGCGGAGACGCTCGGCGAGCACGTCTTCGACTTCTTCCTGCGGAACAAGCGTCAGGAGTGGGACGAGTACCGCGCGCAGGTCACGCCGTACGAGCTGAAGCGGTTCCTGCCCGTCCTGTGAGCCGACGATGAGCGAACGCACCGACCGGGGCACGCTCGCCGGCCGCCTGACGCGCGTGGGCGTCGACGACGTGCCGCGTGCCGAACGGCTGCTGGCCGACGCGGCGCTCGTCGAGCTGCTGCCCGGCGTCGCCGACGTGCTAGTGGGGGCGCTGCCCGACGTCGCCGACCCCGATGCGGCCCTGCTCGCGGTCGCCAAGCTCGCGGGCGCGGTGCGCGGCGACGACGCGCTCGCGGACCTCCTGCGCGCGACGCTCGCCACGGACGGGCCCGCGCGGCAGCGCCTGCTCGCGGTCACCGGTGCGTCGGTCGCGCTGGGGGACACGCTCGCGGCGCACCCGACCAACCTGCACGCGATCGTCGACGAGACACCGGGCACCGCCGTGCCCGCCGCGCAGGTGCGCGCCGAGCTGCTCACGGCCGTCGGTGCGGCTCCGGACGACGAGGTGCCCGTGGCGACGCTGACCGGCGCCGCCGGCACCGACGCCATGCGCCGCGCGTACCGGACGCGTCTGCTGCGGATCGCCGCGACCGACCTGACCGTGACCGACCCGCTCAACCGCATGCCGGGTGTCGCCGCCGCGCTCGCGGACCTGGCAGCAGCCGCGCTGGAGGCGGCGCTCGCGCTCGCGCGCGCCGACCTGCCCGACCACGGCGCCGGCGTGCGGATCAGCGTGATCGGCATGGGCAAGGCCGGGGGCCGCGAGCTCAACTACGTGTCCGACGTCGACGTGATCTACGTGGTCGAGCCGGCCGAGGGCAGCGGCGTGAGCGAGGCGGACGCGCTCGCGACGGGGACCCGGCTCGCGACCGGCCTCGCGCGCGCCTGCTCCACGCCGTCCGCGGAGCCCGCGCTGTGGCCGGTGGACGCCGCGCTGCGGCCCGAGGGCAAGGACGGACCGCTGGTCCGCACGCTCGCGAGCCACCGTGCCTACTACGAGCGCTGGGCCAAGACGTGGGAGTTCCAGGCGCTGCTCAAGGCCCGGCCGCTCGCGGGTGACCTGGTCCTGGGCCGGTCGTACGTCGAGATGACGCAGCCGCTGGTCTGGGCTGCCGTGCAGCGCGAGAACTTCGTCGAGGACTCGCAGGCGATGCGGCGGCGCGTCGAGGGCAACATCCCCGCGGCCGAGGCCGACCGTCAGCTCAAGCTCGGCGTGGGCGGGCTGCGCGACGTCGAGTTCACGGTGCAGCTGCTGCAGCTGGTGCACGGCCGCTCGGACGAGGAGATCCGCAGCGGCTCGACGCTCACGGCGCTCGCGGCGCTCGCGAGCGGCGGGTACGTGGGCCGCGACCACGCGGCGCGGCTCGCGGTCTGCTACCGCTTCCTGCGGCTGCTCGAGCACCGGATCCAGCTGCACCGGCTCCGCCGCACGCACCTGCTGCCCACGGCCGAGGCGGACCTGCGCCGCCTGGCCCGGTCGGTCGGCATGCGCGCCGAGGGCGCGCAGGGTCTGCTCGAGCGGTGGCGGCAGGTCCGGCGCGACGTGCGCCACCTGCACGAGGAGCTGTTCTACCGGCCGCTGCTGCCGGCCACGGCACAGCTGTCCGCCGAGGAGGCGAGCCTGGCGCCCGAGGCCGCGCGCGCCCGGCTCGCGGCGATCGGGTACCGCGACCCCGCGGGTGCGACGCGGCACATCGCGGCGCTCACCGAGGGCGTCTCGCGGCGTGCGGCGATCCAGCGCCAGCTGCTGCCCGTCATGCTCGGCTGGTTCGCCGACGGCCCCGATCCCGACGGCGGGCTGCTCGCGTTCCGCCGCCTCTCCGAGGAGCTCGGCACGACCCACTGGTACCTCAAGCTGCTGCGCGACTCCGGCACGGCCGCGCAGCGGCTCGCACGCGTGCTGTCCACGTCGCGGTACGTGGCCGATGCCCTCACGCGCTCGCCCGAGTCGGTGACGTGGCTCGCGGACGACGACGAGCTCGAGCCGCGCGGCCACGAGCGCCTGCAGGCCGAGGCCGACGCCGTGCTCACCCGGGCCCAGGAGCCGGTGCCCGCGACGCAGGCGCTGCGCGGGCTGCGCCGACGCGAGCTGGCCCGCACCGCGGCGGCCGACGTGCTCGGCGTCGTCACGGGCCAGCGTGCCGCGCAGAGCCTCACGGTCGCGGCGGACGTGGTGCTCGCGGGTGCGCTGCGCGTCGCGCGGTGGGAGGCGCGCGCGGCCCGCGGGCTCGACGCGGACCCGACGCGCATGCTCGTCGTCGCGATGGGGCGCCTGGGCGGACGCGACATGGGCTACTCCTCGGATGCGGACGTGCTGTTCGTGCACGACCCGATGCCGGGTGCCGACCCGCGCGCCGCGCAGGACTTCGCACTCGCGGTGGCCACGTCGATCCGGCAGCTGCTGGGTGCGGTCGGACCCGAACCGCCGCTCGCGGTGGACGCCGACCTGCGCCCCGAGGGTCGCAACGGCCCGCTGGTCCGCTCGTTCGACGCGTACGCCGAGTACTACGAGCGGTGGTCCTCGCCCTGGGAGAGCCAGGCGCTGCTGCGCGCTCGGCCCGCCGCGGGGGACGACGAGCTCGCGCAGCGGTTCGTCGCGCTGATCGAGCCCCTGCGCTACCCGCCGGGCGGCCTGGAGGCCGCCACCGTGCGGGAGGTGCGCCGGATCAAGGCGCGGGTCGAGGCCGAACGGCTCCCGCGCGGCGCCGACCCGGCCCGCCACCTCAAGCTGGGCCGGGGTGGCATCGCCGACGTCGAGTGGACCGTCCAGCTGCTGCAGCTGCAGCACGCCGCCGAGCACGCCGCGCTGCGCACCACGGGGACGCTCGAGGCGCTCACGGCCGCCGCCGACGCCGGGCTGCTCGACGACGCCGACCGGCGTGCGCTCGTCGAGGCGTGGGAGCTCGCGTCGCGCCTGCGGGACGCGAACGTGCTGTGGACGGGGCGCAGCCACGGCGCGCACGCGGACGTGCTGCCGCACGACCGTCAGGCGCTGGCCGGTCTCGCGCGCGTCGTCGGATACCCGTCGGGCTCGGGCAGCGAGCTCGAGGAGGACTACCTGCGCACGGCGCGGCGCGCCCGGACCGTCGTCGAGCGCGTCTTCTACGGCTGAGGGCTCACGCCCGCGGCTCGTCCGACGGCTCGGTCCCGCTCGCCGGCTCGGCGGCGGGCGCCGCGGTCAGGGGTGCGGCGATCGGCGGACCCGGCTTCCTCGCGGGCCGGGCGGCCGGGTCGGTCCGGCCCTCCTCGTCCTCCTCGTCGACGTCCACCCAGTCCGGCCGCGGTTCGCCGCCGTCGGCGTCCTCCTTGAGCAACGGGTCGTCGACCAGCTCGTGGCGCCGCACGTACGTCGAGGCGACCGCCTGGATTGTCGCCATCACGGGCAGTGCGAGGAACGCGCCCATGGCGCCGAACACCGCGCCGAACGCGATCACGCCCAGGAACGCGACCGCGGGGTTCAGCGCGAGCGCGCGGGCCGAGACCTTGGGCGCGAAGATGAGGTTCTCCACCTGCTGGTAGGCGATGATCCACGCCAGCACCCCGAGCGCGGTCAGCGGTGAGACGGTCAGCGCGAGCGCGACGGGCAGCGCGCCGCCGATGTACGTGCCGATGGTCGGCACGAACTGCGAGACGATCCCGGTGAACGCCGACAGCGCGAGCGCGTACGGCACGTCGAGCACCATGAGCACGACCCACGTGAACACGGTCGACAGGCCCGCGAGAACCAGCCGGGACGTGATGAAGTCGGCGACCTTCTCCTGCGAGACCTCCCACACGCGCAGCACCTCGCGCTGGCGGTCGGGCTCCAGGAACCCGAGCACGGCCGCGCGGAACCGGGGCCCCGCGCTGGCCATGTAGTACGTCACCAGGCCGATCGACGTGAGCATGAAGAAGCCGCCCGCGATGGTCACCCCCGCACCGATGACGCCCGGCGCCAGGGACTGCCAGTTGTCGGTGAGCGCGTTGACGGCCTCGTCGCTGCTCGGCAGGTCCATCTCGAAGCGCTTGTCCAGCCACTGCGCGAGCTGTTCGTAGTAGTCCGGCAGGTTCTGCGCGAACGCCACGACCTGCTGGATGAACAGGTTGCCGAACAGCGCGAGGATCACGCCGGTCCCGACGATGCCCGCGAGCATGACCAGGCCCGTCGCGCGCGTGCGGCGGATCCCGTGCCGCACCAGCCACCGGATCGGCGGCTCCATGGCCAGCGCGATGAACCACGACAGCACCGTGATCGTGAGCACGGTGGTCAGCTGGCCGAGCGCCCGCCAGACGAGGATGCCGGCGAACACCGTGCCCGCGGCCATGAGCAGCGCGCGGCCCAGCCACGCCGGAGGGCGGTGCGTGACGGACGGTGCGGCAGGGCGGTTCTTGGGCATCGTGGTCCTCGGTTCGGAGCGTTGATCCGCACCGTACCGGGAGGTCGTTGAGCAGCGCGGACGCTCGCCGCACGGGGCTCCCCGCGGGTCCGGTCGCTGCCATGCTCGGGACGACGAGAGGACGTGACGATGACCGACGCTCCGTCCGCGGTGCCGGGCCGCCGTCGGTGGCGCGTCCGCTCGGCGGCGGCCGTCGGCGCGATCCTCGTGGGTGCGCTGCTGGCGCCGCCGGCCGTCGTCGCGGCCTGGGCCCGCGGGGTCGTCGACGACACGGACCGGTGGGTCGCGACCGTCGGCCCGCTCGCCGCGGACCCGGCCGTGCAGGCCGCCGTCGTCGAGCGGGTCACGCGCGCGATCGTCACGGGCGCGGACCTCGAACGGCTCGTCGCGGACGCCACCGGAGCGGTCGCCGCGCTCGACCTGCCGCCCGTGGCCAGGACCGCGGTCGAGACGTTGCGGGGTCCGCTGGTCGTGGCCGCGACCGACGTCGTCCGGCAGACCGTGACGCGGGTCGTCACCTCGGAGAGGTTCTCGACCGTGTGGGTCGAGGCGAACCGTGCGGTGCACGCCCGCGTCCTCGCGGTGCTGCGCGGTGACCCGGGGGCACTCGCCGCGATCGGGGCGGACGGCGCGCTGTCCGTCGACCTGGCACCGGTCGTCGATGCCGCGCGGACGGCGCTCGTGGACCGCGGCTTCACGGTGCTCGAACGGCTGCCCGCGATCGACGCGACATTCGTGCTGGTCCGCAGCCCCGAGCTGGTGCGGGTGCAGAGCGCGTACCGCGCGCTCGACGCGGCGGGGACGTGGCTGCCGTGGCTCGCCCTGGGGCTGCTGGCTGTGGGCGTCGTGCTGGCCCGGCGGCGCGCGCCGGCTCTGGTCGCCGCCGGGCTCGCGCTCGGCGCGGGGATGGTGGTCCTCGCGCTGCTGCTCTGGGCGGGCGAGCGGGTGTACGTCTCGTCGTTGCCGGAGACGGTGCAGCGGCCCGACGTCGCACTCGTCGTGTACGACCAGGTCGTGTCGCTGCTGCGCGTCGCGCTGCGCTCCGGGCTCGTGCTGGGACTCGTCGTCGCCGCCGTGGCGTTCCTCGCGGGCGGCTCAGGTAGGGCGCGTGCGCTGCGTGCGTCGTGGGCGCGTGCCGTGGCCGCGGTGCGACGCGCGGGGGACCGGCGGCGGATCTCGACCGGCCCCGTCGGGGAGGTTCTGCACCAGCAACGGGTGCTCGTGCGCGTCGTCGTGGCGTGCGCGGCGGGCCTGGTCCTGGCCCTGGCCGACCACCTCACCCCGGGGCTCGTGCTGTGGACCGCGGCCGCGGCCGCCGGGGTCCTGCTCGTCGCATCGCTGCTGGGGCGCCCCGGACCCGCCGCAACGCCCCGACCGGACTGACCCGGCGTATCTCCCGGGCCCGCGCCGACCTCCTTCCCCGCTGCAGGGGCTCCCGGAACGGTGGAGGTACCGCGATGTCGACGATCTCGAGCAACGGTCGCGCCCGGCGCACCACGAGCCCACGACGCACGCCCGCGCGCGCTCCGCGGCATCCCGCCCGCGCGGTGTCGGTACCGGCGCGTGTCACGGCGCCATCGGTGCCGCCGGTGCCGCCCGCCCCTGCACCGACGCCCGTCGGTCCGGTGCCCGGGTCACCCGTGACCCGCGTCCGGTCGGTCCGTGCCGCGGCGGTGCTCTCCGACCTGCAGCTGGTGCGCAACAGCCTGCGCACCGCGGGCGAGGGCCCACCCGGGAGCGACGCGGTGCGCGAGATCTGCTCCGCCGAGCTCACGTCCGCCGAGCAGGTGCTCGAGGGCATCGACGCGCGGCGGCTGAGCCAGTCCGCACGCGACGCCCGGCTCGAGTACGCGTGGACCGCGGTGCACCGGGCACGCGCGCTGCTGCCGCTGGTCGTCGCCGACGACGCGCTCGAGGTGCAGTACCTCTACGCCGTGGAACGCGCGACGCGGATGCGGCCGCGTGACGCGCGGCTCCTGGCGAGCATCGGGCGCACCGCGAGCAGCCGGGCGGGTGAGGAGAGCGACGGCGTGCGGCGGCGCCGCCTGAGCTACGCGCTGTCCGCCGCGTACTGCGCCGCCGACCGCGAGCACCAGCAGATGCGTGTGCTGCGCGACCGCCTGGTCCGGGTCGCATGGCTGACGTTCGTCGCGCTCGTCGTCGTTGTCGCGGCCGGCACGCTGGTCCCGACGCTGTTCCCGCTGTGCTCCGTCGCGGCCGGACGCACCATCTGCCCCGCGGGCGGTGGCGCGCCCACCGCGGGCGACGTCGCGACCGTCGTGTTCCTCGGCGTGATCGGGGCGGGGCTGACCGCGGTCCTCGCGATCCGGCGCGCGCAGCCGTCGCAGTCGCCCTACCGACTCATGCCGGTGCTCGGCTTCCTGCGCATCCCGCTCGGCGGGATCGTCGCGGTGCTCGGCGTGGTCCTCATGCAGAGCGGCGTGGTGCCGGGCTTCGACGGGCTGCAGACCACGCAGCAGATCGCCGTGTACGCGATCGTGTTCGGCTTCGCGCAGGAGGCCGTGACGCGCCTGCTGGAGAACCGCGCCCGCGCGGTGCAGGACGTCACGTCGGCCGGCAGCACGCTCGTCGAACCGACCGCCGCCCCTCCGGTGCGCGCCGAGCAGGCATGAGCCGGCATGCCGCACCCCCGCCGCCTCGACCGGGCGACGGGGGTGCGGTTACTGCAGGTCACCGGCCCCCGGGAGCAGCCGGGGGCCGGGACGATCACACGTCGTAGTACAGCTCGAACTCGTGCGGGTGCGGCCGCAGACGGATCGGGTCGACCTCGGCGGAGCGCTTGTAGTCGATCCACGTCTGGATGAGGTCGGGCGTGAACACGTTGCCGGCGGTCAGCCAGTCGTGGTCGGCCTCGAGGTTGTCCAGCACCTCGGACAGCGAGCCCGGGACCTGCTGGATGAGCGCGTGCTCCTCGGGGGGCAGCTCGTACAGGTCCTTGTCGACCGGCTCGGGCGGCTCGATGCGGTTCTGGATGCCGTCGATGCCGGCCATGAGCATGGCCGCGAACGCCAGGTAGGGGTTCGACGACGGGTCCGGCACGCGGAACTCGATGCGCTTGGCCTTCGGGTTCGAACCGGTCACCGGGATGCGGATGCACGCGGAGCGGTTGCGGGCCGAGTAGACCAGGTTGACGGGCGCCTCGAAGCCGGGCACCAGGCGGTGGTAGGAGTTCACCGTCGGGTTGGTGAACGCGAGCAGCGCGGGCGCGTGCTTGAGCAGACCACCGATGTACCAGCGGGCGAGGTCGGACAGGCCGCCGTAGCCCTTCTCGTCGAAGAACAGCGGCTCGCCGTCCTTCCAGAGGGACTGGTGCACGTGCATGCCCGAGCCGTTGTCGCCGAACAGCGGCTTCGGCATGAAGGTCGCGGTCTTGCCGGCGGCGTGCGCGACGTTCTTCACGACGTACTTGAACAGCTGCACCTTGTCGGCCGACTTGGCGAGCTCGTCGAAGCGGTAGTTGATCTCCGCCTGGCCGGCGGTGCCGACCTCGTGGTGCGCGCGCTCGACGCCGAGGCCCAGGGCGTCCAGCTGCAGCGAGATCTGGTCGCGCAGGTCGGCGAAGTGGTCGACCGGCGGGACGGGGAAGTAGCCACCCTTGTAGGGCGTCTTGTGGCCGAGGTTGCCACCCTCCTCGACGCGGCCCGTGTTCCAGGCGGCCTCGATGGAGTCGATGTAGTAGTACGACGCGTTCTGCTTCGTCTCGAAGCGGATGTCGTCGAAGATGTAGAACTCGGCCTCGGGCGCGAAGAACGCGGTGTCCGCGATGCCCGTCGACTTGAGGTACGCCTCGGCCTTCGCGGCGACCTGACGCGGGTCGCGGCTGTAGGGCTCGTCGGTGTACGGGTCGACGATGTGGAAGTTGATGTTGAGCGTCTTCTCCGTGCGGAACGGGTCGACGTAGGCCGTCGTGACGTCCGGCACCAGCTTCATGTCCGACTCGTGGATGGCCTGGAAGCCGCGGATCGAGGAGCCGTCGAACATCTGGCCCTCGGTGAAGAAGTCCGCGTCCAGCGACTGCGCCGGGACGTTGAAGTGCTGCATGACGCCGGGCAGGTCACAGAACCGCACGTCGACGAACTTGACGTCCTCGCTCTTGATGAACGCCAGGACTTCCTCTGGCTTGCTGAACATCCGCTGCTCCTCGGTTGGTGGTGCCCTTCGCGCGGGCTAGGCCGACGCTAGGGCGAGGGGGTTTCCCTGATGTGAGCCGATTGTTTCCGTGAGGTTACGCACGTGGCCTGGGTGTAACGATCGTGCGACCGGGCCCCGGGCGCGGGACGTCGGTCCCGCCCGCTTAGTCTGACCCCGTGACGACGAGGCAGAACGTGGGTTCGTGGCTCGAGGGCGGCCCCTCGGGCGAGCAGGGCGGCAGGGGAGCGCGGCTCGGGCTGCCCGCGCAGGGACCGGGCGCCGCCGCGGGCCTCGGCCGCCGCGCCGCGGCACTGGTCGTCGACTGGACGGTGTGCCTGCTCATGTCCGCGACGTTCTTCCCCGCGACGCGCGAGGGCTCGCTGCTGGAGCGCGCGGACTCGCTCGTCACGCTCGTGATCTTCGCGGCCGAGAACCTGCTGCTGGTCGGCCTGCTCGGGTTCACGCTCGGGCACCGCGTCCTGGGCCTGCGGGTGCGCACGGCGGGCGTCGGCCCGGAGGGGCCGGTCGCCGACGACGGCCGCGCACCCGGCCTGATGCGGGGGCTGGTCCGCACGCTTCTGCTGTGCGGGGTCATCCCGGCGGTCGTCTGGGACGCCGACGGTCGCGGGTTGCACGACCGCGCCGCAGGCACCGCGATCGTGCGGCGCTGAGCCGGGCTCAGCGGCCGCGCATGCCCTTGCGGTCCGGGCGCGCCTTGGTCGGGTCGATGCCCTTGGGCAGCGGCGGCCGCATCGCGCCGAGCGCGGTGAGGCGCTTGTCGACCTCCGCGACCTCCTGCTTGGTGAGCTGCGGCTTGAGCTTGCGCACCGCGACGGGCAGCTTGCGCAGCGGCACCTGACCCTCGCCGTTGCCGCACTGCAGCAGCGTGATCGGCACGGACGGGACCACGCGTGCGGTGCGCTTGCGCTCGTTCTCCAGGAGCCGGGACGCCCGGCCCGCGGGGCCCTCGGCGATGAGGACGATGCCGGGGCGGCCCACGCCCCGGAACACCATGTCCTGCGTGCGCGGGTCCACCGCGACGGGCTCCTCGGGGAACGTCCAGCCGCGGCGGATGGTGCGCAGCGCGGCGAGCGCGGCACCAGGCTTGCCCTCGATGCGCGAGTACGCGGCCGTCTCGGCCCGCCGCACCAGCACGAACATCGCGGCCAGGAACGCGAACGGGATGGCCAGCAGCAGCCAGTAGACGACGGCGCCGGTGAGCGTGCCGACGATGACGCCGACCGCGATGATCCCGACGAACACCGCCAGCAGGATCCACGTGACGCTCGGGTCGACCTCCCGCGTCATGCGGTAGGCCTCCCACACCTGGTGGTACCAGCGGACCTTCTTGGTCTTGGTGGCTGCAGGCGTGGCGGGGTCGGTGTTGCGGGCCATGCGGGGGAGTCTACCGAGCGCGCGGGCCGACTCCGGCCGGGTCGGGTCCGGGGTCGGGCGTCAGCGCGCGAGCAGGCTCGCGGCCTCCTGGCGTGCGGTCGTCGGCTCACCCAGGTGCGCGAGCGCCTCCGGGATCGGCAGCCCGCGGCGGCGCATGGCCTGACCCCACAGCCGGCCGGCACGGTACGACGAGCGGACCAGCGGCCCGGACATGACGCCCAGGAAGCCCATGGCCTCGGCCGCGTTCGAGTGCTCGACGAACTCCTCGGGGCGCACCCATCGGTCCACGGGGTGGTGCCGGACCGAGGGGCGCAGGTACTGCGTGATGGTGACCAGGTCGCAGCCCGCCTCGTGCAGCGCGGCGAGTGCCTCGACCACCTCGTCGGGCGTCTCTCCCATGCCCAGGATGAGGTTCGACTTGGTCACCAGCCCGGCCTCGCGCGCGCGCGTGATGACGGACAGCGAGCGGTCGTAGCGGAAGCCGGGACGGATCTGCTTGAAGATGCGCGGCACGGTCTCGAGGTTGTGCGCGAGCACCTCGGGCCGGGACTCGTTGACCTGGTCCAGCAGCTCGGGGATCGCGTTGAAGTCCGGGATGAGCAGCTCGACGCCCGTGCCCGGGTTGACCGCGTGGATCTGGCGGACGGTCTCGGCGTACAGCCACGCCCCGCCGTCGGGCAGGTCGTCGCGGGCCACGCCCGTGACGGTCGAGTACTTCAGGCCCATCGCCTGCACGGACTCGGCGACGCGCCGCGGCTCGTCGGCGTCGAAGTCCGCGGGCTTGCCGGTGTCGATCTGGCAGAAGTCGCAGCGCCGCGTGCACTGGTCGCCGCCGATGAGGAACGTGGCCTCGCGGTCCTCCCAGCACTCGAAGATGTTGGGGCAGCCCGCCTCCTCGCACACCGTGTGCAGGCCCTCGCGCTTGACCAGGCCCTTGAGCTCGGAGTACTCCGGGCCCATGGTCGCCTTGGTCCGGATCCACTCGGGCTTCTTCTCGATGGGCGTCTCGGCGTTGCGGGCCTCGACCCGCAGCATCCGGCGCCCTTCGGGTGCGATCGTCACGTCAGCCACCCTAACCGCTCGTCGCGTCCGGACCACGTGACGCCCACCACGTGCGGCGCCGCGCGTGGCACGCGCCCGGGACTCAGGTCCCGGGACGCGCGGCGGGTCCCGCATGAGGCTGGAGAGGCACGAACGCGCCCGGCCGCACGGTCGGGCGCCGGCAGCACGGCGGGCGACGAGGCCCGACGAGAGCGCGGGCGACGAGGCCCGCGGAGGGGAGCGCCCCATGCGCGTGCTGGTGAGCGTCGCGTCGCGGCACGGGTCGACGAGCGAGATCGGCGAGGTCGTCGCGCAGGTGCTGCGCGAGGCCGGGCACACGGTGGACGTGACGCCGCCCGACGACGTCGAGCGGGTCATGCCGTACGACGCCGCGGTGCTGGGCTCGTCCGTCTACGTGGGACGGCTGTCGGCCTCGTTGCGCGACCTGGTGCAGCGCCAGGGTGCGCACCTGCGCCTGCGGCCCGTGTGGATCTTCTGGTCGGGGCCGGTCGCCGCCAACCCCGTGTCGATCAGCGTGCCCGACGACGTCGGCGCGATGGTCGACGCGGTGGCCGCACGCGAGGCGAAGTGCTTCGTCGGGGCGCTCGACAAGGCCGCGCTGAGCCTGTCCGAGCGCGCGCTCGTGGCGCTCGTGCGGGCCGAGGACGGCGACTTCCGCGACTTCGACGCGGTCCGTGCGTGGGCCGTCGGGATCGCCGACGAGCTGACACGCGCGGCCTGACGTCAGCGCGCCGCGAGCCAGCCGCTCGCGGCCGCCCCGGCGGGGGACAGCAGCGGCGTGAGCGTGTCGGTCAGGTGGCCGCGGACCGCGGGCACGACGTCGGCGATCGTGATGCGGCGTCCGCACTCGACCGACAGCGACGTGACGTCCGCGTCGGGGATGCCGCAGGGCACGATGCGGTCGAACACCGTCAGGTCCGGCTCGCAGTTGAGCGCGAACCCGTGCATGGTCACGCCGCGCGAGACTCGCACACCGATCTGGGCGACCTTGCGCTGCCGCGCGCCGGGCCCGGCGGCCTCGAACCACACGCCGCTGCGGCCCTCGACGCGGATCGCCTCGAGTCCCAGGCCCGCGCACGTGCGGATGAGCGCCTCCTCGAGCGCGCGGACGTACGCGACGACGTCGACGGGGGCGGCGAGCCGGACGATGGGATAGCCGACGAGCTGCCCGGGTCCGTGCCACGTGATGCGTCCGCCGCGGTCGACGTCGACGACGGGCGTTCCGTCGACCGGACGGTCCCACGACGCGGTGCGACGACCCGCGGTGTAGACGTCTTCGTGCTCGCACAGCAGGACCGTGTCCTCCTGCTCGCCGGCAGCGACCGCCGCGTGCACCTGCCGCTGCAGCGCCCACGTCGGCTCGTACGGCAGCAGCCTGCTGCCCAGGTCGAGCTCCTCGAACCGCATGCCCGCCAGCCTAGGTCCTAGGGTGACGAGCATGAGCGCGGCGCAGGCGGGGACGGCTGACGGAGCGGGAGACGAGCGGCGCGACGCGCTGCGCGTCGGGCTGATCGGCTACGGCGGTGCGGGACGTGGCATCCACGCGCGGCTCGTCCGGCAGGCGGGTCAGCGGGTGGCCGCGGTCGTCACGCGCGGGCGCGCTGCGCAGGTGCACGAGGACTGGCCGGGCGCGCACGTGGTGCCCGACGTCGACGGCCTGCTCGAGCGCCGGGACGAGCTCGACCTGGTCGTGGTCGCGAGCCCGACGGGCGCGCACGTCGAGCACGTGACCGCCGCGCTGGACGCCGGGCTGCACGTGCTCGTCGACAAGCCGCTGGCGACGACGGCCGACGACGCGGCCGCGCTGGTCGCGCGTGCCGACGGCCGGCTGACCGTGTTCCAGAACCGGCGCTGGGACCCCGAGCAGCTCGCTCTCGTCGACCTGATCGGCCGGGGCGCGCTGGGCGAGGTGCACCGGTTCGAACGTCGCTGGGAGAGGTACCGGCCGCAGCCGCAGGACCGCTGGAAGGAGAACGACCCGGTGGGCGGCGGGCTGCTGCTCGACCTCGGCGCGCACCTGGTCGACTCGGCGGTCCAGCTGTTCGGGCCGGTCCGGGAGGTGTACGCCGAGCTCGCCGCGCGCACGACGCCCGCGGTCGACGACGTGTTCCTGGCCCTGCGGCACGAGTCCGGCGTGCTCGCGCACCTGCAGGCCGGCTCGCTCGTCGGGGCTCCAGGCCCGCGCACGCGCGTGCTGGGGACCGCGGCGGCGTACCTGGTGACCGCGTACGAGGGCGAGCCGACGCCGTTCGCCGTGCTCGACGACGCGTACGAGGAGGGCCGCCGTCCGGGTGAGCCCGTGCACGAGGGGTGGTTGGTGACGGGCGCGGAGCGCCGCCCGGTCCCGGCGCCGACCGGCGGGCACCACGACGTCTACCCGCTGGTCGCGCGGTGGGTGCGGGGGCGTGCACCCGTCCCGGTGGACCCGGCGGACGCGGTCGTCACCGCACGCGTGCTCGACGCCGCGCGGGTCTCGGCCGACGAGCGTCGGGTCGTCACGCTGGCCTGAGCCCGCCCCCTGTGGATGGCCGCGGACGCACCGGCGCGACCTCGGCTTGCATGGGCGCATGACCACACACGTGCCCGTGGGCGCCGAGCGCGCGCTCGCCGCGGCGGGCTTCCGCGCCGACGGGAGCGTGGGGCCCGGCGCCGTCCTGGGCGTGGCCCTGGACGGTTCGGGCCGGCGCGTCGAGCTGCACGCGGTGCGCGCCGACGAGGGCGTCGCCGAGCGCGTGCGCATCCTGCGGGCGGTGCGGCACGACCACCTGCCGGCGGTGCTGGAGGTCGTCGAGCTCGGGTCCGCGATGCTCGGCGTGTTCGTCGAGCACGTCCCCGGCCTGCCGCTCACGCGTCTGCAGGCGGCGCGCGGGCCGCTCGGTCCGGGTGAGGCCGTGACGGTGGCGGTCCCCGTCGCGCAGGCGCTGGGCGCCCTGCACGCCGCCGGTCTGGTCCACGGCGAGGTGGACGCCGCCGCGGTGGTGCTCGACGCCGAGGGACGCCCGGTCCTCACGGGCGTCGCCGCGATCCTGCGCGGCCGGGGGACCGCGCCCGCCGACGTGCGCGCGCTGATCGCGCTGGTGGTGCACGCGCTGGCCGACGAACCGACAGGTGCGACCGACGTGGTCGGGGGGCTCCGCGAGGCGCTCACGGACCTGCTCACCCTCCCGGACACGGGCCGCGCGGCGCTGACCGCCGACCGCGTCGTGGACCGCTGCTTCCGCAGCACGGCACCACGGCCCGTGGTGCTCCCGGGTCCGGCCGAGCTCGCGGCCGCGGAGCGTGGGCCGGTGGGTGCGCTGCGCAGCAGCCGTGCGGGCCGACGAAGCGCCGGCGCCCGCGGGACCGCGCGGCCGTGGGTGCTGGCGGGCGCCGGGGCCGTGTGCGCGGTGGTGCTCGTCGCCGTGGCGGTGCTCGCGCTCGGCGCCGACGAGCCCGGCCGGGCCGCGGCGACCGAGCCCACGGCCCGGGCGCACGGCGGGCCCGCCTCGACGGCACCGTCTGGCGCGGTCCCCACCGAGGCGCCCACCCCTCAGCCCGCTCGCACGGCCGGTCCCGCAGCCGACGCCCCGCGCGCTCTGCCCGACGACCCCGCGCAGGCCGCGGCGGAGCTCACGCGACGCCGCGTGCACGTCCTGCAGCAGGGTGATGCGGCCACGCTGGGCGACGTCGAGGTGCCCGCGGGCCCTGCGCACGTCGCCGACACGCGCGTGCTCGCCGAGCTCGCGGGTGCGCGGCTGGACGGCCTGACCGTGCGGGTGCACGAGGCGCTGGTGCTGAGCCACGACGACGAGCGCGCGCGTGTGCGCGTCACCAGCACGACGAGCGCGTACACGCGCGTGCAGCCCGACGGGAGGGCGCTGCCCGGCGGCCCGCGGGCCCGCGAGAGCGTGGTGCTGGAGCTGCGGCGGACGCCGCAGGGGTGGCGCGTCTGGGCGGTGAGCGCCGCGTAGCCCCGGCTACCCCTGCTCGACCAGCCAGCGTGCGGCGGACGCGAGGTCCGGGTGCGCGGGCACGAACCCGCTCGCGGTGAGCGCCGCGGGCGTGGCCCGCACGGAGCCCAGCACCTCGGACGAGAAGTCCTGCAGCACGAGCCGCAGTGCCCAGGCCGGGGCAGCGACGACCGCGGGTCGGTGCAGCGCCTGCGCGAGCGCGGCCGTGACGTCCTGGTTGCGGTCCGCGCGCGTCACGAGGTTCACGGGGCCCGCGACGTCGGCGGTGAGCAGGTGCTCGATCGCGCGCACCTCGTCGTGCAACGTGATCCACGACCAGTACTGCCGGCCCGAGCCCAGCCGCCCCCCGAGGCCCAGGCGCAGCAGCGGCCACAGCGGCCGCAGCGCGCCGCCGCCCGGCCCGAGCACCACACCCGTGCGCAGCAGCACGACGCGCGCTCCCGCGTCCTGCGCGGGCCGCGTCGCGTCCTCCCACTGGCGGACGACCTCGGCGAAGAACGTCCGACCGAGCGGCTCGGTCTCGTCCAGCAGGGTGTCGCCGCGGTCGCCGTACGCGCCGATGCCCGACGCCTGCAGGAGCGCCGGCCGTGGCGCGTCGAGGCGCGCGATGGTCCGCGCCAGCAGGCCGGCGGTGTCGACGCGCGACGACATGACCTCGCGCTTGCGCGCGGCGGTCAGCGGGCGCGTGCCGGGGTTGACGCCCGCGAGGTCCACCACGGCATCGGCCCCGTGCAGAGCCGCGGGGTCCAGCCGGCCCGCCGCGGGGTCCCACCAGATCTCCTCGGGACGCGTGACCGCGTGCCGGACCAGCACGCGCACGTCGTGGCCCGCGTCCTGCAGCGAGGACCGCAGTGCCGTGCCGATGAACCCGTGCGATCCCGCCAGGACGATGTGCATCTGGTCACCCTAGGCGGCGGGACGCGCACCGGCGCGCCGCCGCGTGCAGCACGACGGCCGGGCCCCGCGGGGGGACCCGGCCGTCGTGGCGTGCGGAGGGCGTCAGAGGCCGAGCTCGGCCTCGAACGCGCCGTCCTCGAGCCGCGCCTTGAGCGCCGACAGGTACCGCGACGCGTCGGCGCCGTCGACCAGACGGTGGTCGTAGGACAGGCACAGGTAGCACAGCGAGCGGATGGCGATGACGTCCTCGCCGTCCGGGCCCTTGACCACGGCGGGACGCTTGACGATCGCGCCCGTGCCGAGGATCGCGGACGTGCCGCCCGGGACGATCGGCGTGTCGATGATCGCGCCGCCCGATCCGGTGTTGGTCACCGTGAAGGTCGCACCCGACAGCTCGTCGGGCCCGATCTTGTTGGTGCGGGTCCGGCCCGCGAGGTCGGCGATCTTGCGGGCGATGCCGCCGAGGTTCAGGTCGCCCGCGTCACGGATGACCGGGACCACGAGGCCGCGGTCGGTGTCCACCGCGATGCCCACGTTCTCCTGGCCGTGGTACGTGATCGTGTTGCCCTCGAGCACCCCGTTGATCTTGGGGAACGCCTTGAGGCCCTCGATCGCCGCAAGGACGAAGAACGGCAGGAACGTGAGGTTCACGCCCTCCCGCGCCTTGAAGTCCTCCTTGGCCGCGGTGCGCAGCTTGGCGATGCGCGTGACGTCGACCTCGACCACCGTCGTGAGCTGGGCCTGCGTGTGCAGCGCCTCGACCATGCGCTCGGCGATGATCTGGCGCAGCCGGCTGGCCTTCTCGGTGGTGCCGCGCAGGGGCGAGACCGCCGCGGGGGCAGGCGCCTTGGCTGCGGGTGCGGCCGCGGCAGGTGCCGGGGCAGCAGCCTTGGCGGCCGCCTCGGCCTCGGCCTTGGCCGCGGCCTCGAGGACGTCCTCCTTGCGGATGCGACCGCCGACACCGGTGCCCGTGAGCGACGCGACGTCGACACCCTTCTCGGCCGCCAGCTTGCGGACCAGCGGCGTGAGGTAGCCACCCGCGGCGGCGGGCGCGGCCTGGGGTGCGGCAGCGGGCGCCGCAGCAGGTGCCGGAGCCGCCGGGACCGGCGCGGGCTGCGCAGGAGCGGCGGGGACGGGCGCGGGCTGGGCGGGAGCCGCCGGTGCGGACTGCTCGGCCGGAGCCGGAGCGGGGGCCGGCGCGGGCGCCTCGGCGGCGGGTGCGGCGGCCGGAGCGGCCTGCGCCGGGGCGGAGCCCGAGCCGATCAGTGCGAGCACGGCGCCCACCTGCACGGTCTCGTCCTCCTGGACGACGATCTTCTGCAGCGTGCCGGCGACCGGCGACGGGATCTCGGTGTCGACCTTGTCGGTCGAGATCTCGAGCAGCGGCTCGTCGACCTCGACCGAGTCACCCTCGGCCTTGAGCCACCGCGTCACGGTGCCCTCGGTGACCGACTCGCCGAGCGCGGGGAGGGTGACCTCCTGCCCGTCACCGGCGGGTGCGGCCGACGAGCCGGAGTCGGCGGCGGCCGGGGCGGCCTCGGCGGGCGCCGGCGCGGCCTCCTCGTGCTGCTCGGGGGACTGCTGCTGCGGCGCGGCCTCGGCCGCGGGCTGCTCGGCGGGTGCCTGCTCGGGCGCCTGCTCGGGCGAGGCGTCGGGCTGACCCGCACCCTCGCCTGAGCCGATGACGGCGAGCGTCGCGCCGACCTCGACCGTCTCGTCCTCCTGCACGAGCACCTGCTCCAGCACGCCGGCGAACGGCGACGGGATCTCGGTGTCGACCTTGTCGGTCGAGATCTCGAGCAGCGGCTCGTCGACCTCGACGCGGTCGCCGACGTTCTTCAGCCAGCGGGTGACGGTGCCCTCGGTGACGGACTCACCGAGCGCGGGGAGCTGCACGTTCTGCGACATGACCGCTCGTCTCCTTCGATCTCAGGTCAGTTGTGGGCGTGCAGCGGCTTGCCCGCGAGGGCCAGGTGGGCCTCGCCGAGCGCCTCGTTCTGCGTGGGGTGGGCGTGGATGAGGGCGGCGACGTCCTCGGGGTAGGCCTCCCAGTTCACGATGAGCTGGCTCTCGCCGATGAGCTCGCCGACGCGGGCGCCGATCATGTGGACGCCGACGACGGGGCCGTCCTTCTGCCGCACGAGCTTCACGAAGCCCTGCGTGCCGAGGATCTTGCTCTTGCCGTTGCCGGCCAGGTTGTACTCGAGGATCTCGACGGCGTCCGCGCCGTAGATCTCCTTGGCCCGCGCCTCGGTGACGCCGACGGAGGCGACCTCGGGCTCGGAGTAGGTGACGCGCGGGATGCCGGACTCGACGATCGGCGCGGGGTTGAGCCCGCAGATCTGCTCGGCGACGAAGATGCCCTGCGCGAAGCCGCGGTGCGCGAGCTGCAGCCCGGGGACGATGTCGCCCACGGCCCAGATGTTCGCGACGCCGGTGTGCAGCTTCTCGTCGGTGATGACGAAGCCGCGGTCGAGCGTGATGCCCTGCTCCTCGAAGCCGAGACCCGCGGTGCTCGGCCCGCGGCCCACGGCCACGAGCAGGACGTCCGCGTCGAACGTCTTGCCGTCCTCGAGCGAGACGTGCACGCCGTTGTCGTCCTGCGTGACGCCGGAGAACCGGACGCCCAGGTTGAACTGGATGCCGCGCTTGCGGAACGCCCGCTCGAACGCCTTCGACAGCGCCTCGTCCTCGTTCGGGACCAGGTGGGGGAGCGCCTCGATGATCGTGACGTCCGCACCGAACGACTTCCACACGCTCGCGAACTCGGAGCCGATGACGCCGCCGCCGAGGATGATCGCCGAGCGCGGGATCCAGTCGAGCTGGAGCGCCTGGTCGGACGTGATGACCCGGCCGCCGATCTCCAGGCCCGGCAGCGAACGCGCGTAGGAGCCGGTGCCCAGGATGATGTGCTCACCCGTGAGCGTCTGACCCGCGACCTCGACCGTGTTCGGGCCGGTCAGCTTGCCGTAGCCCTCGACCACCGTGATCTTGCGCGACTTGATGAGCCCCTGCAGGCCCTTGTAGAGCCCGCCGATCACGCTGTCCTTGTACTGGTTGACCCCCGCCATGTCGACGTGGTCGAGCGTGGTGTGCACGCCGTAGTGCGCACCCTCGCGCGCGTTGTCGGCCAGCTCGGCCGCGTGCAGGAGCGCCTTTGTCGGGATGCAGCCCTTGTGCAGGCAGGTGCCGCCGACCTTGTCGGCCTCGACCAGGGCGACGGTCTTGCCGAGCTGGGCGGCGCGGAGGGCAGCCGCGTAGCCACCACTTCCCGCTCCCAGGACGACGATGTCGAAGGCGGTGCCGGTGGTCTCGGCCACGTGCAGACTCCTCAGGTCGGACTGACTTCCGGTTCGCAGGCCACGCACGGTCGTGTGGGTCTGGAGATCGTCGTCCATCTTGTCACCCGGACCGCGGGGGGACGAACGCGCACCGGGGTGTGGGCGCTGTGACGCTCCGAACATTCATCCGACGAATATGCGCCCGGATCGTCCGGTCACGACGTGGCCCGACGCGCGCTCGCGCGCTGCCGGGCGTTGTAGTCGCGCCACCGCTGCGGGTACCCCGTGGCGTGCACGTCGTACGCCGGGATGCCGAGTGCCTGCGCCAGCTGGAAGGCCGCGCGCGCGTCGGGCACCCGGCGCCGCGTCCACTCGCCGTCGGTCGCGACGAGCAGGACGGTGGTCTGCGTGACGTTCGTCTCCGGCTCGACGTACGCCTCGACGCCGATGCGGGTCTCGGCGAACTCCCGCAGGTGGGCGACCGTCGCGTCGCGCGCCGCGCGCGACGACGTGGGCTGCTCGCCCGAGGGCGTGCGTGGTGAACGGCGGAACAGACCCATGCGGCGAGCGTAGCCGCGCGGGCGCGCGTCCGGGCGCGTTCGCTGAGGTCAGCCGCGCGCCTCGACGAAGCTCAGCAGCGTGCGGACGCCGACGCCCGTGCCGCCCACGGGCGTGTAGCCGTGCGCGGCCTTCTCGTTGAACGACGGCCCGGCGATGTCGAGGTGCGCCCAGGCGGCGTCACCGACGAACTCGCGCAGGAACACGCCGGCGGACAGCATGCCGCCCCAGCGCTCACCGATGTTCGCGATGTCCGCGACCTTCGACTTCAGGCCGGCGCGCAGCTCCTCGGGCAGCGGCATCGGCCAGAACTGCTCACCGCTGGCCGTGGCCGCGGAGACGACCTCGTCACGCACGTCCTCGGTGCCCATGACGGCCGAGACGCGGTAGCCCAGCGCGACCATCTGCGCACCCGTGAGCGTCGCGATGTCGACCACGACGTCCGGCTTCTCCTCGAGGGCCGCGACCAGGCCGTCGGCCATGACCAGCCGGCCCTCGGCGTCGGTGTTGAGCACCTCGACGGTCTTCCCGCCCCGGATCGTGAGGACGTCCGAGGGGCGCTGCGCGGTGCCCGACGGCATGTTCTCGGCGAGGCACAGCCAACCGGTGACCGCCACGGGCAGGCCCAGCCGCGCGGCGGCGACCACGGTGTGCAGCACGGCGGCGGCGCCGGCCATGTCCGACTTCATGGCCTCCATGCCCGCGGCGGGCTTGATCGAGATGCCGCCCGAGTCGAACGTGATGCCCTTGCCGACGAGCGCGACGTGCGCCTTCGCGCGCGACGGCGCGTACGCGACCTTGACCAGGCGGGGCGGCCGGGCCGAGCCCTGACCCACGCCGAGGATGCCGCCGTAGCCGCCCGCGGCGAGCGCCTTCTCGTCGAGCACCGTGATCTTGAGCCCCTTGGCCCCCGCGGCCTTGACCGCGGCCTTCGCCTCGTCGGCGAACGCCGCGGGGTACAGGTCGTTGGGCGCGGTGTTCACCAGGTCACGCGTGGCGTGCACGGCGGCGGCGATCACCTCGGCGCGCGCGACCGCCTCCTGCGCGGCGCGGTCGCGCGGGCGCTCGGTGACGATCTCGACCTGGCCGACGGGTGCGTCGTGCAGCGCGTGGTACCGGCTGAAGGCGTACGCGCCCAGCAGGGCACCCTCGGCGACCGCGGCGACCGTGGCCGCGTCCGGCGTGGGCAGCGCGATCGCGACCGACGTCAGGCCTGCGAGCTCGCGCGTGGCCGCGCCGACCGCACGCCGGACGGTCTCGGCGCCCTCGGGCGTACCCGCGTCCAGCGGCTTGTCGCCGACACCGGTCACGACGAGCGTCGCGGCCTTGATGCCGGCGCCGGGCAGGCGGCGCACCTCGTCGACCGCACCCGTGATGCCGAGACGCGCGGCGTCGCGCAGGAGCGTCTGCGTGAGCTCCTTGGGCAGCCACTCGGCACCGACCGCCACGACGGCCGTGCCACGGGGGCGGACGGCGACCACGACCGCGTCGACGGCGAGCTGGGCAGGGTTCTTGGAGGTCAGCGCGATCACGGACCGATGGTAACCGCGCCGACGCGGGCACCGGTGGTCCGGCGGTCCCGCGCGGGGGCCGGCCGCGCGTGCTGCACGTGCGGCGCCGGTAGGTTGTGCAGCCGTGACGCTCCCGCTCGCCCTGCTCGTGGGGCTCCTGTGCGCGGCCCTGGCCGCGTGGGCCCTGCTGTTCGTCGTGCGCGACCGTGCCGTGGTGCTGCGCCAGCTGTGGGGCGCGGCCGCGGTCGAGGGCGTGCTCGTCGTGCAGGCGGTGGTGCTCGGCGTCGTGCAGGCGACCGGTGACCACGCGGTCGACGGTCTGTTGCTGTGGGGCTACGTGGTCACGCAGCTGGTGGTCCTGCCGTTCGCGGCGGCATGGGCGTTCGCCGAGCGCACGCGCTGGAGCTCGGTGGTGCTGCTGGTCGCCGCGCTCACGGTCGCGTTCCTCGAGCTGCGGCTCGTGCAGATCTGGGGGGTGTGAGCGGTGACGAGGACGGGGACAGGCCCCGGCCGGCTGCTGGTGGCCGTCTACGGCGTGCTCGCGCTCGCGGCCACCGCACGGGGGCTCTACCAGGTCACGACGCAGTGGTCGCAGGCGCCGCTGGCGTACGCGCTGTCGCTGCTCGCCGGCGTCGTCTACGCGATCGCGACGGTCGCGCTCGCGCGTGACCTGCGGCCGCTCGCATGGGCCACGGTCGGGTTCGAGCTCGTGGGCGTGCTCGTGGTCGGGACGCTCTCGCTGGTCGACGTGGGCGACTTCCCCGACGAGACGGTGTGGTCGCAGTTCGGCGCGGGCTACGGCTACGTGCCGCTCGTGCTGCCGTTCGTCGGGCTCTGGTGGCTGCACCGCACGGGCCGTGACCGTGCGCCGGACGGCCCGGTGCCGCCGGCCTCCGCGCCCGTAGGGTGAGCGCGTGTACCGCCTGCTGTTCGACCTCGTCTTCCGGCGCATGGACCCCGAGCGTGCGCACGAGCTCGCATTCGGCCTGATCGGCGCGGTGGGCCGCACTCCCGTGCTCCGCGACGTCGTCGCGCGCGTGCTCGCGGTCCCCGCGGGCGGCACGGTGCGCGTGTGGGGCCGCATCCTGCCGGGTCGCTTCGGCGTGGCCGCCGGGTTCGACAAGGACGCGCGCGCGGTCGAGGGACTCGCGATGCTCGGGTTCTCGTTCGTCGAGATCGGCACGGTCACCGCGGAGCCGCAGCCCGGCAACGACAAGCCGCGCCTGTGGCGCGTCCTCGACCAGCGCGCGCTGCGCAACCGCATGGGCTTCAACAACCAGGGCTCGCAGGCCGTCGCGCAGCGCCTCGCGCGGTTGCGCGGATCGGCACGTGGTCGGGGTCTCGTCGTCGGCGTCAACATCGGCAAGACCAAGGTGACGCCCGCCGAGCATGCGGCTACGGACTACGCGACGAGCGCGGGGCGGCTGGCCCCGTACGCGGACTACCTGGTGGTCAACGTGTCGTCGCCCAACACGCCAGGGCTGCGGGACCTGCAGTCCGTCGAGGCGCTGCGCCCCATCCTCGAGGCGGTGCGCGTCGCAGCCGACCAGGCCACCACGCGGGCCGCGGCCGCGCCCGTCCCGCTGCTCGTCAAGATCGCCCCGGACCTGTCGGACGACGACGTGGACGCGGTCGCGGACCTCGCGGCGGAGCTCGGGCTCGACGGCGTGGTCGCGGTCAACACGACGATCGGCCACGACCTCGGGCCCGGCGGGCTGTCGGGACCGCCCGTGCTCGCGCGCGGTCTGGACGTCGTCGCGCGGCTGCGCACGCGGCTCGGGCCCGACGCGGTGATCATCGGCGTGGGCGGCATCACCACCGCGGCGGACGCACGCGAGTACCTGGCCGTGGGCGCGACCCTGGTGCAGGGCTACACGGGCTTCATCTACCAGGGCCCGGCGTGGCCCGCGCGGATCGGGCGTGCGCTCGCGTCCGACGAGCGCCGCTCGACGCGGACCTCGGCGGCGCGGCCGTGATGGCCCTGCGGCCGCAGTGGGAGTGGCGCCTGGCCGATCCCGCGGGGCCCGTCCAGCGGCCCGTCAGCCCCGTGTTCGCCAACCGCTACGATGCCGAGCAGTGGCTGGGCGAGCACTGGCGTGCGCTCGCGGGGCAGGGCGTGACCTCGGCACAGCTGCTGAACGAGGGCGCGGCGGTGGGTCCCGCGGTCGCGCTGCGCGCGGCCTGACCTCACACGACGAGCGACGCGGGCTCGGCGCGCACGTCACCGCCGGCGTCGAGGCCGAGGTCCGTCCACGCACGGGCCAGGCCGTCCACGGCGCGGACCAGGCGCTCGGGCGGCTCCGTGAACGGGATGCGCAGGTGCCGTTCGAGCCCCGCCTCGGCACCGAACGCCGGCCCGGGCGCGACGCGCACGCCGTGGCGCGGCGCGAGCGCGGCCAGGGCCGAGGACACGGGCAGCCCGAGGTCCACCCACAGCGACAGGCCACCCGCGGGCACCTCGACGCGCCAGTCCGGCAGCCGCTGGGCGAGCAGCCCGACGACGAGGTCCCGCCGGTCGCGCAGCTCGGCACGACGCTGCGGGAGGACGGCGTCGAGCCGGTCGAGCAGGCGCACCACCACGAGCTGGTCGATCACCGACGAGCCGATGTCCACGTGGCTGCGCTGCGTCGTGAGCCGGCCGACGAGGTCCCGGTGCGCACGCACCCACCCGATCCGCAGACCGCCCCAGAACGTCTTGGACGCGGAGCCGATGCACGCGACCGCGGCATCGGTGCCGTCGCCCGCGAACGGCGGAGGCGGCGTGCCGTCCAGCGTGAGGTCGGACAGCGCCTCGTCGCCCACGACGAGCGTGCGGGTGCGTGTCGCGAGCTCGCGCACGCGGACCCGGGTCTCGGCCGTCAGCGACGTGCCGGTGGGGTTGCGGTGGTCCGGGATCAGGTACGCGAGCCGGGGCGCGGCCTGCCGCAGCGTGGAGGCGAACAGCTCGAGGTCGAGCCCGTCGGGACCGGACGGGACGGCGACCGGGCGGGCGGCCGCCGCGCGCACCGCGTCGAGCGCGTGCGGGTACGTCGGGTGCTCGACGAGCACGCGGTCGCCCGGGCCCGCATGCGCCGTGACGAGCAGGTGGATCGCCTCCTGCCCGCCCGTGGTGACGAGCACCTGGTCGGGCGTGGTCGGGACGCCGCGTGCGGTGTACCGCGCCGCGACGGCCGCGCGCAGCTCGGGCAGTCCTCCGGGCGCGTACCCCGTCCCGGGCAGGTGGCGGGGGAGCAGGTCGAGCGCCTCGACCACGGCGTCGTGCAGCGCGGGCGGCGCGGCCGGGGCCGCGATCGTGAGGTCGACGACGTCGTGCGGCGTGAGCGGGTCCGGCGCCTCGCGGCCGGCCGTGCCCCGGTCCGGGAGCGTGGTGACCGTGCCGGACCCGCGGCGGCTCAGCAGGTAGCCCTCGTCGCGCAGGGCGTCGTACGCCGCTGTCGTGGTGGTGCGGGAGACCCCCACGGCCTCGGCGAGCTCGCGCTCGCTGGGCAGACGCGTGCGCAGCGGCAGCCTCCCGGACAGCACGGCCGCGCGCAGGCCGTCGGCGAGCGCGGCGTACGCCGGGCCGGGCCGCTCCCATGCGCCGAGCACGGTGCGCAGCCGCTGGCCCGAGACGCGGCGGTCGGTGGGCAGGTCGTCGACGGACATGGAGCCACTCTCGCAGAAGTGGCTATGGAGTGCATAGCCAACGTGTCGCGACGATGGGGCCATGATTCTTGCGGTCGCTATCGTCGTGCTCATGGTTCTCGTCGTCCCGCTCGTCCGCGTCGTGCGCGCGGACGGCCTCGGGCACCGCGCTCCCGCGCGCGCCGACTGGGCGGCGGGCACCACGGTCGAGATCGCGCGCAGTGTGGCGGCCCACCGGTGAGCCGGCCGACGGTGGCCCCGGCCGGTGTGCTGCCCCCGCCGCGGCTGCGGCGCGGGGTGCAGCTCCTGATCGGGCTGGTGCTCTACGCGCTGTCCATGGCCCTGCTGGTCGACTCGGCGCTGGGCAACATGCCCTGGGACGTGCTGAGCGAGGGCGTCGCACGCCGGACGGGCCTGTCGTTCGGCGCGGTGACGCTGGTGATCAGCGCGCTCGTGCTGGCGTGCTGGGTGCCCATGCGCCAGCGGCCGGGTGTCGGCACGGTCGCGAACGTGCTGGTGATCGGCCTGCTCGCGGACCCGTTCCTCGCGCTCGTCGCGGGCGTGGGGGACCTGGCCGTGGGATGGCGCGTGGTCGTGGCGGCGGCAGGCATCGGGCTCAACGGCCTGGCCACCGCCCTCTACGTCGGTGCCGGGCTGGGGCCCGGGCCGCGCGACGGGCTCATGACCGGGCTGGTCGCGCGGACCGGGCGGCCCGTGGCGCTCGTCCGGACGGCGATCGAGGTCGCGGTGGTGCTCTCCGGCATCGCGCTCGGAGGGACGTTCGGCGTCACGACGGTGGCCTACGCGCTGCTCGTCGGGCCGTTGGTGCACGTGCTGCTCCCGCCGCTGCGCATCGCGCCCGCCGGACCCCCGCACCCGGTGCGCGTCGACGCGACCGTGGTGCGACCCGCCCCGCCGGAGCAGGGCCGCACCACGGTCGTGTGATCGTCAGCGGGCGGCGGGGGAGGACTTCGCCGTCTCGGCCGGGTCGCGCACCACGCTGTCGCCCAGGACGTCGTCGATGCGTGCGAGCAGCTCCGCGGGGATCGTGACGCCCGAGGCCTTGACGTTCTCCGCGACCTGCTCGGGCCGCGACGCGCCGATGATCGCCGCCGCGACGTTGTCGTTCTGCAGCACCCACGCGACCGCGAGCTGGGCCATGGTGAGCCCGAGCTCGTCGGCCACCGGGCGCAGCTGCTGCACCCGCTCGAGCGTCTGCGTCTGCTCGAGGAAGCGGCCGATCATGCGCGCGCCGCCCTTGTCGTCAGTGCCGCGCGAACCGGCGGGTGCGGGCTGACCGGGCAGGTACTTGCCCGTGAGCACGCCCTGCGCGACCGGCGACCACACGACCTGCGAGAGGCCCTCGTCGCGTGAGGCGGGGACCACCTCGTCCTCGATCACGCGCCACAGCATCGAGTACTGCGGCTGGTTCGAGACGAACGGCACGCGCAGCTCGCGCGCGAGCGCGGCACCGGCGCGGATCTGGTCCGCGGTCCACTCGCTCACGCCGATGTACAGCGCCTTGCCCTGCCGGACGACGTCCGCGAACGCGAGCATCGTCTCCTCGAGCGGCGTCGCGTGGTCGAACCGGTGGGCCTGGTAGACGTCGACGTAGTCGGTGCGCAGCCGCTGCAGCGAGCCGTCGATCGACTCGAGGATGTGCTTGCGGGACAGGCCCCGGTCGTTCGCGCCCTGCGGGCCCGTCGGCCAGAAGACCTTCGTCATGATCTCGAGCGACTGGCGCCGCTCACCCGCGAGCGCCTCGCCCAGCACGGACTCCGCGGCCGTGTTGGCGTAGACGTCGGCCGTGTCGAACGTGGTGATGCCCGCGTCGAGCGCGGCACGCACGCACGCCTTGGCCGTGTCGTTCTCGACCTGCGAGCCGTGCGTGAGCCAGTTGCCGTAGATGATCTCGGTGACCTGCAGGCCGGATCGGCCCAGGTGTCGGTAGGTGACCATGGCAACCACCCTAGGTCGTCACGGGGCGCCGGGCTCGTTCCCGGCGTCGCGTCACTCGGGGTACTGGCGGCGCTTGACCTGGGGCTTGGGCAGGCGCGCCCGGCGGAGCTGGAACGCGCGCATCACGGCGTACATCAGCGTCCCGCGCGGCACCGCGCCGAACTTGACGACGAGGCGGCGCTTGAGGCGCCACCACAGGATCGCGCCGTCGACGACGGCCGCGATCACGTAGACGTACAGCACGAGCAGCGCGAGCACCGCGATCTGCGGGTTGATCTGGGTGAACGAGAGCTGGAGCACCAGGAAGACGGCCGCGACGGGCAGGAAGTACTCGCCCAGGTTGAACCGCGCGTCGACGTGGTCGCGCACGAAGCGCCGGACCGGCCCGCGGTCCCGGGCGGGCATGGCGCGCTCGTCGCCCGACTGCATCGCGCGGTACTCGGCGTCGCGCTGCTCGCGCTGGGCCTGGCGCGCGGCCTTGGCGGCGGTCTTGCGATCGGCGGGGACCAGCGGCCGGCGGTTGGCCGCCTCGGCCTCCTTGCGCCGCGGCGTCGGACGGCCCTTGCCCGTGGCTGCCTGCTCGACGGGCGCGTCGGCCGCGGGGTCGGTCGAGCTCGTCACGGGGTCCTTCTGGCGTCCGAACACCGGACCAGGGTAGTCGAGTAGCGTGGCGGTCCGTGACCGAGGACCGCACCGCCGCACCCGCCCCCACCGTCGTTCCCGACGACCGCGTCGACGCCCTGCGCGAGCGTGTCGCCCGGGCGTTCCCGGACCTGCGCGCCGAGCTCGAGACGCTCGTGCGCATCCCCAGCGTCTCCAACGGCGAGTTCGACCAGGCGCACGTCGAGGCGAGCGCCGAGCACGTCGCGGGACTGCTGCGTGGCGCAGGGATCGACGACGTGCGCGTGCTGCGTGTCACGGGCGCCGACGGCACCGTCGGACGCCCCGCGGTCGTCGCGCGTCGCCCCGGCCCGCAGGGTGCGCCGACCGTCCTGCTGTATGCGCACCACGACGTGCAGCCGCCGGGTGGCGACGCGGACTGGGACACCCCGCCGTTCGAGCCGACCGAGCGCGACGGCCGCCTGTACGGCCGCGGGGCCGCCGACGACAAGGCGGGGATCGTCGCCCACGTGGGCGCGCTGCGCGTCCTCGGTGACGAGCTGGGGGTCTCGCTCGTCGTGTTCGTCGAGGGCGAGGAGGAGATCGGCTCGCCCACGTTCGCGGACTTCCTGCGCGCGCACCACGAGGCGCTCGCAGCCGACGTCATGGTCGTCGCGGACTCGTCCAACTGGTCCGTGGGCGTGCCCGGGCTCACGACGTCGCTGCGCGGCCTCGTCGACTGCGAGGTCGAGGTCCAGGTGGTGGACCACGCGATCCACTCGGGCATGTACGGCGGCCCCGTGCTGGACGCGCCGACGCTGCTCGCCAGGCTGATCGCGACCCTGCACGACGAGCAGGGCGACGTCGCGGTCGCCGGCCTGCACCGCGCACCCGACCCGGTGGTCGACTACGACGAGGCGACGTTCCGCGCGGACTCGGGCGTGCTGGACGGCGTGCGGCTGGCCGGGACCGGTCCGGTCACGGCGCGCATGTGGACGCGGCCGGCGATCTCCGTGATCGGCTTCGACGCACCGCGCGTGGCCACCGCGTCCAACACGATCGCGCCGCGCGCGACCGCGAAGCTCTCGCTGCGCATCGCGCCCGGCAGCGACCCCGCGCGGTCGATGGCGGCGCTGCGCGCGCATCTGGAGGGACACGCGCCGTTCGGGGCCCGGGTCACCGTGCGCGACGGGGACCTGGGTCGCCCGTTCCAGGCGCCCGGGGACTCGCCCGCGATGCAGGCGGCCCGGTGGGCGTTCGCGAGCGCGTGGGGGACCGAGCCCGTGGACCTGGGCATCGGCGGGTCGATCCCGTTCATCGCCGACCTGCTCGAGCTGAGCCCTGACGCCGCGATCCTGGTCACGGGCGTCGAGGACCCCGACTCGCGCGCGCACGGCGCCAACGAGTCGGTGCACCTGGGCGAGCTCGAGCGCGTGGTGCTGGCCGAGGCGCTGCTGCTGGAGCGGCTCGCGCGCGGCTGACCGACGGGGTCAGCGCGCGGCCACGTCCACCGCGCGCGCCCAGGCCGCGACGTCGTCGGGCAGCGGGGGGCTCGTGACGCCCTCGCCGGCCAGGAGGCGCACCACGTCGGGTGCGGCCACGCGGCTGCCGTCGCGGCCCAGGAACCTGCCGGCGATGATCGCGCGCGCCACGTGCTCGGACGCCCCGTCGCGCCCCGGCCGGGAGAACGCCTGCTCGAGGTACACCACGCGCTCGTCCCAGCCCAGGACGGTCGTCGTGATGTCGAAGCGCTGCCGGTACGTGAGCGAGCGGCGGTACTTGATGGTCTGGGCGGCGACCACCGGGTACCACCCGCGCGCGTTGAGCGCGTCGAACGCACCGAGGTCGGCCAGGTAGTTGCTGCGTGCCACGTCGCAGCACTGCAGGTAGATCCCGTTGTTGACGTGCCGGTACAGGTCCAGGTCGGACAGGTGGACGCGCATGCGCGTCACCGACGGGTCGAGCAGGGTCTGTCCCGGGACGGCGCGCCGGGGGCGGAACGTCGCGGTCGCGAGCTGCAGCGTGCGGATCACGGCGCGATGTTACTCACGGGTACAGACGTCGTGTCAGATCGGCGGGTGCGGGTCGTACTGGATGCCCCGCCGCACCTCGCGCGCCGCGGTCACGCCGTCCAGCCGCGCCACGAGGTGCAGCGCCATGTCGATGCCCGCGGACACGCCCGCGGACGTGATCACGTCGCCGTCGTCCACGAACCGCGCGACGCGGTCGGGCTGCACGCTCGGGTCGAGCTCGGTCAGCAGGTCGAACGAGCCCCAGTGCGTCGTCGCGGGGCGTCCCGCCAGCAGGCCGGCCGCCGCGAGCACGAGCGCACCCGTGCACACGCTCGTCAGGAGCGGCGTGCGGGTGCGCAGCTCGCGCACCCACGCGAGGTGCGCCTCGTCGCGCATCAACGTGCGGGTCCCGCGGCCGCCGGGGTAGACCACGACGTGCAGCGGGCCGACGTCGTCGGCGCCCGCGTCGGGCAGCAGCCGCAGGCCCTTCGAGCAGCGCACGCCCGCGCCGTCGGCGGAGAACGTGACCACCTCGGTGTCGGTGCGCAGGTTGCGCGCCCACCATGCGAGCACCTCGTACGGGCCGACGACGTCCAGCTCCTCGCAGCCGTCGAACACGAACACGCCGATGCGCATGGGCTTGCCGGTGCTCACGCGGGCTCCTCGGGGATCACGGCCGGGTGGGTCAGTACCCGGGCAGGGCCAGCATCTGGTCCAGGGCCACGCGGGCCCAGTGCGCGTCGTCCGGGTCGACGACGATGCGGTTCACGGTGCGTCCGGCCGCGAGCGACTCCATGGTCCACACCAGGTGGGGCAGGTCGATGCGGTTCATCGTCGAGCAGAAGCACACCGTCGAGTCCAGGTAGTGGACCTTCTTGTCCGGGTGCGCGGCCGCGAGCCGCCGCACCAGGTTGAGCTCCGTGCCGATCGCCCACGACGAGCCCGCGGGCGCGGCGTCGAGCGCCTTGATGATGTACTCCGTCGACCCCACCATGTCCGCCGCGGTGACCACCTCGTGCTTGCACTCGGGGTGCACCAGGACCGTGACGCCGGGGTCGGCCGCGCGCACGTCGGCGACGTTGCGCTCCGAGAACCGGCCGTGCACCGAGCAGTGGCCGCGCCACAGGATCATGCGCGCGTCGCGGAGCTGCTGAGTGGTGAGCCCGCCGCCCGGCCGGCGCGGGTCGAACACCACGCAGTCGTCGAGCGACAGCCCCAGCTGCTGCACCGCGGTGTTGCGGCCCAGGTGCTGGTCCGGCATGAACAGGACCTTGCCCGTGCCGTCGACGCCCCCGACCTTGTCGAACGCCCAGCGCAGCGCGACGTGCGCGTTGGACGACGTGCAGACCGTGCCGCCGTGGCGGCCGGTGAACGCCTTGATCGCCGCGGTCGAGTTCATGTACGTGACCGGGACGGTCGCGTCCGCGACGCTGGCGTCGACCAGCACGTCCCACGCGTCGGTGACCTGGTCGATCGCGGCCATGTCGGCCATCGAGCAGCCCGCGGCGAGGTCGGGCAGGACCACCTGCTGCGTGTCGGACGTGAGGATGTCCGCGGACTCCGCCATGAAGTGGACGCCGCAGAAGATGACGAACTCCGCGTCGGGCCGGGCGGCGGCCTCGCGCGCGAGCTTGAACGAGTCGCCGGTCACGTCCGCGAACGCGATGACCTCGTCGCGCTGGTAGTGGTGACCCAGGACGAACGCACGGTCACCGAGCGCCGCACGCGCCGCGCGCGCCCGCTCGACGAGGTCGGGGTCGCTCGCGGCGGGCAGGCCGCCGACGCACTCGACACCACGTTCGGACTGCAGGTCCGCACCGCGGCCGAGGAGCAGCAGGGCCGAGGGTGCCGGCTCGGTGAACGCGGCGTCGGCGGCGGGGGAGGTCGTCAGGCTCACGAGCACGATCCTCGCACAGCGACCCGACGCCCCCTGCGGGACCCCGTGCCCTGCGGGCGCCGTCGCGTGGCACCATGCGGACGTGCGAGTGCTGGTCGCCCCCGACGGCTTCGGGTCGAGCCTGACGTCCGCGCAGGCGACGACGACGATGGTCGCGGCCTGGCGCGCCGCTGCGCCGCACGACGACGTCCGCGGGTGCCCGCTGTCCGACGGCGGGCCGGGGTTCGTCGAGACGCTGCACGCGACGCTCGGGGGCGAGCTCGTCGCGGTCACCGTGACCGGCCCGGTCGGCCGTCCCGTGCCCGCGGCGGTCCTCGTGGTCGGCGACGGCCCCGCGCGCACGGCGTACGTCGAGTCGGCGCACGCGGTCGGGCTCGCGCTCGTGCCGGCCGCCGAGCGCGACCCCACGCGGACCACGACGCGCGGGCTGGGCGAGCTGCTCGTCGCCGCGCGGGGCACGGGTGCGCGGCGCGTCGTCGTCGGGCTCGGCGGCTCGGGCACCAACGACGCGGGCGCGGGTGCGCTCGTCGGGCTCGGGCTGGCCGACCCGCACGGTCGGCTCGGTGCGGGCGGCGGTGCGCTGGCCGGCGTCGAGCCCGGCGACCTCGCGGGGCTCGCGGCGCTGCGCGCGGACTGGGCCGGCACGGAGCTCCTGGTGGCCACGGACGTCGACGTGCCGTTGCTCGGGCTGCAGGGCGCGAGCGCCGGCTTCGCTCCGCAGAAGGGGGCGACGCCCGAGCAGGCGCAGGATCTCGAGCGCGCCCTGGCGACGTTCGCGCGCCTCGCGGTCGACGCGCTCGGCGGCGTGCTGCGGCCGGACCTCCTGGCCGGTGCGCGCCCGGCCTCGACCAGCGCACGCCTGACCCACGCACCCGGTGCGGGAGCCGCCGGCGGCCTCGGGTTCGGGCTCGCGCTGGTCGGTGCCCGCGTGGTGCCGGGCGCCGCGCTCGTGGCGGACCTCGTGGGCCTCGACGCGGCGCTCGCGGACGCCGACCTCGTGGTGACGGGTGAGGGCCGGTTCGACTGGCAGTCGCTGCACGGCAAGGTCGCGTCGCTCGTCGCGCAGCGCGCGCTGCCGCACGCCGTCCCGACCGTCGTCGTCGCGGGCCAGGTGCTGGTCGGGCGGCGCGAGCTGTCCGCGGCGGGCATCACGGGCGCGTACGCCGTGTCCGAGCAGCCGGACCAGGTGCCGGCCGCGCTCGCCGACCCGGCCGGGACGCTCGCCGCGCGCGTGACGCGCGTCGCTCGCACGTGGTCGCCCCGGTGAGCGTGCGACCCACGGGTCCTCGCGCCCGTCGGTGCGGCGGTTCGCCCCGCGCGCGGCGCGTCGTACGCTGAGCGGGAACATTCGGCCGGCCGCCGCTGTTGCGACCGTCCGAGACACGTTCGACATCCGTCAGGGAGTGCCCATGAGCGAGACCACCGAGGTCGCCACCCACGGCGTCATCCTCACCGACTTTGCCGCGAGCAAGGTGCGCAGCCTGCTCGAGCAGGAGGGTCGCGACGACCTTCGGCTGCGTGTCGCCGTCCAGCCCGGCGGCTGCTCCGGCCTGATCTACCAGCTGTACTTCGACGAGCGCCTGCTCGACGGCGACGTCACGCGCGACTACGACGGCGTCGAGGTCGTCGTGGACCGCATGTCGGTCCCGTACCTCGAGGGCGCGACGATCGACTTCGCCGACTCGATCGAGAAGCAGGGCTTCACGATCGACAACCCCAACGCGGGCAGCGCCTGCGCGTGCGGCGGCTCGTTCAGCTGATCGACACCGACGAAGGCCCGGGTCCGTGCGACCCGGGCCTTCGTCGTCCCCGGTCGCGTCAGAGGCCCGTGACGCCCAGGAGCGCCCGCACGTCGGCCACCGCGGAGGGCAGCGCGTCGAGGAACGCGTGCACGTCGGCCTCGGAGGTGCCCGGGTGCAGCGCGAGGCGCACGTTGCCCTGCGTGAGCGCCCCCATCGCGGCGAGCACGTGCGACGGCTCGAGCGTGCTCGACGTGCACGCCGAGCCCGAGCCCACGGCGAATCCCCGCCGGTCGAGCTCGGTGACGATCGCCTCGCCGTCCACGTACAGGCACGAGAACGTCACGACGTGGGGGAGCCGCTGCACCGGGTCGCCGACGACGTCGACCGCGGGCACGCGTGCCGCGACCTCGGAACGCACCAGGTCGACGAGCCCGTGCAGCCGGACCGCGTGCCGCTCGGCCGTGGCCACGGCGTGCTGCAGCGCCACCGCCGCGGCGAGCGCGAGAGGCACGCTCACGCCGCCGGGGAACCAGCGGTCGTCGTCCTGCGGCCAGTCCGGCGCACGACGCACCCCCGCGCGCGTCACCAGCACGCCCAGGCCGCCGGGCCCGCCCCAGTCGCCCGGGTCGGCCGCGAGCACGTCCCACGCGTCGCCGACGCCCACGTGCCCCACGCTCGCCCCCGCGTCGACGAGCAGCGGCACGCCGGCCGGCCGAGCCGCCCCGAGGGCCTGCTCCACGGGTTGGAGCGTCCCGACCTCACCGTTGGCGTGCTGCAGCGCGGCCAGCGCCACGCCGGGTGCGGCGACGGCCTCCGCGAACGCCTCGGGGTCCACGCGACCGGTGCCGTCGACCCCGACCGTGACGCGCCGACCGCCCGCCCGGTCGGTGACGAAGTCCGCGGCGTGCAGCACCGCGGCGCGTTCCACCGCACCCACCACCACGTCCGGTCCGCTACGCCGCCGTCCGTGCGCGATCGACCTGACCGCGCCGTGCAGCGCCGCGGTCAGGGACGGCGCGAGGTCGACGTCGTCGGTGCGCGCGCCCAGCGCGCCCGCGATCGCCTCACGTGCGCCGTCGAGCAGGAGGCGCGCCCGGCGGCCCTCGGCGTGCAGGCGGCGCGGGTCCGCCCAGCCCTCGTCCAGCGCGGCCACCAGGGCCTCGCGGGCGGCGGGCAGCAGCGGGGCGCGGCCGCCCGCGTCGAGGACCACTCGGGGTCGGGGCGCGGACGTCGAGGAGCTCACACCGCGCACGGTAGCCGCCGCGCCGGGGACGCCGCGGTCACGTGCGTCCGGGCGACCGGTGAAGGTCCCGTGGTCGCGCGGCGGTGTGACGGTGCTGACACCGTGTCGTCAACGCGCGCCATCAGGCCGTGATCCGGCGATCTGCGCGCTAGGCTGCACGGGTCGAGGACGAAGGTCCCAGGTGTGTGCCGCTCGGACCGGGCGGTGCGGGCCGGGGACGTGAGCGAGAGGTCGCCCGTTGCACCCGGAAACCCCCCGCCGGAAGCGTCGCCCGGCCCTGAAGTGGGCGGGCCTCGTTGCCGCCGCCGCAGTGGTCCTGAGCGGCTGCTCCGACCAGGTCCAGCGCGGCTGGCTGCCCGGCAGCTCGGACGCCGAGGTCACCGACCAGACCGGCCGCATCGTCGACCTCTGGGTCGGCTCGTGGGTCGCCGCCCTGCTCGTCGGGCTCCTGACGTGGGGCCTGATGCTGTGGTGCGTCGCGGTGTACCGCAAGCGCAAGGACGACGACGTCCTGCCCGTGCAGCTCCGCTACCACGTGCCGCTCGAGATCATGTACGTGATCGTGCCGATCGTGATGATCGGCGTGCTGTTCTACTTCACCAACCGTGACGTGACCGAGATCAACGACACGTCCGCCGAGGCCGACGTGCACGTGCAGGTCATCGGCAAGCAGTGGAGCTGGGACTTCAACTACCTCGACGAGGACGTGTACGAGACCGGTCAGCACGCGCAGGACGTGGGCGGCACGCAGGGCGTGCTCGACGAGCAGGTCACGCTGTACCTGCCCGTCGGCGAGAAGGTCGAGTTCACGCTCGACTCGCGTGACGTCATCCACTCGTTCTGGGTCCCGGCGTTCCTCTACAAGCTGGACATGATCCCGGGCAAGACCAACACGTTCCAGGTCACGCCCGAGCAGCTGGGCGTCTACCGCGGCAAGTGCGCGGAGCTCTGCGGCGAGGAGCACTCCTCGATGCTGTTCAACGTCGAGGTCGTCACGCGTGAGGTGTACGAGGAGAAGATGCAGGAGCTGCGCGACGAGGGCCAGACCGGCTCGCTCGGGCTGGAGTACAGCCGTCTGCAGGACGTGAACGGCGTGACGCAGGAGGACGAGCACTGATGGCCACGGCTACCGAGCACATCCCGGGACTGGCGCCGTCGCGCCAGACGCTCGGGCGCACCGTGGTGAAGTGGGTCACCTCGACCGACCACAAGACGATCGGGTACATGTACCTGATCACGAGCTTCGTGTGGTTCGTGGTCGGCGGGCTCCTCGCGCTGCTGATCCGCGCCGAGCTGTTCACGCCGGGCATGGAGGTCTTCCAGTCCAAGGAGCAGTACAACCAGGCGTTCACGATGCACGGCACGATCATGCTGCTGCTGTTCGCGACGCCGCTGTTCGCGGGCTTCGCCAACGTGATCATGCCGCTGCAGATCGGCGCGCCGGACGTGGCGTTCCCGCGGCTCAACATGTTCGCGTTCTGGCTGTTCTTCTTCGGCGGCCTGATCGCGGCGGGCGGCTTCCTGACGCCGCAGGGCGCGGCCTCGTTCGGCTGGTTCGCGTACGCGCCGCTGTCGAACACGGTGTACTCACCGGGGCTCGGGGGAGACCTCTGGGTGTTCGGCCTCGCGATGGGCGGCTTCGGCACCATCCTCGGCGCCGTCAACTTCATCACGACGATCGTCACGATGCGCGCTCCCGGCATGACGATGTTCCGGATGCCGATCTTCACGTGGAACACGCTGGTCACGTCGCTGCTCGTGCTGATGGCGTTCCCGCCCCTGGCCGCAGCCCTGTTCGCGCTCGGCGCGGACCGCCGGCTGGGTGCCCAGGTGTTCAACCCCGACAACGGCGGCGCCATCCTCTGGCAGCACCTGTTCTGGTTCTTCGGCCACCCCGAGGTGTACATCATCGCGCTGCCGTTCTTCGGCATCGTGACCGAGATCCTGCCGGTGTTCAGCCGCAAGCCGATCTTCGGCTACAAGGGCCTGGTCTACGCGACCATCGCGATCGCCGCGCTCTCCGTGACCGTGTGGGCGCACCACATGTACGTCACGGGATCCGTGCTGCTGCCGTTCTTCGCGTTCATGACGATGCTCATCGCGGTGCCCACCGGTGTGAAGTTCTTCAACTGGATCGGCACGATGTGGCGCGGCAAGCTCACGTTCGAGACGCCGATGCTGTGGACGATCGGCTTCCTGGTCACGTTCCTGTTCGGCGGCCTGACGGGCATCATCCTGTCCAGCCCGGCGCTCGACTTCCACCTGTCCGACACCTACTTCGTGGTGGCGCACTTCCACTACGTCGTGTTCGGCACCGTCGTGTTCGCCATGTTCGCGGGGTTCTACTTCTGGTGGCCCAAGTTCACCGGCAAGATGCTCGACGAGCGGCTCGGCAAGATCCACTTCTGGCTGCTGTTCATCGGCTTCCACACGACGTTCCTGGTCCAGCACTGGCTCGGCGTGCGCGGCATGCCGCGGCGGTACGCGGACTACGCCGTGGGGGACGGGTTCACGTGGATGAACCAGCTCTCGACCATCGGTGCGGTCATCCTTGCGGCGTCGACGCTGCCGTTCTTCTGGAACGTCTACACCACCGCACGGAACGCGCCGCGCGTGACCGTCGACGACCCGTGGGGCTACGGCGGCTCGCTCGAGTGGGCCACGTCCTGCCCGCCGCCGCGGCACAACTTCACGTCGCTGCCGCGCATCCGCTCGGAGCGCCCCGCGTTCGACCTGCACCACCCCGAGGTCGCGGCGATGGACTTCGTCGAGCCCGATCCCGGCCCGTTCGACTGGGAGGCCGACCGGCGCGGTGAGACGGACGTGGCCGCCGAGCGCGTCGCCAACGGCTCGGGGGAGCCCGAGCAGTCGTCGGCCACCGTCGTCGACGAGGCCCCGGTCCAGCGCGACGACAACGAGGAGGGGACCAAGTGAAGATCGAGGCCAAGCTGTTCGGCTACGGCGTCCTGTTCTTCTTCCCGGTCGGTCTGGTCTACGCGCTGTGGAGCAAGGGCGAGCCCGTGGGCACCGTCGGCATCCCGCTCGTCGGCGGGCTGGTCGGCATGATCGGCGCCTACTTCGCGCTCCTGGCCCGTCGGATCGACGCGCGGCCCGAGGACGACGAGTTCGGCGAGATCGAGCAGGGCGCCGGCGACCAGGGCGTGTACGCGCCGTGGTCCTGGTGGCCGCTGGCGATCGGCGCGGCGAGCGCCGTGGTGTTCCTCGGCCTCGCCGTCGGGTGGTGGCTCGTGCTCATCGGCATCGGGCTCGGCGTCATCGGCCTGATCGGATGGGTCTTCGAGTTCTCCCGCGGGCAGCACGCGCACTGACCCCGCACCGACGACGCCCGGCCGGACCCCGTGTCCCGCCGGGCGTCGTCGTCTGTGCCCGGGTCGGCGTGGCGCGATGGGGGAGCCGTGCGGCCCACACCCGCCGTGCGCAGCGCAGGAGGTCGTGGACGCGCTGAGGGCCGCCCCCCGGAGCGGGGACGGCCCTCAGCGCGTGGTGCGGCGCCACAGGGCGCCGGTGGTGCGGTCAGACGGTGGGGACGATCAGGCCCGAGGTCTGGCTCCGCGCACGCTCGAAGCGGGCGGCCGCGTCGGACCAGCTGACGATGTTCCACCACGCCTTGACGTAGTCGGCCTTGACGTTGACGTAGTCCAGGTAGAACGCGTGCTCCCACATGTCGAGCACGACGATCGGCACGAGGCCGAGCGGGAAGTTGCTCTGCTGGTCGTACAGCTGGAAGATCGCGAGCTTCTGGCCCACGGAGTCCCAGCCGAGGATGGACCAGCCGGAGCCCTGGATGCCGACTGCGTTCGCGGCGAAGTGCTTCTGGAACGCGTCGAACGAGCCGAAGAACTCGTCGATCGCCGCGGCGAGCTCACCGGTCGGCTTGTCGCCGCCCTCGGGGGACAGGTTCTGCCAGAAGACCGAGTGGTTGACGTGACCACCCAGGTTGAACGCCAGGTTCTTCTCGTGCAGGTTGACCGCGGCCAGGTCCCCGGACTGGCGCGCCTCGGCGAGCTTCTCCAGGGCCGTGTTGGCGCCGGTCACGTACGCGGCGTGGTGCTTGTCGTGGTGCAGCTCCATGATCCGGCCGGAGATGTGCGGCTCGAGCGCCGCGTAGTCGTACGGCAGGTCCGGAAGCGTGTAGTCAGCCATGCGTGAGTACCTCTCCTGCGTCGTCGCGGGAGCGTGAGCCCCCGCTGGGTACGAAGCGGGCGGCCCGCCGGTGAGGCGAGCCGCCCGACTCGGTCAACTCTGGCGGAGGATCAGCGATTCCGCCCGTCCGGGACGGTCTCACCCTCCGGGACACCGTGCTGCGTGCCACCGCCTGCCGTGATCGCGGCGACCGCGTGGTCGTCGTGACCCGGGCCCACCTCGGCCGGCGCATGGCCGTGAGCGGCATGCGCGGCGGCGAGCTCGGCGGGGGTGACGGGCTCGACGCGGTCCTCGTAGAAGACCTGCGAGAGGCGCTGCCGGACACGGTCCTTGCGGTAGCCCTTGCGCCGCACGCCGCGCGAGTCCTCGGCCGGCTCGATCTCGAGCGGCCGCACCGCCTCGTGCTGCACGCGCAGCCAGCGCTCGTGCGCGTCGAGCGGCTTGTGCACCTCGATGTACTCGCCGGACGCGAAGCGGACGATCCGGCCCGTCTCGTGCCCGTGCAGGACCAGCTCGCGGTCCTTGCGCTGCAGGCCGAGGCAGATGCGCTTCGTGACCACGAACGTGAGCCACGGCCCGACGAACAGCAGCACCCGGAACACCCAGGTGATGTCGTTGATCGACAGGTGGAAGTGCGTCGCGATGAGGTCGTTCGAGCCGGCGAGCACCAGGATGAAGAACGCCATGAGCAGCGAGGTGCCGAACGCCGTGCGGAACGGGCGGTTGCGCGGGCGGTCGAGCAGGTGGTGCTCGCTCGTGTCGCCGGTCGCGAACGACTCGATGAACGGGTAGGCGGCGAGCAGCGTGAACAGCACGCCCGGCACGACCATCGCGGGGATGATCACGTTCAGCGGGACCGTGAAGTCGCCGATCATGAACTCGGCACCGCCCGGCATGAGGCGCAGCGCTCCTTCGAGGAACAGCATGTACCAGTCCGGCTGGGCGCCCGCGGAGACCGGGGACGGGTCGTAGGGCCCGTAGTTCCAGACCGGGTTGATCGACATCGTGCCCGCCATGAGCGCGATCACGCCGAACACCACGAAGAAGTTGAACAGCAGCTTGCCCGCGTACACCGGGAGCGCCGGGTAGCCCACCACGTTGGAGTTGGTGCGGCCCGAGCCGGGGAACTGGGTGTGCTTGTGCATCACCATGAGGAACAGGTGCAGGCCGATGAGCGCGAGGATCAGGCCAGGCACCAGCAGGATGTGCACGGTGAACAGGCGGGGGATCAGGTCCGTGCCCGGGAACTCGCCGCCGAAGATGAAGTACGACAGGTAGGACCCGATGATCGGGATCGCCTTGACCACGCCGTCCGTGATGCGCAGGCCGTTGCCGGACAGCACGTCGTCCGGGAGCGAGTAGCCCGAGAAGCCCGCCGCGAGCCCCAGGATCAGCAGCACGAAGCCGACGACCCAGTTGATCTCACGCGGCTTGCGGAACGCGCCCGTGAAGAACACGCGCATCATGTGCACGACGATCGACGCCATGAAGATCAGCGCCGCCCAGTGGTGGATCTGCCGCATCAGCAGACCGCCGCGGACCTCGAAGGACAGGTCCAGCGTGGACTTGAACGCCTCGGACATCTCGACGCCGCGCATGGTCGCCCACACACCGTCGTCCGGGTAGTGCGTCTCGGCCATGCTGGGCACGAAGAACATCGTGAGGAACACGCCGGAGACCAGCAGCGTCACGAACGAGTACAGCGCGATCTCGCCCAGGAAGAACGACCAGTGGTCGGGGAACACCTTGCGTGCGAAGAACTTGACCGCGTTGCCGACTCCGGTGCGCTGGTCCAGGTAGTCCGCCGTGGCCGCGGCGGCCTTCGCGCCACCGCTCGGGGGGGTCTTGAGCTCGCTCACTTGGTCGCACGCTCCCAGAAGGTCGGACCGATCGGCTCGGTGAAGTCGCTCTGGGCGACGAGGTAGCCCTCGTCGTCGACCGTGATCGGCAGCTGCGGCAGGGGTCGCTTCGCGGGGCCGAAGACGACCTTGCAGCCGTCCGCGACGTCGAACGTCGACTGGTGGCACGGGCACAGGAGGTGGTGCGTCTGCTGCTCGTAGAGCGCGACGGGGCAGCCGACGTGGGTGCAGATCTTCGAGTACGCGACGATGCCGTCGTGCGACCAGGTCTCACCCTCGGGGGACTGGTCGGAGCGCAGGTCGCGCGGGTCGAGCCGGACCAGCAGCACGACGGCCTTGGCCTTCTCGTCGAGCTTGCCGTGCTCGAGCTCCTCGAGGCCTTCGGGGATCACGTGCCACACGTCGCCGATCGTGACGTCCGCGGCCCGGATGGGGCGGTTCGTCGGGTCGGTGTGCAGGCGCATGCCCTTCTTCCACATCGTGTGCTTGAACTTGCGCACGTTCCAGTCCGAGCCCACGTTGCCCAGCAGCGGCACCAGGATCGAGAGCGGGAACAGCGCGAGCGCCGTGACACCGGCGCCGACCAGTGCTTTGCGCCGTGTCAGGCCCGAGTCCTGCGCGCCGTCCTGGAGCATCTGGACGGCGACCTCACGCGTCTCGTCCGACGAACGCTGCGCGTGCCGCTCCTCGGTGTACTCGCGGTTGCTCATCAGGACCTTGATGAAGTAGTTCCCACCGATCCCGATGCCGAGCAGGCACACCGCCAGGCCCACGCCGAGCACGATGTTCGAGGTCCGCATGGACGAGGCCGTCTCGCCGGGCGGGAGCGCGAAGTACGCCCACACGACCACGATCGTGCCGATGATCGACGCCGTGAACAGCGCCAGGACCTGCCGCTCGACGCGCTTGGTGACGCGCGGGTCGACGTCCGCCTGACGCGGCGTGTGCTCGTGCAGGCCGGGGTTCTCGAACCGCGCGGGGGTCGTCTCGCCGTCGGCGTGGACGACGACGTCGTTGTGGTCGTGCGTGCTCACGAGGACTTCGCTCCGATCCAGACAGAGATGCCGATCAGGAGGCCGAGGCCGACCACCCAGGCCCACAGGCCCTCACTGACGGGGCCGAGCGACCCGAGGTCGAGCCCACCCGGGACCACCTCGCCCTGCTCGTCCAGGAACGCGATGATGTCGCGCTTCTCCTCGGACGTCAGGTTCGCGTCGTTGAACACCGGCATCGACTGCGGTCCGGTGAGCATCGCCTCGTAGAGGTGCGTCGGCGTGGTCTCCCACAGGTTGGGAGCGAACTTGCCCTGCGAGAGCGCACCGCCCGCGCCGCTCGCGTTGTGGCACATCGCGCAGTTGGTGCGGAACAGCGCCATGCCCGAGGCGGAGTCGCCGAGGGCGGGGTCGACCTGCTCGTCCGTCGGGATGGCGGGACCCGCGCCCAGCGAGGCCACGTAGGCCGCGAGCTGGCGGATCTGCTCGTCGTCGAACTGCACCGGCTTGGCCGGTGCCTGCGGGCCGTTCATCTGCATCGGCATGCGGCCGGTGCCCACCTGGAAGTCGACCGCCGCGGCTCCGACGCCGATCAGCGACGGCACGGAGTCCGTGCCCGCGGCCGAGGGGCCGTGGCACGTCGAGCAGTTGGCCTGGAACAGCTTCTCGCCGGCGGCGATGTCATCGGCGGTGGCGGTCTCGTTCGTGGCCTGGGCCGACGACGGGACGACCACGGCGTAGACGCCACCGACGATCAGCAGCGCCAGCAGGAGGAGCAGCGCCGGCGCGCGCCGGTCGTGCCTGCGGGCGGCGAGTGCCTTCACGGATGGATCCTCGTCTCGCGGGGGTGGGGGTACGGGGCGTGTGGTGCGCGGGTCAGCGCAGCAGGTAGATGACCGCGAACAGCGCGATCCAGACGACGTCCACGAAGTGCCAGTAGTACGACGTGACGATCGCCGTGGTCGCCTCGTGGTGCCCGAACCGCTTGGCGGAGAACGACCGGCCGAGCAGGAACAGGAACGCGATGAGCCCGCCGACGACGTGCAGCCCGTGGAAGCCGGTCGTCAGGTAGAACACCGAGCCGTAGGGGCTCGAGGAGATCGTCAGGCCGTGCTCGACGAGCTCGGCGTACTCGAACACCTGGCCGCCGATGAAGAACGCGCCCATCACGTAGGTGAGCGTCATCCACTCGTTCATGCCCCAGCGGTTGACCTGGAGCAGGGACCCCGAGCGCACGGGCTGGAAGCGTTCGGCGGCCCACACGCCCATCTGGCACGTCACCGACGACAGCACCAGCACGGTGGTGTTGATCGCCGCGAACGTGAGGTTGAGCTTGGCCGTCTGCTCCGCGAACTCCTCCGGCACCGCTGCACGGATGGTGAAGTACATCGCGAAGAGGCCGGCGAAGAACATGAGCTCGCTCGCCAACCACACGATCGTGCCGACCGACACAGGGTTCGGTCGGTTGACGCTCACGTGGGGCGAGGTGCGCGGGGCAGCCGTTGCGTTCGACACGGTCGTCATTATGGCCGAAGACGGCGCCGCATGGGTCATTGGGCCCAGGCGTTGCGGGCGTTAAATGTCACACCGTCAGGATCGCGGGCCCGTGGGGCGGGTCCGCGACCCCGTCCGCGGGCGTGCGTGGTCTGGTGCGTGGTGGCTCGTCGTGCCGCCGCGCGCCTCGTGCCAAGATGCACCACGGACCACGTCGACGACGAGTGAGGGACCCCATGAGCACCGCGCACGACCCCGCCGGCACGCCCGCCGGACTCCCCGCCGGACCGCGGATCGTCCTGTACAGCGACGACGTCGACGTGCGCGCGCAGGTGCGGCTCGCCGTGGGCAGCCGGCTCGAGCACGGTGCGGCCGAGATCGAGTGGCTCGAGACCGCGACGGCGCCGGCGGTGATCGCCGCGGTCGAGGCCGGTGGTGTGGACCTGCTCGTGCTCGACGGCGAGGCGGACAAGGTCGGCGGCATGGGCCTCGCGCGGCAGCTCAAGGAAGAGGTCTACGACTGCCCGCCGGCGCTGGTGATCACCGGACGGCCGCAGGACGCGTGGCTCGCGTCGTGGTCGAACGCGGACGCGTCGGTGAGCCGGCCGATCGACCCCTTCGAGCTCCAGGCGGCCGTCGCCTCGCTCGTGCGCAGCGGGTCCGTCGCCGGATGAGCCCCGCGTACACGTGGCCCGACCTGCTCACGAGCCTCGTCGCGAAGCAGGACCTGACGTCCGACCAGGCGTCGTGGGCGATGGACGAGATCATGCGCGGAGAGGCGACCCCCGTCCAGATCGCCGGGTTCCTCGTCGGCCTGCGCGCCAAGGGGGAGACGGTCCCGGAGCTCACGGGGCTCGCGGCGACGATGCTCGCGCACGCGCACCGCATCGACGTGCCCGGACGCTCGGTGGACATCGTGGGTACCGGTGGCGACCGGTCGCACACCGTGAACATCTCGACGATGGCCGCCCTGGTCGTCGCCGGGACGGGGCTGCGCGTCGTCAAGCACGGCAACCGGGCTGCGTCGTCGTCCTCGGGGTCGGCCGACGTGCTCGAGCAGCTCGGCATCCGGCTGGACCACGCACCCGACCGGGTCACGCGGATCGCGCTCGAGGCCGGCATCACGTTCTGCTTCGCGCAGGTCTTCCACCCGTCGTTCCGGCACACCGCGGCCGCGCGCGCGGGCCTCGGCATCGCCACCGCGTTCAACTTCCTGGGACCGCTCACCAACCCGGCGCAGCCGGCCGCTGCCGCGATCGGCGTGGGCGACGCGCGCATGGGACCTCTGATCGCGGGCGTGCTCGCGGCGCGTGGTGCGTCGGCGCTGGTGTTCCGCGGCGAGGACGGGCTCGACGAGATCGCGCCGACGGCCTCGACCCGGATCTGGGTCGTGGCGGGCGGCACGGTCGACGAGCACCTCGTCGACTGGTCCGAGCTCGGCGTCGAGCGCGTGCAGCTCGACGAGCTGCGCGGGGCGGACGCGGCGCACAACGCCGGCGTCGCCCGGCGCCTGCTGGACGGGGAGCCCGGACCGGTGCGCGAGACCGTGCTGCTCAACGCGGCGGCCGCGCTCGTCGCGGACGGCACGCTGCCCGGCACCGCGACGGGGACGCTGCACGAGCGCCTGCTCGCAGGGGTCGCCGCGGCCCGTGCGTCGATCGACGACGGTGCCGCGCGGGACGCGCTCGCGCGCTGGCAGGCCGCCAGCGCCTGACGCGGGCGGCTCAGTCCTCGAGGCCGAGCGCGAACGCCTGGTCGAGGTCGTGCTGGCTGTAGGTGCGGAACGCGATGTAGGTCTGCGTCCGCAGCACGCCCTCCACCTTGCTGACGCGGTCGGCGATGACGTCCGCGAGCTCGTCGTGCTCGCGGACCCGGACCATCGCGACGAGGTCGACCTCGCCCGTCACCGAGTAGACCTCGCTGACGCCCGGGATCTCGGCGATGGCGGCCGCCACCTCGGGGATGCGCGCGGCGTCGGTGTCGATGAGCACGATGGCAGTCAGCATGTCGGCCATCATGCCGCGGTCACGCCGTGCGCGGCACGGGCTGCTCCGGCGCGTCGCGCGGCACCACGTGCAGCACCCGGGCGACCTGCCCGCGCACGCGCTCGGTGTGCGCCGCGATCGCCGCAGCCGGGTCCACGTCGCCCAGCGCGGTCCGCACGGGGAGCGCCCAGGTGCCGCCCGAGACCTCGACGATGCGGACGCCGGGCCGCTCGAGCCAGTCCAGCACCAGATCCGCCTCCTCCGGATGGGCCGCGGCCATCGGAGGGACGGGCGCCGCGACGTGCTCGGCCGTCGCGCGCAGCGTCTCGATGGCGGGGCGCGGATCGGTCGAGCGGTCGACGCGCGCGGTCGCGGCCAGCCGCCCGTGCCGCACGAGGACGATCTCCCAGCCGCCGTCGTCGGCGCGCCGGGCGGCCACGAGCTCGGGGAGTGCGGCGAGCGGGCCGACGCGCTGGACGCGCGCGGCTCCGCGCAGGAACGCGCCCAGCCGGTCGCGGACCGTGGCCGCCTCCTCGTAGCGCTGCTGCGCGACCAGGGTCTCGATGCGCTCGGCATGTGCGGCGACGACGGGCGCCGGGTCGCCGGCCATGGCTGCACGCACGCGCTCGACGACCGACGTGTAGGCGTCCTGGTCCTGGCCGCCGACGCACGGCGCGCCGCACCGACCCATGCCCGCCAGTGCGCACGACGACGCGGCGGGCGTGGCCACGAGCGGCAGCCGACGCGTGCACTGCCGGATCTCGAACGTCTCGTGCAGGGCCTCGAGCGCGAGCTGTGCGGAACGCTGCGCGCCGAACGGACCCAGGTAGGTGGCGCCCGGCTCGTCGCGCACCTCGCGCACCACCGACAGCCGCGGGTACGGCTCGCTGGTCAGCCGGAGCCACGGCATGCGTTCGGGGAACCGGGAGCGGCGGTTGTAGCGCGGGGAGTGCTCCGCGATGAGGCGCAGCTCCCGCACGCGGGCCTCGAGCGGGGTGGCGCACACCACCGGGTCGACGCGTTCGGCGATGCGCACCATCTCGCGGATGCGTCCGCGCTTCTCCGACGACGTGAAGTACGAGCGGACGCGTGTGCGCAGCGACGTCGTGGACGTCCCGACGTACAGCACCTCCTGCCCGGGACCGCGGAACAGGTAGACGCCGGGCGCATCGGGCAGGTGGTCGGCGAGCGTGCGCTTGCGACGGACCTCCTGCGGCACCGGGTCGGTCGCGCTCGCGAGGTCCTCGAGATGCGTCACGCCCAGCGGGCCGAGGCGTCCGAGCAGCGCGTGCAGCACGTCGACCGTCGCGCGCGCGTCGTCGAGCGCACGGTGCGTGGGCGTCACCTCCGCGTGGAACAGCGCCGCGAGCGTGCTGAGCTTGTGGTTCGGCGCCTCGTCGCGCGTGACGACCCGACGCGCGAGCCGCACGGTGTCCACCACGCGTGGGCCCGGCCACGCGTGACCGGTGCGGGCCGCGGCCGCACGCAGGAAGCCGACGTCGAACGGGGCGTTGTGCGCGACGAGGACGGCCCCGTGCGCGAACTCGAGGAACGCCGGCAGCACCTCCTCGATCGGGGGTGCCCCGATGAGCATCGCCGTGGTGATCCCCGTCAGCACCTGGATGAACGGCGGCACGGGACCACCCGGGTCCACCAGGGTCTGGAACTCGCCGAGCACCTGGCCGCCGCGCACCTTCACGGCGCCGATCTCGGTGATCGCGCAGTCCGCCGGGGTGCCGCCCGTGGTCTCGAGGTCGACCACCACGAACGTGACGTCGGCGAGCGGGGTCCCGATCTCGTCGAGGCCCAGCTGCACCGGTGTGCCGCCGGCGGCGGGCGCGCCCGCCCAGACCGGGCGCAGGCGGTGCAGGGCTGACATGGCGGCGACGGTACCCGCGCGCACCGACACCGCGGCCGAGCGCGCCTCGGCGCGCCTAGGGTGGCGCCATGAGCGCTGCGAGCCCCGACGTCCCGGCCGCGCTGCGCCACCGGCTGGTCGAGCTCGCCGCACGCACCGTGGGTGAGCTGGAACCTCTCCTGGTCCCCTCGTCGCTGCGCCGCGTGCGCGCGTTCGCCCCCGCCAAGCGCGCCGCGTCCGGGAGCGCGCCCCTGTGGGCCGCGCTCGAGGCCGACGCGGCCTTCCGCGCGCGCGTGGCCCGCACGTGGCGCCACGCGCACCCGGACGTGGCGTCGCTCGTCGGCGGTGTCGAGGACGACGACGAGCGTGCGCCCGACGACCCGCGCGGCGCCGAGGTCGCCACCGGGCCCGCCGCCGAGCCGGCGCCGGAGTCCGGTGGCCCGGCGCTGCCGCCGTCGGTTGACGCGCCCGCACCGTCGTGGGACGCGGCGGCCGGTGCGTGGCTGCACGCGCAGGACTGGTCGGTGTGGGTCCCGCGGGAGCTCGACGCCGCCGAGCCGGCGTCCCCGGACCCCGCCGTGGCGCGCCTGCGCACGCGGGCTGAGGAGCTCACCCGTGCGCTGGAGGAGTCGCGCGCGCAGGCCGCGGCGCTCACGGACGAGGTCGCCACGACGCGCCGCGAGCTGCGGCGCCTGCGCTCGGACGCCGATCGCGCACGTGCGCAGGGCCGGCAGGCGGCGCAGGACGCGCAGACCGCGCTCGAGGAGGCCCGCGCGGCACAGGCCGCGGCCGCCGACGCGCAGCGCGTGGCCGCCGAGGACCTCCGGGCCGCACGTGCCGAGCGCGACGCCGCCCGCGCGGAGGTGCGCGTCGCGCGCAGGCTCGCGGACGCACGTGTGCGGCTGCTGCTCGACACGATCGTGGACGCCGCGAGCGGTCTGCGCACCGAGCTCGCGCTACCCCCGGCCGCCGACCTGCCCGCCGACCTCGTCGCTCCCGAGCCCGACGCCGCGCCGGTGCGGGTCGGCTCCCGGGGGCGCCTGGTGGACGACCCGACGCTGCTCGACGAGCTGCTCCGCCTGCCTCGTGCGCACCTGGTGGTCGACGGCTACAACGTGACCAAGTCCGCGTTCGGCGGGCTCACGCTCGAGCTCCAGCGCCGGCACCTGGTGGACGGCCTCGCGAGCCTCGCGGCCCGGACGGGTGCCGAGGTGACGTGCTGCTTCGACGGCAGGCCCTCGCCGATGCCCACCGCGTCGCTCGCGCGGGGCGTGCGGGTGCGGTTCTCGGTCGGGGAGATCGCGGACGACCTGATCCGGCGCCTGGTGCGTGCGGAACCCGCCGGGCGGGTGGTGGTCGTGGTCACGAGCGACCAGGAGGTCACGCACGACGTCGAGGCGGACGGTGCCTACGTCGTGCCGTCCGCCACGCTCGTGGGGTGGCTGCAGCGCAGGTGAGCGGCCGTGTCGGTGGCTCGGCCTAGCGTCGCGCCATGATCATCGACTGCGAGGGGTGCACGGCCCGGCCCCGGGCGTGCGGGGACTGCGTGGTGTCGTTCGTGCTCGAGGTCCCGGCCCGCGCCGACGCCGGGCGTCAGGCCGGCGGAGGACCGGCGTTCGAGCTCGACGAGGACGAGCGTCGCGCGCTGGGCACGCTCGCCGCGCTGCACCTGGTGCCGCCGTTGCGCATGGCCGCGCACGGCTGACCCGCCCGATGCGCGTCGAGGGCGGCACCTCGACGGTGCCGCCCTCGAACGCGCTGCCAGGTCAGGCGCGGCTCACTCGGCGCCACCGACGGGGCCGTCGTACAGCGCGTCGATCTCGCCCTCGAAGTCCTTGAGCACCACGTTGCGCTTCACGCTCAGCTTCGGCGTGAGATAGCCGTTCGCGATCGTCAGGTCCGTGTCGAGGATGCGGTACTTGCGGATGGACTCGGCGCGCGAGACGGCCTTGTTCGCGCGGTCGACGGCCTTGTCGATCGACGCGAGCACGTCCGGGTCCTGCGCGGCCTGCGCGAGCGTCATCTCGGGCTTGCCGTGCGCGGTCAGCCAGCCGGGCACGCCCTCGGGGTCGAGCGTCACGAGCGCACCGATGAACGGGCGCTGGTCGCCGACCACGACCACCTGGCTGATGAGCGGGTGGCCGCGCAGCCGGTCCTCGAGCACCGCGGGCGCGACGTTCTTGCCGCCCGCGGTCACGATGATCTCCTTCTTGCGGCCCGTGATGCGCAGGTAGCCCTCGTCGTCGAGCGATCCGAGGTCGCCCGTGCGGAACCACCCGTCGTGCATCGACTCCTGCGTCGCGGCGTCGTTGTTGTGGTAGCCCTGGAAGACCTGGATGCCCTTGATCTCGATCTCGCCGTCGTCGGCGATGCGGACCGCGGTACCCGGCAGCGGCTTGCCGACCGTGCCGATCTTGGTGCGTGCGGGCCGGTTGACGGTCGCGGGCGCGGTGGTCTCGGTCAGGCCGTAGCCCTCGAGCACCTTGAGGCCGACACCGCGGTAGAAGTGGCCGAGGCGCTCGCCGAGGGGCGCACCGCCCGAGATGGCCCACTTGGCCTGACCGCCGAGCAGCGCCCGCAGGCGGTGCAGCACCAGGACGTCGGCCACCTTGTGCTGCAGCCGCAGCCACGGGCTCGGGCCGCGCGGCGTGTCGAGCGCGCGCGAGTAGACGATCGACGTCTTCGCGGCGCGCTGGAAGATCGACCCCTTGCCGCCGGCCGCGGCCTTCTGCTCGGCGCCGTTGTAGACCTTCTCGAACACGCGCGGGACCGCCAGGATGAACGTCGGCCGGAACGAGGCCAGGTCGTCCAGCAGCGTGCGCGTGTCGGGGGAGTGGCCCAGCACCGCACCCGCGGGCATGCACAGCACGTGGATGAAGCGTGCGAACACGTGCGCGAGCGGCATGAACAGCAGCGTCCGCGAGCCCGGCTCGGACACGACCTCGCGCAGCCCCTCGACCGCGTTGACCGTGAGCTCGTAGAAGTTGCCGTGCGTGAGCTCGACGCCCTTGGGGCGTCCCGTGGTGCCCGAGGTGTAGATGACCGTGGCGACGCTCGCGAGCTCCGCGAGCCCGCGCCGGCGGGCGATCTCGTCGTCGGGGACGTCGGCGCCCGCGCTGACGAGCGTCTCGACGGCACCCTCGTCGATCACGAGGACCTCGCGCAGTCCCGTGAGCCCGGTGCGCGCCTCCTGCGCGACGGCCGCGTGCGCCGTGCTCTCGACGACGAGCACCGAGACGTCCGAGTCGCTCAGGATCCAGTTGACCTGCTCGGCCGACGACGTCTCGTACAGCGGCACCGGGATCGCGCCCGCCGCCCACGTCGCCCAGTCCAGCAGCGACCACTCGTACCGGGTGCGGGACATGATCCCGACGCGGTCGCCCGGCTCCACCCCGCGCGCGACGAGACCCTTGGCGACGGCCACGACCTCGGCGTCGAGCTCGCGCCCCGTCAACGGGATCCAGGGGCCGTCCTGCTGCGTCTTGTGCTCGATCACCACGCCGTCCGGGTCTGCCGCGACGCGGTCCGCGAACAGGTCGTTGAGGTTGCGCGAGCGCTCGATCTCGACGAGCAACGGTGTGCTGAACTCGACCATGCTGACTCCAGTGGCAGTGGTGGCAAGTGCGACGAGGATACGGGACGTCGGTCCAGGTACGAGGGGGTGGGCCCCGGTCTACGCTCGACGCGCCTGTGCCCGTGGCCGCGTGCACGCCGCACCTCCCGGTGGCGCTAGCGTGACGGCTGGACCAGGCAGGCGCTCGGCGCCACCCATCAGCCCTTCTCTCTCGACGCATTGGGGAACGAACACATGCACGCCATCGGGGTCGACATCGGCGGGACCAAGATCGCGGCCGGCGTGGTGGACGACGAAGGCCGGATCCTGGCCAAGACGCGTCGGGACACCGAGCCGGACGACGCCGCGAGCATCGACGCCGCGATCGCGGACGTGTACGCCGAGCTCAGCGCGCAGCACAAGATCGGTGCGATCGGCCTCGCCGCGGCGGGGTTCGTCGCCGCCGACCGGTCGGGGGTGCTGTTCGCGCCGAACATCGCGTGGCGCGACTACCCGCTGCGTGACCGCGTGGCGGCGCTGATCGACGAGCGGCTCGAGATCGTCGTGGAGAACGACGCGAACGCCGCGGGCTGGGCCGAGTTCCGCTACGGCGCGGCGCGTGAGGTCGAGGACATGCTCACGCTCACGATCGGCACGGGGCTGGGCGGGGCGATCGTCTCGCACGGCCAGCTGGTGCGCGGTTTCGCGGGCGTCGCGGCCGAGGTGGGTCACATGCGCGTGGTGCCCGGCGGGCACTACTGCGGGTGTGGTCACGAGGGCTGCTGGGAGCAGTACGCGTCGGGCAGCGCGCTCGTGCGGGACGCCCAGGCCGCGGTCGTCGCGTACCCGGACCGCGCCGCGCGCATCCTCGAGCTCGCGGGCGGCGAGGTGGACAAGATCATCGGTCCGCACGTGACCGCGGCGGCCGAGGAGGGCGACGCTCTCGCGATCGACCTGCTCGCCGAGCTCGGCCGATGGATCGGGGAGGGTGCGGCGTCGGTCGCGGCGCTGCTCGACCCCGCGATGGTCGTGATCGGCGGCGGTGTGGCTGCCGCGGGCGACCTGCTCCTGACGCCCGCGCGCAAGGGCTTCGCCGACCAGCTCTCGGCCCGCGGTCACCGGCCCGAGGCGGAGATCGTGGTCGCCGCGATGGGCAACGACGCCGGCATCGTGGGTGCGGCGGACCTCGCGCGCATCTGAGCACACGTGCCCGGCGCGGTCGTCGGTGACGAGCAGTCAGACGACCGCGCCGGTGTCGCCGTCCGCATCGTCGTCGTCGCCTCTGCGGCCTGCCGGCATGCGCCACAGCAGCACCGCGACACCGAGCACGAACACGCCGCACGCCGCCTGGATGAGCACGGGCGGCACGTCGCGCCAGAAGACGACGAGCGCGAGCAGGAGCACCGGCATCCCGCCCGCGGCGAGCCACGCCATGGTCAGCAGCGGGTCGCCACCGAGGACCGGCCCGGGGTCGGGCGGGACGAAGCCCTCCGCCTCGTCGACCGCGGCCTCGGCGTCGGCGTACTGGGCCGAGCCGTCCCACGAGCGCGGGCCGTCCACGGCGTCGCGCCCGGACGCCGCGTCGCCGGTCCACGGCGAGTCGACGCCGGGTGCCACGGGGAAGTCGAGCGGTCGGCGCGGGGTGCTGTCCGCGGCCGAGTCGACCTCGCCGAGCTGTTCGACGATGCGCGCCCAGCGGTCGTCGTCGACCGGATCGGCGGGTCCGTCGGAGCGAGCAGCCATGTGAGCACTCTAGAGTCGGACGTGGCGGTCCGACGGTCCGCGCTGCAGCGGGAGGGTGGGCCACTTGTTCTACTGGTTGATGAAGCGGGTGTTCGTCGGTCCGTTGCTCCAGCTCGTGTACCGGCCCTGGATCAAGGGCGCGGAGAACGTGCCGGCCTCGGGTGCGGCGATCCTCGCGAGCAACCACCTCGCGGTGATCGACTCGTTCTTCCTGCCGCTCATGCTCGACCGCGAGCTCGTGTTCATCGGCAAGCAGGAGTACTTCACGGGGCGGGGCCTCAAGGGTCGGCTCACCGCGGGCTTCATGCGCGGCGTGGGGACCATCCCGGTCGACCGCGGGGGCGGCAAGGCCAGCGAGGCGGCGCTGCGGACGGGCCTGCGGCGGCTCGAGGCCGGTGACCTGTTCGGCATCTACCCCGAGGGGACGCGCAGCCCCGACGGCCGCCTGTACCGCGGCAAGACCGGCATCGCGCGGCTCGCGCTCGAGTCCGGTGCCCCCGTGATCCCCGTCGCGATGGTGGGCACCAACATCGCGCAGCCCGTCGGCAGGACGATCCCGCGCGTCATGCGGATCGGCATGGTCGTGGGGGAGCCGCTCGACTTCTCGCGCTACCGCGGCATGGAGAACGACCGCTTCATCCTGCGGTCCGTCACCGACGAGATCATGTACGCGATCATGAGCCTGTCCGGCCAGGAGTACGTGGACGTCTACGCGGCGACGCAGAAGGCCCGGATCGCGGCGGGCGTGGCGGCCACGCCGGACGCCGCCGACGACGCGCGCACGGTCGCACCGGGCGGTCGGCCCGCACCCGACGTCCAGGTTCCGGTACCGCCGCAGGACGAGGGCGAGCCGTCAGTAGGATGACCGCGTCGGCCGCACGGCCGTCGCTCCCGGGTGCTGCCGCCGTGCGGCCGCCCGGACCTGGGTCCCGGGGCCGTCCGGCTCCCGCGCCCTAGGGTCGCCTGCGTTCCCGCAGGCAGGTCCTGCAGCTCTACGGAAGGTGTCTGTCATGTCGGTCCGTCGCGTCGCCCTCCTCACCGCGGGTGGCTTCGCCCCGTGCCTCTCGTCCGCCGTCGGTGGCCTCATCGAGCGCTACACCGAGATCGCGCCGGACGTCGAGATCATCGCCTACGAGCACGGGTACTACGGGCTGCTGCGGGGCGACAAGATCGTCATCGACGCCGAGACGCGCCAGAGGGCCGGCGTCCTGCACCGGTTCGGCGGCTCGCCGATCGGCAACTCGCGCGTCAAGCTCACCAACGCCAAGGACTGCGTCAAGCGCGGCCTGGTCGCCGAGGGCCAGGACCCGCTCCAGGTGGCGGCCGAGCAGCTCAAGGCCGACGGCGTCGACGTGCTGCACACGATCGGCGGCGACGACACGAACACGACGGCCGCGGACCTGGCCGCCTACCTCGCGGACAACGGGTACGGCCTGACCGTGGTCGGCCTGCCCAAGACGATCGACAACGACGTGGTCCCGATCCGGCAGTCGCTCGGTGCGTGGACGGCGGCCGAGGAGGCCGCGGGCTTCGCTGCGAACGTCATCGGCGAGCACCGCTCCGGTCCGCGCATGCTGATCGTGCACGAGGTCATGGGCCGGCACTGCGGATGGCTCACGGCCGCGGCGGCCGCCGAGTACCGCAAGTGGCTCGACCAGCAGGAGTGGGTCCCCGGCATCGGCCTGTCGCGCGAGCGCTGGGACGTGCACGCGGTGTTCGTGCCCGAGCTCGCGATCGACATCGACGCTGAGGCCGAGCGGCTCAAGGGCATCATGGACAGCCAGGGCAACGTCAACATCTTCCTGTCGGAGGGTGCGGGCATGCACGAGATCGTCGACCAGCTGACGGCGGCAGGCACGCCCCCCGAGCGCGACCCGTTCGGCCACGTGAAGCTCGACACGATCAACCCGGGCCAGTGGTTCGCCAAGCAGTTCGCGGACAAGCTCGGCGCCGAGAAGACGATGGTCCAGAAGTCGGGCTACTACTCGCGTGCCGCGGCCGCCAACGCCGAGGACCTGCGCCTGATCAAGTCCATGACGGACCTCGCGGTGGAGTGCGCGCTGCGCGGCGAGTCCGGCGTGATCGGGCACGACGAGGAGCGCGGCGACGTGCTGCGTGCGATCGAGTTCCCGCGCATCGCCGGTGGCAAGGCGTTCGACGTGACGCAGCCGTGGTTCGGTGCGCTGCTCGCGGACATCGGCCAGTCGCTGGTCCCCGCGAGTCACTCGTGAGCGTGGAGCCGGACCCGCAGGTGGTCGCCGGGCTCGACGCCTGGCGATCCCTGCCCGCGGGTCAGCAGCCGGCGTGGCCGGACGCCGACGCGCTCGCGCGGGTGACGGACCGGCTCGCCGCGCTGCCCCCGCTCGTGTTCGCGGGCGAGGCGGACGCGCTGCGGGCGCAGCTCGCGGCGGCAGGTCGGGGTGAGGCGTTCCTGCTCCAGGGCGGCGACTGCGCCGAGACGTTCGCCGAGGCGACCGCGGACAACATCCGGAACAAGATCAAGACGATCCTGCAGATGGCCGTCGTGCTGACGTACGGCGCGAGCCTGCCGGTCGTGAAGATGGGCCGGATGGCGGGGCAGTACGCCAAGCCGCGTTCCTCGGACAGCGAGACGCGGGACGGGGTCACGCTCCCGGCGTTCCGGGGCGACATCATCAACGGCTTCGACTTCACACCCGAGGCGCGGACGCCCGACCCGCAGCGGCTCCTCGAGGCCTACCACACGTCCGCGTCGACGCTGAACCTCATCCGGGCGTTCACCACGGGCGGCTTCGCGTCGCTGCTGCGCGTGCACGAGTGGAACAAGGGCTTCACGACGAACCCCGCGTACGCGCGGTACGAGGAGATCGCGGCCGAGATCGACCGCGCGATCCGGTTCATGGCCGCGTGCGGCGCCGACTTCGACGCGCTGCGCACGGTGGACTTCTACTCCTCGCACGAGGGGCTGCTGCTCGACTACGAGCGCCCGCTCACGCGCATCGACAGCCGTACGGGTCTGCCGTACGACTGCTCGGCGCACTTCGTGTGGATCGGGGAGCGCACGCGTGAGCTCGGTGGCGCGCACATCGACTACTTCTCGCGCGTGCAGAACCCCCTGGGCGTCAAGCTCGGCCCGACCTCCACGGGCGACGACGCGATCGCGCTGATCGACGCGCTCAACCCGACGGGGGAGCCGGGGCGCCTCACGTTCGTGACGCGGATGGGCGCGGGCAAGATCCGTGACCGGCTCCCGGCTCTCGTCGAGAAGGTCGCGGCTGACGGCCGTCCGGTGACGTGGGTGTGCGACCCGATGCACGGGAACGGCATCACGTCGGCGACGGGCTACAAGACGCGCCGCTTCTCCGACGTGATGGACGAGGTCGCGGGCTTCTTCGAGGTGCACCGCGCGCTGGGCACCGTCCCCGGCGGGCTGCACATCGAGCTCACGGGCGACGACGTGACCGAGGTCCTCGGCGGCGCCGAGGAGATCGACGACGAGCGGCTCGCGGAGCGCTACGAGACGCTCGTGGACCCGCGCCTGAACCACCAGCAGTCGCTCGAGCTCGCGTTCCAGGTGGTGGAGCTGCTGCGCGCAGCCTGACCAGCCCGCGCTGACGACGAGGCCCGCCCGACCGGACGACCGGTCAGGCGGGCCTCGTCGTCGGACACGGGGTCACACGACCGTGAGCGTCACCACGGTGCCCTTGGGGACCGACTCGCCGGCCCGGACGCTCTGGTCCCGGACCGTGCCGAAGACGCCGCCCAGGAAGTCCTCGCGCGCAGCCACCAGGCCACGCTTCTCGAGCTCCTTCGCCGCCTTCTCGAACTGCATGCCGAACAGGTCCGGCACCTCGACCAGCTCGGGGCCCTTGGAGACCACGAGCGTCACCGTGTCACCCCGGTGCCCGTCGGACTTCGCGCGCGGGTCCTGGCTGATGACGAGCCCCTGGTCGACGTCGTCGCTGAACGCCTCGGTCGTCTTGACCTTGAGACCGTCGGCCTTGAGCTGCTTGGTGGCGTCCTGCGCGCTCTTGCCGACCACGTTGCGCACCGTGAGCGGCTCGGGTCCCTTCGAGACGGTCAGCGTGACCACCGTGTGCCGCGTGGTCCGCGTGCCCGCGTCCGCGTCGCTGCCGTCGGGCAGGGTCGCGGCCACGACCACGCCCAGGCCGGCCTTGTCGTCATACACCGCGGGCGCGTAGTCGACCTCGAGGCCGGCGTCCTCGAGTGCCTTCTCGGCGTCCGCCTGCAGCGTGCCGACGACGCCGTCCGGGACGTCGACGTAGTCCGGCCCCTTCGACACGACGACCTCGACGGTGCCGTCCTTGCGGACGCGGTCGCCCGATGCGGGGTCGCTGGCGACCACGAGACCCTTCGCCACGGTGTCGGAGAACTCCGAGCTCACGTCGGGGTGCAGCCCGAGCGCCTCGAGCGCACCCGTCGCCGCGTCGGTGCTCTTGCCCGCGATCGGCGGCACGGTCGTGTAGGCGCCCGGACCCGCGGCGACGTACCACCAGCCCGCGCCACCGAGCAGGAGTGCGACGAGCAGCACGAGGCCGATCGCCAGCGCGCGGCGTCGGCGGCGTGGGGGCGGCGTGACGGCGGCCGGCTGCGGCGCCGCGGCGACGACGGACGGCAGGCCTGCGCCCAGGCCGATGGGCAGCGCGACGGTCGAGCCGTGGTGCGTGGACGCGTCGATCAGCATCGTCGCGCCGGGATCGGTCGCGTCGTCCAGCGCCGCGGCCACGGGGCCGGGCGGGTCGTCGTCCGGCAGAGGCGTCTCGTCCGGGTCGGTCGCGGCCGGGAGCACGATCGTCGCGGGGACGTCGGCGCGGCGCTCGAGCGTCTGCGGGTCCAGCTCGGAGCGCACCCGACGCAGCAGCGTGACCGCCGCGCCCGCGTCGACGGGGCGGTCGTCGGGCTCGCGCGCGGCCAGCGCGCGGACCAGGTCGTCGAGCTCGACCGGCAGCCAGCTCACGACGTCGGAGGGCGCGGGGATGTCCGAGTTGACGTGCTGGAACGCCACCTGGATCGGCGTCTCGCCGGTGTACGGCTGCCGGCCCGTGAGCATCTCGAACAGCAGGATGCCGCACGCGTACACGTCGGTGCGCGCGTCGCTCGAGCCGCGCACCACGAGCTCGGGCGCCAGGTAGGCGACCGTGCCCAGCACGGTCCCGGTCGTCGTCGCGGTCACCTCGGTCACGGCGCGGGCGAGCCCGAAGTCGGCGAGCTTGACGCGGTCCTCGCTGGACAGCAGCACGTTCTCGGGCTTGATGTCGCGGTGCACCAGCCCCGCGCGGTGCGCCGCCCCGAGTGCGTCCAGCACGGCCTCGGTGATGCGCAGCGCGTCGGCGACCGTCAGCGCGCCCTGCTCGCCGAGCCGACGGCGCAGGTTCGACCCGTCGACGTACTCCATCGTCAGGTAGGACGTCTCGCCGTCGACGCCCTGGTCGAACACGCCGACCAGGCCGGGGTGCGTCAGCCGGGCGGCCGCGCGCGCCTCGCGCCGGAACCGCGCGACGAAGTCGGCGCCGGACGTCCCCTCGGCCAGGTGCGGGTGCATGACCTTGAGCGCGACGTCGCGGTCCAGGCGGCGGTCGACGGCCAGGTAGACGGTCGCCATGCCACCGCGGGCGATGCGGGAGACGACCTCGTACCGCCCGTCGACCAGGCGGCCCACGAGCGGATCTGTGACGGCGGTTCCCACGCGGCGAGTCTACGGTCGCGGTGCGGCCGGACGGTGGAGCCCGCGCGGACGCGCGGTCAGAACCGCCCCATCAGCGTCTGCACGTTGGCTGCGTAGCGGCGCGTGTCGGAGAACATGCCGTACTTCCGCACCGACGCCGCGCCCTGGTAGTAGCCGGCGATCGCGGACGGCAGGTCGGGCGACATCCGGACCAGCGCCTTGAGGATGACGACGCCCGCCGTGACGTTGTCGTCGGGGTCGAGCAGGTTGAGCTCACGTCCGACGAGGTCGGAGGCCCAGTCGCCCGAGGACGGGATCACCTGCATGGTGCCGATCGCGTTCGCGGGCGAGACCGCGGTGTGGTGGAACCCGGACTCCTGGAACGCGATGGCCTGCGCGAGCCGCGGGTCCAGGCCGTAGGCCCGCGCGGTGGCGGCGACCTTGGCCTGCATCGTGGCGGGGGACGGGACACCGGCGGCCAGCAGCGCGCGCTTGTTGGCGTTCGCGGCGTCCACCACGTCGCGCGCGTACGTCCGGCCCTCGAACGTGTCGCCCACGAGCTGCTCGGTCGCGCCGCGGTCGCGCGTGCTGCCACCGTCGTGCGTGGCGCCGCCACCCGGGAGCGTGAGCCGCTGGCCGGCGCGGATCATCGCGTCCGCGCCCAGGTGGTTCGCCGACACGATCGCGGAGACCGTGGTGCCGTGCCGACGCGCGATCGCGGAGACGGTGTCGCCGGCGCGCACGGTGTACGACGACGTGCGCGGCGTGCTCGGCGTGTGCGTCGTCCCGCCCGCGGACGGGATCCGCAGGCGCTGCCCGACGACGATCATCGCGTCGGAGCCCAGCCCGTTGGCGGACACGATCGCGGCCACGGACGAGCCGGTCCGCGCGGCGATCGCGCTCACGGTGTCGCCGGGGCGCACGGTCCAGGACGCGCTCGCGCTCGGCGTGCGGGTGCGCGTCGAGCCGTCCCCGGACGCGCTGGGGATGGCCAGCACCTGGCCCACGCGGATGCGGGAGACGTCGGTCAGGGCGTTCGCCGAGGCGATCGAGCTCACGCTCGCGCCCGTCCGCGCGGCGATGTGGCTCACGGTGTCGCCCTCGCGCACGGTGTAGCTGGAGTCGGCGTGCGCGGCGCCCGAGGTGGAGACCGAGATCGCGACGAGCGCCAGGGTCGCGCCCGTGCCGGTCGCCGCACGGCGCAGGTGGTCGTTGCGGCGCGGCGCGCTCGTCGTCGGTGCCATGGTCGTTTCCCCCGGGCGTGTTGCGGATGTGACCAGTGTGACCACTGGTACAGATGTGACAGGTGTGAAACTAGCCGACCGTGGGTCCGCTGGAAACCCCTTGCCCCGTTCGGACGCACCGTCGCGCCGCGCGCGGCGGCCGCGGCCGGACCCGCGGGGTGGTGCGTAGGCTGGCCCGGTGACCGACACCGCACCCGCTCTCGAGACCCTCGTCGACGCCTGGCTGACCGTCCCGGACGTCGCCGACCGCATCGGTCTGGACGTCGGCAAGGTGCGCCGCCTGATCCAGGAGCGCAAGCTCGTCGGCGTCCGCCGCGGTGAGCCGCGCGTGCTGAGCGTCCCGGAGCGCTTCCTGGTCGCCGGTCGCCAGGACGCGGCCGCCACGGGGGAGTGGGCCGTGCTGCCGTGGCTGCAGGGCACGCTGACCGTGCTCGCGGACGCGGGGTTCTCCGACGAGGAGGCCATCGTGTGGCTGTTCACGCCCGACGAGACGCTGCCCGGCTCGCCGATCGACGCGCTGCGCGGCGGGCACAAGACCGAGGTCCGGCGCCGCGCGCAGGCCGAGCTCTAGGCGGTCGCCGCGCCCACGGGTCAGGCGCGTCGGTCGACCGCGGCGTGCGCGAGGGCCTCGAGCACCTCGCCCGCCGGCTGCGGCCAGGCCCGGTCGTGCAGCCGGGCGAACGCCGGGCCCGCGAGCTCGTCGATGAGCGCCTCGACCTCGTCGACCGCCCCGGTCTCCCGGATCGCCGTCGCGAGCTCGTGCACGGAGGCGTCCGACTGGTCGCGGACGCCCAGCCGGTCGCGCAGCAGGGCCGCGGTGCGCTCGTCGCCGCTGTCGAGCGCGCGTCGCATCGCGCGCGCCACCAGGACCGTGCGCTTGCCCTCGCGCAGGTCGTCGCCCGCGGGCTTGCCCGTGGTGCGCGGGTCGCCGTAGACGCCGAGCACGTCGTCGCGCAGCTGGAACGCCTCGCCCAGCGGAAGCCCGATCGCGCGCAGGTCCGCGACCTCGTCGTCGGCTGCGCCCGCGAGCGTCGCGCCCAGAACCAGCGGGTGCTCGACGCTGTACCGCGCGGACTTGGCGCGGATGACGTCGCGTGCGCGCCGCTCGTCGGCCTCGGGATCGCGTCCCCACGGCTGCACCTGCGCGAGGAGGTCCAGGTACTGGCCCACCGTGACCTCGGTCCGCATGTGGTCGAACACCGCGCGGGTGTGCGCCGTGCCCGCCGGGTCGAGCCCGTCCAGCGCGGCCGCGAACATCTCCTCGCTCGCGACGAGCGCGAGGTCGCCCAGCAGGATCGCGGAGGACGCGCCGTAGCCCTCGGCGCTGCCCTGCAGGCCGCGCGCGGCGTGGTGCTGCGCGAACGCGCGATGCGCGGCGGGCTGGCCCCGGCGCGTGTCGGAGTCGTCCATCACGTCGTCGTGGAACAGCGCCGCGGCCTGGAACAGCTCGAGCGCCGCACCCACCCGGAGCGCCGCACGCTCGTGCGCGGTGCCGGGCTGCCCGCCGTGCGCGCGGAATGCCCAGTAGCAGAACGCGGCACGCAGCCGCTTGCCGCCGCTCAGCATGCGCTCGACCGCGTGGACCAGGTCGAGCGCGTCGTCGCCGATCGCGGTGAGCGTGGTCCGCAGCCGGGTGACCTGGTCCGCGAGCTCGCGGTCCACACGGGCACGCACGTCGTCGAGCTCGACGAGCGCGGACGGGGCCATGGGCAGGGGGGTGCTCACCCCGCCAGCCTAGGTGACCGCGACGCGCCCGCCGAGGGTCAGCGTGCGCACGCCGTCGCGGTCCAGGACCGCGACCGTGACCAGCTCACCGCTCTCGCGCGCGAACGCCGACTGGGCCGCCACCCCGTCGGGCAGGTCGGCCGCGGGCGTCTCGCTGAAGCCCGCCCCGTCCAGCGAGTCGCGCAGGTCCTGCATCAGGTCCTCGGCCGAGAGGGTCGTGCGCAGGTTGAGGCTGATCTCGACCAGGTCGCCTCCGTCGACGGGCTGCGCGCTCGACACCAGCACGTCCGCGTCACCCGGCAGCGTGACCAGGTCGGACGGGAAGCCGTCGGCGAGGCCGCCGACCGTGGAGCGGGTCGTGTCGGGCAGTGCGAGGGGCGCCTCGGTCGCGACGGAGGCGCCCGCGGTGGACGCCGCGGTCGTCGGCGCGGTGGGCTCCGCGATCCTCGCAGGTGCCGAGCTCGAGCACGCGGTCAGCAGCGCGACGAGCGCGGCGTACGCGGCGACGGCCGGGACCGGGCGCCGGTGCGGCGGTCTCGGGGAGCGGAGCATCGGGCCAGCCTAGCGAGCCGACCCCAGGCGCCGTGGCCGCCCGTGGGTCCACAGCGGCAGCCGGCCGGGCGCACGCGCGAGGCGCACGTGCGGTGGGGTGCGGGCATGACCACGACCCCGACGCTGCGGGTGAACGAGCCCCGCGAGATCGTCTCCCTCGTCCCGTACCGGCTCGGCTTCCGGCCCCGCGACTCGGCCGTCGCGGTGAGCCTGCGGGCCCCGCGCGGCAGCGTGGGGCTGGTCATGCGCGTCGACCTGTCCGCGATCGGCGACCCGGTCGTCGGGCGGCAGGTCGCGCGCGCCATGGTCGGCACGCTCGGGCGGGACCGCGCGAGCAGCTCGGTGCTGGTCGTCTACACCGACGAGGACCCGCGCGGGGTCGACGGCGCGGCCGGCCGGGCGGTCGAGCACTTCCGCGAGGCGGCCGAGGCGCTGCTCGGGCCCGCCGCCGTCTGGGTGGTCACGGACCACGGCTACCTCTCCTACGACTGCACCGGGGCGTGCTGCCCGCCGGGTGGTCGTCCGCTGCGTGAGCTCGAGTCGACGCAGGTCTCGGCGCGCATGGTGCTCGAGGGCGCCACGATCGCGGAGTCGCGTGACGCCGTGGTCCGGATCGCCGCGGCCGACTCGCAGCGCCGTCGCGTCGTGGCCCGTACGCGGCGGCGCTGGCAGGAGCGCGGCGCCGAGGCCGCGCAGGACGGTCCGGGCGCGGTCGAGTGGTGGCGCGCCGAGTCGCTCGCGTCGTGGCGGCTGGCCGTCGACCACGTGGCGGGGCGTGCGCCCGCGCACGCGCGCGCACCCTGGGGCCGCGTCGAGGCAGGGCTGACCGACCGTCGCGTGCGGGACGCGGTGCTGGCGTCGTTCGTGCCGGGTGCCGGTGACCTGCCGGAGCGCAGCCTGCGTGGGACCACCGTCGCCGCGCCCGAGGACGCCGCACTGGGCCGCCTGACCGCGGCGCTCATGGGTCCCGGCCCCGGGGTGCGACCGCCGCAGCCCGAGACGCGCTGGCACGAGCAGGCGCTCGAGGCGGTGGTCGCGCACGGGCGGGCGGGTGCGCAGGCACCGGCGCTGACGCTGCTGGCGCTGCTGGCCTGGTGGCGCGGCGACGGTGCGCGCGCGCAGATCCTGCTCGACCGCGCGCTGCGCGACGACGCGGAGCACCGGCTCGCGGTCCTGCTCGACTCGGCGCTCGCCGCGGGCCTCGGCCCGGGCTGGACACGCACCGAGGAGCCGGACGCGGCCGGCTGACACCCGTCGCCGCAGGTGCGGGTGCAGGCGTGGGCCCGCGGGCGGTAGCGTCCTGCCCAGGGCGTTCTCGGGAGGAGTCGACGTGGGGATCGTGGTCGGGTACCTGGCAACGCCGGAGGGGCGTGCCGCGCTGGACGTCGCGGTCCAGGAGGGCGCCGCGCGGGGGCGCGGTGTGGTGGTCGTCGTGAGCATGCGCAGCGACGAGTCCGCCGAGCAGCGCGCCGCGGTGGAGGCCGAGCTCGCCCGCGTGGGTGAGGACCTGCGTGGACGGGGGATCGAGCACGAGGTGCGGATCCTGGACGGCGGCGACGTGGCCGACGACCTGATCGCGACCGCGGAGGAGACCGGCGCGGAGCTCGTGGTGATCGGGCTGCGCCGCCGCAGCCCCGTCGGCAAGCTCATCCTGGGTGCCAACGCGCAGCGCGTGCTGTTCGATGCGCCGTGCCCCGTGCTGACGGTCAAGCCCGCCGCGAGCTGACGCGGCGCCGCGCCCGTCAGGGCTGCCGAGGCGGCGCGGGAATCATCGGGGCGGCATGCTCGTTGGGGACTGCGGGAGCGTCCCGGCGTCGCCACATCAGGCCGCGTGAGAGGACCCCCGCGGGCGAGCGGACCTCGCCGACGAGCCAGCCGATCCGCCCCGTGCGCACGCCGACGGGTGGACCTGAGCCGACCCGCGCCCGATCCCGCGTTCTGCTCGGTACAATATCCGTCTACCACCCGACACCTCCCGCGGGTGTCGTGCTGCCGAAAGGTCGTTCGTGTCGTCCCAGACTCCGCATCCCGCGCTCCCGCGTGAGTTCGAGCACCCCGCCCTTCAGGACCTCGTCGTCCGCGGCCGCACGCACGGCACCGTCGGTGCGCAGGACGTGCGCGCCGCCTGCGAGCAGGCCGGCGTCGAGGACGCCAAGCGGCTCAAGGCCGTGGTCCGGGGTCTCGCGACCGCGGGCGTCACGGTGAGCCAGGCCGGCCTGACCGCCACGCCCAAGGCGAAGGTCGCCGCCGCGACGACCGCGAAGGCGCGGACCACCGCGACGGCCGACGTGGTCGAGGGTGCCGCCAAGCCCGCCACGCGCCGCGCGACCACCAAGGCCGCCGCGGCGACGTCCGTGGCCACCGAGGACGCGCCGACCGAGCCCGCGCCCGCCGCGGCCAAGAAGGCACCCGCCAAGAAGGCCCCGGCCAAGACCGCTGCCAAGGGTGCGGCCAAGGGCGCCAAGGCCGCTCCCGACGACGCGGTCGAGGGCGACGAGGCCGACATCGACGTCGAGGACGTGGACCTCGAGGCCGACCCCGAGATCGCCGAGGTCGTGGCCGAGGCCGTCGCCGAGGACACCGAGTCCGACTCCGAGGAGTCGGAGGACGGCGCGACCGCGAAGAAGCCCGCCGAGGCCGAGGAGTCGGACACCGACAAGGGCTTCGTGTACTCCGACGCCGACGACGACGACGCGCCCGCGCAGCAGGTCGTCACGGCCGGGGCGACCGCGGACCCGGTCAAGGACTACCTGAAGCAGATCGGCAAGGTCGCGCTGCTGAACGCCGAGCAGGAGGTCGAGCTCGCCAAGCGGATCGAGGCCGGCCTGTTCGCCGAGGAGCGCCTGGGCTCGGGCGCCACGATGGAGCCCAAGATCCGCCGCGAGCTCGAGTGGATCGCGCAGGACGGTCGGCGCGCCAAGAACCACCTCCTCGAGGCCAACCTGCGTCTCGTCGTCTCGCTGGCCAAGCGCTACACGGGCCGCGGGATGCTGTTCCTGGACCTGATCCAGGAGGGCAACCTCGGTCTGATCCGCGCGGTCGAGAAGTTCGACTACACCAAGGGCTACAAGTTCTCGACGTACGCCACGTGGTGGATCCGCCAGGCCATCACCCGCGCCATGGCCGACCAGGCGCGCACCATCCGTATCCCGGTGCACATGGTCGAGGTCATCAACAAGCTCGCCCGCGTCCAGCGGCAGATGCTCCAGGACCTGGGCCGCGAGCCCACGCCCGAGGAGCTCGCCAAGGAGCTCGACATGACCCCGGAGAAGGTCGTCGAGGTCCAGAAGTACGGGCGCGAGCCGATCTCGCTGCACACCCCGCTCGGCGAGGACGGCGACAGCGAGTTCGGTGATCTCATCGAGGACTCCGAGGCGGTCGTCCCGGCCGACGCGGTGAGCTTCACGCTGCTGCAGGAGCAGCTGCACCAGGTGCTCGACACGCTCTCGGAGCGTGAGGCCGGCGTCGTGTCCATGCGGTTCGGCCTGACCGACGGCCAGCCCAAGACGCTCGACGAGATCGGCAAGGTCTACGGCGTGACCCGTGAGCGGATCCGTCAGATCGAGTCGAAGACGATGTCGAAGCTGCGCCACCCGTCGCGCTCGCAGGTGCTGCGCGACTACCTGGACTGACACCCGTCCGCACGCACGACGAGCGCCCGGCGCCCCTGCAGGGGAGCCGGGCGCTCGCGCGTCGCATCCGGCCCGGCACGGCCGCACCCGCGGACGACGAAGGCCCGGCACCCCGTGGGGGCCGGGCCTTCGTCAGGGTCGGTCGTGGTCAGCGCAACGCGCCGGCGCCGTGCTCCTCGAGGAGCCGGTCGGTCTCGTCCTGGACGTGGGTCGCCATCGCGGCGAACTTGGGTGCGTGCTCCCGGGAGTGGTGAGCGCAGAACAGGAGCTCGCCCACGGGCAGAACCACGCGGACATAGGCCTGGGCGCCGCAGCGGTCGCAACGGTCGGCTGCGGTGAGCGGTTCGGTCATGGTCGCTGTCACGCCTCCATACAACCATCCGGGCCCGCGATCCATCCCCTCCATCCGGGGAGGTTCGCCACGGGCGTACCCAAATGTCACACGATCGTGATGCACGTGACATTCAAGGGACCTTCGGCACCCCGGGGCTCACTCTTGAGGGTGAACACCGCGATCGGGTGCCCGCGGCATGGCGTCGCGGGGCGCGTCGGCGGTCGCGACTACGATCCTGGCGTGACCACCACCCCCGCCCGCTCGGACTACACGGCCCGCCACCTGTCGGTGCTCGAGGGCCTCGAGGCCGTCCGCAAGCGCCCGGGCATGTACATCGGCACCACCGACAGCCGCGGCCTCATGCACTGCCTGTGGGAGATCATCGACAACGCGGTCGACGAGGCGCTCGCGGGGCACGGCGACCGCATCGAGGTCGTGCTGCACGCGGACTCGTCGGTCGAGGTGCGGGACAACGCACGTGGCATCCCGGTGGACGTGGAGCCCAAGACCGGCCTGACCGGCGTCGAGGTGGTCTTCACCAAGCTGCACGCGGGCGGCAAGTTCGGTGGCGGCTCGTACGGCGCGTCGGGTGGTCTGCACGGCGTGGGCGCCTCGGTGGTCAACGCGTTGTCGTCGCGCCTTGACGTCGAGGTGGACCGCCACGGCAAGACGCACCGCATGACGTTCCACCGGGGCGAGCCGGGCGTGTTCGACGACGCGGCGGGCCGCTCACCGGAGTCGCCGTTCGAGCCGTTCGTCTCGGGCTCGGAGCTCGCGGTGGTCGGCAAGGTCGCGCGCGCCCGGACCGGGACACGCGTGCGGTACTGGGCGGACCGGCAGATCTTCCCGGCGACCGCGGTGTTCGCGTACGACGAGCTGGTCACGCGCGCCCGGCAGACGAGCTTCCTGGTGCCCGGACTGACCATCGTGGTGCGTGACGAGCGCGGCCTGGCGGGGACTCCCGGCGCGGACGGCCCGCACGAGGAGACGTTCTGCCACACGGGTGGTGTGGTCGACTTCGTCGACCACCTCGCGCCCGACGCGCCGGTGACGGACACGTGGCACCTCACGGGATCCGGCACGTTCGTCGAGACCGTGCCCGTGCTGGACGAGCGGGGCCACATGAGCCCGCGCGAGGTGCAGCGCACGTGCGAGGTGGACCTCGCGGTCCGGTGGGGCACGGGCTACGAGACCGAGGTCCGGACGTTCGTCAACATCATCTCGACGCCCAAGGGCGGCACGCACCTGGCCGGGTTCGAGGCGGGGCTGCTCAAGACGCTGCGCAAGCAGGTGGAGGCGAACGCACGCCGCCTGAAGATCAGCGCGAAGGACGCCGCGACGGAGCGGATCGAGAAGGAGGACGTGCTCGCGGGCATGACGGCCGTGCTCACGGTCCGGCTCGCGGAGCCGCAGTTCGAGGGGCAGACCAAGGAGGTGCTGGGCACCGGTCCGGTGCGCGGCATCGTGCACAAGGTGGTCGAGTCCGAGCTCGCCGCGATCTTCGGCTCGAGCCGGCGCGAGCACAAGGCGCACAGCGCCGCGCTGCTGGACAAGGTCGTCGGGGAGATGCGGGCGCGGCTGTCCGCGCGCAAGCAGAAGGAGATCTCGCGCCGCAAGAACGCGCTGGAGTCCTCGTCCCTGCCCGCCAAGCTCGCGGACTGCCGGATCGACGACGTGGCCCGCAGCGAGCTGTTCATCGTCGAGGGCGACTCGGCGCTGGGCACGGCCAAGCTGGCGCGCTCGTCGGACTTCCAGGCGCTGCTGCCGATCCGCGGCAAGATCCTCAACGTCCAGAAGGCGTCCGTGACGGACATGCTGAAGAACGCGGAGTGCGCCGCGATCATCCAGGTGCTGGGTGCGGGCTCGGGCCGCTCGTTCGACCTCGAGGCGGCGCGCTACGGCAAGGTCGTCCTGATGACCGACGCGGACGTCGACGGCGCCCACATCCGCACGCTCCTGCTCACGCTGTTCTTCCGCTACATGCGGCCGCTGGTCGAGGCGGGGCGGGTGTACGCGGCCGTCCCGCCGCTGCACCGCGTGGAGCGGGTCGGCGTGCGCAACGACGCCGACCGGTACCTGTACACGTACTCCGAGGCGGAGCTCGCGGCAGTGCTCAAGAAGCTCGACCGTGCGGGCAAGCGCTACAAGGACGACATCCAGCGCTACAAGGGCCTCGGGGAGATGGACGCGGACCAGCTGGCCGAGACCACGATGGACCCGCGGTTCCGCACACTGCGCCGCGTCACGGCCGAGGCGGCGCAGCGCGCCGAGCAGGTCTTCGAGCTGCTGATGGGCTCCGACGTGGCGCCGCGCAAGGACTTCATCGTCGCCGGAGCGCAGGCGCTGGACCGCAGTCGCATCGACGCCTGAGGCCCGGCCGGCGAGAAACCGCTTGCCCGGCGGTGCCCGCTCGTCGGAACGTGGGGACGTGACGACCACCGAACCCGCCGCCACGCCGGCCGCACCCGCACTCATCCCGATCGCCCAGCGTGCGCAGGCGCCCGTACAGGTGCGCCTGCCGGCCGACACGCACGGCCTGCGGTGGCGACCCCTGACGCCGCAGGACGTGCCCGCGCTCACGCGTCTGGTGACGCGCATCGAGGAGGCCGACGCCGAACCGTTCCGCACGTCGCAGGACGAGGTCGACGAGAAGTTCGAGGGCGGGTGGAAGGACCACGCGCGGGACACGCTCGCGGGCGTCGACGCCGACGGCGAGCTCCGCGCCTGGGCCCAGGTCAACCAGCCGCCGGGGGACACCACGGTGGTGCGCGCCTACCTCGACGGGGGCGTGGACCCGGCCTGGCGCGGGCGGGGGATCGGGCGTGAGGTCCTGGCGTGGGAGATCGACCGTGCGCGGCAGCTGCTCGCCGCCACGGGCAAGGATGTTCCCGGCCGGATCGGTGGTTTCGCCTCGGAGCAGGCCACCGCGACGATCGCGCTCCTCCAGGCCGGCGGCCTGACCCCGATCCGGGTCTACTCCGAGATGCGCCGGCCGCTGGGCACCGACCTGCCGGACGTCGCCGCACCTGACGGCGTGCGCATCGTACCGTGGTCGCAGGACCGCGACGACGACGTGCTCGCGGCCCACAACGAGGCGTTCGCGTCCCACTGGGGCAGCGAGCCGCAGACCGTCGAGTCGTGGCGCGCCGGACGCAGCCAGTTCGCCCCCGCCTGGAGCCTGCTGGCGGTGGACGACGCCACGGACGAGGTCGCCGGGTACCTGCTCTCGGGCCGGTACGAGCAGGACTGGGAGCTCGCGGGGCACAGCTCGGGCTACGTCGAGCTGCTCGGCGTGCGGCCCGCGTGGCGCCGGCGGGGGATCGCACCCGCGCTGCTCGCGGCGGTCATGGCGCGGCTTGCGCAGGACGGCATCGAGTACGCCGAGATCGGCGTCGACACCGAGAACCTCTCGGGGGCGCTCGGGCTCTACACCGCGCTCGGCTTCGCACCGTTCCACCGGTCGTCGCTCTACACGATCGAGCTGTGACGAGGGCCGGGGCGTCGCGGGCGCCCCGGCCAGCCCGCTAGCATCGCGCCGGCGGACGACGAGGTCCGCCGTCGTGCTGCCGGGAGACCGGCGGGGGAGGTGGCCCGATGGGCTCGTCGGTCGCGGTCCGGTGCTGGGGCGCCGCGTGGCTCGTCGTCGTCGCGACGCACCTGGGCGCGCTGGCCGCGCGTGCGGCCACGCTCGCGGACGTCACGCAGTGCCTGCTCGCGCCGCTGCTCGCGGCCGCGCTGGTGGCGGCCACGCGCTGGCCCCGCACCGCCGCGGTGCGGTGGGCGCTCGCGGGGCTGGGCGCGTCGTTCCTGGGTGACGCCGCGCCGCGGCTGCTGGCGGGCGACGGCGCGTTCCTGGTGATGGTGGCGTGCTTCCTGCTCGCACAGGTCGCCTACGTCGTGGCGTTCGCGCGGTATGCGCAGCGCAGCGTCCTGCGCACGCGTCCCGTCGTCCTCGTCGCGTACGGCGCGGTGCTCGCGGTCCTGGTCGGGCTGTGCGCCCCGCACGCCGGTGCCCTGCTGGTGCCCGTCGCGGTCTACGCGGGTGTGCTCACGGCGATGGCGGTGCTGGCCACCGGGCTCGGTCCGGTCGGTGCCGTGGGTGGTGCGGTCTTCCTGGTCTCCGACGCGCTCATCGCGCTCGCCCGGTTCGTGCCGGGCTGGGACCTGCCGGGACAGGACCTCGCGGTCATGGCGACGTACGCCGCGGGTCAGTGCCTGCTGGTCGTCGCGGTCGCCCGGACCGGGCGCCGGCGGGCTGTGACCGCGGTCCCGGTCCGTCCCGCCGAGCGGCGCGTCGCGGCGCGGGACAACGTGGTGCCGCTCGTCGTCGCCCCGCGCGTCCCGGCCTGACCGACGACGCGTCGCATCACCCGATCGCGTGCACCGGCGCGCTCAGCGCGGTGCCCGACATGTCACGTCGCGGGTCGATCGCGGGCAGCTCGACCGGCTGCCCGGCCGAGCCGCACGCCCAGGCCGGCCCGGTGCCCACCCACGCGAGGATGAGCACGTCCTCGCCCTTGAGGAACCGGTGCGAGCGCACGCCGCCGGTCGCCCGGCCCTTGCCCGGGTACGCGTCGAACGGCGAGACCTTTGCCGTGCCTGCCTGCGTCCCGGGGAGCGCGGACGACGACCCGGCGACGGTCACGACGACCGCGTCCGGCAGCGCGGCCGGGCCTACCGCGGAGAACGCGACCACGCGCTGGCCGGCGCCCAGCTTGATGCCGGCCATGCCACCGGCGGCGCGGCCCTGCGGCCGCACCTGGGACGCCGCGAAGTGCAGCAGCGACGCGTCCGAGGAGACGAGCACGAGCTCGTCGTCGTCGCGTGCGTGCACTGCACCGACCACCTCGTCGCCGTCCTTGAGCGTGATGACCTCCCACGCGTCGCGGTTGGCCGGGACGTCGCCCGCCGCGACGCGCTTGACCACGCCCTGCGCGGTCGCGAGCGCGAGCGCGGGCGCGTCCTGCGCGAGCGACGCGAGCGCGACCACGCGCTCGCCCGCCTCGAGCGTGACGACCTCGCCCAGCGGCACGCCGCCGCCGAGCGTGGGCGCTCCGTCCGTGGGCGGCAGCGCGGGCAGGTCGAGCATCGGGACCCGGAGCAGGCGGCCGCGGGACGTGATCGCGCCGACGTCGGCGCGCGCGCTCGTGGGCACCGCGGACGCGAGCACGTCGTGCTTCGCGCGGCGCGTGTCGGGCGTGCGCACCAGCGGCTCGTCCGTCGCGGTCCGGGCCAGCAGCCCGGTGCCGGACAGCAGCGCGAAGCACGGCGTGTCCGCGATCTCGAGCGGCGCGACGGCGCCCTTCCCGGACGTGCGCGCGGCCGCCGCGCCCGTGACCGCGGAACCACCCGCGGACTCGAGCAGGATGGTGCGCCGGGGCGTGCCGTACGTCGCGGCCACCTGCGCCATCTCGTCGGACACGACCGTGCGCAGCAGGGCGTCGTCGGCCAGGATCGCGCGCAGCTCGGCGATCTCCGCCTCGAGCTGGTCCTTCTCGCGCTCGAGCTCGAGGCGCGAGAACTTGGTGAGCCGGCGCAGCCGCAGCTCGAGGATGTACTCGGCCTGCGGCTCGGACAGGTCGAACACCGTGCGCAGGCGCGAGCGCGCGGCGTCCGCGTCGTCCGACGAGCGGATGACCTGGATGACCTCGTCGATGTCGAGGATCGCGATCAGCAGACCCTCGACCAGGTGCAGGCGCTCCAGCCGCTTGCCGAGCCGGTGCTCGGACCGGCGGCGCACCACCGACAGGCGGTGCCCGACCCAGACCTCGAGCAGGTCGCGCAGCCCGAGCGTGCGCGGCTGGCCCTCGACCAGGGCCACGTTGTTGATCGAGAACGAGTCCTCGAGCGGCGTCGCGCGATACAGCTGCTCGAGCACCGCGTCGGGGTCGAACCCCGCCTTGACCTCGATGACCAGGCGCAGGCCGTGCTGGCGGTCGGTCAGGTCCACCGCGTCGGCGATGCCCGAGATCTTCTTGGCCTGCACGCCCTCCTTGATCTTCTCGATCACCTTCTCCGGGCCCACCATGTACGGCAGCTCGGTGACGACGATGCCCTTGCGCCGCGGGGTGACGTTCTCGACGCGCGCCGTGGCGCGCGTGCGGAACGCACCACGCCCGGTCCGGTACGCGTCGCGCACGCCGTCGAGGCCGACGATCTTGCCGCCGGTGGGCAGGTCAGGCCCCGGCACGAACCGCATGAGGTCCTCGAGCGTCGCGTCGGGGTGCATCACCAGATGACGCGCGGCCGCGACCACCTCGACGAGGTTGTGCGGCGCCATGTTGGTCGCCATGCCCACCGCGATGCCCGCGGCGCCGTTGACCAGCAGGTTCGGCAGCGCCGCCGGAAGCACCTCGGGCTGCGTGAGCTTGTTGTCGTAGTTCGGCACGAAGTCGACGACGTCCTCGTCGATGTCCGTGGTCATCGCGGTCGCGGCGGGCGCGAGGCGCGCCTCGGTGTACCGGGGCGCCGCCGGACCGTCGTCGAGCGACCCGAAGTTGCCGTGGCCGTCGACCAGGGGCAGGCGCAGGCTGAACGGCTGCGCGAGGCGGACCATCGCGTCGTAGATCGCTGTGTCGCCGTGCGGGTGCAGCTTGCCCATGACCTCGCCGACGACGCGCGCCGACTTCACGTACGGCCGGTCGGGACGCAGTCCCATGTCGGCCATCTGGAACAGGATGCGGCGCTGCACGGGCTTGAGGCCGTCGCGCGCGTCGGGGAGCGCACGCGAGTAGATGACCGAGTAGGCGTACTCGAGGAACGAGCCCTCCATCTCGGCGGCGACGTCGATGTCGACGATCTTCTCGACGAGGTCCTCGGGCGGCAGGTCCGGGGTCGCGGGGCGACGGGCCATGCGGTGGTTGCTCCTCGGTCGTGCGCGGTGTCGTAGCCGGGACATTCTCGCCCGCCGCACGGCGCCCGCGTGCCAGGCGCGCGGGGATCGCTAGCCTGGCGGGATGCAGGACGCGTCCGACGCCGACGGCGGCGCCGACCCCGCCGCCCCGGGGTACCCCGCGGGCTGGGAGGCGGACGTCGTCCTGCACGACGGCTCGACCACACGCGTGCGACCGATCCGGCCCGACGACGCCGAGGCGCTGCAGGCCTTCCACGTCGCGCAGTCCGAGCGCTCGACGTACCTGCGGTTCTTCGCGCACCTCGAGCGGCTCCCCGAGCGTGACCTGCAGCGTCTGGTCAACGTCGACCACGTGGACCGGGTCGCGCTCGTCGCCACGGCCGACGACGACGGCCCGCTCGGCTACCGGATCATCGGGGTGGCCCGGTACGACCGGCTCGACGAGGACGAGGCCGAGGTCGCGTTCAACGTCGCGGACGCGCACCAGGGGCGCGGGGTCGGCTCCGTGCTGCTCGAGCACCTGGGTGCGGCGGCGCGCGAACGCGGCGTGCGACGGTTCGTCGCGGAGGTGCTGCCGCAGAACGGGCGCATGATCGCGGTGTTCCGCGACGCGGGGTACGAGGTGCGGCAGCACGCCGAGGACGGCGTCGTGTCCCTCGCGTTCGACATCGACCCCACCGACCGGTCGCTCGAGGTCGTGGCCGACCGTGAGCACCGCGCCGAGGCCCGCTCGATGCGCGGCGTGCTGGGTGCGCGCTCGGTGCTCGTCGTCGGACCCGTGCTGCCCGGCGCACCCCCGCCGCGGCCGCTGCACCTGAGCATGGCGCGTGCGGTGCTCGCGCACCTCGCCGCGGGCGACCCGACGCTGCGGGTGCAGGCCGTGGGCGTCGACGACGGTGCGGGGCCGCGCGACGACGCGTTCGCGACGGTCGAGGCGCCGGCGGACCTCGCGGTGCTCGCGGTCCCCGCGCAGGCCGCGCCCGCGGTCGTGCGGGCGATCGCACCGCTCGGCGTGCGTGCGGTGGTGCTGCTCTCGTCGGGCTTCGCCGAGGACGGCGAGGCGGGCCTCGCGCGGCAGCGCGCGGTCCTCGCGGCGGCGCACGGCGCCGGCATGCGCGTGATCGGGCCGTCGTCGTTCGGCGTGCTCGCGGTGGGGGAGACGGGCACGCTCAACGCCTCGCTCGCGCAGGAGCCGCCGCATGCGGGCCGCGTGGGGCTGTTCTGCCAGTCGGCCGCGCTCGCGGTGCCGCTGCTGGACGCGGTGCGCCGTCGTGGGCTGGGTCTCGCGGAGTTCGTCTCCGCGGGGCACCGTGCCGACGTCTCGGGCAACGACCTCATGCAGTTCTGGGCGGACGACGACGGCACCGACGTGGTCGGGCTGTACCTCGAGTCGATCGGCAACCCACGCAAGTTCTCACGCGTGGCTCGGCGGCTCTCGCAGGTCAAGCCCGTCGTGGTGCTGACCGCCGGGCGGTCGGGCCAGGTCATCCCGCCCGGGCACGCCGTGCGCGCGACGCAGGCACCCGCACGTGCGGTCGACGAGCTCATGCGCCAGTCCGGCGTGGTCCGCGTCGACAACACGCACCAGCTGCTCGACGTCGCCCAGCTCCTGGCGCACCAGCCGCTGCCCGCGGGACGCCGGGTCGCGATCGTCGCGAGCGCGTCGTCGGTCGCCGCGCTCGTCGCCGAGGCCGCCGCGGCGAGCGGGCTCGCCGTGGTCGGCGCGCAGATCCTGCGCGAGGACGCGACGGCCGACGAGACGCGCGAGGGCGTCGCGGCGGCGCTCCGCGACCCGGGTGCGGACGCGGCGATCGTCGTGCGCATCCCCACCGTCGGCGGCCCGGTGCCCGAGTTCGCCGCGCTCGTGGCGCACGAGGCCGCGCGGTCGGGGCGGACGGTGGTCGCGTGCATGCTCGGGCTGCGCGGCGTCACCCCCGAGCTCACGGCGACGGACGCCGACGGTCGCGCGTGGACCGTGCCCGCCTACGCGACGCCCGAGGACGCCGCGCTGGCGCTCGGGCACGCCGCGCGGTACGCCGCCTGGCGCGCACGGGACCACGGGCTGCCGCTGCACCCCCCGGGCGCGGACCTGCGGGCCGCGGGCCGGCTGGTCCGGCGGTGGCTCGCGGACCACGACGAGCTCCGCCTCGACCCCGCACGGACCGCCGAGCTCCTCGGCACGGTCGGCATCGCGGTGCTGCCCTCGTACGCGGCGCGGGACGCCGACGAGGCGGTCGCCGCGGCCCGCAGCATCGGCTACCCCGTCGCGCTCAAGACCACCGCACCCGCGCTGCGCCACCGTGCCGACCTGGGCGGCGTGCGCCTCGACGTGGCCGACGACGACGAGCTGCGCGCGGACGTCGCGGGCGTCCTCGAGCTGGCCGCGGAGCACGCACCCGAACCGGGTGCGCTGCCGCTCGAGGTGCAGGCGATGGCCCCGCGAGGCTCGTCGTGCGTCGTGCGCTCGATCGAGGACCCGCTGTACGGGCCGGTGCTCAGCCTGGGGCTGTCGGGTGACGCGTCGGACCTGCTCGGGGACGTCGCGTACGGCATCCCGCCGCTCACGGACGCCGACGTGGCCGACCTGGTGCGCGCACCACGCGCGGCCCCTCGCCTGTTCGGCTACCGCGGGCTGCCGCCGCTCGACGTCGCCGCGCTCGAGGACGTGGTCGCGCGCGTCGCGGTGCTGGGCGACGCGCTGCCCGAGGTGCGGTCGCTCGAGCTCAACCCGGTGGTGGTCGCGGAGCGCGGCGCGACGGTCCTGTCGGCACGCGTGGACCTCGCCCGGGCGTCGCGCGCGGATGCGACGCGGCGGCTGCAGCGCAGCTGAGCACCGGGCGAAGAACCTGCGCGGACCCGTCCGGCAGGGCCATCGTCCCTGGTCACGTGCGTGACGCGCGGCCTGAACCGGTTCGTGCGCGGCATCCGGTCCACAGCCCGCGGTCCAGCGGGTGGGGCCGAGGGCCGCGGCGGTGGGAGGATGGGCAGATGCCCGCTGCCGCGACCTCCCTCCTCGAGGACCTGCACCGCGCCGGTTACTACCCGGACCTCGTCGCCGACGTGCTGGACGTCGCGCTGGCCGACGAGTCCGTCGTCGCTCATCTGGTGCATCCCGAGACGACCTTCGACGCCGCCGAGGTGCGCCGTCACGTGACCGTCCTGGCGCTCACGCCGACGCGCCTGGTGTGCGCGCACGTCGACGACCACCCGGCCGATGCCGACCACCCCGCGGCGTCCGCGTCCGCGACCACCGAGTCGGTGCCGATCCACGAGATCCGCTCCGTGGTCCTCACGCACGTCGTCGCGGAGCCCGAGCGGCACCGCACAGGAGCGCCCACGCTCGAGCTCACGCTCTCGATCGGGTGGGGCGCGGTCTCGCGCGTCGACCTCGAGCCGGCCACGTGCGCGGACCCGGCGTGCGAGGCGGACCACGGGCTGACCGGCACGCTCGTGCCCGACGACGTCGTGGTGCGCGTGAGCGCGGCCGCCGAGGGCGCCGACTCCGTGCGGGCCGCGACCGAGTTCGCGCGGGCGTTGTCCGCCGCGAGCGTCCGGCGCTGACGACGACCCGATGACCACGACGCAGACCGGGTCCACGCCCGGGGGTCCTGCCGCCGCGCGGCTCGCGGACGCGGCGCACGAGCACGGCCTCGTGCTGCCGGGTTCCGACGGGCGCGCGTGCCTCGGCACCGTGCTCCCCGCCGCGGCGGGCGCGCTGCTCGCCGGGCTCGACGGCGCGGGAGCCGCGGTCGACGTCGCTCCCGACGAGGCCGCGGGCTGGCTCGCGGCCCGGGAACGACTGGGCCTGCCCGCCGCCGCACGCGTGTGCGTGCTGCTCGTCGACGGCCTCGGCCACCTCAACCTGGCGGAACGGGCGGGCCACGCACCGTTCCTGCGCCGCGCGTCGGCCGGTTCGACCGCGTTGAGCAGCACGTTCCCCTCGACCACCGCGACCGCGCTCGGCACGTTCGGCGTCGGGCAGCCGCCCGGGCGGACGGCGATGCTCGGCTACACCGTGCGCGTCCCCGAGACCGGCGAGCTCGGCAACCTGGTGTCCTGGACCGGGCTGCCCGACCCCGAGCAGTGGCAGCCGCACACGTCCCTGCTGCAGCGCACCACGGCCGCGGGCATCGCGACCACGAGCGTGGGCCCCGCCCGGTTCGCGGGCTCCGGGCTGACGCGCGCCGCGCTGCGCGGCGCGACCTACGTGGCGGCCGAGTCGCTCGCGCAGCGCGTCGACGCCGCGGTCGCCGCGCTGCGGCAGCCCGGCCTGGCGTACCTCTACTGGGGCGACGTGGACAAGGCGGGCCACCACCACGGCGTCGCATCCGCGCGGTGGGGCGACGCGCTCGCCGACGCCGACGCGGAGATCGGGCGCCTCGCGCGCTCGCTGCCGCGCGGCACCGTGCTCGTCGTCACCGCGGACCACGGCATGGTGGACGTCGACCCGCGCCGCCAGCTGGACGTCGCGCACGTGCCCGCGCTCGCCGAGGGCGTCGCGCTCGTCGCGGGCGAGCCGCGCGCGTCGCACCTGCACCTGGCGCCGGGCGTCGATCCGGCGGACGTGCGCGACCGCTGGGCGCAGACGCTCGGCGACGCGGCGCTCGTGCTCACCCGGGACGAGGCGATCGCGGCACATCTGGTCGGCGACGTGGACGAGCGTGTGCTGCCGGTGCTCGGCGACGTGATGGTCGCGATGACCGGCCGCGCCACGGTCGTCGACTCGCGCACGCAGACCCCCGCGTCGCTGACGCTCGTGGGCGTGCACGGCTCGCTGACGCCGCACGAGATGCTGGTGCCGTGCATCGTGGTCGCCTGACCGGCCGGACGCCGGCTCCCGGCCGCTGAGCCGGCGCGTGAGGACCCCCGACCCGACGACCGAACAGGAGCCGCCCCGGTGGCCGAGCTGGTGTTCTTCTCCGGCACGATGGACTGCGGCAAGTCGACGCTCGCGCTCCAGATGCACCACAACCACGCCGCGCGCGGACGCGACGGCGTGCTGTTCACGCGGCACGACCGTGCGGGCACCGCGACGATCTCCTCGCGCCTGGGCCTGACCAAGCAGGCGCACGAGGTCGACGACGCGACGGACTTCTGGCACGAGGTCATCGCGCGCCGGACCCATGGCCGCCCGGTCGACTACCTGATCGGCGACGAGGCGCAGTTCTACACCGCGGCCCAGGTCGAGCAGCTCGCGCGCGTGGTCGACGAGCTCGGCGTCGACGTGTACGCGTTCGGCATCTCGACCGACTTCCGGGCCCGGCTGTTCCCGGGCGCGCAGCGGTTCGTCGAGCTCGCGGACCGCGTCGACGTGCTCCAGGTCCGCGCGCTGTGCTGGTGCGGCGCGCGCGCGACCCACAACGCGCGCGTGGTGGGCGGTCGCATGGTCGTCGAGGGCGCGCAGGTGGTCGTGGGTGACGTGGGCGGTGCGGACGGGACGGCCGAGGCCGCCGACGAGGTGCAGTACGAGGTGCTGTGCCGCCGGCACCACATGCGACGCATGACCGCGGCGACCGCGCGTGCGGCCGCCCCGAGCCCGCAGACGCTCACGGCCGCCCTGCTGGGCGCCGAGGCCGTCGAGGTCTGAGCGCGTCCTACTCCGGGCGCGCGCCGAACACGATCTCGTCCCAGCTGGGCACCTTGGCCCGGCCCTTGCGCGCCCGCGGGCGCTCGTCGGCCGACGCCTGTGCCGCGGCGTCGAGCGGGACGTCCGCGGCGTCGGCGGGCGTGTCGTCGGGAGCGTCGGCTCGGGGCGCAGCCTGGTCGACGGACACGGCGGGCACCGCTCGTCCGGTCCGCGCAGCGGGCTCGTCGGGCACGTCGGGCGCCTCGTCGTCGGCGGGTCGGTCGTGCACCTCGAGGTGCGGCATCTGCGCCCGACGGCCGCGGTGCACGTCGAGCACCACGGCCTCGCGCTCGGGCACGGCGTCCACGGGGTGCGCACCGGGTACGTCCTCGATCCGCGAGAAGTCGAACGCATGCTGCGGCCCGAAGCCCTCGAACGCGCCGTCCTCGCCGTCGCCGTCGTCGTCCGGATCGACCGTCTGCCGCACGCCGCGCCGGCTGCGCAGGTCCTCGAGCAGCGCGTCGGTGCGCTCACGCGCGTCGACGACCGCGGGCTGCTCGTGCGTGTCGTCGGCGCTCACCGCCGGGGCGGTGCCGGTCGCGACCGAGTCGAAGTCGAACACCACGTCGCGCACGGCCGCCAGGTGGCGACGTGCGACTGGCTCGTCGGGCAGCTCGGTCTCGGACAGCCACCGCGCCTCGTCCTCGTCGGCGACCAGCACGCGTGCGGCCGCGTCGAACGACCAGCGCGCCTCGTGCGGGTTGCCGTCCACCGTGAACCGCGCGAGCACGTACCAGGGTCCGGACTGCTCACGCGCGGCATCCCACGAGAGCGAGGACAGGTCCACGCCGCGCGCCGCGAGGCGATCGGTCACGAGGTCGCCGAGCACGGGTGCGCCGGAGTCCTTGCCGACGCGCGTGCCACGCGCCTGCTCGGCGACGTACTCCCGCTCCGCGAGGACCGGGCCCTCGTAGCGGCGCACGTGCTCGACCGGCACGCCCGACGCGTCCGCGACCTCCTGCGTCGTCGCGCCCGCCCGGATGCGCGCCTGGATCTCGCGCGGGCTCAGCGACCCGGCGCTCTCCGCGCGCAGCTGCTCGAGCTGGGGACGGTCGCGCCGCACCGCGGCGCGCAGCTGCTCGTCGATGCGCACGCGGAAGCGCTGGCCGTCCGGGCGCGCGAGCACCAGGTGCTCGCCGTCGTCCTGCAGACCCACCAGCTCGAGCTCATCCATGCCGACCTCCCACGACTCACCGACGAGGGTGCCACCCCGGACGCGCCGATCGCCGGAGGCGGGCACGGTGTGCCGCGTCCGGAGTGCGTGCTGCGATGATGCGCGCGTGGTCCCCGACATCCCGTTCGAACCGGTGCTGGAGGTCGTCGGCGTGTTCGTCGGCGCGATGTCGGGTGCGCTCGCGGCGGTGCGCAAGCAGTTCGACGTGTTCGGCATCCTGGTCCTCGGCTGGGCCACCGGTCTGGGCGGCGGCATGCTGCGCGACGTGCTGATCGGCGCGGTGCCGCCCGTGGGCATCTCCGACTGGCGGCTCATCGCGACCGCGGTGGCCGGCGGGCTCGTCATGTACTTCTTCCACCCGCGGCTCGCGCGGGCCCGCCGCGTGATCGTCGTGCTGGACGCCGGCGCGCTCGCGGTGTTCACGGTGGTCGGCACGGTCAAGGGCCTCGAGCACGGCACCACGGCCGTCGCCGCCGTGCTGGTGGGCGTGATGACGGGCGCGGGCGGCGGCGTGCTGCGCGACCTGCTCACGGGCGAGGTGCCCGTGGTGCTGCACGACCGCCAGCTGTACGCGATCCCCGCGCTCGCGGGCGCCGCGCTCACCGTGCTGCTGTGGGAGGCGGACGTGTCCAGCCCGTGGAGCCTGTCGGCCGTCGTGCTCGGCATCTTCGCGCTGCGTGTGCTCGCGCTGCGGTTCCAGCTCCACGCACCCGGACCCTGGCGCGGACGCGGCTGAGGCGCGCGCAGGACCGGGCAGGATGGTCGGCATGACCCCTGACGAGTCCCTGGTCCGCACGCTCGTGGACGTCGCACGCACGCTCGCGCACGAGGCGGGCCGCCTGGTGCACGAGGGCCGGCCCGACCGGGTCGAGGTGCACGCCACGAAGTCGAGCCCGATCGACGTGGTGACCGCGATGGACCTCGCGTCCGAGGACCTGCTGCGCCGGCGCATCGCCGAGCTGCGGCCCGGGGACGGGATCCTGGGGGAGGAGCAGGGGTACGTGCCCGGCACGACGGGCGTCACGTGGGTGGTCGACCCGATCGACGGCACCGTGAACTACCTGTACGGGCTCGCGTCGTGGTCCGTGTCCGTCGCGGCCGTCGTGACGCCTGCGGGCGACGGGCCGCCCGACCCCGAGACGTGGACGGCGCTCGCGGGCGCGGTGCACGCGCCGACGGACGGCCGGACGTTCCTGGCGGGCCGGGGCCTGGGCGCGACGCTCGACGGCCGGCCGATCCGCGTGGGCGAGGACAAGCCGCTCGACGTGAGCCTGGTCGGCACGGGGTTCGGCTACCTGGCCGAGCGCCGGCGCGCGCAGGCGGTCGTCGTCGCCGACCTGCTCCCGCGCGTGCGTGACATCCGTCGGCTGGGGTCGGCGGCGCTGGACCTGTGTGCGGTTGCCTCGGGCAGCCTGGACCTGTACTTCGAGCGCGGCCTCGCCCCGTGGGACCTCGCGGCCGGTGCGCTCGTCGCGCAGGAGGCGGGCGCCGTGGTCACGGGCCTGAACGGGCGGGGTGCGTCGCAGGACATGACCGTCGCGGGCCCGCCGGGAACCGTGCGTGCGCTCGTGACGTTCCTGGAGGGACACGGTGCCGACGCGACCGCTTGAGTGACGTCACCCGGTCGGGTGATCGTTGCCCCTGGAAGCGCTCGTTAGCCAACGGGCCGGATGTGGTGCACAATCCCCTCCGCGCGGGAACAAGAAGCTCCAGCGACGCATTGATCACGCGTACACATCAGCCCAGCCCAAGACGGAGTGTGACGCCACACATGGCTACCGACTACGACGCCCCGCGCAAGACCGAGGAGGACCTGAGCGAGGACTCGCTCCAGGAGCTCCAGGCGCGCCGCGCTGACAAGAACTCGGGCGTGGTGGACGAGGACGAGACGGAAGCCGCCGAAGGGTTCGAGCTCCCGGGCGCGGACCTGTCGGGCGAGGAGCTCTCGGTCCGCGTCCTGCCCCGCCAGGCGGACGAGTTCACGTGCTCGCGCTGCTTCCTGGTGCACCACCGCAGCCAGCTCGCGTACGAGCGCGACGGCCAGCAGGTGTGCTCGGAGTGCGCCGCCTGACCCGACCCCACCCGTGACCGCGTCCCGGTCACGCCCGACGGCCGTCCCGCGACACGGGGCGGCCGTCATGTCGTCCCCGGGGTCACCGCGCGTGCAGTGCGGCGACGAGCTCGTCGGGGCGACGCGTCGAGACGATCCAGTACGGCGTCGGGTCCTGCGGGTCCGCGAGCTCGACGCGCACGGCCGACCGGATCCACCCGCGCAGGCACACGTGCGCGCGCGCGTCCAGGCCGGGGCCCAGTGCGTGGCGCAGGTCCGGGCCGGTGAGCGCCCGGGGCTCGCGCAGCAGCGCGAGGGGGACGTGCGCGGCACCCGCGTGGAGCTCGTCGCCCGTCACGCGGACGTGAGGCGTGGTGCGGACAAGCAGCGCGACACCCGCCGCCAGTGCGAGCGCCGCGACGACGAGCGCGAGCGTCAGGTCCACCGGGTACAGCGAGACGCCCAGCGCGCCTGCGAACGCCGCGACACCCACCCAGCCCCACGGGCCGGGCCGGAGCGCCTCGTCGAACCGCGCGGCGTACTGCCCGGCGGCGGCGGGCGTGGGGGCGGGGGAGCGTGCAGGCTCGGGCGTCACCATGGCCCCAGGATCGCACCGTCCGCAGCCCGCGGGGGGCCGGCGTGCGCGCCTGGCCCGGTAGGGTCGGGGCCCGTGACGAGCGACGCGCCCCTCGAGGTCCTGCTGCAGCTGCTCGACCCCGAGCTGCCCGCACCCGCGTACGCCCACCCGGGTGACGCGGGGGCCGACCTGCTGACGCGCGTGGACGTGACGATCCCGCCGCAAGGGCGCGTCACGGTGCCCACCGGGGTCGCGATCGCGCTGCCCGACGGCTACGCGGCGTTCGTGCACCCGCGGTCGGGCCTCGCGGCCCGCCACGGGCTGACGATCGTGAACGCACCCGGCACCGTCGACGCGGGCTACCGCGGCGAGATCGCGGTGACGCTGCTCAACACCGACACCGAGCACGCGGTCGAGCTGCACCGCGGCGACCGGGTGGCGCAGCTCGTGGTGCAGCGTGTCGAGCGCGTGCGGTTCGTGGAGGTCGAGCGGCTGCCCGGGTCGCACCGCGGCGAGGGCGGCTTCGGGTCGAGCGGCGGCTGGGCCGCGGCACGTGTGGACGCCGGCTAGGACTGCGGCGCGCGGCGGGCTACTGTCGAACGAGGAGTGCCGTGCGGCCGCGGGCCGCGCGACAGGGCGGGGCGCTGAGACGTCCCAGGAGGAGTTGAGCTGGTGGCCATGTTCCGCCGCCGTCCCAGGACGGATGACGAGCCCGAGATCGTCGACGACGCGGTCGTCGAGGCCGAGGAGACGAGCGGGTCGGACGACCTGCCGCGCGAGGCCGTGCGGACGCAGGGCCCCTGGGACTCGGCCGACGAGGCGGGTGACCAGCCCCGCGTCGACCTGGGCGCGCTGCGCATCCCCGGCGTGCCGGGCATGGAGCTGCGCATGGAGATCGACAAGACGACGAACGTCGTCTCGTCCGCCTCGGTCACGGTCGACGGCTCGACGTTGCAGCTGCAGGCGTACGCGGCCCCCCGGACCGAGGGCATCTGGGACGAGATCCGTGGCGAGATCCAGCAGTCGGTGGTCGCGCAGGGTGGCGCGGCCGACGACCTGCCGGGTCCGTTCGGCCGCGAACTGCTGGCGCGGCTGCCCGCACGCACGCCCGAGGGGCGGACGGGTCACCGACCCGCGCGCTTCCTCGGCGTCGACGGGCCCCGCTGGTTCCTGCGCGGTGTCGTGACCGGCCGGGCCGCGGTCGAGCCGGGCGCCGCCGGCGTGCTCGAGCAGGTCTTCCGGGACACGGTCGTGGTGCGGGGTGGCGAGGCGCGGCCACCGCGCGACCTGCTGGCGCTGCGCCTGCCCGGACCCGCCGCCCCGGCGGCCACGGACGAGGACGCTCCGGCGGAGCCGTCATTCGACCCGCTGACGCGTGGACCGGAGATCACGGAGACCCGATGAGCCTCAAGGAACGGCTGCGGCAGCTCGCCGCCTCGCAGGCCCAGATCGAGGCCGACGAGGAGCGGGCGGACGCGCGGCGCGCCGTCGGGTGCACCGCGGTCGACAAGCTCCCGCTGCGCTCGCGCGCGAAGGTGAGCGGCGTCATCCGGTCGGTCACGTTCCGGCCGCGCGACGGGGTGCCTGCGCTCGAGGCCGAGCTGTACGACGGCAGCGGGTCGCTCGCGCTCGTCTGGCTCGGCCGCCGGGAGATCGCGGGGATCGCGCCCGGCCGTCGCCTCATGGTCGACGGGCTGGTGTGCCAGGTCGAGGGGCGGCGCACCGTCTTCAACCCCCGGTACGAGCTGCGGGCCCGTCCGGGTGAGTGAGGTCCCGCCGTCGCACGGCCCCGGTGGGACGCCTGACGGCGCGGCCCGGCACGTCCCCGAGGACGTGCTCGAGGTCGTGGACGACGCCGTCCCGCCGGACGAGGGCGGAGCGCGCGGTATGCGCGTGCTCGCGTCCGAGAAGTTCTCCGCGTCCGATGCGGTCGGGGGCGCGCGCGGCGTGGTCGAGTCCGTCGCGCCCGGGCTGCTGTTCGTCGTGGTGTACCTGGTCGCCGGTCAGCGGCTGACGCCCGCGCTGGTCGCCGCGGGCGGGGCCGCGGTCGCCGCGGTGCTGGTGCGGCTCGCGCAGCGCACACCCGTGACGCACGCGCTGTCGGGCGTGATCGGCGTGGCGATCGGCGTGGTGTGGGCGTGGCGGACGGGCGACGCGGCCGACTACTTCGCGTACGGCCTGCTGGTCAACGTCGCCTACCTGATCGGCACGCTGGCCACCGTGCTCGTCGGCTGGCCGCTCGTCGGGCTCGTCATGGGGATGTTCTCCGCCGACGGCCCGCTGGGCGGCGGGCCGTGGCGGAACGTCGTCGCGTGGCGGCACGACCCCGCGCTGCGCCGCACCTACACGCTCGCCACGCTCCCGTGGGTCGCGATGTTCGCGGTGCGCCTCGCGGTGCAGGTGCCGCTGTACCTGAACGACGACGTGGCGTGGCTCGGCACCGCGAAGCTCGCGATGGGCGTGCCGCTCACGGCGCTCGTCCTGTGGATCAGCTGGGTGCTGGTGCGTCCGGCGCGGCAGCACCGGCCGGCGCCTGACGGTTCATGAGCAGCGCGTCGAGCGCACCCTCGTCGGCGTCCCGGCCGGTCACGAACAGCAGCTCGTCGCGTCCCTCGAGCGTGTCGTCCACGCTCGGCGCCAGCGGCCTGCCGTCACGCACGATGCACGCGAGCACCACGTCGGTGGGCCAGGCGACCTGACCGACGCGCACCCCGACCAGCGGCGCGTCGTCGGGCAGCGTGATCTCCAGGATGTCGGCGCCCGACTGATGGAACGTGAAGATCCGCACCAGGTCGCCGACGGCGACGGCCTCCTCGACCATGGCGGTCATGATGCGCGGCGTGGAGACCGCGACGTCGACGCCCCACGCCTCGTCGAACATCCACTCGTTCTTCGGGTTGTTCACGCGCGCGACCGTGCGCGGCACGCCGAACTCGGTCTTGGCGAGCAGCGAGATCACCAGGTTCGCCTTGTCGTCGCCGGTCGCGGCGACCATGACGTCGCACTCGGCGGTGCGCGCCTCGCGCAGCGTCGGCAGCTCGCACGCGTCGGCGAGCAGCCAGTCGGCCTCGGCGACCTGCGCGACCCGCATCGCGGTCGGCTGGCGGTCGATGAGCGTGACCTCGTGCTCGTGCGCCAGCAGCTCGCGGGCGATGGAGCGGCCCACGGAGCCCGCCCCGGCGATGACGACCCTCACTCGGTGACCTCCGGCTCGGCGGTGAGCACGCGCTCGACGTGGGCGATGTCGTCCACGCGGACCAGGACGTGCACGATGTCGTTCTCCTGCAGCACGGTCGCGGCGGTGGGCAGGACCGCGTCCCCGTACCGCGTCAGGTACGCCGCGCGGGCGCCCGAGGCCTCCTCGAGCGTGACGAGCGTGCGTCCCACCCACCCGCGGTGCACGTCGACCTGCGCGAGCGTGATCTGACCCGAGGAGTCGCGGAACTCGTCGGTCGCGCCCATGGGCAGCAGCCGCCGCAGGACCTGGTGCGCCGTCCAGCGCACCGTCGCGACGGTGGGGATGCCGAGCCGCTGGTAGATCTCGGCACGGTGCGGGTCGTAGATGCGCGCCACGACGTTCTCGATCCCGTAGGTCTCGCGCGCGACCCGCGCGGCCAGGATGTTCGAGTTGTCACCGTCGGCGACGGCCGCGAAGCCGAACGCGTCGTCGATGCCCGCCTTGATGAGGGTGTCGCGGTCGAACCCGAGGCCCGTGACCTTGTGACCGGCGAACTCACCCGGCAGCCTGCGGAAGGCCTCGGGGTTCTGGTCGATCACGGCCACCGAGTGGCCGTGTTCCTCGAGCGTCTGCGCGAGGCTCGCACCGACGCGGCCGCAGCCCATGATGACGAAGTGCACGGTCGGTCACGCTATACCCCCGAGCGTCGCGGGCACGCCTCCGCACGTCCCACGGGGCGGCTGTGCGCGGTGGTCGCGGCGCGGCCCTACGATGGTGCCTCGTGTCGGACATCGCGGATGCCGCCAAACGGTTGTTGCTCGGACGTCCTGTCCGCAGCGACAACCTCGGCCACACGCTCCTGCCGAAGCGCATCGCGCTTCCCGTCTTCGCGTCGGATGCGCTCTCCTCGGTGGCCTATGCGCCCGACGAGATCCTGCTGACGCTCTCGATCGCCGGGCTCTCGGCGTTGACGATCTCGCCCTGGGTGGGCGTGGCCGTGGCGATCGTCATGCTCACGGTGGTCGCGAGCTACCGGCAGAACGTGCGTGCGTACCCGTCGGGCGGCGGTGACTACGAGGTCGCGACCGTCAACCTGGGCGCCAAGGCGGGCGTGACGGTCGCGAGCGCGCTGCTGGTCGACTACATCCTCACGGTCGCGGTCTCGATCTCCTCGGGCGCGCAGTACGCCGCCGCCGCGTTCCCCGCGCTGCGGGGCCACGAGACCCCGTTCGCGATCGCGCTCGTCGTGGTGCTCACGCTGATCAACCTGCGCGGCGTCAAGGAGTCCGGGACCGCGTTCGCGATCCCCGTCTACCTCTTCATGCTGGCGATCGGGCTGATCGCGGTGTTCGGCGCCGTGCGGTACCTGAGCGGGGACCTGCCGATGGCCGAGAGCGCGGGCCTGGACGTGGCACCCGAGGCCGGGTTCGAGCAGGGCCTCGTCGGGCTCGCGGGCTTCTTCCTGATCCTGCGGTCGTTCGCCTCGGGCTGCGCGGCGCTCACGGGTGTCGAGGCGATCAGCAACGGCGTGCCGGCGTTCCGGAAGCCCAAGTCGAAGAACGCGGCGACCACGCTGGCGCTGCTGGGCGGCCTCTCGATCGTCATGATCATGACGATCCTCATGCTCGCGCGCGCCACGGGCGTGAAGTTCGCCGACCGGCCCGCCGAGCAGCTCCTGCGTGACGGCGTGCCGGTGGGTGAGGGCTACGAGCAGCACCCCGTGATCGCCCAGATCGCCAAGTCCGTGTTCGACGGTGCGCCGGTGCTCGTCGCGGTCGTCGCGATCGTCACCGGGCTCATCCTGGTGTTCGCGGCCAACACCGCGTTCAACGGGTTCCCCGTGCTCGGCTCGATCCTGGCGCGGGACGGCTTCCTGCCGCGGCAGCTGCACACGCGCGGCGACCGCCTGGCGTACTCGAACGGCATCCTCACGCTCGCGGTCGTGGCCATCGGCCTGATCTGGGCGTTCGACGCCGAGGTCACGCGGCTGATCCAGCTGTACATCGTGGGCGTGTTCGTGTCCTTCACGCTCAGCCAGCTCGGCATGGTCCGGCACTGGACGCGCGAGCTGCGCACCGAGCCGAACCCGGGCGAGCGCAGCCGCATGAAGCGCTCGCGCGTCGTCAACGCGATCGGCCTCGGCATGACGGGCACGGTGCTCGTCGTCGTCCTGATCACCAAGTTCACGCACGGCGCCTACATCGCGATCATCGCGATGGTCGTGGTGTTCGTGCTCATGCAGGCCATCAACCGGCACTATCGGACCGTCCGCACCGAGCTGGCGCTGGGCGAGGACGCCGACGCGGCACGCGCGCTGCCGAGCCGCGTGCACGCGATCGTGCTCGTCTCGCACCTGCACCGGCCGACCATGCGCGCGATCGCCTACGCACGTGCGTCGCGTCCGCAGGAGCTCGAGGCCGTCACCGTCGGGGTCGACGAGGAGGACGTCGAGCGCCTGCGCGCGCAGTGGGACGCGATGGACCTGCCCGTGCCGCTGCGCGTCCTCGACTCGCCGTTCCGCGAGATCACGCGGCCGGTGCTGCAGTACGTGCGCTCGATCCGGCGGGACAGCCCGCGGGACCTCGTCGTGGTCTACATCCCCGAGTACGTGGTGGGCCACTGGTGGGAGCAGCTGCTGCACAACCAGAGCGCGCTGCGGCTCAAGGGACGTCTGCTGTTCACCCCGGGCGTCGTGGTCGCCTCCGTGCCGTGGCAGCTCGCCTCGTCCGCGGGGCAGACCGGCCTCGAAGACCCTGTGCGAAGGACGGTGCCCCGTGGCTGACCTGCTCGTCGAGCTCGAGATCGGACCCGTCGCGCACGGAGGGCACTGCGTGGCGCGGCACGAGGGTCGCGTGGTGTTCGTGCGGCACACGCTGCCGGGCGAACGCGTGCGCGCGCTCCTGACGGATGCCGAGCCCGACGCGAAGTTCTGGCGCGCCGACGCGGTCGAGGTGCTCGACGCCTCGCCCGACCGTGTGCCGAGCGCGTGGCCGCAGGCGGGTCCGGGGGGCGTCGGCGGTGGCGAGCTCGCGCACGTCGCGCTGCCCGCGCAGCGCGCGTGGAAGGCCGCGGTGCTGCGCGAACAGCTGCAGCGCCTGGGTCGCGTCGACCGTGACGTCACGGTGCGTGCGCTGCCGGGCGACGACGAGCGCGGCGGCCTGGCCTGGCGCACGCGGATCGACCTGGTCGCGGACGCCGCGGGGCGGGCCGGCATGCGGCGCCACCGCTCGCACGACGTGGTCGCGCTCGACGCGATGCCGCTCGCGGTCGACGCGATCGCCGAGCTCGGGCTGTTCGAGCGCCGCTGGCACGCGGGCGCGCACATCGAGGCCGTCGCGCCCGTGGGCGGCGACCGCCCCATCGTGCTCGTCGACGGCGAGCCGTACGACCTGGGCCGTCGTCGTCCCGACACGCGTCCCAACGCCCGCACCTCGGTGCGCGAGGTCGTCACCGTCGGGGACCGCGAGCACGTCTACCGCGTGGCCGCGGCGGGGTTCTGGCAGGTCCACCGCGAGGCGGCCGGGACGCTCGTCGAGGCCGTGCTGCGGGGCGTCGGCGACGTCACGGGCGCGGCCGTGCTCGACCTGTACGCGGGTGCGGGGCTGTTCACCGCACCGCTCGCCGACGCGGTGGCGGACGGCACGGTGGTGAGCGTCGAGGGTGACGCGCGTGCGGTGCGTGACGCGCGGCGCAACCTGCACGACCGGTCCAACGTCGAGCTGCACGTGGGCGACGTGACGCGCGTGCTGCGCGGCGACCAGGACGCGGGCTCCGGCGTGGTGCACGCGGACGTCGTCGTGCTCGACCCGCCGCGCGCGGGCGCCGGGCGCAAGGTCGTCGACGCGGTGACCGCGCTGCGGCCCGAGCGCATCGTGTACGTGGCGTGCGACCCCGCGGCCCTCGCGCGCGACGTCGCACTGCTGGGCGAGGCCGGCTACGGCCTGGCCGAGCTCGACGGGTACGACCTGTTCCCGATGACGCACCACGTCGAGGCGGTCGCCGTCCTGACGCGCTGACGGCCCGCAGCCGGGGGTGGGCACGGGCCGGCCGCGCCCACCCCGCGCTGCTAGCCGATCGCCACGGTCTTCGCCGAGCGCCGCGCGGCGGTGACGTACCCCTCCTTGCGCCCGGTCACCTTGACCTCGATGCGCATGCCGCGGTCCGCGGCCTTGAGCACGTAGGTCGCCGCCCGGGCGCCCGTGATCGCACGGCCGTTGCGGTACCACTGGTAGGACAGCGCGACGGGCGACGGGCGCCACGTGCCCGTGACCGCCGTGAGTCGGGCGCCCACGCGGCGGACGCCGGACACCGTCGGGGTCGGTGCGGTCAGGACGCCGCGCACGGCAGCGGTGGCCGACGACGTGCGGCTCGTCGGCTCGTACGACGGTCGGCTCGCGGTGACCCGCACGCGCACCTGCGCGCCGCGGTCCACGGCCGTGAGCCGGTAGGAGCGCGCGGTGGCGCCCGGGATCGCGACGTCGCCGCGCAGCCACTGGTAGCTCAGCGAGGTGGGGGAGGGCGCCCAGGTGCCGACCGACGCGGTGAGCGTCGATCCGACCACGGCGGACCCGGCGACGGTCGGGCTGGGGGCGGCGGTGAACGGCAGCCCGGGCACACGCACCGCGACGCGGTCGCGCAGGACGCCGCCGGTCGGCTCGTACAGCTCGGCCCGCACCTCGACCACGGACTCCCGGTGCTCCGGTGCGAGCGCGAACGTCGGACCCGATCCCGCGCGGATGCCGTCCACGAACCAGGCGTACGTCGTGGTGGTGGTGCTCGGCGTGGCGGTGCCGTGCGAGGCGACCAGCGTCCGCCCGGGCGCGGGCGTGCCCGTGATGCGCAGCGGGCTGGTCACGCGCGGCGCGGGCTGCCCGACGGGGATCATGGTCCGCGACGACATGGGCGCGTGGCCGGGCCGCGTGGCCGTGACCTCGAGCCACACGTACTCGTGCCGGTGCGCGCTCGTCGTCGCGAACGTGGGGCCCGTGCCGCCCAGGCCCTCGAGGAGCGTGTCCGTGCTGGTCGTGGTGTACCAGCGGTAGCTCAGCCGCACGTCGGACGGCGCCCAGGTGCCGGCGTGCGCGCGGAGCGTGGCCCCGACGTCCGAGCCGCCGCTGATCCACGGCTGGGCGGGCGCGATCGACCGGCCGAGCGTCGGCATCGTGACGGTCGCGGCCACCCGCTGACCGAGCGCGGTGAAGACCATGTCGTCCGCGTCCTGCAGTCGCACACCGGGCTTGCCGGCCGCGTTCCAGCACCCGGTCTGGTGCCGCACCTCGGGCGTCCACGGCACGTCGAGGACCTCGGACGTCGTCTGGTACCACTCGTCGGCGAAGCAGAGCCGCCAGACCGATCCCGGCTGTGCGACGGACCACATGCGACCCTCGGCGTCGGTCACCTGCGGGCCGTACCGCCGGCCCTGCCAGCCCTGCTCGTCGTCGTCCCAGCGGTAGGCGGTCCACTCGACGAAGGGCAGCGGCGCTCCCGTCTCGTCGACGGCCCGGCCCGCGATGCCCGCGTTCGGGCGGAGGTGGAAGTCCACCCCCGCGAGCTCCGCGGAGCCTGAGGCGAAGGACACGTAGGACTCGACGCCCTGCGTCCCGTCCCAGTACTGGCGGCGCCACAGGTCACGGTCCTCGACGTGGTCGTCGGCCGCGACCTGCCACTGCCCGGGGACCAGCCCCGTGAGCCGGTAGGTGCCGTCGGCCGCGGTGCGGGTCGAGCGGTAGGAGGGGTACACGGTGATCTGGAGCCCCGAGATCGCGACGCCCGACTCGTCGGTCACGCGGCCGCTCAGCGCGATCGTCTCCGCGGCGCCGGCGGGAGCGACCGCCGGCAGGAGCGTCGCGACGAGCAGGCCGACGACTGCGAGGGCGAGCCGGCGCAGGCGCCTCGGCGGCAGGGCTCCCGCCAGGGGTTGGGACGGTGCGGTTGCGGTGCTCGAGGCACTCACGGGGCTCACGGGTCCTCCGGTGGTCACGGCGCCGCCCGACCGCGGCGCGGCGCCAGGCTAGGGGCCCGGTCGGGCGGTTCGGCCGGTATGTCCACGTCGTGGTGATGCCGCTGTCGTGCGCCGCCCGGTACGCGCGCCTAGCGTGGGACCGACGGACCCGTCCGGGGGCTCCCGCGCCGGGGAGCCGGCGGGTCGCGCCGCGGGAGGAGACCGAGATGGCCGAGCACGACGTGGAGCACAAGCTGGCCGAGGCTCGTCGGCACGCGACCGAGGAGCTGCACAAGCAGGGGACGCCTGAGTACGACGCGCGCGCGCACCAGCGCGCGGTCGAGGCCGAGCGCAAGGCGGCCGAGGAGGCCAAGGGCGCCTGAGCCGCCCTCCGCCGGGGGCGGGCGCCGGACCGCCCCCGGCGCGCTCACCGGGCAGAGGTGCGGAGGCGACGCCCGGGCATGTATCTTGATGTCGAGATAAATCCTGACGCCACGAGCCGTAGGCTTCACGCGTCGCCGCACCGCGGTCTGGGGCCCCCACACGAACCCCGGCCGACTCGCCTGAAGGAGCGCCTGTGAGCACTGTCGACAGCTTCGGATCGAAGGGGACCCTGGACGTCGGGTCCGCCGCCTACGAGGTGTACCGCCTGTCGGCCGTCCCGGGCCTGGAGCGCCTCCCGTTCAGCCTCAAGGTGCTCGCCGAGAACCTGCTGCGCACCGAGGACGGTGCCAACATCACCGCGGCGCACATCCGGGCGCTCGCGGCGTGGGACCCCGACGCACAGCCGGACACGGAGATCCAGTTCACGCCCGGGCGCGTGATCATGCAGGACTTCACGGGCGTCCCGTGCGTGGTCGACCTCGCGACCATGCGCGAGGCGGTCGCCGACCTGGGCGGTGACCCGGAGCGCATCAACCCGCTCGCGCCTGCCGAGATGGTGATCGACCACTCGGTGCAGATCGACGTCGCAGGCCGCGCGGACGCGTTCGAGCGCAACGTCGAGCTCGAGTACCAGCGCAACCGCGAGCGGTACCAGTTCCTGCGCTGGGGACAGACCGCGTTCGACGACTTCAAGGTCGTCCCGCCCGGCACCGGCATCGTGCACCAGGTCAACATCGAGTACCTGGCGCGCGGTGTCATGGTGCGCGACGGCAAGGCCTACCCCGACACGTGCGTGGGCACCGACTCGCACACGACGATGGTCAACGGCCTGGGCGTGCTCGGGTGGGGCGTCGGAGGCATCGAGGCCGAGGCGGCGATGCTCGGCCAGCCGGTGTCGATGCTCATCCCGCGCGTCGTCGGCTTCAAGCTCACGGGGAACATCCCCGCCGGCGTGACCGCGACGGACGTGGTGCTCACCATCACGCAGAAGCTGCGCCAGCACGGCGTCGTCGGCAAGTTCGTCGAGTTCTACGGCGAGGGCGTCGCGGCGGTGCCGCTGGCCAACCGCGCCACGATCGGCAACATGAGCCCCGAGTTCGGCTCGACCGTCGCGATCTTCCCGATCGACGGCGTGACCATCGACTACCTGCGTCTGACGGGCCGCTCGGCCGAGCAGCTCGCGCTGGTCGAGGCCTACGCCAAGGAGCAGGGCCTGTGGCTCGACCCGACGGCGCCCGGCTACACCGAGCCGGTGTTCTCGGAGTACCTCGAGCTCGACCTGTCGACCGTGGTGCCCTCGATCGCCGGTCCCAAGCGACCGCAGGACCGCATCGAGCTGTCGCGGGCCAAGGAGCAGTTCCAGCGCGACCTGCCGACGTATGCGCCCGAGGTGGCGCTCGCCACCGACGAGGCCGAGCGGGAGTCGTTCCCGGCGTCCGACTCGCCCGCGATCTCGTCGTCCGCGACGCGCACGCACTCCGTGACCGACAGCGAAGGGCGGCAGTTCGAGCTGTTCCACGGCGCGGTCGCGATCGCGTCGATCACGTCCTGCACCAACACGTCCAACCCGTCGGTCATGCTCGCGGCGGCGCTGCTCGCCAAGAACGCGGTCGAGCGCGGCCTGCAGGTCAAGCCGTGGGTCAAGACGTCGATGGCGCCCGGCTCGCAGGTGGTCACCGACTACTACGAGCGTGCGGGTCTGTGGCCCTACCTCGAGAAGCTCGGCTTCCACCTGGTCGGCTACGGCTGCGCCACGTGCATCGGCAACTCGGGCCCGCTCGACGAGCAGGTCTCGGCCGCGGTGCAGGAGCACGACCTCGCGGTCGCGGCGGTCCTGTCCGGCAACCGCAACTTCGAGGGCCGGATCAACCCGGACATCAAGATGAACTACCTCGCGTCGCCGCCGCTGGTCATCGCGTACGCGCTCGCCGGGACCATGGACTTCGACTTCGAGTCCGACCCGCTGGGCCGGACCGAGGACGGGCACCCGGTGTTCCTGCGCGACATCTGGCCGACGCCCGAGCTGGTGCAGGCGACGATCGACGCGTCGATCGACCGCACCATGTTCGAGGCCGACTACGCCGACGTGTTCTCGGGCGACGAGCGGTGGCGCGGGCTGGACACCCCCGAGGGGAACGTCTTCTCGTGGGACCCGGAGTCCACCTACGTCCGCAAGCCTCCGTACTTCGAGGGCATGGGTGCCACGCCCGAGCCGGTCACCGACATCACGGGCGCACGCGTGCTCGCGAAGCTCGGCGACTCGGTGACCACCGACCACATCAGCCCCGCGGGCTCGATCAAGGCGGACAGCCCCGCGGGCGTCTACCTGGCCGCGCACGGCGTGGACCGGCGCGACTTCAACTCCTACGGGTCGCGCCGCGGCAACCACGAGGTCATGATCCGTGGCACGTTCGCGAACATCCGGCTGCGCAACCAGCTGGTGCCGGGTGTCGAGGGCGGGTTCACCAAGAACCTGCTCACGGGCGAGGACACGACGATCTACGACGCGTCGGCGGCGTACCAGGCCGCGGGCGTCCCGCTCGTGGTGCTCGGCGGCAAGGAGTACGGATCGGGCTCGTCGCGCGACTGGGCGGCCAAGGGCACGCGCCTGCTGGGCGTGCGTGCCGTGATCACGGAGTCGTTCGAGCGTATCCACCGGTCCAACCTCATCGGGATGGGCGTGCTGCCCCTGCAGTTCCCCGAGGGCGAGTCCGCGGACTCGCTCGGCCTGGACGGCACCGAGACGTTCGACATCGCGGGCGTGACCGCGCTCAACGAGGGCGTCACGCCGCGCACGGTCGCGGTGACCGCCACGAAGGCGGACGGCACCGTCGTCGCGTTCGACGCGGTCGTGCGGATCGACACGCCCGGCGAGGCCGACTACTACCGCAACGGCGGCATCCTGCAGTACGTCCTGCGTCAGGTCGCGGGCGTGGCCTGACCAGTCCCGCACGGCCGTCGAGGCCCGTCTCCGCACACGCGCGGGGGCGGGCCTCACCCGTGTGCGCGGGCAGCCACGCAGCGCGCCGGTGGGCTAGGTTCTCCGGGTGCCGACGCCCTCACGCCCGAGCCCGCGCACCGCGCACGTGATCGGCGGTGGACCCGCCGGACTCATGGCGGCGGAGGTCCTCGCGCGCGCCGGTGTGACGGTCACGGTGCACGACCGGATGCCGTCCGTGCCGCGCAAGCTCCTGCTGGCCGGCCACGGCGGGCTCAACCTCACGCACACCGAGGAGCCGGACCGCTTCCTGTCACGGTACGGCGACGCCGCCGAGCGGATCGCGCCCGCGCTCGAGGCCTTCGGCCCGCAGGACCTGCGCGACTGGTGCGCCGCGCTCGGCGAACCGACCGTGGTCGGGACGAGCGGGCGTGTGTTCCCGCAGTCGTTCCGCGCGACGCCGCTGGTGCGCGCGTGGCTGGCCCGGTTGGGCGACCTGGGCGTGCGGCTCGAGCGCCGGCAGCGCTGGACCGGGTGGTCCGACGACGGAGCGGGCCTGCGCCTCGAGAGCGCGGACGGCACGACGAGCGAAGTGCGCGGCGACGTCACGGTGCTCGCGCTCGGGGGAGCGTCGTGGCCGCGGCTCGGCGCGGACGGCGGCTGGGTGGTCCCGTTCGAGGCGCGGGGTGTCCGCGTCGCGGCGCTGCGCGCGGCCAACGTGGGTGTGCGCGTCACGTGGAGCGAGGAGTTCGCCCGGCGCTTCGCGGGCACGCCGCTCAAGAACGTCGCGGTCGGCGTGCGCGGCAGGCCCGGGGTGAGCGCACGCGGCGACGCGATGGTGACGCGCAGCGGCGTCGAGGGCGGGCCCGTGTACGCGGTCGGCGCGGCGGTGCGCTCGGCGCTGGACGCCGACGGCCGCGCCGTGCTCGAGGTGGACCTGCGGCCCGACCAGACGGTGGACCGGCTCGCTGCGCGTCTGCGGGGCGGACGCGCACGCGACTCGGTCTCGTCGTGGCTGCGGCGTGGGCTCGGGCTCGACGCCGTCGGGGCGGCGGTCCTGCGGGAGGCCCTGGGCGGGCCCGTGCCGCGCGATCCCGAGGCCGCGGCGGCCCTGGCCAAGGCCGTGCCGCTGGAGGTCACCGCGACCATGCCGATCGACCGGGCGATCTCGAGCGCGGGCGGTGTGGTGTGGGATGAGGTCGACGACGCGCTGATGCTGCGCCGTGTGCCCGGCACGTTCCTCGCGGGCGAGATGCTCGACTGGGAGGCGCCCACGGGCGGCTACCTGCTCCAGGCGTGCTTCGGCACGGGAGTCCTCGCGGCCCGGGGCGCCCTCGCCTGGCTCGACCGGTGACGTGGGGCGGGCGGGGTGCGTCGCCGCGTCGTGCGCGTGCGACCATCACCGGGTGATCACGCACCGCTCGGCCCGCACGGCGCTCGTCCTGACCCTGCTCGCGACGCTGGTGGGGCTGGTCGGACCGTCGGCCGCGTCCGCGACGGACGCCCCTGGCGCCCCGGGCGGCGCGGACGCCGGCGGACCCGCCGCGGTCCGGACGGGCGGCGCGCGGCTGGACCCGCCCGTGGTCCGTGCGCCGGACGCGTGGCGGCCGCGCGTCCGCACCACGTGGGACTGGCAGATCAAGACCGTCCCGCGCGCGCCGTACCGCGCCGTCACGATGCTCGACGTGGACGGGTTCGAGGCGACCCGCACGGACGTCGCCGCGATGCACGCCGCGGGTCGCAAGGTCGTCTGCTACGTCTCGGGCGGGACGTGGGAGAAGTGGCGTCCGGATGCCGCGCGGTTCCCGAGGTCGCTCCTGGGGGCGCGCCTGGACGACTGGCCGGGGGAGCGCTGGCTCGACGTGCGGGACGTGCAGCGCGCCGACAGCCGGCTCGCCCGGATCATGAACGCGCGGCTCGCGATGTGCCGGGCCAAGGGGTTCGACACGGTCGAGTGGGACAACATGGACGCCTACCGCAACGACCCGGGCTTCCCGCTGACCGCGCGCGACCAGCTGGTGTTCAACCAGTTCATGTTCAACAACGCCCGCGCGTACGGGATGAGCGTGCTGCTCAAGAACGACCTCGACCAGGTGCGGCGCCTGCTGCCGTACGTCGACGGCGTGCTCGACGAGCAGTGCTTCCAGTACCGCGAGTGCCACCTGCTCAAGCCCGTGGTGGCCGCGGGCAAGCCCGTCTTCGTCGCCGAGTACCGCAGCACCGCGGGGATGTGCGACCGGGCTCGCACGCTGCGGATGAACGCCGTGCGGTTCTCGCTCGCGCTCGACGGGAGCGTCTTCCGGCCGTGCGGCTGAGACGCTGTCAGGCAGGTTCGGGCCAGGCGGCCCGGACCGCGGCGTAGCCGCGGGCGACGACGCGTTCCAGCACCTCGGCGTCGAGCCGCGTGAGGTCCGTGACGTGCACGCACGACACGGTGCGCCGGTGCGGGCCGAGCGCGTCCAGGTCCGCCGCCAGGTCCTCGACGCCCATGGGGAGGTGGAGCGTCGTCGCCGCGGCGCGAGGGGAGAACCCGGCTGCGGGCGCCTGACCGGTGCGCCCGGAGGCGTACCGGTAGCGGTAGGTGCCGAACCCGACGATCGACGGGCCCCACATCACGGCAGGCTGCCCGGTCACGCGTGCGTACAGCGCGAGCAGCGTGTGCGCGTCACGGCGCCGCACGGGGTGGCCGACCGCGTCGACGAACGCGACGGGGTCGGCGTCGGTGGGTCGCGTCACGGCGTCGGCCATGGCACCAGTGTGCCCCGGGGACGACGAAGGCCCCCTCGCCCGGGGGGAACGGGCGAGGGGGCCTGGGTGGAGCGGAGATCAGGCCGTGATCGGCGTGGTCCGCTCGGTCGTCGTCGCCACGGCGGGCGTCAGCTTGCGCAGGGCCAGCCCCACGAGGGCGAGCACCACGCCGAGGCCCATCACCAGCAGCGCGACGCCGAAGGCGACGACCGAGGTGAAGAGCGAGGCGCGCAGGAAGGAGCCGTTCATCGCGACCTCGCGCAGCGGGTCCTCACGGTCGAGCTCGGCGTAGGTCTTGCCGCCGGTCGCGTCGAGCGCGTGGTGCTTGATGATGTCCGCCTGCGAGAAGGCCTCCCACGGCGTGTCGACGGTGCCGCCCGCGAAGGTGGCGTCCTCGGAGACGGTGATCTTCTCGGCCTTGAGGTTCGTCGAGACGGCGATCCAGGTGGCGGCGCCGGCGACGAAGAAGACGGCGCCGAAGATGACGGTGATGAGTGCGAACAGGCGGACGAGACCGGACTTGTTGGCGGTCGGGGTGGTCGACATCGTGTGTCCTTCGTGATCCCTCGGTGACGGGGGAGCTTCCTCCCCGGCGAACCTTCGTCGGCTCGCACAACCGATCGTGGCGGACGCCTGGGCGCCTTGCGTGGGACCAAGGGCACACGTGTGCCAGGTCACATGCACACCTGCATACATCGGCGCCCCGGGGCGCGCCGCCGGACGTGCCGGAGGAGGTCAGGCGGCGGCGAGCTGCGCGGCGGTGTGCCGACCCACCGCGGCCAGCAGCGGGTACTCGTCGGGATGCGCCAGGAGCGTCGGCACCATCGCCGCGGCCCATCCCCGGGCGCGGCGCCACGTCGCGTCGTCGTGCGCGCGCAGCTCCTGCGTGCGGGCGACGAACCTGGCGCGACCGACGGCGTCGAACGACATCCACGCGGTCGCCAGGTCGCTCGCGGGGTCGCCCGAGCACAGGTCGCCGAAGTCGAGCAGGCCGGACAGCCGGCCGTCGTGCGCGAGCAGGTTCGCGGGGTGCGGGTCGCCGTGCACCCAGACCGGTGCGGCCGTGCGCGCGGGTGCGGCGAGCGCGTCGGCCCACGCGGCGCGCAGCACGTCGGCGTGCGGGAGGTCGGCGGTGAGGCGTGCGGCCACCACGTCGTCCCGCGTCGCGGGCGGGACGCCCCGGAACGGGTTGACGGGCGCGTCGGGCGGCGCGGGGACGTGAAGCGCGGCGAGCGTCTCCGCCAGAGTGTCCGCGCACGCGCGGCGCTCCTCGACCGGCACCGACGCGAGCATCGTGCCGGGCAGCCACGGCACGACGGACCACGGCCACGGGTAGGGCGCGGCGCCCGACGGCGTGCCGCGGCGCACCGGGACAGGCACGGGCACGGGCAGGAGCGACGCCAGGTGCCCGAGCCACACCTGCTCGCGCTCGATCAGCGGCGCCGAGAGCTCGCGGACCGGGAAGCGCAACGCCAGCTCCTCGCCGAGCCGCCACGTGACGTTGTCCCAGCCGTGGACGCGGTGGTGCAGCGGCAGGTCCGCGAGGTCCGGATGCTGCTCGCGCAGCAGAGCGCGAGCCAGCTCGGCGTCCACGCCGACCTCGATCTTGGGATGGCGGGGGCCCGCGACCGGGCCCGTCACGGGACCAGCGTCCGCGCCTGGTCCCACGGCACCGACCAGCCCAGGCGGTCGAACATGACCGAGAGCACGAAGGCCGTGAAGCCCCACACCAGCACGTCGTCGTCCAGCAGGAACGCGGGCGTGCGCAGGGTGCCGCGCACGCCGGGGTGCTCGACGACGCCGCGGCGGGCGGGGTCGAGCAGGTCGGCCACGGGCGTGCGGAACACGTCCACGGCCTCGGTGTGGTCGACCGCGGCCACGCGTGAGGGACGCGTCCACCACGCGACGACCGGTGTGACGAGGTTGTCGCTCACGGGCAGCGGCACGTCCGCCAGCGTGCCCAGGACGTCGACGCCCGTGGGGTCCAGGCCCGTCTCCTCGACCGCCTCGCGGACCGCGGCCTCACGCGGGCCGGCGTCCTGCGGGTCGATGCCGCCGCCGGGGAACGCGACCTGACCCGGGTGGTGACCGAGCGTCGCGGCGCGCCGGTGCAGCAGCACGTCGAGGTCGGCCGGCACGCGCTGCGCGTCGTGGTGCGCGGGCGCCGAGTCGAGGACGCCGAACAGCACGAGCACCGCGGCGCGACGCGCGCGGGCCGGGTCATGCAGCATCCGCCCGGGGCCCGTGGGCCAGGCCACACCCTCGCGCACGAGCCGCTCGAGGTCGGCGCGGGCTCCCGTGCCGTCCCCGGCCGTCATCCCCGCCGCCGGACCTGGTCGGCGAACGCGGCGACCGCAGCGCGGGCCGCGGGGACGAGCGTGGGCAGGTGCCGCTCACCGTCCGCGCGCAGTGCGTCGAGCTCGTCGTCGGACAGGTCTGCGGCCATCTCGGGGGTCGCGAGCCACAGCGCGAGCATCGCGGGCTCGAGCTCGAGGTGGAACTGCAGCCCGAGCGCGCTGCCCTGGCGGAAGGCCTGCACCGGCGTCGCCGGCGTCGAGGCGAGCAGCGTCGCGCCCGGCGGGAGCGAGACCGCGTCGGAGTGCCAGTGCAGGACCGTCGGTCGCGGACCGAGCGCACCCAGCACCGGGTCGTCGGCGTGCACGTCGACGGGGCCGAACCCGATCTCGGTCCCGTGGCGGCGCAGGAGCGTCCCGCCGAGCGCCATCGCGAGCAGCTGCGCACCCAGGCACACGCCGAGCACCGGCACGTCGGCCGCGACCGCGTCGGCGAGCAGCGCGCGTTCGGCGGGCAGCCCCGGGTGGTGCAGGTCGTCGTCGGCGTCCATCGCGCCGCCCATCACGACCACGCCCGAGACGTCGTCGAGCGCGGGCAGCGCGGGCTGCGTGGCGTCGACGACGGTGCGCACACGCAGCGGCGCGTCGAGGGCGGGCCCGATCAGGCCCGGGCCCTCGTACGCCGCGTGCGTGAGCACCAGGACGGGACGCATGTGCGTCACCAGCCGTCCGGGAGGGGCCGGCCCTCCTCGTAGCCCGCGGCCGACTGGATGCCCACCACGGCGCGCTCGTGCAGCTCGTCGAGCGTCACCGCGCCCACGTACGTGGCCGCCGAGCGGACGCCGGACGTGATGTGGTCGATCAGGTCCTCGACGCCCGGGCGGCGCGGGTCCAGGTACATCCGGGAGGAGGAGATGCCCTCCTCGTACAGCGCCTTGCGCGCACGCTCGAACGGCGAGCCGCCGCGCGTGCGGGCCGCCACGGCCCGCGCGGACGCCATGCCGAACGACTCCTTGTAGAGCCGCCCGTCGCCGTCGGCGTGCAGGTCCCCGGGGGACTCGTGCGTGCCGGCGAACCAGGAGCCGATCATGACCTGGGACGCACCAGCGGCCAGCGCGAGCGCGACGTCGCGCGGGTGACGCACGCCGCCGTCGGCCCAGACGTGACGGCCGAGCCGTCGCGCCTCGGCGGCGCACTCGAGCACCGCCGAGAACTGCGGCCGGCCGACCGCGGTCATCATGCGCGTGGTGCACATGGCACCCGGGCCGACACCAACCTTGACGATGTCCGCACCGGCCTCGATCAGGTCGCGCGTGCCCTGCGCGGTGACGACGTTGCCCGCGACCACGGGGACGTGCGGGTCCACCGCGCGCACGGCGGCGAGCGCCTCGACCATCTTGCGCTGGTGCCCGTGCGCGGTGTCGACGACCAGCGTGTCCACGCCCGCCTCGAGCAGCGCCGCGGCCTTGGCCTTGACGTCGCCGTTGATGCCGACCGCCGCGGCGATCCGCAGCCGGCCGTCCGCGTCGAGCGCGGGCCGGTAGATCGACGAGCGCAGCGCCCCCACCTGCGTGAGCACGCCGACGAGCGCACCGTCGCGGACCACGGGGGAGAACCGGCGGCGGCTCGCGTGCAGGTGCTCGAACGCGGCCTCGAGCCCGCTCGTGCCGCCCGACTCGACGACGTCGAGGTCGACCGTGGTGGGGTGCGCGGACATGACGTCCTCGACCTGCGTGAACCGGTCGACACCCTGGCAGTCGGCCTCGGTGACGACCCCGACGGGGCGTCCGTCCGCGACGACGACCGCCGCGCCGTGCGACCGCTTGCCGATCAGCGTGAGCGCGGTGTGCACGGTGTCGTGCGGGGAGACGACGACCGCGCTCTCGACGACGGGGTGGCTCGCCTTGACGGAGTCCACCACGTCGGCCACGACGTCCACCGGGATGTCCTGGGGGATGACGGCCATGCCGCCGCGCCGGGCGACGGTCTCCGCCATGCGGCGGCCCGCCACGGCGGTCATGTTGGCGACGACGAGCGGGATGGTCGTCCCGGTGCCGTCGACGCTCGCGAGGTCGACGTCGAAGCGGGAGGTGACCTCGGACCGTGACGGGACGAGGAAGACGTCGCCGTAGGTGAGATCGGATGTGGCCGACTGGCCGGGCAGGAAGCGCATGAGGGGATCCCCTTTCCGCCGCATCTTACAGGGGTGCCCCCGGGTGCCCGGGTGGGCACGGACCCCGGCCGCTAGGGTCGGCACCATGCTGGTGGCGCTCACGGGGATCGGCCTGTCGGCCGCCGCCGGGCTCAACGCGTACATCCCGTTCCTGCTCGTCGCGCTGCTCGCCCGGCTCACGGACACGGTCGTGCTGCCCGACGGGCTGGGCTGGATGAGCTCGTGGTGGGCGATCGGGATCGGGGCCGTGCTGCTGCTCGCGGACGTCGTGCTGGACAAGATCCCCGCGGTCGACTCGGTGAACGACGTCGTGCAGGGCGTGCTGCGCCCGCTCACGGGCGGCGTCGTGTTCGCGGCGGGCGCGGCCGTGGCCGAGCTCGAGTCGTCCGCCTGGGTGCGCGAGCACGCGTGGGTGACGTTCGTCGCCGGTGCGCTCGTCGCCGGGCTGGTGCACGCGGGCAAGGCCACCGCACGCCCCGTGGTCAACGCCACGACGATGGGGCTGGGCGGGCCGGTGGTCTCGACGGTCGAGGACGGCGCGTCCGTGGGCCTGAGTCTCGCGGCCGTGTTCGTGCCGGTCCTCGTGCTCGTCCTGCTCGCCGGCCTCGTCGTGGCGTTCGTCGTGCTGCGGCGCCGGCGCCGTGCGCGACGCAGGTCGGCGGGCGCCGCTGCGGGCGACGCCACGAGCGGGCCGGTGCCACCCGACGCGTCACCCTGACGGCGCTGCGCGTCCGGGCGTTCTAGAGTGGGAGGCCGATCTACCGGCCTGGCGCACCGTGCGGCAGCGTCGCCGCCGGACGCACGCGTCCGACCAGACCCGGGGAGGGATGCCCGCGTGAGCCGTTCGGTGCTGTCGACGATCCGCACGCCCGCCGACGTGCGCGCGCTGCGCCCCGGCCAGGTGGGCAGGCTGGCCGCGGAGATCCGCGCGTTCCTGGTGGACCAGGTCTCGCGCACGGGTGGTCACCTGGGCCCGAACCTGGGCGTGGTCGAGCTGACGATCGCGATGCACCGCGTGTTCGAGTCCCCGCGCGACACGCTCGTGTTCGACACGGGCCACCAGTCCTACGTGCACAAGCTGCTCACGGGCCGTGGCGACTTCAGCGCGCTCCGGCGCCGCGAGGGGCTGTCCGGCTACCCGAGCCGCGCCGAGTCCGCGCACGACGTCGTCGAGAACTCGCACGCGTCCACCGCGCTCAGCTGGGCGGACGGGATCGCCAAGGCCAACGAGCTGCGCGGGCTCGCCGACCGGCACGTGGTCGCCGTCATCGGGGACGGCGCGCTCACGGGCGGCATGGCATGGGAGGCGCTCAACAACATCGCGGCCTCCGAGGACCGCCGGCTCGTGGTGGTCGTCAACGACAACGGGCGCTCGTACGCCCCGACCATCGGCGGCCTGGCGCACCACCTCGACTCGCTGCGCACCACGCAGAGCTACGAGAACGTCCTGTCCTGGGGCAAGCGCACACTGCGCCGGTCGGGTCCGCCCGGACGCGTGGCGTACGACGCGCTGCACGGGCTGAAGAAGGGCATCAAGGACGTCGTCGCGCCGCAGGGCATGTTCGAGGACCTGGGGCTCAAGTACATCGGCCCCGTGGACGGTCACGACGAGCCCGCGGTCGAGCGTGCGCTGAGCCGCGCGCAGGCGTTCGGCGGGCCCGTGATCGTGCACGTCATCACGGAGAAGGGGCGTGGCTACACGCCAGCCGAGCAGGACGTCGCGGACCGGTTCCACGCGGTGGGCCGCATCCACCCCGAGACCGGGCTCCCCGTGGCGCCGTCGCGGTTCGGCTGGACCGGCGTGTTCGCCGACGAGATCGTGCGGATCGGCCGGCGTCGGCCGGACGTCGTGGCGATCACGGCGGCCATGCTCCAGCCCGTGGGCCTGGCGCCGTTCGCGGAGGAGTTCCCCGACCGCGTGTTCGACGTGGGCATCGCCGAGCAGCACGCCGCGACGTCGGCCGCGGGCATGGCGTTCGGCGGGCTGCACCCGGTGGTCGCGGTCTACGCGACGTTCCTCAACCGCGCGTTCGACCAGGTGCTCATGGACGTCGCGCTGCACCGCGCGGGCGTCACGTTCGTGCTCGACCGGGCAGGGCTCACGGGCGACGACGGCGCGAGCCACAACGGCATGTGGGACATGGCGATGCTCGCGATCGTCCCGGGCCTGCGGCTCGCGGCGCCGCGCGACGAGCCGACGCTGCGCGCCGCGCTGCGCGAGGCGGTCGACGTGGACGACGCGCCCACCGTGGTCCGCTACCCCAAGAGCGCGCTCGTCGACCCGATCCCGGCGCTCGAGGACGTGGACGGCGTGGACGTCCTGGCCCGTGCGGGTGCGGACGGCGCGCGGTCGGTGCTCGTGGTCGGCGTCGGCGCCATGGTGCCGTGCGCGCTCGAGGTGGGTGCGCTGCTGGCGGCGCACGGGCTGCGCGTCACGGTCGTCGACCCGCGCTGGGTGCTCCCCGTGCCGGCGGCGCTCACCAAGCTCGTCGGCGAGCACGACCACGCCGTGACGATCGAGGACGGCCTGGTGCAGGGCGGCATCGGGGCGCACGTCGCGCAGCGCGCGCTCGAGCAGGGCGTCACGACCCACGTCCAGGCGTTCGGCATCCCGCAGGAGTTCCTGCCGCACGCGTCGCGCGACCAGCTGGTCGGCTCGTTGCGGCTCACGCCCGAGGACGTCGCACGCGACGTGCTGACGGCGCTCGAGGGGCGATGAGCAGCGGCGCCCACGCGCCCGGCGCGCACGTGGGCGCGCGCGGCGTGACGTGGGGCACACGACCGCCGGGACCCAGGTCCCGAGACATCCCATCAATTGGTCCGTAAGTTCGACTCATCGGACCGATTCCACAAGGAGCGCAGATGTCCACCACGGCCGTACCCGGCACCGACCACCTCGAGGCGACGACGCCCGCAGCATGGGAGGGGTTCGTCACCGGGCCCTGGGTCGACAACATCGACGTGCGTGACTTCATCCAGCGGAACTACACGCCGTACACCGGCGACTCGTCGTTCCTGGTGGGCCCCACGGCGCGGACCACCGCGATCTGGGACAAGCTCTCGTCGATGTTCCCCGCGGAGCGCGAGAAGGGCGTCTACGACATCGACGCCCGCACGCCGTCGACCATCACGTCGCACGCGCCGGGCTACATCACCGAGGGCGAGGAGGTCATCGTCGGCCTCCAGACCGACGCGCCGCTCAAGCGCGCGATCATGCCCAACGGTGGCTACCGCATGGTGCAGACCTCGCTCGAGACCTACGGCTACGAGGCCGACCCGGTCGTCACCGAGATCTTCACCAAGTACCGCAAGACCCACAACGACGGCGTGTTCGACGCCTACCCGCCCGACGTCCGCGCCGCGCGCTCGTCGCACATCATCACGGGCCTGCCCGACGCCTACGGCCGCGGCCGGATCATCGGCGACTACCGCCGCGTGGCGCTGTACGGCGTCGACGCGCTGATCGCCGCGAAGAAGCTCGAGCGTGCCGAGCTCGACATGGAGCGTTCGGTCGAGGACGTCATCCGGGCCCGCGAGGAGCTCGCGGAGCAGATCCGTGCGCTGAACGAGCTCAAGACGATGGCGAAGTCGTACGGCTACGACATCTCGCAGCCCGCGACCAACGGTCGTGAGGCCGTGCAGTGGCTGTACTTCGCCTACCTCGCGGCGGTCAAGGAGCAGAACGGCGCCGCGATGTCGCTGGGCCGCACCTCGACGTTCCTCGACGTGTTCCTGCAGCGCGACCTGGCCGCCGGCGTCCTCACCGAGGAGCAGGTCCAGGAGATCATCGACGACTTCGTCATCAAGCTGCGGATCGTCCGGTTCCTGCGGACCCCCGAGTACGACAACCTGTTCTCGGGCGACCCGACGTGGGTCACCGAGTCGATCGCCGGCATCGGCGAGGACGGCCGTCCGCTGGTCACCAAGACCTCGTTCCGCTACCTGCAGACGCTGTACAACCTGGGCCCGGCCCCCGAGCCGAACATGACGGTCTTCTGGAGCGACAAGCTCCCCGAGGGCTTCAAGGCCTACTGCGCGCAGGTGTCGATCGACACGTCCGCGGTGCAGTACGAGTCGGACGACCTGATCCGGGCCGACTGGGGCGACGACGCCGCGATCGCGTGCTGCGTGTCCCCGATGCGCGTGGGCAAGCAGATGCAGTTCTTCGGCGCCCGCGTGAACCTGGCCAAGGCGCTGCTGTACGCGATCAACGGTGGCCGCGACGAGGTGTCCGGCAAGCAGGTCGCGCCGGTCTCCGCGCCGGTCGAGGGCGAGTTCCTCGACTACGACGACGTCATGGCCAAGTTCGACAAGATGATGGACTGGCTCGCCCAGACCTACGTCGACGCGCTCAACTGCGTGCACTACATGCACGACAAGTACGCGTACGAGCGCATCGAGATGGCGCTGCACGACCGCGAGATCCTGCGCACCATGGCCTGCGGCATCGCCGGCCTGTCGGTCGTGGCGGACTCGCTGTCGGCCATGAAGTACGGCAAGGTCCGCGTGCTGCGCACCGCCGACGGCCTGATCACGGAGTACCAGACCGAGGGCGACTTCCCTGCTTACGGCAACGACGACGACCGGGTCGACGACATCGCGGTGTCGCTGGTCGAGACGTTCATGCAGAAGATCCGCCAGTACCCGACGTACCGCAACGCGCTGCACACGCAGTCGGTGCTGACCATCACGTCGAACGTCGTGTACGGCAAGGCCACGGGCTCGACGCCCGACGGTCGCCGGGCCGGCGAGCCGTTCGCCCCGGGTGCCAACCCGATGAACGGGCGCGACACGCACGGCATGCTCGCGTCCGCGCTGTCGGTCGCCAAGCTGCCGTACTCGCAGGCGCAGGACGGCATCTCGCTCACGTCGTCGGTCGTGCCCTCGGGCCTGGGCCGCACGCGTGAGGAGCAGGTGACCAACCTGGTGGGTCTGCTCGACGCGTACACGCTGTCGAGCGGCTACCACATGAACGTCAACGTGCTGAACCGTGAGACGCTCGTCGACGCCATGGAGCACCCGGAGAACTACCCGCAGCTGACCATCCGGGTCAGCGGCTACGCGGTGAACTTCGTCCGGCTGACCCGCGAGCAGCAGCTCGACGTGCTGTCCCGCACGTTCCACGGCGCGGTCTGACCTTCGCACCACCCCGCGGGGAGGGCCGTCCTGGGACGCCCTCCCCGCGGGCACCGCATCCCGCACCAGACGAAGGAGACGACGATGAGCTCGGTCACCGAGGAGCTCGGCGCGGGTGCGCCGGTCGTCCCCCTCGGGATGCCGCTCGTCGGCGGCGCCCACGGTCGCGTGCAGGGTGCGGGCACCGAGGGCCTCGCGGAGGCCGAGACCGACGACCGCTCGGCCAAGCTGGCCGCGGTGCGTGCGGGCGACATCGGCTCGGTGCACTCGTGGGAGCTCGTCACGGCGGTCGACGGTCCCGGCACCCGGATGACGGTGTTCCTCTCCGGCTGCCCGCTGCGCTGCCTGTACTGCCACAACCCCGACACCATGGAGATGCGACGCGGCACGGACGTGCGCGCCGACGAGATCCTGGCCAAGGTCAAGCGCTACCGCGGTGTCATGAAGGCCACCAAGGGCGGCCTGACGATCTCCGGCGGGGAGCCCCTCATGCAGCCCGCGTACGTGCGGCGGCTGCTGCGCGGCGCCAAGGCGATGGACGTGCACACCGCGATCGACACCTCGGGGTACCTGGGCGCGCAGTGCACCGACGAGATGCTCGACGACATCGACCTGGTCCTGCTCGACGTGAAGTCGGGCGACCCCGAGACGTACAAGCGCGCGACCGGCCGCGAGCTCGAGCCCACGCTGCAGTTCGGCCGCCGGCTCGCGGCACGCGGTGACACCGAGATCTGGGTGCGCTTCGTGCTGGTGCCGGGTCTGACGGACGACGAGGCCAACGTCGAGCTGGTCGCGCAGTACGTCGCGTCGCTGGGCGAGAGCGTGACGCGCGTCGAGGTCCTCCCGTTCCACCAGATGGGCCGGGACAAGTGGGAGGAGCTCGGCATGCGCTACGAGCTCGAGGACACGCAGCCCCCCAGCCCCGAGCTGGTCGAGCGCGTGCGCGGCCAGTTCCGCAGCCGGGGCCTGCAGGTCTTCTGAGCCTCAGAGCGCGGAGATCGCTCCCTGCGCACGCTCGGGCCGTGCGAGCGCCCGGACCAGCGCATCCTGCCCGTGGCGGCGGACCGCCAGGTCCGTCAGGAGCGTGAGCACCGGACGGAGCGTCGCCGCGGCGAACTCGGGGACCGGCACGCCGACGCCGGCGGCGAGGTCGTCGCTGTGCACCACGACCTCCATCAGCCGGCTCACCAGGAAGTCGTCGGTCCGCAGCACGAGGCCCGTCCACGGCAGCAGCAGGGCCGGGGGAGCGGCCGCCAGCGCCGCGGGAAGGGCCGCGAGGGCGGCGCGGGCCGCAGCGACGGCCTCGTCGTGGCCCGCGGACGCCTGCTGCTCGCCGCGCTCACGCACGCCCACGTTCGCGGGGCCGTCCAGGTCCTGCTGGAGCCACTCGGCGCGCGCGTAGTGCTCGTCCGCGGTGATCGGTGCGGTCAGGCGCGGGTCGGCCGGGTCGTGCGCCGCGATCAGCTCGATGACGCGCTGCGGCTGGTTGACCAGGTGCCACGTGAGCGCGCCCACGCTCGTGCCCGCGCACGCCGACTCCTGGTCCCACGCCGCGGCCACCTCGGGCCGCGCGACGAGCGCGACCAGCAGCTCGGTGGCCGGGACCAGCGCGTCCCGGTCCAGGACACCCTCGAACGTCAACCCCGTCTGTGCCATGCGCACACCCTGCCACGCGTGCGCCGGGTGACGGTGCACCCGGCGCACGCGTGCACGTTCAGGAGCGCAGCACGCTCGCGACGCCGGGCTCGAGCAGGCGCCGGCCCAGGATGCGCTCCGAGTAGCCCGTGCGGTCGAGGTACGGCGTGAGGCCGCCCAGGTGGAAGCCCCAGCCGGCGCCCAGGATCATGCACAGGTCGATCTGCTGCGGCGTCGCCACCACGCCCTCGTCGAGCATGTGGCCCACCTCGACCGTGAGCGCCGTGAGCACGGCGTCGAGCACGCCCGCCTCGTCGAGCGGCTCGCCCGCGGGCGCGGACGTGCGCGTCGCGTCGAACGTCGCCTGGATGGCCGGGTCCACGGGCTTGGGCAGTCCCTTGGCGGGTGCCGGCAGCACCACGCGCGTGCCGTCCGCGACGAGCTTCTCGAGCCCGGGCGAGCGCGGGAACCGCTCGCCCAGGTCCTCGCGCAGCGACGTCAGGACGTGCAGGCCCACCGCGGGCCCCACGAGGTCGAACAGCTCGAACGGGGGCATGGGCAGGCCCAGCGGCCGCAGCGCACGGTCCGCGACCTCGACCGGGGTGCCCTTCTCGACCGCGTCGACGATCACGCCGAGCAGCAGCACCAGCAGGCGGTTGACGACGAATCCCGGCCGGTCGGCGACGAGCACCGCGGTCTTGCGCAGCTGGGCCGCGACCGCGAAGCCCGTGGCCAGCGCCTCGGGTGACGTGTGCTCGGCGTGGATCACCTCGACGAGCGGCATCGCCGCGACCGGGTTGAAGAAGTGCAGCCCGACGACACGCTCGGGGTGCTGCAGGTCCGCGGCCATCTGCGTGACGGACAGGGCCGAGGTGTTGGTGGCCAGCACCGCCTCGGGGGAGACCACCTGCTCGACCTCGGCGAACACGCGCTTCTTGAGCGCGAGCACCTCGGTCACGGCCTCGATGACCAGGTCGCAGCCCGCCAGGTCCGCGAGGTCCGTGGTCCCGTGCACCGAGCCCAGCACGCGCGACGCCGCCGCGTCGGACATGCGGCCCGTCGAGCGCAGGCGCTCGACGCCCGCGGCGACGGCCTGCAGCCCCGCGGCCACGCGCTCGTCGTCCAGGTCGCGCATGACCACGGGGACCCCGAGCCGCTGCGCGAGCAGGAGCGCGATCTGCGCCGCCATGAGCCCCGCGCCGACGATGCCGACGCGCGTGACCGGCCGGGCGAGCGCGCGGTCGGGCGCGCCCACGGGGCGCTTGCCGCCCGAGACGAGCCCGAACGCGTACACCGACGCGCGCATCTCGTCGGACATGATCAGGTCCGCCAGCGCCTCGTCCTCGGCCGCGAACGCCTCCTCGCGGGACGCCGTCCGGGCCGCGGCGACCAGGTCGAGCGCGCGGTAGGGCGCGGGGCGCGAGCCGTGGATCGTCGCGTCGAGCCGCTCGCGTGCCGCGCGCGTCACGGCGTGCCAGGTCTCCTCGTCGTCGAGCTCGCGGCGCGGGACCTCGACCTCGCCGGTGAGCACGCGGGCCGCCCACCGCACCGACTCCTCGAGGAAGTCCGCGGCGTCGAGGACCACGTCCACCAGCCCGATGCGTGCGGCCTCCTGCGCCGAGAACGGCTTGTTCGCGGCCGGGCGCGCCAGGATCACGTCGAGCGCGGTCTGCACGCCCACGAGCCGCGGCACCACGTACGCGCCGCCCCAGCCGGGGACCAGACCCAGCCCCGTCTCGGGGAGCGCGAGCGCGCGCACGTCCGCCGCCGCGGTCCGGTAGTCGCAGTTGAGCGCGAGCTCGAGCCCACCGCCGAGGGCGACGCCGTTGACGAACGCGAACGTCGGCGCACCCATGTCGTGCAGGAGCGCATAGGCCGCATGACCGCCGCGGCCCAGCGCGAGCGCGTCGTCGCGCGACGTGACCGTGGCCACCTGCGTGAGGTCGGCGCCCGCGGCCAGGAAGTACGGCTTGCCCGTGACGGCGACGGCCTGCACCTCGCCCGCCTGCACCCGCGCCCGGACCGCGGTCAGCGTCGCGGTGAGCTCCGCGATGCCGAGCGGCCCGAACGTCGTCGGCTTGGTGTGGTCCAGGCCGTTGTCGATCGTGACGAGCACGAGCGTGCCGGCCCCGCCCGGCAGCCGGACGTCGCGCGCGAGCGCGTGCGACACGCGCTCGGTCCGGTTCGGGCGCTCCACGGGCTGCTGGTCCGACGGGGTTCCGGTGGTGGCGCTCACGGTGCGACCTCCTCGTCGCTCGACGGCACGTAGTCCGCGTGGTGGGGGTTCTCCCAGATGACGGTGCCGCCCTGGCCGAGGCCCACGCACATCGTCGTGAGGCCGTAGCGGACCTCGGGGTGCTCGGCGAACTGGCGCGCGAGCTGCGTCATGAGCCGGACGCCCGAGGACGCCAGCGGGTGACCCACGGCGATCGCGCCGCCGTACGGGTTGACGCGCGGGTCGTCGTCGGGGATGCCGAACGCGTCCAGGAACGCGATCACCTGGACCGCGAACGCCTCGTTGATCTCGAACAGGCCGATGTCGTCGATCGTCAGGCTCGCACGCTCGAGCGCACGCCGTGTCGCCGGGACGGGGCCCACGCCCATGATCTCCGGCTCGACGCCCGCGTACGCGAACGCGACCAGGCGCATGCGCACCGGCAGGCCCAGGGCGGATGCGGTGTCCTCGGCGGCCAGGAGGCACGCCGCCGCGCCGTCGGTCAGGGGCGCCGACGTGCCGGCCGTGACCCGCCCGCCCGCGCGGAACGGCGTCGGCAGCGCGCCGATGCCCTCGACCGTGGTGCCGGGGCGCGGTGGCTCGTCGGCGGTCGCCAGGCCCCAGCCGCGCTCGGGGTCGCGCGTGGCCACGGGGACCAGATCGGGCTCGATGCGACCCGCCGCCAGCGCGGCGGCGTACTTGCGCTGGCTCGCGGCGCCGTACGCGTCGGCCCGCTCGCGCGTGAGGTGCGGGAACCGGTCGTGCAGATTCTCGGCCGTGACGCCCATGTTGAGCGCGTCGGGCGCGACGAGCCGCTCGGACAGGAACCGGGGGTTGGGATCGGCGTCCAGCCCCATCGGGTGGCGACCCATGTGCTCCACGCCGCCGGCGAGCGCGACGTCGGCCGCGCCGACGCCGATCTGCGCCGCGAGGTTGGTCACCGCCGTCATCGCGCCGGCGCACATGCGGTCGACCGCGTACCCGGGGACCGAGCGCGGAAGGCCCGCGAGCACGCCCACGGTGCGGCCGAGCGTGAGGCCCTGGTCGCCCTGCTGGGTGGTGGCCGCGATCGCGACCTCGTCGATCCGGTCGGGCGGCAGCTGCGGGTGGCGCCGCAGCAGCTCGCGGACCGCCTTGACCGCGAGGTCGTCGGCGCGTGTGCCGGTGTACAGGCCGTCGGCGCGGGCACGCCCGAACGGGGTGCGCACGCCGTCGACGAACACGGTGCGGCGCACGCGCGAGGGCGCCGGTCGGGACGGTGCGGCGGGTGACGGGACGGATGCGGTGGGCATCGGGCCTCCAGGCGGGACGACGGTGTCCATGTGGATGCTTCGGGTCACTACGGGGTCGCGACGTGGTCGCCACGGGTCACTGCTGGTCGCGCCGGGAGCGCGTGAGCCGTGCTCCCGGCATCCTGCCGTGCGGCAGGACCTTCGTCCTGACAGGGCGAAGTTACTCGAGAGTAACATCCGGCGCCGCGCCGTGGCGGTCACCCCTTCGGGCGGTCCTCACCGAGGTCAGGGCGTGGCCCCGCGGACCGGTCCGCGCCCGGTCAGGCCGTCGGGAGCGCGGCGAACGCGGCCGCGAGCGGCGGTGTGACGAGCTCGACCTGCCAGGGCCGGGCCCCGCCGGCGGCGAGGAACTGTGCGACGGCGTCGGCGTCGAGCGGGCGCGGGGGCGTCCAGCACAGGCGACGCAGGAGATCGGGCTGCAGCAGGTTCTCGACCGGCACGGTGTGCTCGGCGGACAGTGCCGTGACCACGTCGCGCGCGACCGCCAGGCGCGCGGCCGCGGCGGGGTCCTTGTCCGCCCAGGCGCGGGGCGGCGGGGGAGCGTCGCTCTTGGGGCCGCGCACGGACGGGAGCTCGGAGTCCGGCAGCGCGAGCGCGCGGTCGATCGCGGACTGCCACAGCGGTGCGCGCCGGCGCGTGCCCTTGCCGGAGAACGCGGGCAGTGCGGTCAGCTGCGGCACGGCACGGGGCAGCGCCTGCGCGGCCGCCACGATCGCCGCGTCGGGAAGCACGCGGCCCGGTGAGATGTCGCGCTGGCGCGCGTTGGTGTCACGCGTCGCCCACAGCTCACGCACCACCGCGAGCCGGCGCGCGTCACGGATCGCGTGCAGCCCGGACACCCGGCGCCACGGCTCGACGCGCGGCGGCGCCGGTGGCGCGGTGCGCACCGCCTCGAACTCCTGCGCGGCCCACTGCGCCTTGCCGGCGACGGCGAGCCGCTCGGCGAGCACCTGCCGCACCTCGACCAGCACCTCGACGTCGAGCGCGGCGTACCGCAGCCACTCGGCGGGCAGCGGGCGCGTCGACCAGTCCACGGCCGAGTGCTCCTTGGCCAGCCCCAGCCCGAGCGTGTCGGCGACGACCGCGGCGAGCCCGACCCGCTCCATGCCGAGCAGACGGGCCGCGAGCTCGGTGTCGAACACGCGTGACGGGCGCAGGTTCTGCTCGACCAGGCCCGGGAGGTCCTGCGAGGCCGCGTGCAGCACCCACTCGACGCCGACGAGCGCCTCGGACAGCTCCGAGAGGTCCGGGAGCGCGATCGGGTCGATCAGCGCGGTGCCCGCGCCCTCGCGGCGGAGCTGGACCAGGTAGCTGCGCTGCCCGTAGCGGTAGCCGGACGCACGCTCGGCGTCGACCGCGACGGGTCCCGTGCCCGCGCCGAACGCCGCGACCACGCGCGCGTACGCCTCGGGCGTGTCGACGACCGGTGGCACGCCCTCGGCCGGTTCGGTCAGCGCGACGACCGCCGGTGGGGCCGGCTCGTCGGCCTCGGTGGTGCCCGGTGCGGTGGTGTCGACGGGCTCGGCGGTGGTCTCGGGGTGGCCGGCGGACACGCCCTGGCGGGCGCCCTGGTCCGGTGCGGCGGGTCGCATGGTGTCCACGGTAGGCGACGCGGGGGCCGCGTCCGCGCAGGCCGTGCGCGCGGGGCCGGGTGTGGCGCTCAGTCGAGCAGCCCGCCCCGGAAGGACATCGCGACGAGGTGCGCGCGGTCGCCCGTGCCGAACTTGCGCGAGATGCGGGCCAGGTGGCTCTTCACCGTGAGCGCGGACAGGCCCAGCTCCTCGCCGATCAGGCGGTTGCTGCGGCCCTGCGCGACCAGGCGCAGCACGCTGAGCTCGCGGCCCGTGAGCTCGGGCAGCGGCGGCGCGGGCGGGGGTGCCGCGGGCGCGCGCGTGAGCGACGGGACGGTCGAGCCCGCGACGGCACCGCGGACGCCGCCCGCGAGCAGGACGGCGAGCTCGGGACGCGCGGCGCGGCGGGTCAGCACCACGACGCGCTGCGCACCGCGCCGGCGCAGGCTCTGCACGAGCGGTGAGGCGTCGCCGTCGGCGATCTCCGTGACCACGACGCACATGTGCTGCGCCGCCGTCTGACGCTGCGGCTGACCGGGCGCGACCGCGGCCGAGGCGGGTCGCCTGACGGCAGGCGCACGACGGAGCGGCTCGATGGTCACGTCCTCGTCATCGGCAGCACCGTCCGGGGACTTGAGCGCTCGGCCGCAGCCCGTGAGCGCCGCATGCGGGCGCTCGTCGGGCGCAGCCGGACCTCAGACCCGCGGGCCGAGCGGGACGACGCCGTCGGGCAGCGGCGGCAGGCCCGCCGCGGTGCACAGCAGGGTCTCCCAGGCGCGCAGGTGGTCGCGCAGGTCAGGATCGGCGGCGGTCCAGGACGCCCGGATCTCGAGCTCGGTCTGCTCGGCCCGCACGTCGAGCGCACCGAAGCTCTGCGAGAGCACGCGCGTCACGGTGCCACCCGCCGCGTGGGCCTCGAGGCCGACACCCGCGAGCGCGTCGAGGAACCAGGTCCACGCGACCTCGGCCAGCATCGGGTCGGCGCCGACCTCCGCCTCGAGCGTGGCGCGCACCAGCGTGACGAGCCGGAACCGGCCGTCCCACGCCTCCTGGCCCGCCGGGTCGTACAGCACGACGAACCGCCCCGACGCGAGCTCGGTCGCCGCCACCGAACGGCGCGCGGTGCGCACCTCGGCCGTGATGGCCGCGGAGTAGGGCGCGATGCGTGCGGGTCCCGGTACCTCGTCGAGCAGGACCTCGGGACGCACCGTCACGGCGCGCAGCGAGCGGAGCGCCTGCACGAAGTCGGCAGGCACGTCGTCGGGGCCGGCGGGGGTCACGGTTGCAGAGCGTACGGAAGCCCGGCGCGCACCCGGCCCCGGCGCGCCGAGGCGGTTGCGGCGGGTCGCGGGCGACCCGGACGGGCCTGTGGAGGACGCGCACGCGCGCCCGTGGCGCGCCGGTACGGTCCCGCACGGCGGGCGGCGGACGACCGTCGCCACCGCACGGAGGGGGGACGGCATGGCGCGCTCGGGGTACGACGGACGGCAAGGGGCCTGGGTGCCGGGCGGAGCGCGCGCACCGGGGGCCGAACGGTCCGCGACGGCGAGCCCCGCAGGGGGAGGCTCGCCGTGGCAGGACGCCGCGCCGTCCGGGGTGCCGGCCGACCCCGCCACCGCACGGGCGTCCGGCGCACCGGTCGACGAGCTCGACGAGGAGCTCGACGAGCAGGCCGTGGCCGACGTCGTAGGCCGTTCGCCCGGTGCGGCGCGCGTGCGCGAGCAGGTCCTGGCCGCCCGTCGTCAGGCGCGCGAGGCCCGTGACCTGCACCGGGACGTCGAGGCGGTGCGGGGCACCGCGCGGTCGTCGGGCGGCGAGGTCACGGCCGAGGCCGACCCGGCCGGGCGCCTGACCCGGCTCACGTTCGCACCGCACGCGACGGCGCTGCGGCCGGACCGGCTGGCGGGCCTGGTGGAGCAGACCGTGCGCGCAGCAGCGCGCGACGCGGGTGACCGCGCGCTGCGCCTGGTGGACGAGCGCTCGGGTTCCGACGGCTTCTTCGCCCGGACCATGCGAGCCGAGCTCGAGCGCGGCCGGGCCTGACCGTCGGGGACGACCGGACGTGACGGCAAGAGCGGTGACGGGCGGTCGACGTCGTCTTGCCCGCTGATCGACGGACGGGCACGCGCGGGGTGCGCACTACGCTGAACCGGCACCCATATCCGGCCGTCGCGCCTGTGCGCGCCGTGCCGACGATCCGAAGGAGCACCACGCAGCATGGTGGACGCAGCAGCACCCGGCGGTCAGGCCGGGAACGCGCAGATCGGGACCGCGCAGATCGGCGTCACGGGTCTGGCGGTCATGGGCCGCAACCTCGCGCGGAACTTCGCGCGCAACGGCTTCACGGTCGCGGTGCACAACCGGTCCTGGGCCAAGACCGCCTCGCTGGTCGAGGAGCACGGCGACGAGGGCACGTTCGTGCCGTCGGAGTCGATCGCGGACTTCGTGGCGTCGCTCGAGCGACCGCGCAAGGTCGTCGTGATGGTCAAGGCGGGTGCACCCACCGACGCGGTGATCGACGAGCTGGTGCCGTACCTCGAGGAGGGCGACATCGTCGTCGACGCCGGGAACGCGCACTTCCCGGACACGATCCGCCGCGAGGACGCGCTGCGCGCACGCGGCCTGCACTTCGTCGGCTCGGGTGTCTCGGGCGGTGAGGAGGGCGCGCTGCTCGGGCCGTCGATCATGCCCGGCGGCACGCGCGAGTCGTACGAGAGCCTGGGCCCGATCCTCGAGAAGATCGCCGCGAAGGTCGACGGCGTGCCCTGCTGCACGTACGTGGGTCCCGACGGTGCGGGTCACTTCGTCAAGATGGTGCACAACGGCATCGAGTACGCGGACATGCAGCTCATCGCCGAGGCCTACGACCTGCTGAAGCAGGGGCTGGGCGCCTCGGCGGCCGAGATCGGCCAGATCTTCGCGGAGTGGAACACGGGCGACCTCGAGTCGTTCCTCATCGAGATCACCGCCGACGTGCTGCAGCACGTCGACGCGGACACGGGTGCCGCGTTCGTCGACATCGTGCTGGACCAGGCGGAGCAGAAGGGCACGGGTCGCTGGACCGTGCAGAACGGCCTGGACCTGGGCGTGCCGATCACGGGCATCGCCGAGGCCACGTTCGCGCGTGCGCTCTCGGGCGGCGTGCCGCAGCGGCAGGCCGCACGCGGCACGCTCGTCGCGGCGACCACGCCGTGGGACGTCACGGACCGTGACGCGTTCGTCGAGGACGTGCGGCTCGCGCTGTACGCGTCCAAGGTCGTCGCGTACTCGCAGGGCTTCGACCAGATCGCGGCGGCGTCCGAGCAGTTCGGCTGGGACATCGACCGGGGTGCGATGGCCCGGATCTGGCGGGGCGGCTGCATCATCCGCGCGCGCTTCCTCAACCGCATCACCGAGGCGTACGAGCGCGACGCGTCGCTGCCGCTGCTGCTGGCCGACGAGTACTTCACGCAGGCCGTGGGCAACGGCGTGCAGGCGTGGCGGCGGATCGTCGCGGGTGCCGCGCTGCACGGCGTGCCGACGCCCGCGTTCTCGTCCTCGCTCGCGTACTACGACGGCGTGCGCGCCGAGCGGCTGCCGGCCTCGCTGATCCAGGCGCAGCGCGACTTCTTCGGGGCGCACACCTACCGCCGGACGGACCGCGACGGCACGTTCCACACGCAGTGGTCGGGCGACCGCACCGAGCAGGACGCGTGACGCAGGCCGCGCGCGCCGGGGAGGACCGCACCGCGGAGCAGCCGCTCCAGCCGGTCATCCTCGGTGCGGACATCGGGGTGTACGCGCTGGCCCGCTCGTTCCACGAGCAGTACGGCGTGACGTCGATCGTGGTCGCGGGTGCCGCGCTCGGACCGGTGCAGCACTCGCGCATCGTCGAGCACGAGATCGTCGCGGACGGGCACGACCCGCGCCAGCTCGTCGACCGGCTGCTCGAGGTGGCGCGCCGCCTGCCGGACCGCCGGCTGCTGCTCATGGCGAACTCCGACTGGCTCGTGCGCGTCGTGGTCGAGCACCGGGACGAGCTCGAGGCGTCCTACGTCGTGCCGTTCCTGTCCGCCGAGCTGCTCGCGCGGATCAGCGACAAGGCGACGTTCGCGCAGATCTGCGCGGACCTCGACATCTCGGTCCCGCGCACGATCGTGCAGTCGTTCGGCGCCGACGAGCCCGACGTGGCCGTCGACCTGGAGTACCCCCTGATCGCCAAGGCCGCGAGCAGCGCGGACTACCAGGACGTCGAGTTCGAGGGCAAGAAGAAGGTCTTCGAGATCGCGTCGCCCGACGAGCTCGCGGCGCTGTGGGCGTCGCTGCGCGCTGCGGGGTACGCGGGGCGGTTCGTCGTGCAGGAGCTCGTGCCCGGTGACGACACGCAGATGCGGTCCGTGACGGCGTACGTGGACCAGCGCGGCGAGATGACGCTGGCGTGCTGCGCGCACGTGCTGCTCGAGGAGCACACGCCGTCGGGCCTGGGCAACCCGGCCGCGATGATCACGTACCGCGACGACGCCATGCTCGAGCAGGCGCGCCGCTTCCTGGTCAGCACGGGCTACGTGGGCTTCGCCAACTTCGACGTCAAGGTGGACCCGCGCACCGGCGCGTTCCGTTTCTTCGAGGTCAACCCGCGCATCGGCCGGAACAACTACTACGTGTCCGCCGCGGGTGCCAACCCCACGCGGTTCGTCGTGGAGGACCGGGTCGAGGGCCGCGCGGTGCCGCCCGTGGTCGTCGACCGCGAGGTGCTGTACTCGATCCTGCCGCACCGCCTGCTGCTCCGGTACGTCCGGGACCCGCAGCTCGCGGCGCGCGTGCGCGGGCTCATCGCGACCCGTGCGACCGCGCACCCGCTGCGCTACCGCCGTGACCTGTCGCCGCGCAGGAGGTTCTACGTGCTCGCGGCGGCCGTGAACCAGATCCGCAAGTTCCGGCGCTGGTACCCGGAGCCGACCGACACGGGGTTCTGACCCGCGGCGTCCGCACCCGGACGACGACGAAGGCCCGGCGACCCCGTGCACGACGAGGCGCCGGGCCTTCGCGGTCAGGCTCAGCCGAGCTCGGACGTCCCCGAGTACAGGTGCAGCACGGGCACGTCGAGCACGTCGCGCGCACGCGAGGCCCAGTCCTGGTGGAACGTGTCCTCCCACGCGTGCGGGTACGTGACGATCGCGACCTCGCGCACGTCACCCGCCGCGACCGCGTCGCGCAGCGCCGGCAGGGGGTCGTCCGCGACGACCTCGCCCGTCGCGTCCCGGCCCACCGCCGCGAACTCGGCGAGCGTGGCCGCGAGCTGCTCGGCCGCGGTCGCCCGGGCCTGCGTGTCCGTCGGCTCCTTGCCGCGCAGGCGGTCGAGCGCCTCCTTGAGCTCACCGAGTCCCAGGTTGTCGACGATCGTCGGCAGGAGCGGCCGGTCGGTGTCGGCCGGGACGAGCACGCGGTACGTGAGCTCCTCGCCCTCGTGCAGCTCGAGCAGGTGCCGGACGTCGACGGGGGCGAGCGTGTCCTCGATGAGGACCAGGATCGTGGTGGTCACGCAGCGAGCCTAGCCGGGGTGACCTGGCCTCACGCGTCCAGGACGGCTGCGGCGCGCAGGTCCCACCGGCCCAGCAGCACGCCGTCGGCGTGCAGCAGGTGCACCAGGCGTGCGGTCCGTGGCGGGGTGAGCCACGGCGTGCCCGCGACGATGCGCGGAGCCGGTCCGCCGACGAGCGTCGGGCTCCAGGTCAGGCACAGCTCGTCGACCAGCGACGCCGTGACCAGGTCGCCCAGCAGCGCGGGCCCGCCCTCGGCGAGCACGCTCGGCAGGCCGCGGGCCTCGAGCGCGTCGAGCGTCGCGGCCAGGTCCACGGTCTCGTCGCCCGCGACGACCAGCCGGTCGGCCGGCAGACGGTCCTGGAGCGCGCGCAGCCGGGGGCACGAGCCCGCGGTCACCACGACGGCCGGGCGGTCGCCCTCCAGCAGCTCCTCGGGCACGTCGCCGGACCGTGTGACCACGGCGAGCTCGAGCGGAGCGGGCCTGCCGTGCGCGCGTCGCGTCTCCACGAGCGCGTCGGGCAGGTCGAGCTCCCGGTAGCGCTCCTGCCGCGCGGTCCCGGCGCCCACCAGCACCACGTCGGCGAGGGCGCGCAGCGACCGGAACACGCGCAGGTCCGCGGCGCCGTTGATCGACCCGGTGACGTGGTCCGGTCCCGTGGCGGCGCCGTCGAGCGTCGCGATCATGTTGGCGCGCACCACGCGCGCCGACCCCGCGCCCCGCAGCGGGGCCGCCCGCGGGCTGTACTCGTCGAGCAGCGCCACGAGCTGCGCCTCGTCGTCCCGCGGTGCGAGCCGCGCGGGGCGGCCCGGGACCTCGGGGTGGGGGAGCAGCACGTCGAGCACGGGGGCACGGGTCATGCGTCGCAACCTAGGGTGCGCCGCGTGCGCGCGCACGACGCACCGCGGCGACGGCTCAGGACGGCTCGGCCAGCGCCGCGACCTCGCCCACGACGACGACCGCGGGGTTGCCCACGCCGCGCTCACGGGCGAGGCCGGCGATCGTCGCGAGCGTGCCCGTGGTGGTGCGCTGCTCCGGCAGCGTCCCGTTCTCGACGACCGCGACGGGCGTGTCGGGCGCACGTCCGTGCGCGACGAGCTCGGCGGCGTACGCGTCGAGGCGCCCGACGCCCATGAGCAGCACGAGCGTGCCCTCGAGCCTCCCGAGCGTCGGCCAGTCGGGTGTGGTGTCGTGCGCGGACAGGATGGTGACCTGGCGTGCCACACCCCGGTGCGTCACGGGGATGCCGGCCGCGGCGGGCACCGCGATCGCGCTGGTCACGCCGGGCACGACGCTGACCGCGACGCCCGCGGCGACGCACGCCGCGACCTCCTCGCCGCCGCGGCCCAGCACGTACGGGTCGCCGCCCTTGAGCCGCACGACGCGCCGCCCCGCCAGCGCGTGCTCGACGAGCACGGCGTTGATCTCGTCCTGGGTCAGCGTGTGCGCGTGCGGGCCCTTGCCGGCCTCGATCACCACGACGTCCTCGTCCAGGTCATCGAGCAGCGCACGCGGGGCCAGGCGGTCCACCACGACGACGTCCGCCTCGGCGAGCGCGCGTCGGCCGCGCGTCGTGATGAGGCCCGGGTCGCCTGGCCCGCCCCCGACGAGCGTGACCTGACCGGCTGCGGGCGCGCGGTGGTGCCGCAGCGGCAGCGCGCCGGTCTCGAGCAGCGTCGCGATCGCGGCCCGGAGGGTCGCCGAGCGTCGCGGGTCGCCCCCGGCGGTCACGGCCACCGCGACGTCGCCCGCGCGGGCCACCGCCGGTGTCCAGGCGGACGAGGCCGCCGCGTCGTCGGCGCGCACGCACCACACGTGCGCCGCCTCCGCGTCCGCGGCGACGCGGTCGTCGACCGCGCGCACGCCCGTCGCGGTGTGCGCGAGCCACGCGCCGTCGAGGTCCCCGGCCGCGTAGCCGCGCGCGGCCCAGCGGACCGCGCCGCTCTCGACGAGCGCCGCGAGGTCGTCGCCCACGTCGGGCGCGACCACGTGCACGTCCGCACCGTCCGCGACGAGACGAGCGGCGCGGCGGGCCGCGACGGGTCCGCCGCCGACGACCAGCACGCGCCGACCCCGGACGTCGAGGAACAGCGCGTGCATCAGATCCCCGCGCCGGCGAGCCAGTCCGCGTCGTCGTCCGCGGCGGGCGCGGGCGCCAGCCGGTCGAGCAGCGTCGGTCCGACCATGCCCGCCGCGAGCGTGGTGCCGTCGGCCGGGTCGACCAGCAGGAAGGCACCCGTCCCGCGGTGGGCGGCGTAGTCGTCGAGCAGCGCGGGCTCGGCCAGCCGGACGCGCACGCGCCCGATCGCGTTCAGACCGAGCCCCGAGGGCGCGGCGTCCGACGACGTGTCGGTCGCGTCCACCGCGTGCTGCGTGTCGACGCCGCTCAGCAGCTCGACGCTCTGCGAGTCGACGTCGAGCCGGGCGTCGACCTCGCGCAGCAGCGCGCGCACGGTCCGCGTGCCGATGCGGACCAGCAGGCGGGCCCCGAGCACCGACCGGCGCTCGGACAGCCAGCACACCGTGCCCACCAGGTCCTGCCCGACGCTCGCGACCGAGCCCGTGGGCACCAGGACGTCGCCGCGCGAGATGTCGAGCTCGTCGGCCAGGCGCACGGTGACCGAGCGACCCGCGGAGGCCTGGTCCAACGGACCGTCGAACGTGTCGATCGCCGCGACGACGCTCGTCTTGCCCGACGGCAGGACCGTCACCGCGTCACCGACGCGCACGGTCCCCGACGCGATGCGGCCCGCGTACCCGCGGTAGTCCGGGAAGGCCGCGGTGCGGGGCCGGATCACCACCTGGACGGGCAGCCGCAGCTCGTCGGAGGCGTCGGCCGGGGCCACGGGGACGGTCTCCAGGTGCTCGAGCACCGTCGGGCCGTCGTACCAGGGCGTGCGCGCCGAGCGCTCCACGACGTTGTCCCCGCTGATCGCCGAGACCGGCACCGCGAGCACGTCGCGCAGGCCGAGGCCGTCCGCGTACGACGAGAACTCGTGCGCGATCGCCCGGAACGTCGCCTCGTCGAAGTCGACGAGGTCCATCTTGTTCACCGCGAGCAGCACGTGCGGCACGCCCAGCAGCGCCGCGACGGTCGCGTGGCGGCGCGTCTGCTCGAGCACGCCCTTGCGCGCGTCGACCAGCACGATCGCGAGCTGTGCGGTCGAGGCGCCCGTGACCATGTTGCGCGTGTACTGCACGTGGCCGGGTGTGTCCGCGAGCACGAACGCGCGCCGCGCGGTCGAGAAGTAGCGGTAGGCGACGTCGATCGTGATGCCCTGCTCGCGCTCGGCGCGCAGGCCGTCGGTGAGCAGCGCGAGGTCCACCTCACCGGCCTCGGCGCCGCCGCGTGCCGCGGTCGCGCGCTCGACGGCCGAGAGCTGGTCCGCCAGGACCGACTTCGTGTCGTACAGCAGGCGCCCGATCAGCGTGCTCTTGCCGTCGTCCACCGAACCGGCGGTGGCCAGGCGCAGCAGCTCGCGGCCGGCGTGCGCGCGTGCGCCCTCGCTCGTCGGGACGGCGGTGCTGGTGCTCGTGCTCATCAGAAGTAGCCCTCGCGCTTACGGTCCTCCATGGCGGCCTCGGAGGCCCGGTCGTCGGCGCGCGTCGCCCCGCGCTCGGTCAGCCGGCTCGCGGCGACCTCCGCGATGACGTCGGCGACCGTGGTCGCGGTCGAGTCGACCGCACCCGTGCAGCTCATGTCCCCGACCGTGCGGTAGCGCACCGTGCGAGTCTCGAGCCGTTCGTCGGCCCGCGGCCCGCCCCACTGCCCGGGGGCGAGCCACATGCCGTCGCGTGCGAAGACCTCGCGCTCGTGCGCGTAGTAGATCGAGGGGAGGGGGATGCCCTCGCGCTCGATGTACCGCCACACGTCGAGCTCGGTCCAGTTCGACAGCGGGAACACGCGCACGTGCTCACCCGGCTTGTGGCGCCCGTTGTACAGGTCCCACAGCTCGGGGCGCTGGCGGCGCGGGTCCCACTGCCCGAACTCGTCCCGCAGCGAGAAGACGCGCTCCTTGGCGCGCGCCTTCTCCTCGTCCCGGCGCCCGCCGCCGAACACCGCGTCGAACCGGTGGGACGTGATCGCGTCCAGCAGCGGCACGGTCTGCAGCGCGTTGCGCGAGCCGTCGGGCCGCTCGTGCACACGCCCGTCGTCGATCGCGTCCTGCACGTGCGCGACGACCAGCCGCAGCCCGTGCTCGGCGACCGTGGCGTCGCGGTACTCGAGCACCTCGGGGAAGTTGTGCCCGGTGTCGACGTGCAGCAGCGCGAACGGCACCGACGCGGGCCAGAACGCCTTGCGCGCGAGGTGCAGCATGAGGATCGAGTCCTTGCCGCCGCTGAACAGCAGCACGGGGCGCTCGAACTCGCCCGCGACCTCGCGCATGACGTGGATCGCCTCGGACTCGAGCGCGTCCAGCTGGGTGAACGCGGGCGCGCCGGATCGCGCGCCCGGGGTGGTGAGCGTCATGTGTGCAGACCGCATTCCGTCTTGGAGGTGCCGGACCAGCGGCCCGCCCGCGGGTCCTCGCCCGGGGCGACCGCACGCGTGCAGGGGGCGCAGCCGATCGAGGCGTACCCCTCCTGGCGCAGGGGGTTGAGGACGACGCCGTGCTCGGCGACGTACGCGTCGAGCTGCTCCTGCGTCCAGGCCGCGAGCGGGTTGATCTTGACCTTGCCCCGCTTGGCGTCCCACCCGACCACGCCGATGTCGGTGCGCGTGGGTGCGTCCTCGCGGCGCATGCCGGTGACCCACGCGCGGTACGGCGCCAGGCCGCGCTCGAGCGGCTCGACCTTGCGCAGCGCGCAGCACAGGTTCGGGTCGCGCTCGTGCAGGCGCGGGCCGTGCTCGGCGTCCTGCTCGGCGACCGTGCGCAGCGGCAGGAGCGTGCGCAGGCGGATGTCCGTGAACTCGGCGTAGTAGTCGCGCGTGCCGATCGTCTCCGCGAAGTGGTAGCCCGTGTCGAGGAAGATCACCTCGATGCCGGGAACGGCCTGCGCGGCCATGTGCACGAGCACCTCGTCGCCCATGGACGAGGCCAGCACCAGGTCGGTGCCGAACGTGCGGCCCGCCCAGGCCAGGACGTCGTGCGGGTGCGCACCCTCGAGCTCGGCGCCCGCACGCTCGGCGAACGCGCGCAGCTCGTCGGGGGACAGGTCCGCGACGGCGACGGTCGACGCGCTCATGGGGTGACCTCCCGGGACAGTCCGACGAACCTCAGCGCGAAGCCGCGCGCGCACGAGCGGCACTCCCACTGCCCGTGGTGCTCACCCGCGGGCCACAGATCCTCGCTCGCGCAGAACGGGCAGTAGTACGGCACCGCGCGCTGCGCGCCCTGCTCGCCGCTCATCGCAGGTCCTCCTCGGCCGCGCGCTGCACCCACTGCGCGAACAGCTCGCCCTCGGTGCGCTGCTCGTCGAACCGGCGCGTCACGCGCTCGACGTAGTCGGGCAGCTCGGAGGACGGCACGCGCAGGCCGCGCAGCGTCTTGCCGAGCCCGCTGGTGAGGCCGAGCCCGCCGCCCAGGTGCACCTGGTAGCCCTCCTCACCCTGCGCGAGAGCGCCCTTGAGGCCGATGTCGGCGGTCTGGATGCGCGCGCACGAGTTGGGGCAGCCGTTGACGTTGATCGTGATCGGCTGCTCGAACGTCGGCAGGCGTCGCTCGAGCTCGTCGACCAGGCCCGTGGCGCGCGCCTTCGTCTCGACGATGGCGAGCTTGCAGAACTCGATGCCCGTGCACGCGATGGTGCCGCGCCGGAACGTCGACGCGGTGCGGACCCGCAGGCCCAGGCCTTCGATGCCCGCGACGAGCGCGTCGACGCGGTCGGCGGCGACGTCGAGCACCACGAGCTTCTGCTCGGTGGTGAGCTGCACGCGGTCGGAGCCCGCGGCCTCGACCAGGTCGGCGAGCGTCGCCAGCAGCGGGCCGGAGACCCGGCCCACCGTCGGCGCGGCGCCCACGTAGAACCGGCCGTCCTTCTGCGGGTGCACGCCCACGTGGTCGCGGTGGCCCGTGGGCGGCGGGGGAGGCGCGGGGCCGTCGCTCAGCGCGTAGCCGAGGTACTCGCGCTCGAGCACCTCACGGAACAGGTCGGGCCCCCAGTCCGCCAGCAGGAACTTCAGGCGGGCACGCGTGCGCAGCCGGCGGTAGCCGTAGTCGCGGAAGATGCTCACGACGCCGACCCACACGTCGGGCACCTGCTCGAGCGTGACGAACGCGCCCAGGCGCTTGCCGAGCATGGGGTTGGTGGACAGCGCACCACCGACCCACAGGTCGAACCCCGGCCCGAGCTCGGGGTGCACCACGCCCACGAACGCGACGTCGTTGATCTCGTGCGCGACGTCCTGGTGCGGCGAGCCCGAGACCGCGGTCTTGAACTTGCGCGGGAGGTTCGAGAACGCCGGGTCGCCGATGTACCGCCGCCGGATCTCCTCGATCGCGGGCGTGCCGTCGATGATCTCGTCAGCCGCGACGCCCGCGACGGGTGAGCCGAGGATCACGCGCGGCACGTCGCCGCACGCCTCGAGCGTGGTCAGGCCGACGTCCTCGAGGCGGCGCCAGATCTCGGGCACGTCCTCGACCCGGATCCAGTGCAGCTGGATGTTCTGGCGGTCGGTGATGTCGGCCGTGTCCCGCCCGAACTCGCGCGAGATGTCGGCCACCACGCGCAGCTGGCGCAGCGTGAGCGTGCCGCCGTCGCACCGGACGCGGAGCATGAAGTAGGAGTCGTCGAGCTCGTGCGGCTCGAGCGTGGCCGTCTTGCCGCCGTCGATGCCGGGCTTGCGCTGCGTGTACAGGCCCCACCAGCGCATGCGGCCGCGCAGGTCGTCGGCGGGGATCGAGTCGAAGCCCTGCAGCGCGTAGACGGTCTCGATGCGCTCGCGCACGTGGAGCCCGTCGTCGGCCTGCTTGAGCTGCTCGTTGCCGTTGAGGGGCGTGCGCTCGGGGTCGAAGGCCCACTGGCCCTCGGGCTTGGCGGCGGGCGGGGCGATCCGGGTCTGCGCCATGTGGCGCTACCTCCAGGACGTTCACGGCGAACGGCTGCACCTGGCAGGGGGCGACACCCAGACGTGCTGGTGATCCCTCCGGGCACAGACCGCGCGCCCGGGGTGGGGGACGTGGGCGGGGTCAGCTGCTCCGCAGACAGCAGCACATGCACATGCGGGCACGCGCGGCCGAGGCGGCACAGGGCCGACACGCGCACAGGTACCCGGACGAGATCACGCGCCGAGCCTCACACGCGTTCGCCCGTGCGGGGAGTCCCGGTTCGGATGGTGAGACGGACGTGACGGCATGTGGACACCGCTCGGACCGAGCCGTGGACGTATCCTCGACCCTCGTGACCGGATCCCGCACCGCTCCCGACGCAGGCACCCCCGGGCTCACGGGCATCGTCCCCGTGGTGCCCGCCGAGCGCCTCGTGGCCGAGCTGGTGCCGCCCGCACACTTCGCGGACGCCACGTTCGACAGCTACGTGCCCGACGAGGCGCACGCGTCGCAGGCCGCGGCGGTCGACCGGCTGCGGGCGGTGGCCGACGAGGTCGCGACGAGCGGAGCGGCGCGCGGGTGGTGGCGCCGGCGCCGGACGGCGGCCCCCGCGGTGTACCTGGACGGCGGGTTCGGCGTGGGCAAGACGCACCTGCTCGCGGCGCTCGCGCACCGCGTGCGGGCGCACGGCGGTACGGCGGCGTTCGGCACGTTCGTCGAGTACACGCACCTGGTGGGTGCGCTCGGCTTCGGGGCGACCGTGCAGGCGCTGTCCGCGTTCCGGCTGGTGTGCATCGACGAGTTCGAGCTCGACGACCCGGGGGACACCGTCCTGATGTCCCGGCTGCTGCGTGAGCTGGCGGACCACGGCGTCGCGCTCGCGGCGACCTCCAACACGCTCCCGGAGTCGCTCGGCGAGGGCCGGTTCGCGGCCGAGGACTTCCTGCGCGAGATCCAGGCGCTCGCGGCGCGGTTCGAGGTTCTGCGGATCGACGGCCAGGACTACCGGCAGCGTTCGGTGCGGCACGACGGCGGGCTGGCCGACGACGTGGTGCGCGCGAGCGTCGCCGGACGTGCGGGCGCGACGGTCGACGACTTCGACGCGCTGCTCACGCACCTCGAGCGTGTGCACCCCTCCAAGTACGGCGCGCTGCTGGACGGCGTGCGCGTGGTGGGGCTCACCGGGGTGCACGCGGTCACGCGTCAGGACGTCGCGCTGCGGCTCGTGGTGCTCGTGGACCGGCTGTACGACCGCGACGTGCCCGTGCTGCTGGGCGGCGCGGGCACCGACGGGCTGTTCTCGCCGGAGATGCTCGCGGGCGGGTACCGCAAGAAGTACTACCGCGCGCTGTCCCGCCTCGGTGCGCTCGCGTCCGACGGGGCCGCACTGGTGCCCTGAGCGCCCCGACTCACCTCACAGCACGTCGTCGGTCAGGTGGTTCGGCGTGCCGAAGCGGTGCGCCGTGATGCTCACGGCCTGCTCCAGCAGGAACGGCGCGAGCTCGACGCGGCCCGACTCGGTGGCCGCGTGGTCCCACACCGCGAGATCGGGCCGGCCGTGCGTCGCGGGCGTGAGCGTGTGCGCGCTCGCGCCGACCAGCCGCACGCGCCCCCCGGCCAGGCCCCCGGCGCGGACCAGCCATGCGTCCTCGTCCTCGACGACGAGCGCAGCCGCCGCGTCCGCGACCGCGGCCGTGACCGCAGCCGGCAACGCGGCCGCGGTGGACACGACCGCGCGCGCACCCGCTGCGGTCGCGGCGCACACGACCCGGACCAGTGCCGCGGGCTCGCCGGACGCGGAGACGCGGATGAGCACGGGCGCGCCGTAGGGCAGGTGCCGCAGCACGTTGCGCTCGGCCCGCAGGCCCGTCACGTCCCGCGGCGCGAACCGCGTGGCGAGCGCGAGCGCGTCGTTGCGGGCACCGCGCTCGACCGTCTCGGCCTGCTCGGTCGTCAGGTCCGCGCGCGCGGCCGCGACGAGCGCACGCACGCGCGGGTCGGTGACGTCCGCGCCCTCGCGCGCGGGCCGCGGGTGCCACGTGCCCAGCACGTCGAGGTAGCCGGGTCCGCCCGCCTTCGCGCCCGGACCCACCGCCGAGCGCTTCCACCCGCCGAACGGCTGACGGCGCACGATCGCTCCCGTCGTCCCGCGGTTGACGTACAGGTTGCCCGCCTGCACGGCGCCGAGCCATGCGGCGATCTCCTGCGGGTCGAGCGAGTGCAGACCTGCGGTCAGGCCGTAGTCGACGTCGTCGGTGATCGCCACGGCCTCCGCCAGGTCGGTGGCCGTCATGACCGAGAGCACGGGGCCGAAGTACTCGGTCAGGTGCGAGCGTGCGCCGCGCCGCACCCCCACGCGCACGCCGGGCGTCCACAGCCGCCCCTCGTCGTCGAGCCGGCGCGGCCGCAGCGCCCACGACTCGCCCGGGTCGAGCTCGGTGAGCCCCGCGAGCAGCTTGCCCGCCGCGGGCTCGATCACGGGCCCGACCTGTGCGCGCGGGTCGTGCGGGTACGCCACGACGAGGGACGACGCGGCGTCGAGCAGCTGGTCGCGGAACCGGCGCGAGGTCGCGACCGACCCGACGAGCACCACGAGCGAGGCGGCCGAGCACTTCTGACCCGCATGCCCGAACGCGGACGCCACGACGTCCTTGACGGCCAGGTCCAGATCGGCGCTCGGGGTCACGACGATCGCGTTCTTGCCGCTGGTCTCGGCCAGCAGCGGCAGGTCGGGCCGGAACGAGCGGAACAGCGCCGCGGTGTCGTACGCGCCCGTGAGGATCACGCGGTCGACGCCCGGGTGCGCGACGAGCGTGCGCCCGAGCGTGGACTCCTCCACCTGGACCAGGGCCAGCACGTCCCGCGGGACGCCCGCGTCCCACAGCGCCTGCGCGAGGACGGCACCGCAGCGCTGCGCCTGACCCGCGGGCTTGAGCACCACGGCCGAGCCCGTGGCGAGCGCGGCGAGCGTCGATCCCGCAGGGATCGCGACCGGGAAGTTCCACGGCGGCGTGACGAGCGTGAGCGTCGCGGGCTCGAACCGCGCACCGTCGACGCCGGGCAGCTCACGCGCCAGCTCGGCGTAGTAGTGCGCGAAGTCGACCGCCTCCGAGACCTCCGGGTCGCCCTGGTCGAGCGTCTTGCCCGTCTCGGCCGCCATGACCTCGAGCAGCTCGAAGCGCCGTTCCTCGAGCACCTCACCCGCGCGGTGCAGCACCGCGGCGCGCTCGTCCGCCGGCAGCGCCGCCCACGCCGGCGCCGCCGCACGGGTGCGGGCGACGGTCGCGTCGACCTCGTCGGACGTGCGCAGGTGGGCCGCGTCGATCAGGTCCTGCCCGAGGTCGCAGGACGGCACGCGCGCGAGCACCGCACGTGCACGCGCACGGTTCTCGGCGACCGCGGGGTCGGTGTCGGGCGTGTTCACGAAGCGACCCGGACCGGGTGCGTGCTCGAGGGCCGCGTACCGGTCGGGGACGCGGTGGCGCGTCGGCACCTCGTCGTCGAGCGCGGCGACCGACGCCAGGAAGCGGTCGCGCTCGCGGGCGAACAGACCCTCGTCGGTCGCGAGGTCGAACACGGCCGACATGAAGTTGTCGCTCGACGCGCCCTCCTCGAGCCGCCGGATCAGGTAGGCGATCGCGACGTCGAACTCGCGCGGTGCGACCACCGGCGTGTAGAGCAGCAGCCCACCCACCTCGCGGCGCACCGCCTCCGCCTGGCCCGGCGCCATGCCCAGCAGCATCTCGAGCTCGACGGCGTCCCGGACGCCGCGCCGGCCGGCCAGCAGCCACGCGTAGGCGACGTCGAACAGGTTGTGCCCGGCCACGCCCAGGCGCACGTTCGCGGTGCGGGCCGGGTGCAGCGCGTAGTCCAGCACGCGCTTGTAGTGCGCGTCGGACTCGACCTTGGCGTGCCACGTCGCGAGCGGCCAACCGTGCACCTCGGCCTCGACGTGCTCCATGGGCAGGTTGGCGCCCTTGACCAGACGGACCTTGACCGCCGCGCCGCCGCGCGCACGGCGAGCCGCGGCCCACTCCTGGAGCCGGCGCATCGCGTCGAGCGCGTCGGGCAGGTAGGCCTGCAGCACGATCCCCGCCTCGAGGTGCAGCAGGTCAGGCGCGTCGAGCAGGCGCATGAAGACGGTGAGCGTGAGGTCGAGGTCCTTGTACTCCTCCATGTCCAGGTTCACGAACGCCGGGGTCGGCGCCGCAGCCGCGAGGCGGAACAGGGGGCCCAGCTGCTCGACCACGTGCTCGACCGCCTCGTCGAACGCCCACGGGTTGTGCGGTGCGACCACGGACGAGACCTTGACGGAGACGTAGTCGACGTCGTCGCGCCGCAGCAGCCGTTCGGTGCCCGCGAGCCGACGCGCGGCCTCGCGCCGGCCCAGCACGGCCTCGCCGAGCAGGTTCACGTTGAGCCGCACGCCGTCGCGCCGGATGTGGGCGATGGCCGGCCCGAGCCGGCGGTCGCTCGCGTCGATCACCAGGTGGCCGACCATGTGCCGCAGCACGCGCCGCGCCACGGGCACGACGACGTGCGGGAGCACGGGCGCGAGCGCACCCCCGACGCGCAGCAGCGCGCGCAGCCCGGCCGGCAGGAACGCCGGTGCGCGGCCCGCGAGCTCGTGCAGCGTCCGCGCGGCGACGTGCACGTCCTGCGGCCGCACCACGCCGTCGACGAACCCGACGACGAACGGCAGCCCCGCGGGGTCCTTGAGCAGCGCGGCGAGCTGTGCGGCGGACCCCTCCACGGGGTGGGCCGCGGCCTCCTGCAACCAGCGCCGCACGAGCGCGACGGCTTCCTGCGCGAGCCCCGGGTCGGTGGCCGAGGCGGGCGGTGGCGTGGGCGAGTCCGGCATCGTGTGCTCCTTCGTGGGCCCGGGCACGCACGGGGTCGCCGGCGTGCAGGCAGGCCCAGTATCCGGTGCGGCCCGCGCGTCGGCACGAGCGACGGGCCGTGTCCCGGCCGGTCAGTCGGCCGGACCCACCAGCACCGTGACGGACAGTCCGGGGACGACGAGCGTGCCGGGCTCGGGACGCCGCACGGGGGCCCACGCGGCGGCGACCTGGAGCGGGACCGGGGGCAGCGTCACCGTCCGCTCGGCCGGGTCGAGGTTGACCACCACGCGTGCCGATCCGCGGTGCAGCACCAGCACGCCCTGCCACGGCCCCGCGGCCTCGTCGGGACCGTCCCACGTGAGGTCGGTCGAGGCGAGGTCGCCCGACGCGAGGTCCGGCACGGAGCGCCGCAGCACGACGAGCTGGCGGTACCAGTCGAGCAGGCGCGCGTGCTCGTCCTGCGCGCGCTCGTCCCGGTCCAGCACCGCGCTCGCGTGCGTCGCGGCGTCCTGCGGGTCGGGGACGGTCACGTCGCCGCCGTACACCTGCTCCCAGCCGTGGCCCGCGAACTCCGCGCGTCGGCCCGTGCGGACCGCGTCGGCCAGGGCCGGGTCGGCGTAGGACGTGAAGAACGGGAACCGGCGTCGGGTGCCCCACTCCTCGCCCATGAACAGCAGCGGGGTGAACGGTGCGAGCAGCAGCAGCGCGGCCTGCGCCGCGAGCGCGCCCGCGGGCAGGCGCTCGGACGGGCGGTCGCCGAGCGCGCGGTTGCCCACCTGGTCGTGGTTCTGCACGCACACCACGAACCGGTGGCCGTCGGTCCCGGGCGGCACGGGACGGCCCCAGTCGCGGCCGCGGAACGTCGAGCGGCCGCCGTCGTGCACGAACACGCGCGTCAGCGCGTGCCGCAGCGTCGCGGGCGCGCCGAAGTCCACGTAGTACCCGTGCCGTTCGCCCGTGACCAGCGCGTGGATCGCGTGGTGCACGTCGTCGGCCCACTGCGCGGTCATGCCCCAGCCGCCGTCGGTCGTCGGCGCAACGGAGACCGGGTCGTTGAGGTCCGTCTCGGCCACGAGCGACAGCGGTCGGCCGAGCTCGGTGGACAGCGCGGCGACCTCGTCGGAGAGCTGGGCCAGCAGGTGCACGGGGGAGTCGTCCGCGAGCTCGTGCACCGCGTCCAGCCGCAGCGCGTCGACGTGGAAGTCGCGCAACCACCGCAGAGCGGAGTCCACGAGCCACCGCCGCACGTGCGACGAGCCGGGCTGGTCGAGGTTGATCGCCGCACCCCACGGCGTCTGGTGCGCGTCGGTCCAGTACGGCCCGAACTCGCCGACGTACGCGCCCGACGGGCCCAGGTGGTTGTGCACCACGTCGAGGCACACCGCGAGCCCGCGCGCGTGCGCGGCGTCGACGAACCGCTGCAGCGCGGCCGGGCCGCCGTACGCGTCGTGCACCGCGTACGGGCCCACGCCGTCGTACCCCCAGCCGCGGTCGCCGTCGAACGGCGCGAGCGGCATGAGCTCGACCACGTCCACCCCGAGCGCGACGAGGTCGTCCAGGTGCGCGATCGCCGCGTCGAGCGTGCCCTCGCGCGTGAACGTGCCGACGTGCAGCTCGTAGAGGACGCGGCCGCGCACGTCCAGGCCGGCCCAGCCCGCGTCGGTCCACGCGAACGCCCGCGCGTCGAACGTGCGGCTCGGGCCGTGCACGCCGTGCGGCTGCCACGGGCTGCGCGGGTCCGGGCGCGCCGGGCCGCCGTCGAGGCTGAACGCGTAGTCCGTCCCGTCCGGCAGGCCGTCCGCGGCCCACCAGCCCTCGTCGGCGCGCGTCATGGGCCGGCGGCCCTCGTCGACGACGAGGTCCACGTGCGCCGCGCGCGGGGCCCAGACGCGCACGCTCACGCGTCCGCCTCGCGGACCAGGAGCGCGACCGGGAGCCGCTCGAGCAGCGGGGCCACCGGGACGATCCCGCCGTCGACCTCCGTCCCGGTCAGGACGTCCACCCACCGGCCCTCCGGCAGCCCCACGGTGTGGTCCGCCCAGCCGCCGAGCCGGTCCACCGACGCGGCGAGCCGCGTCGCGACGACCGCCACGCGCGGGTCGTCGGCGACCGTGCGCGCGTACGTGATCGTCTGACCCGACGAGTGCGGAAGCGGCACGTAGCCCGCCTCCGGTCCCACGAACGCCTCGGGCATGCTGCGCCGCAGCCGCAGCGCGCGCGAGGTGACCAGGAGCTTCTCGTCGGACAGGTCACGGGGACCGGCGCCGTCGTCGAGCCGCGCCAGGCGAGTCACGAGCGGCTCGAGCGGCACGTGGCGGCGGTTGTCGGGGTCCACGAGCGTCGGCTCGGCCATCTCGCTGCCCTGGTACACGTCGGGCACGCCGGGCAGCGTGAGCTGGACGAGCTTGGTGCCGAGCGTCGCGGCGCGCACGGCCGTGCGCGTGCGCACCTCCCACTCCGTGAACAGCCCCGTGACCACCGGGTCGGCCAGCGCATGCCGCGCGAGCTCGAGCACGGCCGCCTCGTAGGCCTCGTCGGGCGCGGTCCAGAACGTGTGGCTCTTCGCCTCGCGCATCGCCTTGGTCAGGTACGGCTCGAGCCGGTCCAGCGGGATCGGCCCGGCCTCGGTCCACGTGCCCGCGAGCGTCTGCCACACCCACTGCTCGGTGCGGCCGTCGACGCGTGAGCTCCGTGCCGACGCGGTCGCGGCGCGCACCCGCGCGACCAGCGCCGCCCACTCGCTCGGCAGCTCCGAGAGCACGCCCAGCCGGTTGCGGGTGTCCTCGCCGCGCTTGGTGTCGTGCGTCGAGAGCGTCGTCATGGCCAGCGGCGCCGCGACCTGCTGACGCGCCGCCCAGGCGGCCAGGTCGGTGGGGGTGAGCGCGAAGCGCGCGGGTTCGCCGCCCACCTCGCACAGCCCCACCAGGTGCGTCCAGCGGTAGTACGCGGTGTCCTCGACGCCCTTGGCCGTGACCGCGCCGCACGTCTGCTGGAACCGCACCACGAGCTCGTCGCGACGGACCCCGCGCGTGCGGCCGGCGCTGCCGACCTCGCGGCCCAGCAGCAGGTCGACCAGCACGTCCATGGTCGCGGCGCGCTCGGCGGACATGCGCGTGCGCGCGAGCGTCGCGGCGTGTTCGAGCGCCGCGACCGAGTCCGGATGCACCTGCTCGCCCGGGACCACGTAGGAGCGGTAGCGCTCGCTCGCGACGAGCAGCTCGACGAGGCACTCGTGCAGCGCGCGCCAGGTGTGGTCGCGCAGGCGCAGGTCGTCGGCGCAGATGCTGGCCGCGAGCGTCGTCAGCCGGTAGACCTCGGCGTACAGCGGGCCGTCGACCACCTCGCGCTTGGCCTGCTCGGCCACGTGCGCGTAGTCGTCGGACGCGTCGCCCGTGAGGCGGTGCATGAGCGCACCGAGCGGGGCGGCTCCGCCGGGGTCGACGAACGTCTGCTGGATGCGCCACAGCGCGTCGTAGCCCGTGGTGCCCGCGGTCGCCCAGTCGGGCGGCAGGTCCTCCTCGCCCTCGAGGATCTTCTCGACGACGACCCACGCGCCCCCGCTGGCCTCGTGCAGCCGGGCGAGGTAGCCCGCCGGGTCGGCCAGGCCGTCGGGGTGGTCGATCCGCAGGCCGTCGAGCGTGCCGTCGGCCAGCAGGTCAAGCACCAGCCGGTGCGTCGCGTCGAACACCTCCGGGTCCTCGACGCGCACCGCGACCAGCGTCCCGACGTCGAAGAACCGCCGGTAGTTGAGCTCCTCGTCGGCCACGCGCCAGTACGCGAGGCGGTAGTGCTGACGCTCGAGCAGCTCGACGAGCGGCAGCGCCTCCGTCCCCTCCCGCACCGGGAAGACGTGGTCGTGGTACCGCAGGACCGTGCAGGTGCCGTGACCGGGCACGTCCTGCTCGACCAGCTCGATCTCGCCGCGCGCGACGACGGCTCCTATGCGGTCGCCCAGCACGGGCATCAGCACGGCGCCGTCGCCGGCCGACCAGTCGACGTCGAACCACGCGGCGTACGGCGAGGCGGGCCCGTCCGCGAGCACCGACCACAGCGCGGTGTTGTGCCACACGGGCGTCGGCACGGCCATGTGGTTGGGCACGATGTCGAGCACCAGGCCCAGACCCGCGCCGTGCGCGGCGTCCGCGAGCCGGCGCAGCGCCGGCAGGCCGCCCAGCACGGGCGAGACCTCGTCGTGCGCCACCACGTCGTAGCCGTGCGTGGAGCCAGGTGCGGCCGTGAGCACGGGGGACAGGTAGACGTGCGTGACCCCGAGCGACGCGAGGTACGGCACGCGCCCGGCGACGTCGTCCAACGTCATATCGGCGCCGAGCTGGACACGGTACGTGGAGACCGGGACCGGCCTGCCGGGTGCGGGCAGGCGGCGTGCCGCGGTCTGCCGCGCCTCGGTCACGGGGCTCCGTCCGTCGGCGCGGCGGCGGTCTCACCCGCGGCGTCCGCCTGTGGCGTCTGCTCGTCGGCCGTGCGGCGCGACGAGCGCTTGCGCGGTGCGCGGGGCTCGGGCGGCTGGACCTTGGCCTGCTCGCGCGCGGCCACCGCGACCGCGCCCGTGCCGGACACCGACGGGATCTCCTGGAACGGCGCCCGGGTCAGCACCACCATCGAGTGCCCGGCGAGCGCGAGCTCCTCGCCCGGCCGTGCCGTGTCACCGGGATCCACCTGCGAGTCCGTGTCGAACACCGCCGTCCACAGCTCGCCGTACGCGGCGTCCGGGATGGTGAACGACGCGGGGTCGGGCTGACCGTTGAAGAGGATGAGGAACGAGTCGTCGACCACCTGCTCGCCCCGCATGTCGGGCTCCGCGATCGCGTCCCCGTTGAGGAACACCGCCACGGCGCGCGCCATCGAGTTGTTCCACTCGTCGTCGGACATGTGCTCGCCCGAGGGCGACAGCCACGCGATGTCGCGCAGCTCGGACTCGCCCCCGTGCTCGGGAGCGCCCGCGAAGAAGCGCCGCCGCCGGAACACGGGGTGCTCGTTGCGCAGCCGGATCACCCGCCGCGTGAACTCGAGCAGCGCGGTGCGCTCGTCGTCCAGGTCCCAGTCCACCCAGGACAGCTCGTTGTCCTGGCAGTACACGTTGTTGTTGCCCTGCTGCGTGCGGCCCAGCTCGTCGCCGTGCGCGAGCATGGGGATGCCCTGCGAGAGCAGCAGCGTGGCCAGGAAGTTGCGCTGCTGGCGCGCGCGCAGCGCGTTGATCGCGGCGTCGTCGGTCGGGCCCTCCGCACCGCAGTTCCACGAGCGGTTCCACGAGTCGCCGTCGCGGTTGTCCTCGCCGTTGGCCGCGTTGTGCTTCTCGTTGTAGGAGACCAGGTCCCGCAGCGTGAAGCCGTCGTGCGCGGTGACGAAGTTGACGCTCGCGATGGGCCGGCGCCCGGTGTGCTCGTACAGGTCCGACGAGCCCGACAGCCGGCTCGCGAACTCGCCGAGCGTCGAGGGCTCGCTGCGCCAGAAGTCGCGCACGGTGTCGCGGTACTGCCCGTTCCACTCCGACCACAGCGGGGGGAAGCCACCCACCTGGTACCCGCCGTCACCCACGTCCCACGGCTCGGCGATCAGCTTGACCTGCGAGACCACCGGGTCCTGGTGCACCAGGTCGAAGAACGCCGACAGGCGGTCCACCTCGTGGAACTGACGTGCGAGCGTGGCCGCGAGGTCGAACCGGAAGCCGTCCACGTGCATCTCGGTGACCCAGTAGCGCAGCGAGTCCATGATGAGCTGGAGCACGTGCGGCGAGCGCATGAGCAGCGAGTTGCCCGTGCCCGTCGTGTCGAAGTAGTGCTCCTTGGCGTCGTCCACCAGCCGGTAGTAGTTGGCGTTGTCGATGCCGCGGAAGCTCAGCGTGGGGCCCATGTGGTTGCCCTCGGCCGTGTGGTTGTAGACCACGTCGAGGATCACCTCGATGTCCGCGGCGTGCAGCTCCTTGACCATCGCCTTGAACTCCTGCACCTGCTGGCCGGGCTGGCCGAACGCCGAGTAGGCGTTGTGCGGGGCGAAGAACCCGATGGTGTTGTAGCCCCAGTAGTTGGACAGCCCCTTCTCCTGGAGCGAGGGGTCGTTGACGAACTGGTGCACCGGCATGAGCTCGATCGCCGTGACGCCGAGCTGCTTGAGGTGCTCGATCACCGCGGGGTGGGCGAGGCCCGCGTACGTGCCGCGCAGCTCCTCGGGCACCGCGGGGTGCCGCTGCGTCAGGCCGCGCACGTGCGCCTCGTAGATCACCGACTGGTGGTACTCGTGCTCCGGCGGCCGGTCGTGGCCCCAGTCGAAGTACGGGTTGATGACGACAGACGTCATGGTGTGCGGCGCCGAGTCGTCCTCGTTGCGCGCGGCCGGGTCGTCGAACCGGTAGGAGTACAGCGACGCGTCGCCGTCGACCTGTCCGTGGATCGCCTTGGCGTACGGGTCGAGCAGCAGCTTCGAGGGGTCGCAGCGATGGCCGTTCTCGGGGTCGTACGGGCCGTGCACGCGGTAGCCGTACTGCTGGCCGGGCTGCACCGCCGGGAGATAGCCGTGCCACACGAACGCATCGACCTCGACCAGGTCGACGCGCCGCTCGGTGCCGTCGGGCTCGATGAGGCACAGCTCCACACGCTCGGCGATCTCCGAGAACAGGGCGAAGTTCGTGCCGGCGCCGTCGTACGTCGCGCCGAGGGGGTAGGGGCGTCCGGGCCAGATGAGCATGCGTCCAACAGTGCCAGCGCACGCCCGGGTCGGCACGGCCACACGTTCGGGGTTTGGTCACACCACCCGCGTGCCGGCCCGGCCGGTCGCCACCGGACCGCTCAGGCGGCGGCCGGGGGAGCGCCCAGCGTGCGGGCCGTGGCCCGGCGCACGACCTCCAGGTCGTCCGCGCCCCGGGCACGCCAGGACAGCTGCTCGACCGCGCCGTTGCCGCGCAGCGCGAGCGCCGCGAGCTGCCGCTCCACGGCTTCCAGGTCGCCGTTGGCCTCGAGCGCGGCCCGCACGTGCTCGAGCAGCTCGCCCACCACCTGCGCGGCCGGTGCGGGCCGCCACGTCACGGGGCTCACGAGCTCGCCGCTCAGACCCGAGCGCGCGGCCCGCCACGACGCGGCGGCGAGCACCTCGGCGCGCGGACCCGTCGCGCGCGGCGCGGCCACCGCGGTGTCGGCGAGCGCCCGCACCAGCGCGGCCTGCAGCGCGGCATCGCCCGCGTCGAGGCACACGTCCGCGACGCGCACCTCGACCGTCGGGTACCTCTGGGACAAACGGGCGTCGAAGTAGAGCATCCCGTCGTCGAGGATCGTGCCGGTCGCCAGGAGGTCCTCGACGACCGAGCGGTACGTCGCGGCGTCGCCGAACGGTGCGGTCGCACCCGCGGTCGGCCAGCGGCCCCAGACCTGCGACCGGTAGCTCGCGTAGCCGCTCGCGACGCCCTGCCACGACGGGCTGTTGGCGGACAGCGCGAGCAGCACCGAGGTCCACGGCCGCATGTGGTCCAGCACGTGCACGCCCTCGTCGTCGTCGGCCACGGACACGTGCACGTGGCACCCGCACGTGAGCTGCTCGCGCGCGGTCAGGCCGAAGCGCTCGCGGATGGCCTGCGCGCGCCGGTCGGGGATGACGGTCGGGTCCACGGCCTGCGGCGCGGTGCCGAGCGCGGCGATCCGCACGCCCGCGCCCTGGGCGACGTCGTCGACGCGCTCGCGGCCCGCGCGGACCTGCTCGAGCAGCTCGCGCAGGTCGGTGCACGGGTGCGTCGACGTCTCGACCTGCTCGCGCTTGAACTCCTTCTCCACGTCGCCACCCGGCTGCGGCGTGGACGTCAGCGTCCGGGCCGCGAGCCCGAGCACGGCCGGCGACTGCGCGGCCGGCACGCCCTCGGGCGTGACCAGCAGGTACTCCTCTTCCACACCCATGGTTCGCACGCGCCCCAGTGTGGGGCGGGACCGCGCAGGCGGCGAGCGGAGCAGTGCAAGACCTCGCGTCGCCGGGACACAGGCAGTGCGGGGGTGGTGACGTGGACGCGACGGGGCGTGCGGTGGTGGCGGGGCTGGGCGTGATCGTCGGGGTGGTCGGGCTCCTCGTCGCGATGCTCGCGGCCCTCGAGCAGGGTCCGGGCGCGCCCGCGCCGGCGGCGCCCGCGGTCGCGCGGGTCCTCGACCGGTGAGACACGCCCCGAACGGACGGCGCCCGATCGGGGCACGGGCGGCGCTCTGACCAGCGGTTCCATCCGTTGTGACCTGCGTCACACCATGGTCGCCTGGACACGATGTCCGACTTGTCGGTTAGCGTCTGGCCACACCACGGAGCGAGTTCGGCCCCGTGAACTCGGCGCCACCGTCGCCGTCGCACCGGCAGCGGTGGGACCTCCCACCGACGCCTCGGCACGGCGACGAGAAGAGGGCCCGAAGTGTCCACCACCACAGCCTCCGGCGTGACCGCGCCCACCACGTTCGACCGGCTCGTGCTCGAGCCCCGACGCACCGACCAGCCGCACGCGCGGCCGGCCCGCTCACCCGAGACGCACGCCGCGCAGAGCCCGTCGCTCGTCCTCATGGTCCTGATCGCGAGCGCAGGCATCGTGGTCTACGCGGTGTTCCTGCTCAACCCGGCCAACCGCGGCGACTGGCTCCCGTACGCGATGGTCATGGCGGCGGAGACCGTGCTCGTCGTGCACGCGCTGCTGGCCATGTGGACCGTGCTGTCCGCGAGCCACGACCCGCGGGGCTTCCACTTCCACCACGCGCAGGACCGTCTGTACGACGTCGCGGACATCGTGCGGGCCCGCGCCGAGGACCGCCCGCACGAGTGGACGATGTACCTGCGGGACCGCGCCATGACGGTCGACGTGTTCATCACGACGTACGGTGAGGACGTCGGGACCATCCGCCGCACCGTGACGGCCGCGCTCGGCATGCAGGGCGCCCACCGCACGTGGGTGCTCGACGACGGCCGCTCCGACGAGGTGCGCGACCTCGCGGCCGAGCTCGGGGCGCGGTACATCCGGCGCCTGTCGAGCAACGGGGCCAAGGCCGGGAACATCAACCACGCGCTGTCCATCGCGCGCGGCGACCTGTTCGTCGTGCTGGACGCGGACTTCGTGCCGCTGCCGACGTTCCTGCACGAGACGGTCCCGTTCTTCGCGGACGACGCGGTCGCGTTCGTCCAGACGCCGCAGACCTACGGCAACCTGCACACGACGATCTCCAAGGGCGCCGGCTACATGCAGGCGGTGTTCTACCGCTTCATCCAGCCGGGGCGGAACCGGTTCAACGCCGCGTTCTGCGTGGGCACCAACGTGATCTTCCGCCGCGCCGCGATCGACTCGGTGGGCGGCATCTACTCGGACTCCAAGTCCGAGGACGTGTGGACCTCGCTCATGCTGCACGAGAAGGGCTGGCGCACGGTCTACATCCCCGAGACGCTCGCGATCGGCGACACCCCCGAGACCATCGAGGCGTACTCCAAGCAGCAGCTGCGCTGGGCGACCGGCGGGTTCGAGATCATGCTCACGCACAACCCGCTGTCGCGCCGCCACCCGCTCACGCTCGACCAGCGCCTGCAGTACACGGTGACCGCCACGCACTACCTCACGGGCATCGCGCCGCTGCTGCTCCTGCTGGTGCCGCCGCTGCAGATCTACTTCGACCTGACGCCCATGAACCTCGAGATCACGCCCCTGACATGGGCGCTGTACTACGCGGGGTTCTACGTCCTGCAGATCGTGCTGGCCTTCTACACGCTGGGGTCGTTCCGCTGGCAGGTGCTGCTGCTCGCGTCGGTCTCGTTCCCGATCTACACGCGCGCGCTGGTCAACGCGGTGCTGCGGCGTGACCAGGCGTGGCACGTCACGGGCGCCAAGGGCGCCTACCGCTCGCCCTTCGCGTTCATCAACGCCCAGCTCATGTTCTTCCAGCTGCTCGCGCTCACCACGGCCGTCGGCATCTGGAAGGACGTGTCCAACAGCTACCCGAGCCTCGCGGTGGCCTGGAACGCGACGAACACCGTCATCCTCGGCGGGTTCGTCGTCACCGCGTGGCGTGAGGCCCGCGCCGGCCGGCGTGCCGCCCGCGCGGCGCGCGCCGACCAGCAGGGTCCGCCACGCGGACGACGCGCGGCGGCCACGCCCGCCCTGACGACCGGAGGTGCCGCATGACCTGGCGCGTACGGCTCAAGATCCTCACCGGCACGCTCGTCGTGCTCGTCGTCGCCGCACTGGCGACCTACCACGTGAACCAGACCCGCGGCACGGCCGTGAGCGACTCCGCGCAGATCCTCGGGCAGTCCTACACGGTGGGCACGCCCTACCCGGGTCTGGTCGTGGACCAGCAGGTCGAGGTGGGCGACGAGGTGCGCGAGGGCGACCCGCTGTTCGTCATCGACTCGACCGCGCTCGAGCGCGACCTGAGCCTGGGCACCGTGAGCACCGCGGGTGCGTCCACGAACATCGACGACGAGGGCGACCTGGTGGTCCTCGCGACCGCCGACGGGACCGTCGTGGGCCTGACCGCGACCGAGGGCACGTTCGTGTCCGCCGCGGACCACCTGGCGACCGTGCAGCGCGCGGGGTCGTTGTACGTGCAGGCCGAGTACACGCTCTCGGCCAAGGAGTACGCGCGCGTGCCCGACGACGCCGCCGTCAGCATCGTGCTGCCGAACACGGCGACGCTGTCCGGCCACGTCGACCACGTGCAGGTCACGACGGTCGCGGGGCAGGCCCAGGCGGTGGTCACGGTCGTGAGCGACGAGCTCGTGCAGGGTGAGCAGAACGGGCTGGTGAACGCCGGCACCCCGGTCGAGGCGCGGCTGGCGCTGCGCAACGACGGGGTGGTCACGACCGTCTCCGACGCCGTGACGGGCTACGTGCGGGGGCTGTTCGGGTGACCGCGCGCGTCCGGCTGGTCGGGCTGCTCGTGGTGCTCGTGGCCGCGCTCGGAGGGGTGCTCGCGTTCGCGGCGCAGCGCGGCACGGACGACCCCGCACCGCCTGCCGGAGAGGGGCCGCCGCCCGGGCCGCCCGACGCGGCCGTGCCGGTCGTCGACACCGGCGCCCTCGTGGCGGGTGTGCCCGCGCGTGCGGTCGCGAAGCTCCCGGAGGCGAGGGTCGCAGCGGGCGTCCTACCGGAGTCGAACCGGTGGTACTCCGGTCTCGTCTTCGGCGACCAGCCGGCGTTCGCCACGCCGTTGTCCTTCGCGGTCGGCGACGGCGGCTTCACGATCGGGCTGCCACAGCCGGTCGCCTCGGCCGCGACGGTCGCGGGGCCGCACGTGCCCGCGCTCGGCATCGACGTGGGGGCGAGCTCGTACCGCGTCTCGGCCGCCGACCCCGTCGCGGTCTCGCTCGAGCTGCTCGACGACGCGGGTGACGTGCTCGGCACCGTCGCGCTCGCCGCGGGGTCGCCCGTCGTGACGTTCGTCGCAGAGGGGGACGTCACGGTCCGCACGACGACCACCGCGGGGACCCTGCGGGCGACGCCCGACGGACCCGCGAGCGCGACGGGCGACGTGGCGGGCACGCGGTGGGCCGTGGTGGCGGGGGACTACCGCGACGGCGGGAGCGACCTGCGGGCCGGGGACGTGATCGGCTGGTACGCGCTGCCCGCGGACGCGACCGGCGCGGCGCAGGACGCGCTCGCGCTGGCCGCGCAGCACCCCGTGCGGGGCGCCGACGTCACGTACGGCGTCGACGACGACGTGGCCCGCACCACCGTGCGCTACCGCACGGCCGGCGGCCCCGGCGCGTACGTGCTCAGCCCGCACCACCGCGCGGGCACGCAGCCCGAGCGCGAGGGCTGCGGGCTCGGGGAGTACCCGTCGGTCGGGGGCACGCTCGAGCTGTGCGCGGGCAGCACCCTCACGGCGTTCGCGCCCACCGTGCGCGCGGCGGCGGTGCCGGACCTCGACGGCGTGCCCGAGGACCGGCTCGCGACGCTGCGCACGACGCTCGTCGCCGACGTCGCCGCGACACCGGCGTTCCCCTCCGACTCGTACTTCGGGGCCAAGGCGCTGTTCCGGGCCGCGACGCTCGTCGTGCTGGGCGAGCGGCTGGGCGCCGCCGACGAGGTCGCGGACCTGCGCGAGCGCACGGCCGCCGCGCTGCGGGAGTGGGCCCAGCCCGACGGGTGCGAGCGACGCGACGCCCGCTGCGTCGTGTACGACCCCGAGGCCCGCTCGGCGATCGGGCTCACACCGTCGTTCGGCTCGGACGAGCTCAACGACCACCACTTCCACTACGGCTACCTGCTGTCGGCCGCGGGCCTGCTCGGAGCCGACGACGCGGCGCTCGTCACGGACCTCGCCCCGGTGATGGACCTGCTCGCCGCGGACATCGCGTCGGCCACGGCCGGCCCCGAGCTGCCGCAGCTGCGCGCGTTCGACCCGTACGCGGGCCACTCGTGGGCGTCGGGCACGTCCCCGTTCGCGGACGGGAACAACCAGGAGTCGACGTCCGAGGCGGTGACCGCGTGGAACGGGCTGGGGCTCTGGGCGCGGGCGAGCGGTCAGGACGCGCTCGCGCAGGAGGCGAGCTGGCTGCAGTCCACCGAGTCCGCCGCGGCGCGCGCGTACTGGACCGCGCCCGACCTGTCGGCCTTCCCCGCGTTCGAGCACCAGGTCGTCTCGTTGGTGTGGGGCGGCAAGCGGGACTACGCGACCTGGTTCAGCCCCGAGCCGAACGCGATCCTCGGCATCCAGCTCATCCCGATGGGGCCCGCGCAGGCCGCGACCGCCACCGGGGTGGATCCGGAGCGGATCCGCGCGGCGGTCGACGAGGCCGCGCCCGACGGGTACGACGTCGCGTTCGGGGGCTACCTGCTCGCGTACCGTGCGCTCGCGGGGCCGCAGGACGCGGCGCACGCGTGGGACGCGCTCGTGGCCGTGTCCGACGAGGCGATCGACGACGGGACCTCGCGCACGGCGCTGCTCGCGTTCGTGGCCGACGCGACGGGCTGACGGGCGGGCCGGGCGGCCGCGGTCAGTCGGTGGACGGGACCGGACCGGTCGAGTCCCGCACCACGAGCTCGGTCGGCATGACCACGTGCTCGGGCTCGACCGGCGCGGCGCCCGGGCGCGTCGCGGCCAGCGCGTGCCGGAGCGCGAGCGCCGCGGCGTGGCCCTTGGCACCCAGGTCCTGCCGCACGGTCGTGAGGGCCGGCGTGATCGTGCGCGCGAGCGCGCTGTCGTCGTAGCCCACCACGGACAGGTCCTGCGGCACTTGCAGACCGCGTTCGTGCGCGGTGCGGACCACGGCCCACGCGACGAGGTCCGAGAAGCACAGCACCGCGGTCGGGCGGTCCGGGAGGTCCAGGAGGGTGCGCGCCGCCTGCAGCGCGTCGTCCTCGAGGTTGTCCCGCATGTTGATGCCGACGACGTCGGCACCCGCGGGCGTCAGCGCGCTGAGCCACCCCGTCACGCGCTCGCGTGAGACGTACCCGCGGCCGGTCGTGGTCGGGTCGTCGACGAGGCCGGGCCGGTCGCCGTCGGCGATCGTCAGCATCGCGATCCGGCGGTGCCCCAGGGCCAGGAGGTGCTGCGCGGCGGCACGGGACCCGGGCTGGTCGTCGAGCAGGATGCTGGAGGCGCCGGGCGTGGTGGGCGCCTGGTCGACGAACACGAGCGGCAGCCGGCGGCGCTCGAGCCAGTCGAGCGCGACGGTGTCGCCCGCGCACGCGTAGACCAGGGCCGCGTCCATGGGCACGTCGCGGGCCGCGACCCGGTCGCCGGTGCCGCTGCTGGGCAGCAGCGAGATCGCCAGACCGGTGGGCGCGAGCGCCTCGGCGAGGGACGCGAAGAACTCCGCGGCGATCGGGTCCCGGAACGCGGACCCGAGCGAGTCGGTGAACAGGACGCCGACCGAGCCGGCCGATCCGCGGGCCAGCACGCGCGCCGCTGGGTCGGGCCCGACGTAGCCGAGCTCGTCGGCCGCCGCCAGGATCGTCGTCCGCAGCTCGGCGGACAGCTGGTCGGGGCGCGAGAACGCGTTCGAGACGGTCATGCGGCTCACGCCGACCTTGTCGGCGACCGTCTGCAACGTCACCCGGCCCACGGCCGCCTCCTCTCGCCGACCCCCGCGGGGGTCCCCGGCGCCAGGGTAGGCGACCGCGGGCGCGGTCACGGCGTTCACCGCAGGATCGCGGTGCGCTCGCTGGGCGCGAGCGCGTCCGCGAGACGGTGGAGCGTGCGGGCGCCGGACAGGCGCACCGCGACGACGGGTCGTGCGGGGCGACGCAGGCGGCGTCGGGGCGCGTCCGGCACCACCGGTGCGTCGGGGAGCGCGCTGCGTGACTGCTGCAGCGTGGCCTGGCGCGAGTGCAGGAGGCTGAGCGGGGGCGGGCTGAGGTACATGGTTCCCTCCACGTCTGTACCGGTCCAGTTCTGTACCGCTACAGTAGACTCGCTCGCTTTACCGGTCAAGAGGTGCCGGTGGATCAGTTCAGGGCGGTGATGATCAGGCCCTGCGTGATCGCGAACCCCGCCACCAGGTTGAGCCACAGGAACCGGCGCCACCCCCGGTTGGCGCGCTCGCAGTCGGCGTCCGTGACGTCGCGGAACGGCGCGACCGAGAGCAGGTAGGCGGCGGGCACGGCCGCCGCGAGCGCGGCGGGCCAGCCTGCGGTCGCCATGAGCACGGCCGCGAGCGCGTATCCCGCCATCGAGAGGCGCACCGTGCGGCGCGCGCCCAGGACGGTCGCGACCGAGCCGATGCCCGCGCTGCGGTCCGCCCGCACGTCCTGGACCGCGCCGAACGCGTGCGACGCGCACGCCCACGCGAAGAACGCCACGAGCGTCGCGACCACGGGCCACGTCCACGCGCCGCCGGCGAGCACCACACCCAGCACGGCGGGGCTGACGAAGTGCGTCGCGGACGTCGCCGAGTCCACCCCGGGACGCTCCTTGAACCGCAGCCGCGGAGCCGAGTAGGCGACCACCGCGAACACGCTCACCGCGAGGACCACGAGTGCGAGCGGCTGCCCCAGTGCCACCGCGAGCACCGCGAGCGTCACGACGAACGGCACGTTGCTCACCACCGCGGCGACGATCGTCGTGCGGTGCCAGCGCGTGTCCAGCACCACGCCCTCGATCCCGCCCTTGCGGGGGTTGGCCAGGTCCGACTCGTGGTCCCAGACGTCGTTCAACCCGTACATCAGCAGGTTGTACGGGATCAGGAACCAGACCGTCCCGATCACGAGCGCGGCGTCCACGGACCCGCCCGCGAGCAGGTAGGCCACCGCGAACGGGTAGGCGGTGTCGATCCAGGACAACGGTCGCGACGAGCCCACGACCTGCCGCAGCCCGGCGCGCCACCCGCGGCGCGGCGCGGGCGGTGCCTCGACGGCGGTCATGCGGCCTCCCGGTCCCGTGGGGTGAGCAGCGCGAGCAGCGAGGGCAGCAGGAGCGCGGCGACCAGCGGCCACGCGAGGTCCTCGACGGGGGCCAGCCACACGCGGGGGCCGGCCAGCGCGGACTCGTCGTACGTGAACAGGTCCGCCGCGACCATGGCCGTGTCGAACACGACCGTCAGGACGGTCAGCACCACGGCGGTCAGCGCGACGACCGCAGCGAGCGTCGTCCTGCCACGACCGCGGCGGGGCTCGGTGAGCACCGCGACCGTGCACACCGCGGCGCTCAGGGCGAGCACCACGGCAGCGAGACCCGCGTACGAGTCCAGCGGGTTCATCGCGGCACCCGGGCGCCGGCGGGTGCGGGCCGAGCGGCGCGGGCCAGCACGCGCCGCGCCGCACCCGCGGTCACGAGCGTCAGGTGGGACAGGAACGTCACGAACACGATCTCCTCGACCGGGAGGTGGGGTGCGAGCCACACGCCGAGCAGCGCGTCGCTCGCACCACGACCGTAGAAGCCCTGCGCGATCGCCACCAGGTCCCACACCACGAGCACGACCGCGCCGGCGAGCACGACCAGCGCGACCCGTACGCGCGCCACGCGCGGGCCGCGCCCCAGTGCCAGCCCGAACCGCAGGTCGAGCGTGAGGACGCCTGCCCACGAGACCAGGAGGCACAGCAGGTACAGCCCCCTCACGGCGCCACCGGCTCGGGGCGGTCCGCGGGCTCCTCGAGCGCACCGGCCGACGTGTCGCCGCGCAGGCGCTTGACGACGAGCTCGGCGCTGATGAGGCACATCGGCAGACCGATCCCGGGGATGGTCGAGCCGCCCGCGTACACCAGCCCGGCGACGTGCCGGGAGGTGTTGCGCCCGCGGAAGAACGCGCTCTGGCGCAGCGTGTGCGCGGGACCGAGCGCGCCGCCGCGCCACGCCGACAGGTCACGCGCGAAGTCCGCGGGCCCGACCGTGCGCCGCACGACGGTCCGCTCGGCCAGGTCCGGCACACCCGCCCACTGCGCGATCGTCGCGACCGCCGCGTCGGCCACGCGCTCCACGGCGGGGTCGCCGCTGCCGGCCAGGCCACCTGCCCCGATGGACGGGTCGGCCGGCACCGGGACCAGCACGAACATCGTCTCGTGCTCGGGCGGCGCGACCGACGGGTCGGTGCGGGACGGCGTGCAGACGTACATGGAGGCGGGGTCCGGCACGTGCCGGTCGTCGCCGAAGATCGCGTCGAAGTTGGTCCGCCAGTCCCGCGTGAACAGCATCGTGTGGTGGGCGAGCTGGGGCACGCGGCCCCGCACGCCGAGGTGCACCAGCACCGCGCCCGGGCCGGGGTCCCGGCGCTCCCACCACGGCGCGGGGTAGGTGGCCAGGCGCTCGGGCAGCAGCCGGGTCTCGAGGTCGTGCAGGTCGCCCGCGCCCACGACGACGTCCGCCGAGAGCCGCCCGCCGTCGTCGAGCTCCACCCCGACGACCTGCTCGGCCGGTCCGCGGCGAGGCCCGCCCGTGCGCGGCGCGGTCAGGACGCGGGTCACGCGGGTGCCCGTCCGCACCTGGACGCCCGCGCGTGTCGCGCACCGCAGCACCGCGTCGATCACGGAGCCGAACCCGCCGCGCGGGTACAGCACCCCGACCTCGAGGTCCGCGTGGCTCATGAGGTGGTAGAGGCTGGGCGCGCGTTCGGGCGACGTGCCCAGGAAGACTGCGGGATAGCCGAGGATCTGGCGGATGCGGGGGTCGGTGAACCGACGCGCCACGAGCCGCTCGAGCGACGTGCCGAGCAGCGGGGCGAGCCGGGGCACGTGCCGCAGGACCTCACGGTCGAGCAGGTGCGTCGGGCGCTCGAACGTCGAGTACAGGAAGTGCCGCACCGCGAGGTCGTACGCCTCGCGAGCGGACGTGAGGTGCGCGTCGAGCCGCGTCGACGATCCCGGCTCGAGCGCCTCGAACGCCTCGTGCGCGGCCCCGGTGCGCACGTCCACGCGCGGCGCCGGGCCCGCGACCGCGGGCTCGAACAGCACGCGGTAGGCCGGGTCCAGCCGTTCGAGGTCGAGCTCGGCCTCCGCCGTCGTGCCGCACATGCGGAAGAAGTGGTCGAACACCTCCGGCATCAGGTACCAGGACGGGCCCAGGTCGAACGTGAAGCCGTCCTGCTGCCACGTCGCCGCCCGCCCGCCGACGTGGTGCTGCTGCTCCACGACCTCGACCGCGTACCCCTCACGTGCCAGGAGCGCGGCGCTCGCGAGCCCCGCGATGCCCGCGCCGATGACGACCGCGCGCCGCCGGTGGTCCGTCGACTCCCGCGCGGTCACGTGCGCACCAACGGCAGCAGGTTGCGCACGACGATCCCGGCCTTCGCGGTGCCCGGCACCCGGACCCGCTCGCGCGCGATGCCGGCCGCGGGTGTGGCGCGCAGCCGCGCGGAGAGCGCCGCGAACAGGTCGTGCGCGGTGCGCACCGCGCGCCGGCTCGAGGCCGGCAGCGCGGCGATCGCCGCACGCGCGGCCGCGAGGTCGGCGTCCACGTCGTCGAGGAGCAGGTCGCGCTGCGCGTCGGTCAGCGCACCCGCGTCGATCCCGGGGAAGTACTGCCGGCCCAGGTCGTCGCGGTCGGCCGCGAGGTCGCGCAGGAAGTTGACCTTCTGGAACGCCGCGCCGAGGCGCCGCGCGCCCGGCGTGAGCTCGGCGTACACGTCGTCACGGCGTGCGGTGTCGGCGTCGGGTGCGCCGACGAACACGCGCAGGCACATCAGCCCGACCACCTCGGCCGACCCGTAGACGTAGGTCTCGAACGACGCGTCGTCGTGCCGGTCGGCGGACAGGTCCGTGCGCATCGAGGCGAAGAACGGGACGACGAGGTCCGGCCCGATGCCGTGCTCGCGCGCCGTCCGGGCGAACGCGTGCACCACCAGGTTGGTCGAGAAGCCCGACTCGAGCGCCTGCAGCGTGTCCGCCTCGAGCGCGTCCAGGAACGCGGCCCGCTGCGCCGTGTCGAGCCCGAGGTCGGGTGCGTCCACCACCTCGTCCGCGACCCGGACCAGGCCGTAGATCGTGCGGACGTGGCCGCGCACGGGCTCGTGCAGCAGGCGGCACGCGCGGCCGAACGACGTGGAGTACTCGTCGACGATCGTCGCGGTCGCCGTGGCGGCCGCGTGCGCGTACCGCTCGGCACCGCCGTCGGCGACGCGGCGTCCCCGGCCGCTCATGCCGCCCACCCGCGGTGGTCGATGAGCGAGGCGACGCCCGCGAGCGCGTCGTCGGGCAGGCCCGCACGGTGCGCCTCGGCGTGCGCCGCGTCCAGGTGCCGGTGGACCAGGTCCTCGACGAAGCGGCGCGAGCCGCTGCTCTCGAGCAGCCGGCGCGCCTGGCGCGCGGCAGCGACGGTGAGGTCGGGGTCGCCCACGTGACGGGCCAGGCGCGGCCAGACGGCGGTGGTGCGCGCATGCGCTACCAGGACCGTCAGCTTGCCCTCACGCAGGTCGCTCAGCGTGCTCTTGCCCGTCGCGCGCTCGTCGCCGAACACCCCGAGCAGGTCGTCGTGCAGCTGGAACGCGATCCCCAGCAGACGGCCGAGCCGGTCGAGCGAGGCCACGGTCGCGTCGTCCACGCCCGCCAGGATGCCGCCCGCGCACAGCGGGAGGCAGAACGAGTACGCCGCGGTCTTGAGCTCGCCCACGGCGAGCACGTCGGCCAGCGAGGGGTCGTCCACGCCGAGCGCGAACCGCACGTCACGCAGCTCGCCCGCGGCCGACTCCGTCACGGCGTCGTCCAGCAGCGTGAGCAGGCGGGCCACGGTCGCCGGGGGAGCGGGTGTCGTGGCGACCAGACGGGTGGCCGCCACCAGGGCCAGGTCGCCCGCGAGGATGCCCGCGGCGCGCCCGTACCCCTGTGCGGCGCTCGCGCCCGCGCCGGCCGCGAGCCCACGGCTGGTGAACGTCCCGGCGACGTTGGGGCGACCGCGGCGCACCTGGTCGTTGTCGATCACGTCGTCGTGCATCACGAACGCGGCGTGCAGCAGCTCGATGGCGTCACCCACGTGCTCGACGGCCGCGGTGTGGGTGCCTCCGAACGCCGCGTAGGCCGCGCGCGCGAGCGCGGGTCGCATGCGGCGTCCGCCGCGCGTCGCGTCGCCCATGGCCGCCCACAGCGCGGTGGTCTCGGCGTCGTCCAGCCGTGCGTCCCGCAGGAACGCCTCGAGGGGGCCTGGCGGGTCGGCCGTGCGGGTCTGCTCGGCGGGCGGCGCGCCGGACGCGAGCGCGGTCACGTCACATCACCTGCCCGAGGACGGGGGCGTCGTGCGCGACGCCCGGACCGACGAGCCGCGCGAGCTCCTCGACCTGCAGGACCATCCACGGGCTGAAGGCCCAGGGGGTCGCGGCCACGGCACGCCCGAGGTCGGTGACGTCGACCCATGCGCGGTCCATCACCTCCGCCGGGTCCGGCATCGGTGCCGAGCGCGTCGTGGCGAACCAGACCGGGCACAGCTCGTTCTCGACGACGCCCGACGCGTCGACCGCGCGGTACCGGAAGCGGGGGAGCATGAGCTGCAGGTCCTCGATCTCGATGCCGAGCTCCTCGCGCCCACGGCGGGCCACCGCCTCCTCGGCGTCCTCGCGCGGCCGGGGGTGGCCGCAGAACGAGTTGGTCCAGACACCCGGCCAGGTGCGCTTGGACAGCGCGCGTCGCGTCATGAGCACGTGGCCGTCGTCGTCCAGCACGTAGCAGGAGAACGCGAGGTGCAGGGGGGTGTCGGGGCCGTGCACCGACGTGCGGGGTGCGTGGCCGCGCGGGGTGCCGTCGTCGTCGAGAAGGACCACCAGGTCCTCGATGTGCGTCACCGTCACGTCGACCTCCGTCGATCGAGCTGCTCCCGCAAGCGATTGCTAGATCGGGAAGTTACTTCCTGGGTTAGTATGCACGTCATGCAGGTAGCCGCCAAGCCGGAGCACTACTGGTACGACGACGCGCGCGGCGTCGCCGAGATCCTCGAGGCGGTGCGAGCGTTCCGCCGGGCCGACCAGGGGATGAGGCGCCGCACCGCGGCCGGGATGGCGATGAACGAGACGGACATGCGCGCGCTGCAGATCGTCATCGGACGCGAGCTGCACGGGCGGCCGACGAGCCCGCACCACCTCGCACGCGAGCTCGACATCACGAGCGCGGCGACCACGAAGCTGCTCGACCGGCTCACCGCGTCCGGGCACCTCGAGCGTGAGGCGCACCCCACGGACCGACGCGGCGTCCTGCTGCACTCGACCGACCACGCGCACGACGAGGTCCGCGAGCGGCTCGAGCGCATGCACCGCCGCATGGCGGAGGTCGCCGCCGCCGTCCCGGTCGAGTCCCAGCCTCACGTCGCCGCCTTCCTCCGGTCGCTCGCCGACGTGCTCGACGACGAGGACGCGACCGCCCCCCTCACGCCCGCCGGGGGTGCACCCACCGCGTGACCGTGGTCACGTCGGACAGGTTCGCGGCCCGAAATCCCCCTGGTGGGGACGCCCGTCCGACTATCGTGCGGTGAACGGCCGCGCGCGTCGACCTCTGCGCGCGTCGGCACCGGGAGGGGGCGGGGTGAGCCAGGACCAGGCACGTGCCGGGGGGCGGGGCGCACCGTCGTCGTCCGTCGACCTCGCGGGTGACGCCCGACGCAGCCGCCGGCGCCGCGTCCTGCGCGAGGTGCTCCTCGTCGTCGCGCTGTACGCGGGCTACTCCGCGACGCGCCTGGCGGCGACCGGGGCGTGGGAGCCCGCCGCGCGGCACGCCGCGTGGATCGTCGACGTCGAGCGCTGGATGGGGCTCGACGTCGAACGCTCGTGGAACCTGTGGCTCGCGCACCACGGCTGGCTCGAGGTCGCGGTCTCCTACTGGTACCAGTCGATGCACTACCTCGTGACGCCGACGGTGCTGGTGGTGCTGTTCATCCGACGCCCGCTCGTGTACGCCCCGGCCCGCACCGCGCTGATGTCGGCGACATTCCTCGCGCTGTTCGGCTACTTCTTCGTGCCCACCGCACCGCCGCGCCTGCTGCCCGGCTACGTCGACACCGTCTCGGAGGCGTCCGTGCACGGCTGGTGGCCGTCGGTCGCCGAGCAGGCCGCGAACGGCGCGTCGTCCGTGACCAACCAGGTCGCCGCCATGCCGTCGATGCACGTCGGGTGGGCCCTGTGGGTGAGCCTCGTGCTCGCGACCGTGGCCCGCGGGCGGCTGCTCAAGGTCCTGTCGTTCGGGTACGTCGGGCTCACGACCGTCGTCGTCGTCGTCACGGCCAACCACTGGGTGCTCGACGCGGTCGCGGGCGCGGCCCTGGTGCTGGTCACCTGGTTCGTCTCGTTCCGTCGGTACGGCTGGTGGGCGAGCAGGAAGGCCGAGCGTGCCGAGCTGGGCGCGCTGACGCCCGTGCCGGACGTCCCGGTGGAGGCCGCGCCGCCGGTCGCACTGACGCATGCGGTCGACGCGGCCGCCGTGCGCCGCGCCGGTGGCGACGACACCGCACCTGCCTGACCCCGACGACGCACGTGCGCCTCTCGTGGGCGGCGCGCCCCGTGCGCGCGTGCGATGGCATAGCGTGCACGTGGCAGGTGCGGCGCCGAGCTGCACGCACCTGGACTTCGACGTGAGCATCGACGTGTGTGGAGGTTGACGATGACGGAACCCGCCCCCCTGAGCCCGCCGCTCGTGCTGGAGGCCCCGGCGCCGCTCGCGCCGGTCGCCGCCACGCAGGCGCCCGCGATGGCGCCGCGCATCGACGACGCGGCGCTGCCTGGCCTCGACGCGAAGGTCGACCAGTACGTCGCCGGCCTGGCCTCCGCGCAGACCGGCTCGCCGGAGTTCGCCGCCAAGGCGGACGACGTCCGGCTCATGGGCGACTCCGAGATCCGGGCGGCCGCGGACACCTCCAACCGGCTGCTGCAGATGCCCGTCAAGGAGCTGCGCGGCGGTGGCGTGTCCGGCACGTCGAAGGTGAGCGCCTCGCTCCTGGACCTGCGTCGCACGGTCGAGGACCTGGACCCGTCCGAGGCGAGCACGGGCAAGAAGATCCTCGGCTTCCTGCCGTTCGGCCGCACCATCACCGACTACTTCCGCAAGTACGAGAGCGCGCAGAAGCAGATCGACGCGATCGTCCGCGCGCTGTACAACGGCCAGGACGAGCTGCGCAAGGACAACGCCGCGCTCAACCTCGAGAAGCAGCACCTCTGGGCCACGATGACGCGGCTGCACCAGTACATCTACGTCGCGGAGAAGCTCGACGCGCGCCTGTCCGCGATGATCGCCGAGCTCGACGCGACGGACCCCACGCGCGCCAAGGCGATGCGCGAGGACGTGCTGTTCTACGTCCGCCAGAAGCACCAGGACCTGCTCACGCAGCTCGCGGTCTCGATCCAGGGCTACCTGGCGACGGACATCATCATCAAGAACAACCTCGAGCTGATCAAGGGCGTCGACCGCGCGACGACCACCACGGTCTCTGCGCTGCGCACCGCGGTGCTCGTGGCGCAGGCGCTCAACAACCAGAAGCTCGTGCTGGACCAGATCAGCGCGCTCAACACGACGACGTCCGCGATGGTCGCCTCGACGTCCAAGATGCTGCGCGAGCAGTCGGTCGAGATCCAGTCCCAGGCGGCGAGCTCGACGCTGGACATCCAGGCGCTGCAGCAGTCGTTCAACGACATCTACGCGACCATGGACGCGATCGACGAGTTCAAGGTCAAGGCGCTCGACTCGATGTCCCAGACCATCGGCGTGCTCGAGACCGAGACCACGCGGGCGCGCGAGTACATCGACCGCGTCTCGCGGTCCGACGCGCACGGCGCGGCTGCCAGCCCGCTCGACATCGGCTGAGCCGGCCGCGCCGAGCACGGCCACGAGAAGGGGAGCACGCGCCGAGATGGGCTGGTGGGACGACCTGACCGACCGACTGCGTGGTCGGGAGCCGGACGAGCCCGCGGCGCCTGCGCCGCCAGCGCCGACGTCCGCGGAGATCGTCGAGGCGGTGCACGCGGTCGAGCGCGACGTGGCGGGCCGCGTGCCCGCGGCCGTCACGGCCCGCGTGCACCGCATCGCGCGCGTGGTGGAGGAGATGGCGCCGCGGCTGGACCGCCTGGGCGTGGGGAGCAGGCAGGCCCACACCGTGGTCGCGACCGCGACGAGCTACCTGCCCGAGGCGGTGGGGACGTACCTGCGCCTCCCGCGCGACTTCGCCGACCGGCGCGTGGTCGCCCAGGGCAAGACGTCGCTCATGCTGCTGTGCGACCAGCTCGACCTGCTGGGCGCGACGCTCGGCCGGATCTCGGACGCGGTCTCGCACGAGGACGCGGATGCGCTCGTGGCGCACGGACAGTTCCTGGCGGAGAAGTTCGGCACGTCGGCGCTGCAGCTGCCGCCCGACGGCCCGGCGGTGGCGTCATGAGCGCCGCGCGTGCGCTGCGCGCGGCGCTCGACACGCTCGTCGACGTCGGCGTCGCGGCCGGCCTGCCCGCCGCCACGGTGCGCGACGAGGGCGCGCGGCTCGCGGCCGCGGTCGCGGAGAACGTGCCGGGTGCGCCCGCGCCGTGGCTCGAGGCGGTCGACGCGGCGGGCCCGGGCCTGCAGCCGTTCTTCGCGGCCGCGCAGCGCGGGCGCCGTTGGCGGACCGCACCCACGGACCTGCTGGTCTCGCTCACGGGCGCCGGTTCGCCGCTCGCCGAGCCGTACGCGCGGGCGCTCGGCACGGTCGTCTCGGCGGCGTGCGACCTGGGGGACGCGAGCCTGGACGTCATCGCCAACGCGTCGACGACCGCGGCGGTGCACCTGCAGGCAGCCCGGGGGCTCAGCGCGGACCGGCCCGGTCCGACCGTCGCGGACCTGACGCACGCGCACCCCGGCCGACAGGTGGCCGACCTGTCCGGCGTCCGCCTGCCGGACCCGTTGCTGCCCGCGACGTCCCTGCCCGCGACGTCCCTGCCCACGGCTTCCGTGCCGCCGGGCGCGCCGCAGTGGCAGCCGGGGCCGCAGACCGCGGCGTCGCCCGAGGCCGCACCCGCGTCCGCGAGCGGCGAGCCGCAGGAGCCCGAGCGCACGCTCGAGGACCTCCTCGCCGAGCTCGACGCGCTCATCGGGCTGCGCCGCGTCAAGCGCGAGATCCGCGAGCAGGCGCAGCTCCTGCGCGTCGAGAAGCTGCGCACCGAGGCGGGGCTGACCAGCCCGACGATCACGCGCCACCTCGTGTTCCTGGGCAACCCCGGGACGGGCAAGACGACGGTCGCGCGCCTGGTCGCGGGCATCTACCGCGCGCTGGGTCTGCTCGCGCAGGGGCACCTGGTGGAGGTGGACCGCTCCGAGCTCGTGGGCGGCTACCTGGGGCAGACCGCGGCCAAGACCTCCGAGGTGGTCGGCACCGCGGTGGGTGGTGTGCTGTTCGTCGACGAGGCGTACGCGTTGACCGGTGACCAGTACGGCACGGAGGCCGTCAACACGCTGGTCAAGGACATGGAGGACCACCGCGACGACCTCGTGGTGATCGTCGCCGGGTACCCCGTGCCGATGTCCGAGTTCCTGGCGACCAACCCGGGCCTCGAGAGCCGGTTCGCGACGACGATCACGTTCGACGACTACGACGACGACGAGCTCACGGCGATCTTCGAGCTGTCCGCGGCGAAGGCCGACTTCGTGCCCACGCCCGAGACCGTGGCGCGGTTCCGCGAGATCGCGAGCACGCAGGTGCGCGACGAGGGGTTCGGCAACGGCCGGTGGGCACGCAACCTGCTCGACAAGGCGATCATGCGGCACGCGTGGCGCCTCCGGGACGTGCCCGCCCCGACGCTCGACGAGCTGCGCGCGCTGCTGCCGGAGGACCTGGTGGAGGCGGCCGAGGCCGACGACGAGACCGTGGTCGCCGAGTCCTCGACGGTCGCGGCCGACCTGACCGACGGCTCGACCGGCCCGGAGGGGCCGGCCGAGGCCGAGGCCGGCGCCGCGGCCGATCCGGCCGACGACGTGAAGGGACCGGCATGACGTCACCCACGCGCGCGGCGCCCGCCCCACGCCCCGCCGGCCCCGCTGCCACGTCGAGCCGGACGCCGAGCCGCACGCCGAGGCGCCTGCGACTGGCGGCCGCGGTCGCGGCGCTCTCGTGCCTCGCGGTGGGCGTCGCGGCGCTGGTGGGGAGCCTGGCCCAGGCCGCAGCCCTGCAGGACGCGGTGGCCGACACCGACCAGCAGATACGTGCGCTCGAGGTGCGCAACGACCTCGTCGCCGCCGACGCGCTCGCGACGAACGCGTTCCTGGTCGGGGGCCTCGAGCCGACCGAGCAGCGCGCACGCTACGACGCGGGACTGGCCAGCGCCGCGGCGGGCGTGACGGCCGTGTCGGGTGCCGACGCGTCCGACGCTGCTGCGCTCGGCGACGTCAACGGTGCGCTCGGCACGTACGCCGGGCTCGTCGAGCAGGCGCGGGCGAACAACCGCCAGGGCTTCCCGGTCGGCGCCGCCTACCTCGAGGCCGCATCCTCGGGGCTCCGGACCGACGCACTGCCCGGCCTGGACGCGGTGGTGCAGGTCAACGCGGACCGCGTGGGCGACGCGTTCGGCACCGCATCGGTCGCGCAGGTCGTGCTGGTGGTCGTCGTCGGTGGCGCCGTGGTGCTCCTGGGCGTGCAGGTCTGGCTCGCGCGCCGCACGCGGCGCCGGCTGAACCGCGGGCTCGTCCTGGCCACGCTGCTCGTCGTGGTGGCGTGGGTGACCGTCGCGTCCAGCCTGCAGGACGGCGCGACCGCGGCCCGTCAGGTGCGCGACGGCAGCTATGCGCGGACCGTCGCAGTCGCGCAGGCGTTCAGCCTCGCGAACGACGCCAAGGCGATGGAGTCCTTCACGCTGATCAAGCGCGGGTCGGGGCAGGCGTACGAGGAGTCGTACCAGGAGTCGGTGGCGCAGGCGCGCGCGCACCTGCGCCGCGGGGCGGACGCCGCGGTGGTCGCGGCGTTCGAGACGTGGGCCGGCCGGCACGCGGAGATCCGTGCGCTCGACGACGAGGGCGACTGGGACGGTGCGGTCGCGCTCACGACGAGCACCGCCGCCGACGCACCCAACGCCGCGTTCGACGCGTTCTCGTCGGCGACGCTCGCCGCCGTCCAGACGGGTGCGGCGACGGTGGGTGACGAGCTCGACGACGCACGGGTCCGGGCGGAGCGCACCGCGTGGGCCGCCCTGCTGGCCTGCGTGCTGGCGGGCGTGGCCGCGCTGTGGGGCTTCAGCGCGCGACTCAAGGAGTATCGATGACGGACACGACGACGCGCGTCGGGCGCCGGCTGCTGCGCTCCGCGCTGCCCGCGGTGCTGGCGGTGGCGCTCGCGCTCGGCGCGTGCACGCCCAGCCGCACGGCCGAGGTGCCCACGCCGGCGGCGAGCGCGTCGAGCGCACCCGCGGCACCGCCCGCCGCCGCGCCGACGTGCTCGGACCTCACGGCCTCGTACGCACCCGACCCCGACACGCTCGACGGGGACAGCGCCTCGATCCGGGAGATCCGCGAGCGTGGCCGGCTGGTGGTCGGCGTCTCCGCCGACACGTTGCTCATGGGTGCACGCAACCCGCTGTCGGGCCGCATCGAGGGCTTCGACATCGACATGCTGCGCGCGGTCGCGGAGTCGATCTTCGGCGACCCGGACCGCATCAGCTACCGGGTCATCACGTCGGGCCAGCGGCTCGACGTGCTGCAGGACGGCTCGGTCGACCTCGTCGCGCGGACGTTCTCGATCACGTGCGAGCGCTGGGACGAGATCGCGTTCTCGGCCGAGTACCTCACCGCCGGTCAGAAGGTCCTGGTCACCCGCGACTCGACCGCGACGGGCATCGCCGACCTCGACGGCCGCCGCGTGTGCGCACCGGACGGCACGACGACGCTCGCGCGGCTGGCCGAGTACCCGGGTGTCGAGGCGGTCCCGGCCGCGACGCACACGCGCTGCCTGGTGCTGTTCCAGCAGGGCAAGGTGGACGCGATCACGGGTGACGACACGATCCTGGCGGGGTTCGCGGCCCAGGACCCGTACGCCAAGGTCGTGGGTGACGCGATCAGCGCGGAGCCGTACGGGATCGGTGTCGCGGCCGACGACGTGGAGCTCGTGAAGTACGTCAACGCGGTCCTGGACGAGGTCAAGGCCGACGGGCGCTGGGAGGCGAGCTACCGCACGTGGCTGCGCGCGCTCGGAGAGGCACCCGAGCCCCCCGCGTCGGTCTACGGGCGGACGGCCCCGTGACCGCTGCGTCGGCGGGTCGGCCCGTGGACCCGCCGCAGGCCCCCGGGCACCTGGGCGAGGCGATCGCCGCACCCGAGCTCCTGACGTACCTCGCGGCGCTCGAGCGCTGGGCGGCCGACCGCCGCGGCGAGCTGGACCGGCTGGACGCCGCGGCCCGCGCGTCACGCACACCCGACGCGTTCACGGCGGACGTGGTGCTCGCGATGACCATGTGGCAGTCGATCCGGGACCGGCTCGACCGGCTCGCGGCGGTGTGGGACTCCGGCCGCGCGGACGCGGTGGCGCGCGAGCAGATGTCCCAGCTCATCTGGGGCCGGCTCGACGCGGGACGCGGCTCGGCCCAGGTCTCGCTGGTCGAGGCCGTGACGCTGTGCGACGCGATGCTCGACCAGCTGCGCGACCGGCTCGCGTTCGACCCGGGCTCGGCCGACGAGGCCGCCCGGCTGCGCGCCGTGCGCGCCGCCGTGGTGCGGTGCGAGGACCTCGCGACGCAGGAGCCCGCGCGCACCGCGATCGCCCGGCTGCGCGAGCGCGAGCTGCACCTGTCCACGCAGGCGCAGCGCGGAGCCGACGTCGCCGGGCCGCTGGGTGAGCTCGAGGTCGAGGTGGCGCGAGCCGAGCGCGACCTGATCGTCGAGGTGTCGCAGCGTCGCACGCTCGCGCGGCAGCGCACGGACGCCCGCGCGCTGCTCGACGCGCTCGAGACGCGTGAGCCCACGCTGCGCGACCTGGCCGACCGGTGCCGGCGTGAGGTGGTGCAGCCGCCCAACCTCGCGGTGCCCGACGTCTCGCGGCTGGGCGACGTGCCCGACGCGCGCGAGCGGCTCGAGGCCTTCGTCGAGCGGCTCCGCACCGTGCAGCGGGCGTTCGACGCGGTGGCCGAGGCGTACAGCGCGCCGCTGCGTGAGCGCGCGGAGCTGCGCTACCGGCTCGACGGCCTGCGGGCGCGCGCGGACGCCAACGGCCGCAGCTCCTCGCCCACGGTCCGGTCCGGGTACGACGAGGCGCGTGCGGCCGTCGACGCCGCGCCGTGCGACGTCGTCCTCGCGCGGTTCCTGGTCGAGCAGTACGAGTTCCTCACCCGCGACCTGCCCGCGCACGGGCCGAAGGGAGCCGAGCGATGACGGCCTGCACCGAGCCCGGTTGCACGGGGACCTACGAGGACGGGTACTGCAACGTCTGCGGCGCGCCTCAGGCGCCCACCGCACCCGCGCCGGTCTCGCCCGCCGCCGGACCGTCCGCGACGTCGCTGCTGGGCACGGGGATAGCGGGCGGCGGGGGCACCGCGCGCCCGACGAGCGCAGCGCCCGGCCCCGACCGGGACGAGCGCTCGACGCGCACGGGTCGCACCAGCTCCAGCCGCCTGGCCACGGCCGCGCTCGGCTCGGCCCGCACGAGCGCGGGGGGCTCGCGCACGACGCGCCGCGTGGGGACGAGCTCGACGCGACTGCGCGGTCAGCGGCTGGGCGCCGGGCTGACCGCGGTCCCGCCCGTGCCCGTGCGCGACCCGCTCCAGGTGGTCATGGCGGACCCGCAGGTCCCCGAGCGCAAGCGGTTCTGCCCGCAGTGCGGGACGCCCGTGGGGCGCGAGCGTGACGGCGTGCCGGGCCGCACGCAGGGCTTCTGCCCGCAGTGCGGCACGGGCTTCGACTTCGACCCGCGCCTCGTCGCGGGCGACGTGGTCGGCGGTCAGTACGAGGTGGTCGGCTGCCTCGCGCACGGCGGGCTCGGTTGGATCTACCTGGCGCGGGACCAGAACGTCTCGGGCCGGTGGGTGGTGCTCAAGGGCCTGCTCAACGCGGGGGACGCGGACGCCTACGCGGCGGCCATCGCCGAGCGGCAGTTCCTGGCCGAGGTCGAGCACCCGTTGATCGTCGAGATCTACAACTTCGTGATGCACGACGGTGCGGGCTACATCGTCATGGAGTACGTCGGGGGCACGTCGCTCAAGCAGATGCTGACCGCGCGGCGGGACGCGAACGGGGGAGTGAACGACCCGCTGCCCGTCGACCAGGCCATCGCGCTCGTGCTCGAGGTGCTGCCCGCGTTCGCCTACCTGCACGACGTGGGCCTGCTGTACTGCGACCTCAAGCCGGACAACGTGATCCAGCAGGGCGACGCGGTCAAGCTCATCGACCTCGGCGGGGTCCGTCGGATCGACGACCTGCAGTCCGCGATCTTCGGGACGGTCGGGTACCAGGCACCCGAGGTGGCCGAGGTCGGGCCGTCGGTGGCGTCGGACGTCTACACGGTGGGGCGCACGCTCGCCTCGCTCGTGCTCGACTTCCGCGGGAACACCACGACGTACGTGGCGGCGCTGCCACCCGTCGCGGAGACCCCGGTGTTCCAGACGTACGACTCGTTCTACCGGCTGCTCGCCAAGGCGTGCGCGCCGGACCCGTCGGACCGGTTCGCGACCGTCGACGAGCTGCGCAACCAGCTCCTGGGCGTGCTGCGGGAGGTGGTCGCGGCCGACCGCGGACCCGGGAACCCGGCGCTGCACTCCGCGGCCTCGGTGCTGTTCGAGCCGCCGACCACCGATGGCGCGACCGCGCCGCTGCGGTGGGACGAGCTGCCCGCGCTGCGGGTCGACCCGGGCGACCCGGCGAGCGGGTGGCTCGCGGGCGTCAGCGTGAGCGACCCGGTGCGGCGCATCGAGGCGCTGGGCGCCGCGCCGGACGACTCGGTGGAGGTCCGGCTCGCGCGCGCGCGTGCGGGCATCGAGGCGGGCCGCTCCGAGGTGGTCCGGACCGCGCTCGCCCAGGTGCTCGACGAGGACCCGTGGGAGTGGCGGGCTGCCTGGACCGACGGGCTCGCGCAGCTCGCGGCGGGCGACGCGCTCGCGGCGCGCGCGAGCTTCAACGCGGTGTACGGCCAGGTGCCGGGCGAGCTCGCGCCCAAGCTCGCGCTGGCCGTGTCCTGCGAGCTCTCGGGCGAGCCCGAGATCGCGGAGTCGCTGTACGTCATCTGCGCGCGCTCGGACGCCAACTACACCGCCGCGGCCGCGTTCGGCCTCGCGCGGATCCGGGAGGCGCGCGGTGACCTCGACGGCGCGCTCGGTGCGCTCGACCTCGTCACGCCCACGCGCAGCTCGTTCGTCGCGTCACGCCTGCGGCGCGCGCGCCTGCTCGCGGCGTCGGACCGCGGCGTCGCGGGCCTGGCGGACGCGCTGCAGGGTCTCGACCGTCTGACGATCGAGCCGCAGGAGCGGGTGGACCTGAGGATCTCGGTGTTCGAGGGAGCGCTCGAGGCCGTGCGGCGCGGCGGTGTGCGCCCCGGCCAGCGCATCGCGGACGTCCCGGCCGACGAGCCTGCGCTCCGCGACGCGCTCGAGGCGGCGTACCGCGAGTCCGCGGTGCTCGCGCCCACGCGTCAGGAGCGCGTGGCGCTCGTCGACCGCGCGAACGCCGTGCGTCGGTGGACGCTGTGGTGAGCGGCGCCCCGGTGTGCGCGTCGTGCGGCGCCGCGGCGTCCGCGGACGCACTGTTCTGCGAGGTCTGCGGTGCCCGGTTGGCGTCCGAGCCCGCCGGGCCGGCGGACGCCCCGCCCGCGACACCCGTCACGCCGACCGGCGCCGTCCCGGCACCGGCGCCCGCCGACGTCCCGGGCGGCCCCGGGGCGTGCCGCGCGTGCGGCGGCACGATCGCGGCCGACGGGTACTGCGAGCTGTGCGGGCAGCCCGCCGCCTCGGCACGTGACCACTGGTCCGAGCGACCCGCCCCGCACGTGGGGGGCGTGTGCGACCGCGGGGTCCGCCACCACCGCAACGAGGACGCCATGGCGCTCGCGGCGCACGGTGAGTTCGCGGCGCTCGTCGTGTGCGACGGCGTCTCGACCGCGCGCGACTCGGACGTCGCGAGCCTCGCCGCGACCCGTGCCGCGCTCGACGTGCTGCTCACGGGCGCGCCGCAGGGTGCGGCACCCGTCTCGGGCCCGACCCCCGCACGCGCCGGCGCGTGGTCGGCGCTCGTGCGCGCGGCCGCGGTCGCGGGTGACGACGCGATCCGCACGACGATGTCCGGGGCACCCGCCGACGGAGCCGGGCCCGGGGCTCCCGACGACGTGCCCTCGTGCACGTTCGTCGCGGCGGTGCTCGACGGTGACACGCTCGTCGTCGGCTGGCTCGGGGACTCGCGCGCGTACTGGTTGCCCGACGCGGGCCCTGCCGAGCAGCTCACCGCCGACGACTCGTGGGCGGGCGAGCTCATGCTCCAGGGCGTCCCGCGCGCCACGGCCGAGACGTCGCCCCAGGCGCATGCGATCACCCGCTGGCTGGGCCCCGACGCGCACGACGTCGTCGCACGCACCACCGCGACGGTCGTCGACGAGCCCGGCTGGGTCCTGGTGTGCTCGGACGGGCTGTGGAACTACTGCTCACCCGCCGAGGACCTGTCCCGCCTGCTGCGGGCGGCCGCGGACCGGGTCGGCACGGCACCCGACGCGCTCGCCGGTGCGCTCGTGACCTGGGCGAACGAGCAGGGCGGACGCGACAACGTCACGGTCGCGCTGGCCCGCGTCGACGCCGCGGTCGCGGCCCGGCCCGGCGACGGGTCGTCGGATAGCCTCGTCGCGGGCACCGCCGTCACGAACCCACCGACGAAGGATTGAGCGTGGCAGTCTTCACCGCCGAGGTCTTCCAGAACGAGTTCCTGCCCGCGGGCGGGACCGACGTGCACGCGATCGTCACCGTGACCGGCAGCGACGTCGGCTCGGCGCGCACCGCGTCGGGCGGTGTCGCCGAGATCATCATGATCGACACGTCCGGCTCGATGAACGGCCGCAACCTCGACGCCGCCAAGCACGCCGCCCAGGTCGCGGTCGACCAGATCGTCGACGGCACGTGGTTCGCGATCATCGGGGGCAGCCACGTCGCGCAGCGCCTGTTCCCGTACCCCAACGCGCCGCGCGACATGGTGCAGATGGAGCCGGCCGCACGTGCCGAGGCGAAGCGGGCGATCACCACGCTCCTGCCGTCGGGCGGCACCGCGATGAGCACGTGGCTCGCGCTGGCGGACCGGCTGTTCGCGACCGTGCCGCACGCGTCGCAGCGGCACGCGATCCTGCTGACGGACGGCAAGAACGAGTCCGAGCCGCGGGCCGCGCTGTCGGCCGTGGTGCGGCAGGTGACCGGCCACTTCCAGTGCGACGCGCGCGGCGTGGGCGCGAGCTGGCAGGTCGACGAGCTGCGCGAGATCTCGACCGCGCTGCTCGGCACGGTGGACCTCATCGCGAGCCCGGAGGACATCGCGGCGGACTTCCAGGCGCTGGTGCAGCAGTCGATGTCCAAGGGCGTCGCGGACGCCGAGCTGCGCGTCTGGGCGCCCCAGGGCGCTCAGGTGCTCTTCGTCCGGCAGGTCTCGCCCACGGTCGAGGAGCTCACCGCGCGGCGGACCGAGGTCAACCCGCTCACCGGCGCGTACCCCACGGGATCCTGGGGCGACGAGTCGCGCGACTACCACGTGGCGGTGCGCGTCGCCTCGAAGCCCGTGGGCACCGAACAGCTCGCGGCGCGCGTGCAGCTCGCGGTCGGCGGTCAGGTGCTGACCTCCGGCCTGGTCAAGGCCCGCTGGTCCGACGACGACGCGCTGACCGCGCGCCTGAGCCCCGAGGTCGCGCACTACACGGGCCAGGCCGAGCTCGCGTCCGTGATCCAGGAGGGCCTCGCGGCCAAGGCGGCCGGCGACGAGGCGACGGCCACGGTCAAGCTCGGCCGTGCCGTGCAGCTCGCGCAGCAGACGGGCAACGAGGAGGCGACGAGCCGGCTGCGGCGGGTCGTCGAGATCGACGACCCCGACCAGGGGACCGTGCGCCTGCGCAGGAACACGGACAGGCTCGACGAGATGGCGCTCGACACCGCGTCGACCAAGACCACGCGGGTGCGCCGGTGAGCGTGCTCTGCCCCGACGGCCACCGGTCGCAGGCGACGGACTACTGCGACGTCTGCGGGGCGCCGATCCCCCACGCACCGGTCGCACCCACGGCGCCGCCGACGAGCGCGTCGACGGCCACGTCCACCGGCGCGTCCACCGGCGCCGCCACGGCGTGCCCGCACTGCGGGTCGCCCGCCGCGGCGGGAGCGCTGTTCTGCGAGAACTGCGGATACGACTTCACGACGGGGGCGACCCCGAGCCCGATCCCGCCGGGGGCCCCGGTGGCCGTGCCGGTGGAGCCGACCACGGGCGCGGTCCCGGCCGTCGTCGCGGCGGGAGCACGCGCCACACCCGACCCCGACGGCGTCGCACCCGGTGCCGCGGCACCCCCGCAGGCGGCAGCCGAGGACCCGGCGCCGGGCGTCCCGCAGGAGGCCTCCGCGCTGCCCACGCCGACGATCCCGGGTGGCGAGGTGTGGGTCGCCGAGGTGTGGGTGGACCCCGACTGGTACGCGCTGCAGACCCCCGAGGACCCGCTGCCGTCGGTCGGGCTGCCGCAGCTCGTCACGCTGCGCACGCGGTCGGCGCTCGTCGGGCGCCCGTCGGTGTCCCGCAACATCCACCCGCAGGTCGACTGCGGCAGCGACTCGGGCGTGTCCCGGCGGCACTGCCAGCTGAGCACCGACGGCCAGCGCTGGTGGGTCGAGGACCTGCAGTCGTCGAACGGCACGCACGTCGCGCGCGTGGGGGACCCGTTGCCCACCACGCCGATCCCGCCCGGCCAGCGCGTCGAGCTGCAGGACGGCGACCGCGTGTACGTGGGTGCCTGGACGCGCATCGTCGTGCGCGAGGCACTGCCGGGCGAGGTCTGACGCGCCCGGTCCGCGGGCCGGCCGACGGGCCACGCGATCGGGCGAATCGCCCCTGCTCGGGGTGGTTCCTGCACGTCGGGGGCGCGCTCCGGCGCTAGGCTCCCGGGCGACCGGACGCCGCGGCCCTGGGCCGCGACCAGGCGTCATCGGGGCCCCATCGGGCCCGACACCAGCAAAGGGGAGCCGTGGCCGTCCTCACCGCGGACAAGAAGGTCCTGCACGCCGATCTGGAAGGTGACTCGCTCCGGGCCGCGTCCGGCTCGATGGTCGCCTACACCGGCAAGGTCGAGTTCAAGTCGGCCGGCATGGGTGGTGGCGGCGGGCTCCGTGCCGCGATCCGCCAGCGCGTCGCCGGCGAGTCCATCTCGCTCATGACCTGCAGCGGCGCCGGCCGCGTCTACCTCGCGCAGAACGCGATGGACGTCACGGTCGTGCAGCTGCAGAACGACCGGCTCACGGTCGAGTCCGAGCACATCCTGGCCGTCACCGACGGGCTCCAGCTCGACGTGCAGTTCGCGGGCCTGCGCGGCATGACGTCGGGCCAGGGGCTCGCGACCACCACCGTCACCGGCACCGGCCAGTGCGCGATCCTCTCGGAGGGCCCGCTCATCGCGCTCGCCGTGAACCCGGGCGAGCCGCTCGTCGTCGACCCCGACGTGTACGTCGCCGGTACGGGGCAGACGCAGATGAGCCTGGTCTCCGGGGTGTCCTGGCGCTCGCTGGTCGGTGAGGACGGCGGCGAGCCGTTCTCGCTGCGGTTCGAGGGCCAGGGCATCGTCTACATCCAGCCGGCCGAGCGCTGAGGGGCACCGGAATGCCGTTCGAGAAGGTCAACAGCAAGGTCGTCCGGGTCCCCGTGACGGCACAGAGCCCGGTGCTCGCGCGTCGCGGTGCGATGCTCGGCTACACGGGCCAGGTCGCGTTCCGTCCGATCCACGGCCAGGGCCAGGGCGTCGGCGGGATGATCGGCACCGCGATGGCGGGCGAGTCCAACCCGATGATGGCGACCGAGGGCACGGGCTCCGTGCTCTACGGGTTCCGCGGTCTGCACGTCACGGTCATCGAGCTGACGGGCGACTCGCTCACCGTCGAGGCCGACCGCCTGCTCGCGCACGACGCGAACCTGCAGACGTCCGTCGAGTTCATCGGCCAGGGCGGCATCCGGTCCGCCGTGCGCGGCGCGATGACCGGGCAGGGCCTGTTCACCACCCGCATCTCGGGTCAGGGCTCGGTCGCGCTGCTGTCGCACGGGGGCACGTTCCCCCTCCAGCTCACCGGCGAGACGGTCGGCGTGGACCCCCAGGCGTACGTCGGGCACACCGGCGCGCTCAACGTCGACCTGAAGGCCAGCGTCGGGCTGCGCGACATCGTCGGGCGCGGCTCGGGTGAGGCGTTCCAGCTCCACGTGTCCGGTCACGGCACGGTGTACGTCCAGGCCTCGGAGGAGAAGTTCTGATGATCAGTGGCATCGACAGCACGATCCTGGACGCCCGCAGCCTGCCGGCGAACGACAACGTCAACCCGTACGCCTTCTCGATCGACCTGAACGGCGAGTGGTTCACGTCCAAGGGCGCGATGATCGCCTACTACGGCACCATCGACTTCTCGGGCATCAGCGCGTACGCCTCGCGTGCCGCGTGGGTCGCCGCGCGGTTCTCCTCGCCCCTGTACGCGCAGGACTGGGTGGTCGCGTCGGGGCACGGCAAGCTCGTCATCGGCGACCGTGGGAACGACATCAACTCCTACGACCTGGACGCCGGCAACCTCACGATCAAGCAGACCAACCTGCTGGCCTTCGAGACCGGTCTCGAGCTCAAGCAGTCGATCGTGCCCGGCTTCGTCACGCTCATCGGCACCGGCAAGTTCCTCGCGTCGTCCAACGGCCCGGTGATCTTCGTCGAGCCGCCGTTCCGGGCGGACCCCGAGGCGCTGCTCGGCTGGGCCGACTGCCCGTCGCCCAGCCAGCACTACGACTACAACTGGATGGCCCAGTCGCTCATGGCGGGCGTCCAGGGGATGTTCGGCCGCAACTCGGGCGAGGAACGCCAGTACGACTTCACCGGAGCCGGCACGGTCCTGCTCCAGTCGTCGGAGGTGCAGCGGCACGACCCCGCGCTGCTGCGCATCGTCGAGGCACAGACGCAGATGCTCGACAACCGGTCCGCGGGTCAGCTCGGCCAGCGCCTGGTGGCACGGGCCCAGCAGCAGTGACGTCCGGCCGGCGACGTGCGGCGGCCCGCCGCGCGTCGCCGGCCCGGTCTCAGTCCCGCAGCAGACGGCGCGCGACGGCCGCCTCGACCTCGGGACGCAGCGTCTCGGCGAACGTGCGCGTCAGGTGGCCGTGGTCGAAGTACACGATCGCGCCACCGACCACGTCGTGGCACGTCCCGTCCCAGCAGATGAGGTGCGCGAGGTCCAGCACCGTGACGAGCCCTGAGGTGTCGCGCTCCGCGGCGTCGGCGAGCGGGTCCGGCTCCAGCGCGACCTCGGCGGGCTGCGTGCACGAGCGCCAGCCGCCACGTTCGCGTGCGACGCAGTCGGGCGCGGGTTCGCCGGCGGCGGGCGTGTCCCGCAGCACCAGCACGGGGACGCCCGCGGACGTGAACCGCTCGAGCAGGCGGCCGTAGGCGCTGCGCTGGCGGTCGAGCTGCTGGTCGGCGGGCACGTCGAGGAGCGGCCGGAAGGTGCGGGCCGCGAGCACGACGAGGTCGGGATCCTGGGCGAGCGCGTCGTCGACCGCCCAACGGGTCCACGCCGCGCACCCGTCACCCGCGGCCGGGACCGTCAGGTCGATCGGCACGTCGACGGGGTAGCACTCGGAGGTCAGGTACGTGCTCAGGGACCAGCCCTCGCGCTCCACCTGCCCGACGAGCGCGGGCCACTGCCCGGCGTGCGAGTTGCCGAGCAGCACCACGCGCCGTCCCGGCGTCGGCGAGCCGTAGGTGCAGGACCGGCGGCCCGAGAACGGCGTGTTGTTCCAGCACCCGTCGGCATACAGCTCGCTCCGGTCGGCCGCCGCCGCGCCGGCGCCCACGAGGAGGCGCGAGCCCGCGGGATCGCCGCACGCCGGGTCGCGGACCGCCGCCGCACCGAAGCACGGGATGTCGCCCGCGCGGGCCTGCTCGAGGACGGCCTGCTCGTCCGCCGCGCGCGCCTCTCCCGCGTTCCCGACCGCGACCGCGAGCAGCGCGCACACCACCGCTGTCGCACCACCCAGGGCGAAGCTGCGGGGCGAGGACCGAGCAAGCCCCGGCGAGCGGCGTACGGGGTCCTCGATCCAGCGCTTGGTCGCGGCCGCGAGCACGACCGTGACCACGACGAGGGCGGCGAGCGCGACGTCCCCGAGCACGGCGCCCACGGCGAAGGGGCCGAGCACGAGCAGCGGCCAGTGCCACAGGTAGACGCCGTAGGAGACGTCCCCGAGCGCCACCACCGTCCGCCGCCCCAGCAGCCGCCCGGGTCCGCCGACGACGTCGTCGGTCGCGGTCGCGACCACGAGCGCGGCGCCGACGGTGGGGAGCAGCGCGGCCGATCCCGGGAACGGCGTCGCGGAGTCGAACGTGGCGGCCGCCCACGCGATCGCGCCCAGTCCCGCCCACCCCGCCACGGCACGCACCCGGTCCAGGCCCACGCTCCGTACCCCGAGCACAGCGACGAGCGCGCCGAGCCCGAGCTCCCACACGCGCGTCGGCGTGACGAAGTAGGCGCGGGCCGGATCGGCCTGCGTGAGGTGCATGCTCCACGCGAGGGACGCGACCGGCACGAGCCCGATCGCCGCGGCCACCACGCGGCGCGAGTGCCCCGTGCGTCGCGCGACGAGGAGTGCCACGGCCAGCAGCAGCGGCCACGCGAGGTAGAACTGCTCCTCGACGCCGAGCGACCAGAAGTGCTGGACCGGGCTCGGCGTCGCATCGGCGGCGAGGTAGTCCGTGGCCCGCTCGGCGAGCTCCTAGTTCTCCACCAGGAGCGTCGAGGCGAGGACCTCGCGTGCGGCCTGCTGCAGCAGGTTGCTGGGCAGCAGCAGCACCGAGCCGATCGCGGTCACCGCCAGCACCGTCGCGGCTGCCGGCAGGAGGCGTCTGACCCCGGCGCGCCCAGAACGCGGCGAGCCTGCGCACGCTCGTCGGCGGCGTCCGCAGGAGGTGGGACGTGATGAGGAAGCCCGAGACGACGAAGAAGACGTCGACGCCGACGTACCCGCCCGGCAGCGCCGCGGGCCAGACGTGGAAGACGACGACCGCGGCGACCGCGAGCGCCCGCAGCACCTGGATGTCCCGCCGGGTGCCGTCCGCGGCGGGGCGGGGTCCGGCGGCGGCTCCGGCGTGCGGGCGATCCCGGGTGCTCAGGGGATCGTGCGCGGTGGTCGTCATGGGCTCGTCGCGGCTGGGGGGAGCCGCGGGGCGCGGCCGGACCAGGGTAGACGGCGGCCGATCCGCGTGATCGCGGCCCTGCGGGGAGCCAGTTGGACTCATCGGCAATCACTCGGTTAGTGTTTGGCACGCACACGGAACGCCGGTGAGAACCGGGGGACGTGCAGCGCGGACGTGGCTCAGTGGTAGAGCATCACCTTGCCAAGGTGAGGGTCGCGGGTTCGAATCCCGTCGTCCGCTCGGAGACATCCTTCTCGGCCCCGGCCGCTGAGGACAGCGGTCTCAGGGTGGAGTGGCCGAGAGGCGAGGCAGCGGCCTGCAAAGCCGTATACGTGGGTTCGAATCCCATCTCCACCTCGCAGCATCACCCCACCGCGGGCGATTGGCGCAGCGGTAGCGCGCTTCCCTGACACGGAAGAGGTCACTGGTTCGATCCCAGTATCGCCCACCAGCATCACTGCAGGTCAGAAGGCCGTCACCGGATCCACGGGGCGGCCTTCGGTGCTCTGTACCCCAACTGTGTACCCCAACCAGGCTCCACGTTGGGGTACCTGGATCTCGGGCGGACGGCCCCGGACGGCCCCGGCTGCGGGCGATCGTTCGTCTCTTCCCTGTGGTGTCGCGAGCATCGTCCGTCACCGTTCGAGGATGTCCCCGAGTGCGTCCATTGCGGCTCGAGCGGTGCGCGTCGTGAGATGCGCGTACACCTCCGCGGTCACCTGCGTCCCGGCGTGCCCGAGCGTCTCGGAGACGGCCTTGAGGTGGATGCCCTTGTCGAGCATGGCGGTGGCCGGGTGACGTCCCGCTGAGTGGTGGAGTTCCTCGACACCGTGCGGGTCAGCTTGTTGATCATGCCGTGAGCAGCTGAGGGGCGTCCACCTCCGTCGTCGTGGTCAGCGCGGTGATGGAGGCGAGTTGGGTCATGGAGCGTTCGGACAGGTTGCGCCGGTCGGTGGCGGCCCATTCGTCGTGGGCCTCGACGAGGACGGCGCCGGCCAGGCGCAGCAGGGCGGCGGGGTTGGGGAAGACCCCGACGACGTCGGTGCGGCGCTTGACCTCCTTGTTCAGCCGTTCCAGCGGGTTGGTCGGCCAGATCTTCTTCCAGTGCGCGGCCGGGAATGCGGTGAACGCGAGCAGGTCCTCGCGGGCGCCTGCGAGCATCGCGGCGACCTTCGGGTGGGACCGGGCGAGCATGGTCTCGATCGCGTCGAACTGCTCGGCCACGTGCTGCGCGTCGGGCTGGGCGAAGATCGTGCGGATCGCCGCGGCGACCATCTCGGCGTTGGTGCGGTTGACCGCGTCCAGGGCGTTGCGGGTGAAGTGGACCCGGCAGCGTTGCCAGGCCGCGCCGAGCAGGACCGAGCTGATCGCGCTCTTGAGGCCCTCGTGCGCGTCGGAGACGACCAGCAGGACTCCGCCCAGCCCGCGGGCCTTCAGGGAGCGCAGGAAGCTGGTCCAGAACGCGCCGTTCTCGCTGTCACCGACGTCGAACCCCAGGACCTCACGGTGCCCGTCTGCACGCACCCCGGTGGCGATGACCACGGCCTGGGACACCACCCGGCGCCCGACCCTGGCCTTGCAGTAGGTGGCGTCCAGGAACAAGTAGGGGAACGCGGCGTCGGCCAGCGACCGGTCGCGGAACGCGGCGACCTCCTCGTCGAGGCCGGCGCAGATCCGGGAGACCTCGGACTTGGAGATCCCGCTGTCGGCGCCCAGCGCCTTGACCAGGTCGTCGACCTGGCGGGTCGAGACCCCGTGCAGGTAGGCCTCCATCACCACGGCGAACAGCGCCTGGTCGACCCGACGGCGACGCTCGAGCAGCGACGGGAAGAACGACCCGGTGCGCAGCTTGGGGATCCGCAGGTCCAGGTCACCGGCCGTCGTGGTCAACGTCCGGTCCCGCGTCCCGTTGCGCTGGGCAGTGCGCTCAGCGCTGCGCTGCCAGGGGCCCGCGCCGATCACCGAGGTCGCCTCGGCGTCGATCAGTTCCTGGTAGAGGCGCTCGGTCGCCGTGCGGATCCGGTCGCTGACCTCGGTGTCCTTCAACGCCGCGAGCAGCTCGAGCAAGGCAGACTGGTCCATAGCCATCGTGCGATGTGTCCTTCCGTGAGTTCCCTAGTCCGGTCTCACTGACCATCGCACGATGGCCTTCACCGTCATGGACACCACGACGCTGCAGGCCAGGAACTACACCACACCAGGGGACGTCACCCTGAGCGGCGAGTCCCTGGCACATAGGCTCCTAAAGCTCGAGCTTGTGGATGCGGTTCGCCTCGCCGGCTGGAATGCACAGCTCGAAGTCTCGGGAGACGGGTGGCGTGCGGATGTGCTCGCGAGTAAACCGACTTCGTCCCGACGGATTGCCCGGGAGGCGCAACTCTCTGAACCGCCCCGGCTTCCATGGAGGCTCTCAATCCACGGAGGATGAGAGTCATGGCTGCACCGAGGAAGTACCCGGACGAGTTGCGTGAGCGCGCGATCCGGCTCGTGCTGGGCGCGAGGAGGGACCCGGTGTCCCGTCCGGCGGCGTGCCGTCGGATCGGGGACCAGCTCGGGATCAACCCCGAGACCCTGCGCGGGTGGGTGAACCGGGCCGAGACCGACGCTGGCGACCGGCCGGGCACGACGGCCAGCGACGCGCGGCGGATGGCCGAGCTCGAGCGTGAAGTGCGCGAGCTGCGCCGGGCGAACGCGATCTTGAAGGCGGCGTCGGCTTTCTTCGCGTCAGTACCAGACTGGATGGTGGCTCGGCGGGGCTGGCTCGTTTCTTCGCTGCCTTCGTGGCTTGTCCGCGATGTGCCGTCTCGCCGGGTCGGCGCCGCTGGACGGGGCGTGGCCTGATAGGAGCTTGCTTGCTCACCGTGCCCGACTGAGGCGTGCCCGTCCCCCGGGCCGGCGGCACCATCCCCATCGGTTGGCGAGGCTGCGGAGGTCTGGATGACGGTCGTTGGTATCGACGCACACAAGAACTGGCACACGCTCGTCGCGGTCGACGACGTCGGCAAGCGCCTCGCGGTGTTGACCGTCGAGGCCCGCGCCGTGGGGCACCGTCAGATCCTGACCTGGCTCGAGCAGTTCGACGGCGTCGCGGTCGCTGTCGAGGACTGCCGTCACCTGACGCGCCGGCTCGAGGCAGACCTGCTCAACGCCGGTCACCAGGTCGTGCGGGTTCACACCCGGTTGATGGCCGGGATGCGGCGCAGCGGCCGCGAGCCGGGCAAGTCCGACCCGATCGACGCCGAGGCGGTCGCCCGCGTCGCGCTACGTGAAGACGGCCTGCCGACCGCCGAGCTGCCCGGTGCGAGCAGGGAGATCAAGCTGTTGACCGACCATCGGCGCACTCTGGTCGCTCGGCGCACCGCGATGCAGTCCAAGGTCCGATGGTTCTTGCACGAGATCGACCCTGACCTGCACATTCCTGCCCGGGCCCTGCGCCGCTACCAGCTCTTGGACGACCTGCAAGAGCGGATCGCCTGTCGCGATGGCGTGGTCGCCGAGATCGCCCGCGACTTGCTCGACGACATCCGCTCGCTGACCCGGCGGATCAACGACATCGAGCGGCGACTGGCCACACTCGTGCGCGCGGGGCACCCCTCGTTGCTCGAAGTACCGGGCCTGGGCGTCCTGGGCGCGGCGATGATCGTCGGCGAGACGGCCGGAGCACGCCGGTTCCGGTCCAGGCACGCCTTCGCCCGGTTCAACGGCACCGCACCGATCCCGGTCTGGTCCGGCAACACCGTGCGGGTGCGCCTCTCACGCGGCGGGAACCGCACGATCAACACCGCCCTGCACATGGCCGCGGTCACCCAGCTGCGTCTTGGCGGCCAGGGAGCCGCCTACTACGCCAAGCTCATCACGACCGGCAAGACCCGCACCGAGGCGCTACGGCTGCTACGCCGACGCATCTCCGACCGCGTGTTCGCCGCGATGAGCACCGACGAGCTCGTCACCAAGACCACGCCGCCGGCAACCGCGGCAGCGACCGCAACACCGCGAGCGGGCGCGGTGGACCTCGGGCGAGCGGCGTGACGGCATCGAAGTTGACATAGGAGCATCGCGGAGCTCGACCGCCCGTCGACCAGGTAGTGGCGTTCATCGACGCCCACCGCGCCGAGTTCGGGGTCGAGCCGATCTGCACCCTGCTGCAGGTCGCCCCGAGCACGTACTACGCCGCCAGGTCGCGCCCGCCCTCAGCCCGTGCCGTGGCCGACGCAGCCCTGGGCCAGGTCATCGTCGCCGAGCATGCGGCGAACTACGGCGTCTACGGGGCCCGCAAGATGTGGAGGCACCTGCACCGGGCCGGGCACCCCGGTCGCGCGCTGCACGGTCGAACGCCTGATGCGCGAGCGTGGCCTGCGCGGGGTGGTCCGCGGGCGGGCCAAGCGCACCACGATCCCGACCAAGGACGGGATCCGAGCCGGAGACCTGGTCAACCGGGCCTTCAGCGCGACCGCACCGAACCAGCTGTGGGTCCACTGCGCGACCGACGCCCGGTAGTCGAGCGTGCGACCGCGCGTCGCGACGTTACGGCGCAGTTCACGAGAGACCGTCCCGGGGTCGCGACCGACTGCCCGGGCGATCTCGCGAACACCCTTGGACTGGGCCCTGAGCAGCGCGATCTCCTCGCGCTCAGCGAAGGACAGGTAGCGGCCCGAAGGGCGCGCCTTGAGGTCGAACGGGGGCATGCCGCCACCGTCGCGGAACCACCGCTGCCCGACCGGCTGCGACACGCCGATCACCGCCGCCGCCTCGACCGGCAGCAATCCCTTGGCGATCTCGGCCCAGAACGCGGCCTCCACCGGGCGCTGGAACTTCGGGTGCCCGGCGACCTCAACTTCGCCCGCACCGCCCGATCTGCTGCCTGCTGCCGACGAACCATCGAACACCTCCACGATCTCGAGGTGTTGCGACGACCGATTGAATCCGCCCTGGCTGCCTCGGTCCGAATGGACCACGCATCCGGCCACGTCACCGCGGCGTTGCACGGCGCTGACCAGGGCGTTTACCGCGATCCGGGACGTCATTCGGTCGCTGATCGAGTACCCGACGATGCGGTTGGAGTGCACGTCCTTGATCGCGCACAGGTACAGCTTGCCCTCGCCCGTGGGGTGTTCGGTGATGTCCCAGAGCCACAACCGGTTCGGGCCATCCGCGCGGAAGATCCGCAGCACGCGGTCGTCGTGCGCTGGCGGGCCGGCCTTCTTGCCGTTCTTGGCGCGCTTCTTGCCGAACACCGACCACCACCGGTTGTCCCGGCAGATCCGCCACACGGTGCGGTCGCAGGCGACCTGCCCGGCGCGGGCCGCCTCGTCGGCCAGCAGCGGTGCACGGGTGCAGCGAGCCAGCGGTAGTAGGGCTGTCTGGCGAGCTTCAGGACCCGGCACGTCACCGCGACGGGGACCCCGTCGGCGGCGAGCTCACTCACGAGCGGGTAGGTCATTTTCCCGGCAGATGCGTCTGAGCGAAGTACGCAGCGGCTCGGCGAAGGACCTCGTTCTCCTGCTCCAGGAGCCGCACACGCTTCTTGGCCTCGCGCAGCTCGGCCGATTCCGAGGCCGTCACGCCGGGCCGGTTGCCGTCCTCGACGTCGGCGGCATGCATCCAGTTGCGCAGGCACGAGTCGCTGATGCCGAAGTCCTTGGCGATCTGAGACACAGGGGCATCACCGCGACGGGCGATGGCCACGACGTCGTCGCGGAACTCCTTGGGGTGGGGTCTGGGCACGGTGCACATCCTTCCAGCGGTGCCCCAGGCACCACAGGTCAGGTGTCACCTATCCGTGCAGCAGACCCGGGTCCGTTCTGCCCTCCGTGTCGCTACCGTGAGGGCCGTGGAACGAGGCGATGGGAACCCGAACGAACAACTGCGTTTCTGGGTCTGGCTGATTGGCGCCTGGGCGGGTGAGCCGCTGGTCGCGGTCGCCGACCCGGACTTCGTCGATGTCTCTTTTGCCTCCTTGTTCCCTTCGGCTACATCGACGGGCATCGAGCCCGATCCCGAGACACCCGGTCGCCAGCCCGCGCCGGTGTTGCTCCTGCCGAGATGGGGTCGGCTCGACGAGCGTCGAAGCGTTGCTGATGCCCCCGAGACCCGCGAAGCGCACGAAGCTCAGTTGCTGGAGGCACTGACCCAGGCAGTGCCAGCAGAGCGCGTCGGCTGGCTCGGGCCTGCGGCATTCCTGCGCAGCGACTCATCCGCTCGGGTCCGCAGCTGGATCGCGCGTGACTGGACTGTTGACCTCGTCGTCGAGACGAATAGTCACTTTTCGGGCGTGCATCCAGCCTTCCAACTTGCATTCATTGCCTTCCGCAAGCGCGACGAACGAGAACCTAAGCTCGCGCGCTACGTCGGTTTTCGGGCTGAAGAGGCGGGGCCCGAGCTGCGGGCCGAGGTTCACGGCCTCCTTCGGCGGGCCGGGGGGCAAACGGAGCATGGCTATGTACTGCGTGTCCAGCCCGATGCGAGCGCCGGCTGGGGATTCGATCAGAACCACCCGAGGCACGCTCGCAGCGCGCGCGATCTCGAGAGTTTTGGCCAAGCCACAGCTCTCGGTGAAGTCGCGGAGCTCGTGCTCCCGCGCTACCGGCGCGGCAAGGGCAATTGCCCCAACGAAGAATGTCGCGTGATCGAAGCGCGAGGCATCGGCCGCGACGGCAGCATCGATCTAGATAGATGCTCAACAGTCAAGGCAGATCCGCTCGCTGACTATAGTCTTCGCGTTGGCGACGTTCTCGTTGTTGAGTTGCGCCGGCCCGCCGATCGCCTCCGGGTCGCAGTTGTTCGCCCCGAGCATCTGCCGGCCTCGGCTGGCCCGAACCTGATTGTCGTTCGTCCGAACGCTGACATCGACGAGCACACGCGACAGTTCTTGGTCGAGTACCTGAGGTCTCGCCGCGCGGCCGACCTCCTCGACGGACTCGGCGGCGCCGGTCTGCACGTGAACGTCGCGCGACTCGGGCAACTCCCCGTCCCCATCTGGGATGCAGATCTGCGCGAAGCGTTCGCCGTGGCAGACGGTGCGAGGATTCAGTTCTCCCGATGGGTCGACGGATCGACCGCTCTCTTGCGCGAGATGTTCGAGTTGCCATCTGCGTCCGAGGCCCGCGAGCACCTGATGGCTAACGGTCGAATCCTGCGGCAGAGACTCGCGGCCGCCGAGCAGATCGAGACGCTCGCATTTATCGTACGAACGCAGTATCCCCATCCCGTAGCATACCGTTGGCGCGCGGTCGAGGCCGAGGTGAGCGTTGGTGACCCTGACCGTAGCATCGGCGCGATTCGTGAGTGCTTCGAGGTCGTGGAGTGCGTTATTGCGTCTTTCGTCCTCGCGAGCGCGCACAGTCGGGGTATCGAATTGGGTGCCGTCGCTCAACTCAAGCGGAGTTTCAATTCCGGTGTGAGCGGGCCATCGCTGGGCGACTGGATGCAGCTTGTTGATGAGTCGTCGAGCCGGGCATTTCGGTCATTGGACGACCCGCTTCTCCACGCCATCCTTAGGTACGCCCGCGATGCCGCGACCGAGCGGCGCGCCCTCAAGCAATTGCGTGACGATTGGGCACATCTTCGACGCGAGCCATATCGGCAGCGAGTGGAGATGTCGGAAAGCGCCCTAGAGAGTCTCAGTCGGGTTCTCAAGAGTGCCGATTTTCTGACCGACTACAAGCTCGTGCACATAGTCGACACGAGATGGGACTCGTTCAGTGGCGTGGGACGAGTTGTCCATAGGGTCTTGGCGGGCGACCATTCTGTTGTGCCTCAATCATCCATCACGTCCAGTCAACTTGGCATAGAAGTGGACTCGCTGTATGCATTGGGGCCGTTCGGGGACCTCCTGCTTCTACGCCCATTCCTGAGTGGTGGGCGCTGCGGGTCCTGCCAGGCTTGGCATACGTTCCATCCTGATCGCCTCACGACGGACCACGGCGTCCTTCGTAGTCTGGAAGAGGGGCATACGGCAGTAGACCCGGGTCTCAAGCGCTCGCTGGCGTACGTTGGTCTCGCGTAACGGCGCGGCCCCCCCGTAGGTGAACGACGGCGAAGCGGACGCTCGCACCGCGCGAGTGCGGCGCAACTGACAAGCATCACCGATCCAGTCGATTCGCGAGATGGGCCATCCGTCGTGCCAGATCGTGCACCTGTCCGAGCAACGTCTCGGGCTCGAGGTCGAGGTCGAGTGCGTGCTGGTGGATCTCGACACCGGCACTGACGACGCGGTGCACCGCTTCTGGCTCGTTTCCCTGGGCGTAGACGAGGTGGCCGCGTGGCAGGCCGCGCACCGAGCAGTACGCGAGCATCTGGTACAGGTCGGCGTTCGGGTAGCCGCTCGGCTTCTCGACCTTGTACTTCGCGTCGATCACGGCCGTCGGGGCCGCGGAACCAGGCCCGTACCAGACGATGTCCGGCTTCATCAGCACGGACGACTCGCCTCGCGCTGATGACGGTGCAGCGTGAGCGTCGTCGAACCGGGATCGTTCGCATGCTTCTTGACCCGGAAGATGCGCTCGTTCTCGGGATGCAGGATGCCCTCGGCGACGAGGTCGCTGACGGTCCCGCCAGTCTCGAAGCTCGGGTTGAGACTGAGCCACGGGTCGGGCCACTGGGCGCCGCCGTCGAGCAGACCGGTCACGTGGGCGGCGATGCGACGGTCGCGGACCTCGACCGTCCCCGACGTGAATGCGCGGTAGTCGCCGATGAGGCGGTCGCGGATGGCGAACACGTCCACGGCCATGTGACCCACTTGCTTCGCTGCCTCGGTAGCCCGAAGTCTGCCACCGGTGGCCGCGCTCGGGCAGCAAACGCGCACGTCCGAGGCCGTTGGCCCGAGGACGACACGCTTCGCCTCTCGCGCCGAGTCTGTTCTGTCCTGATGCGAGCAGTGACTGCGCTCCCGCGTCGGGGTACACGCAGTTCGCACGTAGGTACGGTGGGCCCGTGCTCACGTACTTTGGCTCGCGTCAGGAAGCCGAAGCTCGCGTCGTCGCCCAGGAGGGCCTGAGCCCGGCTGCCGCTGTGGTCGCGTCCACGGTCAGTGTGGTCTTCGGGCGCGACGTCGCAGCCACGCTCAGCCCCGCCCGGCAGCCGCTCGCGACGGTTGAGCCCCGCCAGGCGATGTACGCCGTCATCGGCGGGTTGCGTTGCACGTTGTATGCCGACCCGAAGATCGTCAACGTGCGGACGCCGGGCGTGGACGCGGACGCGCACTTGCGAGCGCACGCAAAGCAGGGTGATGCCGTCATTCCGAACCCCCAAGGGAACGCCACCTATGCAGGCGTGCGCTACGCCGATCCGGCGTCGTCCATCGTGGCGCCGGATCTCGACGCGGAGTCGATCCTCCGCCAACTCGTCGGAACCCAGTTGTACACGGTGTCCGGATCGGTGAACCGCGTGATACGGGTCCGTCCCCCATCGGTGATTGTCGCAACGACTCGCTCGCCCGAGGGTCAGCCGGTACCGATCGCCGACGTCGCGGCGGGCCTCGAGCTCCTGCACGCACGCGGCATCGTGGAGGTCACGCCCGACGTGCTCGGCTATCGGAGTGCGTTCGTCGGCGCCGTTCTCTCGACCATCCCCGGAACTCGCGTCGTCGGGGGCAGCCCGGTGAAGGTCGCGCTCGCCCACGATGATGAGGTGCCCGCGCCCGAGAGTCGCGTGCCTGAGCTCGTGCCTGGCCCCTTCCAGGGAGACCTCGATCGACCGGTGACCGCGAAGCAGAGGCGCGAACAGCGCAGGCTGCGACAGGTCCTGCTCGCAGGGCGCGCGGATGCGAGCTGCTCGCTCTGCGGCGAGACGTATCCCGCGAGGTTCCTGTGGGCATCGCACATCAAGAGGCGGTCGGCAGCGACGCCCGACGAACTTCGCGACCTGGGCCGGATCGCCATGCTCGCATGCGTCTTCGGATGCGACGCGCTGTTCGAGGACGGCTACGTCACCGTACGAGATGGAGTCATCGCCGGTACGAGCGTCGCCGGCGGCCCGTCCGCCATCGGGCATCGCATCGCGGCGATCGCGGGCCGCGCGGTCGTCGACTACGAAACCAGCGCGTCGTACTTCGAATGGCACGACGAGCACATCTTCCGCGGACAGGACGCATAGGGCCGATCGCCGCCCGACGCTTGCCTTCGTCTAGCTGGTGAAGGATGCTTTACCTGTTATGCGAACACAGCGCCGGCCCTGCTGCCGATCCTGCGCTCGCGGGTCCAGGGTGACCTGCTGGCTCTGACGTACTTGAACCCGGGCGAGGAGTACTCGTTGACCGAGCTCGCGGGGCGTGTGGGTGCGTCGGTGAAGGCGGTGCACCAGGAGGTGGACCGTCTCGTGGAGTCGGGCCTGCTGGCCGACCGGCGGTGGGGGCAGATGCGTCTGGTGCGCGCGGTGACCGACTCGGTGCTCTCGCGTCCGTTGACCGACCTGTTGGCGGTGACGTACGGGCCGGCACCGGTGACTGACCGAGCCGGCCCGCGCAATTCAGGGGGCTGCCCCAGTACCCCAATTGCGTACCCCATCCAGCATCGATCCAGGCGTGTTCGTGGCTGTCCGCGCAGAACTACCCGAAGCGCTGACCTGCACAGATGGACGTGGGCGGACGCCGGCGAACCCGACTCCGATCACTGACACGGAAGAGGTCACTGGTTCGATCCCAGTATCGCCCACCAGCACGAGCAGGTCAGAGCCCTTCCCGGGTCACCGGGGAGGGCTTCGTGCTTCTCTGGGTCGGGTCGGTCCCGGTCAGCTCGGCGTGATGAGGACCAGGACGTCGTCGGGGCCCACGCGCGCGGGCGACACGGCCTGGTACGCCGCCGCGGCGGCCGCGCGGCGCGGGTCGTCGGCGGTCAGCACCTGGCCGATGCCGTGCCGCTCGCGACGGCCCGTGGTGACGACGACGGGCCACGGCTCGCGGAACGCCCGCCACCAGCGCTTGGTCGTGGCGCGTCCGACCAGGACGACGAGCGCGTCGCCGTGCTCGACCATCTCGACCGGGAGGCGCACGTCGGCGCCGCTACGGGGGCCGGTGTAGCGCAGCTCACGCACGCGGCCGAGGATGCGGTGGGCCGGCGAGCGGACGACGGCCAGGACGAGGGCGTTCCTGCGGGAGGTCACCCTGGCAGGCTGTCGCGCGTGGCCGCGATCCGCATGGGCCGGAGGCCCCGACGGACGTGCGAGAGCCCGCCACCCGGGGCGGGCGGCGGGCTCTCGTGCGGTCGGGTCGGGCTCAGGCGGGCGTGGTGGCCTCGATCGCGGGCCGGGTGCCGTGCTGGACCTCGATCTTGCGCGGCTTGGCCTCGTCCGCCACGGGGATGGACAGCGTCAGCACGCCGTCGGTGTAGGTGGCCTCGATGTGGTCGAGCGCGAGGCCCGCGCCCACGGCGAGCTGGCGCGCGTACGTGCCCGACGGGCGCTCCTTGGCGAGCCACTGCACGTCCTGCTCGGTGCGCGGGCTGCGCTGCGCGCGGACGGTGAGCACACGGTCCTCGACCGAGACGTCGATCGATCCGGGGTCGGCACCGGGCAGGTCCACGTGCAGCACGTAGTGGTCACCGGACCGGTACAGGTCCATGGGCATCGACGTCGCGGCGCGGTCGTTCGCCAGCACCTGGCCGAACAGCCGGTCGAGCTCCTGGAACGGGTCGAATCGCGTAGCCACGAACCCTCACCTCCTCCTGGGCGAGCCCGGACCGTCCGGGCTCGGGCGCTGCCCGGCGGATGTGGATCCGCCGGGGCGGCTACGCCTCCAGAATTAGCACTCGTCGGCCGCGAGTGCCAACCGGTGTACGCCGAGAGCGAACGCGTCAGTCGGCGACGGGCCTGGCGTGCCGGGGCGCGCGCTGGACGAACGCCAGGTGCCCGCCCAGGTACCCGCTCGCGGCGACCGTGCCGCCGCCCGCGAGCCCCACGAGCACGCCGAGCCCGCGGCTCCCGCGCCGGCGCAGCAGCCATGACGCCGAGTACAGGCCGAGCGCGACGGAGTTGAGCGCGGCGTGCGCCGTGCCGACGCGCTCGACGCGCGCGGGCGAGCCGGACCAGTCCGCGAGCCCGGTGAGCGCGGCGGGCAGCGCGGACAGCACACCCAGCCCCACCAACCGGTCGGCGGCCGCCCGACCCTGCTCACCGGCGGTCAGGTCGAGCACCATCGCACTGGTCCACATCCCGAGGGGCGCGTCCGTCACGAGCGGGTGCGCGGCGTGGCCGAGCGGCTCGCCGCGTAGGAGTGCGCGCAGTGCCGGCACGCGGTCGAGCTGGGCGGCCGCGCGGCGCAGCGCGTGCGTGGGCCGGTCGAGCCTGCGAGAGGTCTCCAGACGGGTGGCCAGGCGGCGCGGCAGCGCGGCCGCGGGGTGCGTCGGGGTCATGGGGGTCCTCCGATCGGGTGCGCGGCGGATGCGGGCGCGGTGGCCGGACGAGCACCGCGGGCCGGGGGAGCCGCTCCCTGGCACGCTAGGCGGGCGCGTCACCGGGCGCGACCGGGGACGCGGGAGCGGCGGACGACGACCGTGCGCGCCGGACCACCTTGTGGCTCCCGTCGCACCACGGGGCGATGGTGGACGCGTCGCATCGGCACAGCGCCACGACCGCGCGCCGCACGGCGCGGCGCTCACCGGTGGGGGAGACCACCTCGTCCGCGCCGCGCACCAGAAGCGGGCCGCCCGGGCAGGGCGTGGCCCGCAGCGTGTCGGGCTCGTCCGCGCGCGGCTGCCAGGCGGGCGTCATGCCGCGGCCACCAGCGAGGAGCGGCCCGAGTTCCAGGCGCCGAGCAGCGCGTCGGCCACGAGGTCGTCCGCCGCGAGGCACGCCGCGGCGCCGAACAGCACGTCAGGCAGCAGGTCGGGCTCGTCCGCGACGAGGCCGCCCGCCAGGTCCCGGGCCGCGATCTGCTCGTGCACGGCGTCCGCCTCGACGTGCTCGTCGAAGTACTCCGTCGTGCGTTCGTCGTACCCGAGGCGGCGGAACCCGTCGCCGTACTGGCGGTTGGGCAGGGAGGACGTCATCTCGAACGCGGCGAGGTGCCCGACGGCCGCGCCCCGCAGCCGGCGGTTGAGCCCGAACGTCCGCATGACGTTGACGTGCGTGAGCGTCGCCGCGGGGACCCGCGGCAGGTAGTGCCCGTACCGGTCGTCGAGCCCCAGCGCGCGCATGGTCTGCGCGAACAGCGCCGAGTGCATGCGTTCGGGGCGCCCGCCGCCGTACTCGTCGGCCTGGATCTCCACGAGGGCCGCCTTGGCGCGACCGGTCAGCCGCGGGATCGCCCACGTGTGCGGGTCCGCCTCGGCGAGCGTGTAGATCGAGCGGTGCATGACGAGCTCACGCGCCTGGGCGGCGTCGGCCGAGCGTGCGACGAACCGCGCGAGCCCCGGCCCCGGTGTCGGTGCCGTCAGGGCGAACAGCGTCTCCGCCACGTCCCCGCCCGCGGGGTGCTCCGGCACGACGACGGTCGCCCGCAGATCGCGCTCGAGCGCGCGCTCCAGGACCCCGCGCGCGGAGACCAGCGCGGGATCCCACTCGAGGTCGGCCGGCACGCGGTCGAAGCCCCGGTGGTGCAGCTCGTGCAGGAGAAACAGGCTCAGCTGGACGTCGTCGTCCAGGAGGACGTCACGCGCGACCGCCTCGCGGGCCGCGTCGGAGAGCTCGGCCCCGTCCGGCGCAGGAGGCCCGGCGAGCCGGCCGATCACGACCGTGCTGAGCGGTCCTCGTGGTGGTGGCAGCTGCACAGATGTCCCTCGGTCGCGCGAACGCTCCGACCGTGCGGCCGCAGCGGGTGGCCGCTCGGTCGCGGCCCGTACGTCGTCGGCTCGCCCGCACAGGGCGTCCCTTCGATCTGACGGTGGCTCTCGCTCCCCGGCGCGGGCCGCGACCTCTCAGATGCCCGGAGCATATGAAGGGTCCGCCGGGCCCGCATCCGGAGCTCATCCGGTCTCAGACCTCGCCGCCCTCCGCGGGCTCGTCGGGGTGCTCGCGCGGGTCGGACGTGGGCTGAGGCGTGCCGGCCGGGGCGCCCTCGGCGGGCTCGACGGGGTGCTCACGCTGGGTGTCGTCCGTGGTGGACATCGGTTGCTCCGTTCGTCGGGTGGGTCCTTCGATGGTGGGCGCCGCGACGGCCCGCCGCATCCCGGAGTGGTCAGATCCGGGTACGGCGCGCGACCAGGTACAGCACCGTGCCGACGAGGAGCAGAGCCCCGGCGAGCAGCCAGTGCCGTGCCTCCTGCTGCGTGAGCAGCCCCAGGCAGGACCCGATCGCGAGCACGGGTACGGCGGTCCAGGCCCGGAAGTGCGCGTGCTCGACCGGGTCCCGCCGCAGCACCAGGACCGCCACGTTGGTGCTGAGGAAAACCAGCAGCAGGAGCAGCACCACGGTCGAGGCGAGGTCCTCGAGAGAACCGGTCGTGGTCAGGGCCATCGCGACGGCCGTCGTCGTGACGATCGCCACCACGGGCGTGCGGCGGCCGGGCAGGACGCGCCCGAGCGCGGCGGGCAGGAGGCCCTCCTCGGCCATGCCGAACGAGAGGCGGCTGGCCATGATCATCGTCAGCAGGGCGCCGTTCGCCACCGCGACGAGCGCGACGAGCGAGAACACCTCGAGCGGCACGCCGCCCGCGACCTTGACCACCTCGAGCAGGGGTCCGCTCGACGCGGTCAGGTCGGCCGGGTCCACCACCGCGGGTGCCACGAGGCCGACGAGCACGTACACGACCCCCGCCGTCAGGAGCGCGCCGAACAGCGCCCGGGGATAGACGCGCCGGACGTCCCGGACCTCCTCGGCCAGGTTCGCCGAGGTCTCGAAGCCGACGAACGAGTAGAAGGCGATGAGCGCGCCCCCGAGCGTCGCGGCGCCCAGCGAGACGCCGTCGGGCAGCTGCCCGATGCGGCCGGGATCGCCGTCCCCGCGCCCGAGCGCGAGCGCCCCCAGCACGACCACGAGCAGCAGCCCGGAGAGCTCGACGGCGGTCATCACGACGTTCGCGCGCAGCGACTCCCGGATGCCGCGCGCGTTCAGCGCGGCCACCAGCGCGAGGAACACGAGCGCCGCGGGCACCGCGGGGACGTCGAGGAACGTGCCGAGGTAGTCACCCGCGAACGCCAGCGAGAGCCCGGCGGCCGACGTGACGCCCGCGGCGAGCATGCTGAAGCCCACCAGGAAGGACAGCCACGGGCGCCCGAACGCGCGCTGGGCGAACACCGCCGAGCCGCCCGCCCGCGGGTACTTGGTCACGAGCTCTGCGTACGACGCCGCCGTGAGGAGCGCCATCGCGAGCGCGACCACCAGGGGCAGCCAGAGCACGCCGCCGGCCTCGTCCGCCAGCACGCCGACCAGCGCATAGACCCCGGCGCCGAGCACGTCGCCGAGGATGAACAGGAAGAGCAGGGGACCGGTCACCGCGCGCCGCAGACGCGTCGGCTCGTCGCCGGCAGAGCCGTCCGAGGGATGCGGGCCGGTCGCGGTGGGGGAGTCGGTCATCGCCCGAGTATCGGCTTCACCCGCGGGGGCCGCGCGGCGTGGGTCGCACGCTCCCGCCGCGCGCACCGCCGCCTGCGGCCGCATGCTGGCACCGGACCCACGAGCATCGCCGAGAGGACCGCCATGCGTGCACTGACCTGGCAAGGACGCGAGGACGTCAGCGTCGAGACCGTGCCCGACCCGACCATCCAGGAGCCGACCGACGCGGTCGTGCGGATCACGTCGACCGCCATCTGCGGCTCCGACCTGCACCTGTACGGCGTGCTCGGGATGTTCCTGGACGCGGGCGACATCCTGGGCCACGAGGCGATGGGTGTCGTCGAGGCGGTCGGTGAGCGCGCGGGGGAGCGCCTGCGGGTGGGGGACCGCGTCGTGGTGCCGTTCGGGATCGCGTGCGGCACCTGCCTGATGTGCCGGCGAGGCCTGCAGTCGCAGTGCGAGACCACGCAGGTCCGGGAGCAGGGCAAGGGTGCGGCGCTGTTCGGCTACACGCGGCTGTACGGGAGCGTGCCGGGTGGCCAGGCCCAGTACCTGCGCGTGCCGCAGGCGCACTACGGACCCGTGGTCGTGCCCGACGACGGCGCGCCCGACGAGCGCTACCTGTACCTGTCGGACGTGCTGCCGACCGCATGGCAGGCGGTCCAGTACGCCGACGTGCCGCCCGGTGGCACGGTCGCGGTGCTCGGTCTCGGGCCCATCGGCCAGATGGCGGCGCGCATCGCACGGCACCGCGGCGCCGCGCGCGTGATCGGCGTCGACTCGGTCCCGGAACGGCGCGCCATGGCGCAGCGCCACGGCATCGACGTGGTCGACGCCGGCTCCGAGGACGTCGCGGGGGCACTCCGGGACCTGACCGACGGCCGCGGGCCGGACAGCGTGATCGACGCGGTCGGCATGGAGGCGCACGGCTCGCCGTTCGCCGAGACGACGCAGCGCGTCGTCGGGATGCTGCCGGACGCGCTCGCGGCGCCCATGACCGAGAAAGCGGGTGCCGACCGGCTGGCCGCGCTGCTCACCGCGATCGACGCGGTCCGCCGCGGCGGCACGCTGTCCATCTCGGGCGTGTACGGCGGTGCCAAGGACCCGCTGCCGCTCATGCAGATGTTCGACAAGCAGGTGACGCTGCGGATGGGCCAGGCGAACGTCCGACGGTGGATCGACGACCTGCTGCCCCTGGTGCAGGACGACGCGGACCCGCTCGGCGTGCTCGACCTGCGCACGCACCGCGTGGCGCTCGAGGACGCACCCGCGGCGTACCGGACGTTCCAGCGCAAGGAGGACGGCTGCATCAAGGTCGTGCTCGACCCGGCCGCGCCGCGTGCGGCGGCCGAGGTCCCGGCGTGAGCGCGCAGCCGTCGCGGTACCTGTCCACGTACCTCGACGACCACCTCTCGGGTGCGACGGTCGCGCTCAACCGCGTGCGTCGGTCCTCGCGGACGTTCGCCGGGACGCCCGCGGGTGACGTGCTCGCGCCGATCGCCGAGCAGCTCGAGGACGAGCGGGAGTTCCTGGTCGCCACGGCCGAGCGCCTCGGGGTGCACGTGAGCCGGTACAAGCTCGCGGGGGCGTGGGTGGCCGAGCGCGTCGGCCGGCTCAAGCCCAACGGGCACGTGCGCGGACCGTCCCCGCTGAGCGCGCTGCTCGAGGTCGAGCTGCTGCGGGGCGGCGTCACCGCGAAGGCCAGCCTGTGGGACGCGCTCGACGAGCTCGCCGACGCGGGTGTCGAGGGGATCGACCGGACCCGCGTGGCCGTGTTCCGCCGCCAGGCCGACGAGCAGGTCGCCTCGCTCACCGCGTTGGCCGCGCGTCTGCGCCGGCCGGTCCTGGGCGGGCGCGACTGACGCCCGTCGAGAGTCAGTGCACCTGGAGCTCGAGCAGGGACGCGGGGAGCGCGTCGACCAGCTCACGCGCCAGGAAGCCGACCGGGCCGACCCCCGCCGCGAGACGGTCGCCCGCGGCGCCGTGCAGCGCGACGCCCCAGCAGGTGGCGCGGGGCAGGTCGGTGCCGCCCGCGAGCAGGCCCGCGACGGCCCCCGCGAGCACGTCGCCGCTGCCGGACGTGCCGAGCCCGGAGTGGCCGCTCGCGGACGACCAGAGCTCGCCCGCGGGGGTCGCCACGACGCCCGACAGCGCGACGACGGCGCCGTAGCGCTCGGCGATCGCGCGCGCCGCGTCGTGCGGTGGACGGTCGGCGTCGTCCAGGAGCCGCTGCGCCTCCTGCGTGTTGGGCGTCAGCACCAGACGACCCGCGAGCCGGTCGTGCACGTCATCGAGGTCGGGCAGCACACCGAGCGCGAACGCGTCGAGCAGCACCGGGGTGCCGTCCTCGAGCAGCGCGCACACGTCCTCGAGCACGGCCCGGGTGCCCGCCGCGTCGTCGAGGCCGGGTCCGACGACGACCGCCGCGGCACGGGCCACCTCGTCGCCCACCACGTCACGCGGCGCGCGCAGCACCGCGCCGGCGGGACCCTCGGGCAGGCCCAGGACGCCCGCCTCGGGCGTCGCGACCGCGAGCGTGGGTGCGACCGACTCCGCGACCGCGAGCGTCAGCCGACCCGCTCCGACGCGCAGCGCCGCGAGACCGGCGAGCAGGGCCGCACCCGGCGTCCGGCGCGCTCCGCCGATCACCAGGACGCCACCCCGGTCGTCCTTGTCACCCGTGCGGTCGGGCAGCGCCCAGGTCCGCAGGAGCGCGGGTGTGATCGCCACCCCCGGGCGGGCCGCGTCAGCGTCCACGGGCGTCCGTCCCCTCGTGCTCGGTGACCGGCGCGTCGAGCGCGGCGAGGTGCCGCACGTCGTCGAACGCGGCGGTGCGCCACGCGCCGTCGGCGTGCTCCAGGACGCTCACCGACGCGTTCCGCACGCCGCGTGCACCCACCAGGTCGAACAGCTCGTCCTCGGTCAGCTCCTCGAGCACGTAGCGCAGCAGCGCGACGGGCGCGTCGTGCGTCACGACGAGCACGCGTTCGCCGTCGTGCCGGGCACCGAGGTCGACGAGGAGCGAGCGCAGCCGCAGCGCCACGTCGGCCCAGGACTCGCCGCCCGGCGGGCGGTGGTACAGCTTGCCGAGGTGCGCGCGCCGCGCGGCCTCGTCGGGCAGCAGCCGGGCGACCCCGCGCGCGGTCAGACGGTCGGTGATGCCGAGCTCGCGGTCCCGCAGCCGCTCGTCGAGCCGGAGCCGCAGGTCCAGCCCCGCCGCGGCGAGCGCGGTGGTGGCCGTCTGGCGCGCCCGCAGGTACGGCGAGCACCAGACCGCGTGCGGCCGGTCGTGCTCCGGGAGCGCGCGCCACCACGTGCCGAGCGCGCGTGCCTGCTCCTGCCCTCGGTCGGACAGCGGGGTGTCGGCGTCGCGCGTCTCCAGCTCGAGGCGTTCGGCCCCGGACTCGGCGGCGGCCGCGGCCGCGAGGTTGCCCACGCTCTCGCCGTGCCGGACGAGCACGAGCGCGGCGGGCGCCGGGACCGTCACGGTGCGACCACCGGCGTGACCGGACCGCCGAGCACGCGGCGGCGCGGGTGCAGGGGCCGGCTCCCCGTCCCGGCACCCTCGGCCAGCCCGTCCACGACGTCGGCGAGCGACTGCCGCGCGGTGCGGGTGGCGCGCCAGCCGAGCTCGCGCACCCGTGTCGTGTCGAGCAGGGGCGCGCCCAGCGCCATGTCGAGCCACCCGGGTCCGACGACCGCGAGGCGTGCTTCCCAGGCGGCCAGGAGCGCGGTGCGCAGCGGCGTGACGGGCAGCTCGAGCACCCGGCGTGCCCTCAGCACCTCGGCGACGTCGCGCGCGTGCAGCACGTCGTCGGCCGCGACGTTGAACGCGCCCTCCGCGCGCTGCAGCGCGATGCGGACGTACGCGTCCGCGAGGTCGTCGGCGTGGACGGCCTGCAGCCGCAGCCCCGCGGGCCAGGGCAGCACGGGCAGCGGCCCGCCGAGCGCGCGCTTGGGCACCAGCGGACCGAGGAACAGCCGGCCGACCTCGGCACCCGCGTCGCGCTGGAACACCAGTGCCGAGCGCACGCGCGCGACCGCGAGCCCGCGTGCGACCGCGGCGTCGAGCAGCTCCTCGACCGCGGCCTTGTCGGTGCTGTAGCTCGACGACGCGAGCCCGGTGGCGGGCCAGTGCTCGGCACGGGGCACGTCGTCGTGCGCCGCCGCATACGCGCCGACCGAGGACGCGACGACGACGTGCGGCACGCCCGCGCGATCGACCGCCCGGAGCACCGCCTCGGTCCCGGCGACGTTGGTGGAGCGCAGCGCATCGCGGTCGTGACTCGGCTGGATGGCCCACGCCAGGTGGACCACGGCGTCCATGCCGTCGAACGCGCGCGCCAGCCGGTCCTCGGCGTCGGGTGCGCCCACGTCGCACGCGACCCATCGGCGCACCGTGTCGTAGGGCGCGGGGACGCGGGCGCGCGGCACGCGCCGAGCGACGCCGACGACCTCCCCGACGGTGCCCTGCGTGGCCAGGCGACGCAGCACGGCCGTGCCCACGTTGCCCGTGCAGCCGGTCACGGCGATCTTCATGAGCAGTCCTCCCGGTGGTCCTCGCCCATGGTCGGCGCGGGTGGGGCGCGGCGCATCCCGGGGACCGGCCCACGCGCCGGCGTGGCTCAGCCGAGCAGTGCGCGCAACGTGCGTGCGTTGCGCACCGCGTGACCCTCGCCGTCGTTGTTGAAGTACGCCACCACGTCGTGCCCGCCCTCGTCCCACTCGCGGATGCGGTCGGCCCACCAGCGCAGGTCGTCGTCGCTGTACGAGCCCGCATACAGGTGGTGGTGGTCGGGCCCGTGCAGCCGCACGTACACCAGGCGGGCCGTGGCCCGCAGGACGCACGGGATCCCCGCGCCGCTGACCACGACGTACGCCGCACCGTGCCGCGCGAGCAGGTCGAAGACCTCGTCGGTCTGCCACGACGGGTGGCGCAGCTCGACCGCGACCTGCACCCACGCGGGCATGCCGGCCAGGAACCAGTCGAGGCGTGCGTCGTCGCGCTCGTGGTCCGGGCGCAGCTGCACCAGGAGCGGGCCCCGGCGGTCGCCCAGCTCGTGCAGGCCGCGCGTCACGCGCTCGGTCCACGTCTCGGGCTCGAGCAGGCGGCGCGCGTGCGTCAGGCCGCGCGGCGCCTTGACGGTCATGATGAACCCGGGCGGGAGCCGGGCGCGCCAGGACGCGAACGCCGCGTCGCGCGGCCACCGGTAGAAGCTCGCGTTGAGCTCGACGGTGTCGAGCTCGGCCACGTACCGCTCGAGCCTGCGGGCGGCCGGCAGGCCCGGGGGGTAGAGCACGTCCGTCCAGTGGTCGTACGACCACCCGGACGTCCCGATCCTGATGCTCACGCGGCGGCTCCCGGACGACGACGGGTCGCGGCGACGCTACCCGCGCTCGTCGTCCTCGGCAGTCCGGGCGATCACCATCGGCGTGAGCCCGTCCGGCACCGGTGCGCGGCCCGGGCCGCCCGCCTGCAGCCACTCCTCGAGCAGCCCGGTGGCGGGGTCGCCGGCCAGACGCTCGAACCACACCGGTCGCGCGCCCGCGTGGCGCGCCGCGCGGGTCGGGCGCGCGACCACCACGTCGCCGCGCTCGCACTCGTCGAGGCACTCGACGAAGGTCAGGCGCGCGGCACCGCGTGCGGCCACCTCCCGGAGCCGGCCGGCCTGACCTCCCGGGCAGTCGTCGGTGTCGCCGAGCGTCTCGCCCGCGCACAGCGAGCACGCGGTGAGCCCCGGCACCGAGGTCCCCGCCGGTCGGGGCGTCTGGTGGTCTGGCACCCGCGCACCTTACGTGCCGCGCGACGATCCTCCCGCGTCGCCCCGTCAAGATTCGATGAAGGAGGCGGGCGGTCGGCGCCCCACCCAGCAAGATGGCCCCGTGACACCCACCACCGGCGCCCCCCGCAGACGTGCCGTCGTCGTCGACGACGAGGCCGCCCTGGCCGACCTGGTCGCCGGGTACCTCGAGCGGGACGGCTTCGAGGTCACGGTCTGCCATGAGGGCGGCGAGGCGGTGGAGGTCGTGCGCCGCGTCGACCCTGACCTGGTGGTGCTGGACCTGAACCTGCCCGGCCTCGACGGCGTCGAGGTGTGCCGACGCGTGCGCACGTTCTCCGACTGCTACGTGGTCATGCTGACGGCGCGCGCCGAGGAGGTGGACACGCTGATCGGCCTGTCGGTGGGGGCGGACGACTACCTGACGAAGCCGTTCAGCCCGCGCGAGCTCGTCGCGCGCGTCGCCGCGCTCCTGCGACGACCCCGGCGCGGGCCGGCCGCTGCTGACGCACCCGAGCCGGCGCTGCACGTGGGTGACCTGCGCATCGACGTCGCCGCACGCGAGGTCCGTCGCGCGGGCGGCCTGATCGCGCTCACGCGCACCGAGTTCGACGTGCTCGCGGCACTCGCAGCGCGCCCGGGCCGCGTGGTCACGCGCCGAGCGCTCATCGACACGGTCTGGGGTCCGGGCTGGGTGGGGGACGAGCACCTCGTCGACGTGCACGTGCTGCACGTGCGCCAGAAGCTCGGCGACACGGCCGAGGCGCAGCGCTACGTGCGTACCGTGCGCGGCGTCGGCTACCGGATCGGCCCGGGCGCATGACGGCACCCGCGTCCGGCCCGCCGCCCCGGTCGGCGCCGGCCGGGGTCGCCCGTGGGCTGGGTGCCCGCCTGCTCACCGCCCTCGTGGTGGTGCTCGTGGCGGGCGGCGCGACCGCGTGGCTGGTCGCCGCGGCCGTCGGGCCGGGCCTGTTCCACACGCACATGGTCAGCGCCGGGCTGGGTGACCACGACGCCGCGGTCCTGCACGCCGAACGCGCGTTCCGCGAGGCGAGCACGGTGGCCCTCGCGGTGGCCCTCGGCGCCGCCGCGGTCGCATCCGTGGCCGTGAGCCTGGTCCTGACACGGCGCATCGGCCGGTCTCTCGCCGCGGTGTCCGCCGCGACCGCACGGCTGGCTGCGGGGCGGTACGACGAACGCGTGCCCGCGTCCGCGCTCGGCGCCGAGTTCGACGAGCTCGCGGCCTCGGTCAACGCGCTCGCCGCACGACTGCAGGACGCCGAGCGCCTGCGCGCGCGCCTGCTGGCCGATGTCGCGCACGAGCTCCGGACGCCCGTCGCGACGCTCACGGGCTATCTCGAGGCGGTCGAGGACGGTGTGCGCCCGCTCGACGCGTCGACGATCGCGGTGCTGCGCGACCAGGCTGTGCGCCTGACGCGCCTCGCACAGGACCTCGCGGACGTCACGCACGCCGAGGGCGGGGACCTGGTGCTCGACCGGGCCCCGGTCGCACCCGTCGACCTGCTCCGCGCCGCGGGCGCGGCGCACGAGCCCGTCCCGGGGGGCCCGGCGCTCGTCGTCGACGCGGCACCCGGCCTGCCACGCGTCCGCGTGGACCGCACGCGCATGGCCCAGGTGCTCGACAACCTCGTCGCCAACGCGGTGCGGCACACGCCGCCCGAGGGGACGGTGACGCTCACCGCGACCCGCACGGGCACGGGTGTGCAGCTGAGCGTCACCGACACCGGCGAGGGCATCGCCGCCGAGGACCTGCCCCACGTCTTCGAACGCTTCTACCGCGCGGGCACGGCACGGGACCGCACGCACGGCGGCGCGGGCATCGGGCTGGCGATCAGCCGGGCGCTCACCGAGGCGCACGGGGGCACGCTCACCGCGACGAGCGCCGGGCCCGGAGCGGGCGCCACGTTCACCGTGACGCTCCCGGTCGACTGAGCCACGGGGCGGGTGCGCCCGGCTCAGTGGGTCATGCCCTCCATCGTCGTGCCGTCGTCCATGACGTGGCTCGGGTCCCACCCCGTGACCCCGGGGTCGACCATGCCCGCGATCATCGCGACGTGCGCGACCACCAGGAACACGCCGACCAGCGTGGCGTGCACGCGCAGCCGGTGCTCGGGGGTCCAGCCCGCGCCCACCACGCGCGTCTCGAGCAGGCTCAGCCCCGCGAGCGGCACGACGCCCAGCAGGTAGAAGCCGACCGCCACGACGTCGACCCACCCGCGCCACGCGCCCGAGGTGGTCAGCGGCACGACCGCGTGCCGGGTCAGGTACACCACGATGCCCACGAACCAGAACCCTCCGACCAGGCCCGCGTACCGGTTGAGCGCCGCGACGGCCGGGTGGACCGTCCGGCGGAACAGGATCGCGAGCTCGGTGACGGCGACGGTCTCCGCGAGGATCACGGGCACCGCCATGAACAGCAGCAGGTTCCACGGCTGGTTCGCCGCGAGCAGGCCCATGTAGTGCGTCGAGCCCATGTCCGGACCTGCGGGCCAGGCGGGCAGCAGCAGCGCGACGACGACCACGGCGAACGCGGCCACGCCGACGAGGGCGACGCGCAGCGCAGGGGGGACCGAGGACCGCTCGTGATCGGACGTGCGCAGGGGCGTGGGGGCGAGGTCGACCACGGAGGGCTCCTTCGGGCGGGTGCGGGGCGTGTCTGGCGACCCCACCCTCCTCCGGCGCCCCGGACGAGGTCCGACTGACGGACGATGAAGAACCGATGAAGCCCGCGCCCGACGAGCCACCCGGCGAGCCGCACCGGGACCTGGGTCCCGGTGGGCGCCCCTCCACCTGAGACCGCGCCGGGCGTGCCGCACGCCGCCGGATACCGTGGGCCGGTGCCCGCACCGACCGGACACGCCCGCTTCGCCGGCGTGCTGCTCCACGACGTCGTCGAGTGCGTCGACGTGCGTGCGACGCCCGAGCGCCTGCGCACGCCGGGGTGGTGGGCGCTCGTGGGGGAGTTCGAGGGCGACGTGCGGGCGTGGCGCTTCGCGTCGGCGGACGAGTGCGCGGACGCCGAGCCCGAGGGTGCGGCGGACACCCCCGCCTGGCACGGCCCGCGCGCCGACGACTGGACGTCGTCGCTGGACCGGGCGGCGTACACCGCGGCCGTGCAGCGCGTGCGTGAGCACGTGCGGGAGGGCGACGTCTACCAGGCCAACCTCTGCCGCGTGCTGTCTGCGCCGCTCGCCGGCTCGCGCGGGGGCGAGCCGGACGCAGCCGCGCTCGCGCGGCGCCTGGCGTCCGGCAACCCGGCACCGTACGCGGGCCACGTGCACGTCCCGGCCGGGGCGCCCGTGCCCGCCGCGGGCGGGCCGGACCCGTCGGTGTGGGTGGTCAGCGCGTCGCCCGAGCTGTTCCTGGACCTCGCCGACGGCGTCCTGACGTCGGCGCCCATCAAGGGCACGGCGGCCACGCCCGCCGGACTGACGCCGAAGGACACGGCGGAGAACGTCATGATCACGGACCTGGTCCGCAACGACCTGCAGCGCGTGAGCGACCCGGGTTCGGTCGAGGTGACCCAGCTGCTGGGGCTCGAGCACCACCCGGGGCTGGTGCATCTCGTGTCCACCGTCACCGGTGCGCTCGCACCCGCGGTCCGTGCAGCGCCGGACCTGTGGGGGCGGCTGCTGGCCGCGACGTACCCGCCGGGGTCGGTCTCGGGCGCGCCCAAGTCCGCGGCGCTGCGGGTCGTCGCCGAGCTCGAACCCGTGCCACGGGGGCCGTACTGCGGGCTGGTCGGCTGGCTGCACAACGGGCAGGACGGCGCCGTGCGCGCGCGCCTCGCGGTCGGCATCCGCACGTTCTGGTGGACGCCGCAGGAGGGCGGTGTGCTGCGCTTCGGGACGGGCGCCGGCATCACGTGGGGCAGCGACCCCGAGGCGGAGTGGGCCGAGACCGAGCTCAAGGCCGCGCGGCTGATCGGCCTCGCGTCGCGCTGACCTCCGCCCGCGCCGGACGCGCGTGCCAGACTGCCGCCATGAGCGTCGTGATCTGGGCGGACGGCCGGCTGCACGCCCCGCAGGACCGCATCGTGACCGGCGTGGACCACGGTCTGACGGTGGGCGACGGCGTGTTCGAGACGTGCGCGGTCTACGACGGCCAGGCGTTCGCGCTCACGCGCCACCTGCGCCGGCTCGCGAGGTCCGCCGCGGGCCTGGGCCTCCCGGCACCCGACGAGGGAGCGGTACGGGACGGGGTCGCGCAGGTGCTCGCCGCGGCGCCGGACGCGGGCCGCGTGCGCGTGACCTACACCGGTGGCCCGGGCCCGCTGGGCTCGCACCGCGACGCCCCGGACACGCAGCGGCCGGTGCTCGTGGTGCTGGCCGGTCCGGCGAGCCGGGCCGCCACCAGCCGCGTGGTGCGCGTCCCGTGGGTGCGCAACGAGCGTTCGGCGGTCGCCGGCCTCAAGACGACGTCGTACGCGGAGAACGTGGTCGCGCTGGCCGAGGCGCACCGGCGTGGGGCCGACGAGGCCGTCCTCGCCAACACCGTGGGTGAGCTGTGCGAGGGCACCGCATCCAACGTGCTGGTCGAGCGCGCGGGCGAGCTCCTGACGCCGCCGCTGTCCAGCGGGTGCCTCGCGGGCATCACGCGCGAGCTGCTGCTCGAGTGGGGTGCGGCGGCCGGGCTGCCGGTGCGCGAGGCCGCACCGGGCGAGCTGGCGTACGCGGTGCTCGAGGACGTGCTGCGGGGGACGGCGTACCTCGCGCTGACGGGCTCGATCCGCAACGTCTCACCCGTGGTCGCCGTGGACGGCGCCCCGGTCGTGGCGGGCGAGCTGGTGCAGGCGGCGGCCGACCTGTTCCAGCGTCGGGTGGGCGACGACCTCGACCCGTAGTCGCCGCAGACGGCGACGGCCCGGCTCCGTCACGAGGACGGGCCGGGCCGTGGCCGACGGGGTCAGGCGGTGAGCAGCGCCGCGATGAACGCCGAGATCTCCGACTCCATGCGGTCGCTCTCGGAGCCGAGGGGGACCAGCGACTCCGTGGTCGCCAGGAAGCGCAGGATGGGTTCGCTGGGCGCCGCGAGAAGCGCGCTGCCCTCGACGCCGCTGAGCGACACCAGTGCGTAGTCCGGGTCTTCGTCACGCCACACCTGGACGTCGCCACTTCCGGCCGGCGCGTCGGCTGCGGCGTGCATCCCCATGGAGAGCAGCTCGCGGCCGATGAGCCAGGTCGACATCGTGTGCGGGCCGGTGAAGACCGCGCGCACGGTGTACGGATCCGTGGTCCGGAAGGAGAGCTCTGCGCTGACGGGGATGACGCTCGCATCGCTCCCGATGAGCTGCATGGCGACGACCTCGACGACGTCATACGACGAATGCGTCATCGGGTCCTCCTCTTCGCAATGGGCTGTTGTCCCATCATGGCAGCGTGTTTGCCCGATTGACCCGTTCCCGGGCACAGGTTCACCCGGAGGGACGCGCCTGAACCGTTCTCCGGCGGGGTGCTACCGCCCAGGCGAGGTGCACAGGCATCCACCGCAGGGTCGCACGCTCCCCGTGTGGGTGACAAGACGACCCGGTTGCTCGGGGCGACAGAATCGGGCTCGCGCGAGGCGTGCGGACACGTCGGGAGTCCCGTTTCGGATTCTGGCCCGGGTCCGGGTAGCATCGTCGTCGCGCCGCCCCAGGGTGGTGCTCCGTCAGGCTGTTCCCGGTTCTTCGGGATGGCCGCGGGCGATTGGCTCAGTGGTAGAGCGCCTCGTTCACACCGAGGAGGTCACTGGTTCGAACCCAGTATCGCCCACGCACGTCACGAGGGCCGGTCCGTCAGGGCCGGCCCTCGTCGTCTCCCCGGGCCTGCCTGGCGCGGCCGGACGCCCTTTCCCGCACGTCGACGAGCCGGTGCGCGGGGTCCGCGCGGGTAGCATCGACGAGGCTCGCCGGACGGCGGGCCGGACCCGCCAGGAAGGTGCCCACGCCGTGCCCGAGCAGATCGCCCTCACCGTCGACGGAACCGCGACCACCGTCGAGGCCGGGACGACGGGCACGGACCTGTTCGGTGACCGCAAGGACGTCGTCGTCGTGCGTGTCGACGGCGAGCTGATGGACCTGCACCTGCCGCTGCCCGCGGACGCGAAGGTGGTCGAGCCGGTCAGCGTGCACGAGCCCGACGGGCTCGCGGTGCTGCGCCACAGCGCGGCGCACGTGCTGGCCCAGGCCGTGCAGGAGGTCAACCCGACCGCGAAGCTCGGCATCGGCCCGCCCATCACCGACGGGTTCTACTACGACTTCGACGTCGAGACCCCGTTCACGCCCGAGGACCTGCGCGCGCTCGAGAAGGTGATGACCCGCATCGTCCGCGAGGGTCAGACGTTCCGCCGCCGCGACGTCACCGAGGCGCAGGCGCGCGAGGAGCTCGCGGACGAGCCCTACAAGCTCGAGCTGATCGGCCTCAAGGGCGATCCGGCCGCCGCGGACGGCGCGAGCGTCGAGGTGGGCCTGGGCGGCCTGTCCATCTACCAGAACGTGCGCGGAGCGGGCCGCGAGTCCGAGGCCGTCGTCTGGCAGGACCTGTGCCGTGGTCCGCACGTGCCGACCACGAAGGTCCTGGGCAACGGCTTCCAGCTGATGCGCTCGGCTGCCGCCTACTGGCGTGGGAGCGAGAAGAACCCGCAGCTGCAGCGCGTGTACGGCACCGCGTGGCCCACCAAGGACGAGCTCAAGGCGCACCTGGACCGGCTCGCCGAGGCCGAGCGCCGCGACCACCGCCGGCTCGGCAGCGAGCTGGACCTGTTCTCCTTCCCCGACGAGATCGGGTCGGGCCTGGCGGTGTTCCACCCCAAGGGCGGCATCATCCGGATGGAGATGGAGGAGTACTCGCGCCGGCGCCACGTCGAGGCCGGGTACGACTTCGTGAACTCGCCGCACATCACCAAGGAGCGGCTGTACCAGATCTCGGGCCACCTGGACTGGTACGCGGACGGCATGTACCCGCCCATGCACCTGGACGAGGAGCGTGACGAGCAGGGCAACGTCAAGCGGCAGGGGCAGAACTACTACCTCAAGCCGATGAACTGCCCGATGCACAACCTCATCTACCGCGCGCGTGGCCGGTCCTACCGCGAGCTGCCGCTGCGCCTGTTCGAGTTCGGCACGGTCTACCGCTACGAGAAGTCGGGCGTGATCCACGGCATGACCCGCGCGCGCGGGTTCACGCAGGACGACGCGCACATCTACTGCACGCGCGAGCAGATGAAGACCGAGCTCGCGAGCCTGCTGGGGTTCGTGCTCGACCTGCTCAAGGACTACGGCCTCGACGACTTCTACCTCGAGCTGTCGACGAAGAACCCGGACAAGTCCGTGGGCGACGACGCCGTGTGGCAGGAGGCGACCGAGACGCTGCGCGAGGTCGCGACGGAGTCGGGTCTGGACCTGGTCCCGGACCCGGGCGGCGCCGCGTTCTACGGACCCAAGATCTCCGTGCAGGCCAAGGACGCGATCGGACGGACCTGGCAGATGTCGACCATCCAGCTCGACTTCAACCTGCCGGAGCTGTTCGAGCTCGAGTACACCGCGCCCGACGGGTCGCGTCAGCGCCCCGTGATGATCCACCGCGCGCTGTTCGGCTCGATCGAGCGGTTCTTCGCCGTGCTCACCGAGCACTACGCAGGTGCGTTCCCGGCCTGGCTCGCCCCGGTCCAGGTCCTCGCCGTCCCGGTGGCCGAGCCGTTCGAGCCGTACCTCGACGACGTCGTGGCGCAGCTGCGGGCGCAGGGGATCCGCGCCGAGGTGGACCGTTCCGACGACCGCTTCGCCAAGAAGATCCGCAACGCCAGCACCCAGAAGGTGCCGTTCGTGCTCATCGCGGGTGGCGAGGACGCCGAGGCGGGCGCCGTCTCGTTCCGCTACCGCGACGGCCGGCAGGACAACGGCGTGCCCGTCGCGGAGGCGGTCGAGCGGATCGTCTCGGCGGTGCGCGAGCACGCGCAGGTCTGAGCCGGTGACGCACCAGGACGCGTCGGACGCGCGCGCCGGGGTCGAGGACGCGGCGGGGTTCGCGGGGGTCGCCGACGGCTTCCAGCGGCTGTGGACCCCGCACCGCATGGCGTACATCGGCGGCGAGAACAAGCCGCCGGACGACGCCGCGGGTCCCGGCTGCCCGTTCTGCCGCATCCCGGCGCTCCCGGACGACGAGGGTCTGGTGGTCGCGCGCGGCGCCGCCGCGTTCGTCGTGCTGAACCTGTACCCGTACAACTCGGGCCACCTGCTGGTGTGCCCGTACCGCCATGTCGCGGACTACACCGAGCTCGACCAGGACGAGGTCGCCGAGGTCGCGGAGCTGACGCGCACGGCCATGCGCGTGCTCCGCGCGGTCTCCGGACCGCACGGGTTCAACCTCGGCATGAACCAGGGCGCGGTCGCGGGGGCCGGGATCGCGGCGCACCTGCACCAGCACGTGGTGCCACGCTGGGACGGCGACGCCAACTTCCTGCCCGTGGTGGCGCGCAGCCGCGCGCTGCCGGAGCTCCTCGCGGACACGCGGGCACGGCTGGCGGCGGCATGGCCCGGTCCCGACGGCTCACCCGCCCCTCGCGACGTCACGACGAAGGGATGACCGCCTCGTGCTGAACCGGCTCCGTGGGGTGATGACCCGGTTGTTCACCCCCGTCGCGGACACGTTGCTGCGCTGGGGCGTGACGCCCGACGCCGTGACGATCACGGGCACGCTCGTCGTCGTGGTCGCCGCGCTGTGGGCGTTCCCGACGGGCCACCTGCTCGTCGGCACGCTGGTCATCGCGGCGTTCGTGCTCACCGACTCGCTCGACGGCGTGATGGCACGCCGCGCCGGCCGCTCGGGGCCGTGGGGTGCGTTCCTGGACTCGACGCTCGACCGGTTCGCCGACGCGGCGATCTTCGGCGGCCTGGTGCTCTGGTACTTCGGCGCGGGCGACGACCGCGCGGCGGCCACGCTCGCGCTCGCGTGCCTGGTGCTGGGATCGGTGGTCCCGTACGCGCGGGCTCGTGCCGAGGGGCTGGGCATGACGGCCTCAGGAGGTATCGCCGAGCGTGCGGACCGGCTCGTCCTCGTGCTCGTGGCGACCGCCCTGGTCGGCCTGGGCCTGCCGGTGCTCGTGCTGACGGTCGTGCTGGGCCTGCTCGCGGTCGCGTCCGCCGTGACGGTGGTGCAGCGCATGGCCATGGTGCGCCGCCAGTCGCGGACGCCCGTCGCGGGGTCGGAGGCCGCGTGAGGATCGACTCGGGACGCCTGTTCGCGTTCGCCTGGCGCCATGCGGGCCGCCTGCCCGGCGGCGTGCTGCGCTGCGTGGCCGCTGCCGCCGCCGACGCGGTGTGGGCGCTGCGCGGCGGGGGGGTGCGCCAGCTCGAGCGCAACCTCGCACGCGCGCGCCCGGACCTGTCCGACGCGCAGGTCCGGCGCCTGGGCCGCGCCGCGATGCGGTCCTACCTGCGCTACTTCAGCGAGGCCTTCGCGCTGTCGTCCTGGTCGGCCGACGAGGTCGACGCGCGCGTGCGCGCGGTCGGGGCCGACGCGTTGCGCGCGCACACCGACGCCGGGGGGAGCGCAGTGCTCGCGCTCGGCCACCTGGGCAACTGGGACCTCGCGGGTGCGTGGGCGACGCGCGCCATCGCGCCGGTCACGACCGTCGCGGAGCGGCTCGAGCCGCCCGAGGTGTTCGAGGAGTTCCTGCGGTTCCGCGAGGGCATCGGCCTGCGGATCCTGCCGCTGGGTGACGCCGACGTGTTCCGCGAGCTGGTGCGCTCGGCGCGGACGGGACCCGGCATCGTGCCGCTGCTGGCGGACCGCGACCTGACCGCACGCGGGGTCGAGGTGGACCTGTTCGGGCGGCGCGCACGCGTCGCGGCCGGCCCGGCAGCGCTCGCGCTCACGGCCGGTGTCCCGCTGTTCACGGCGATCCTCACGTACGAGCGGCTGCACGGTGAGCGGCGCCGGCGCGCGCGCAGCCCGTGGGGCCTGCGCATCGACTTCGTCGAGATCCCGCCGGTACCGCCGGACGTGCCGCGCGCCGAGCGCGTCGCGGTGCTCACGCAGGCGTGGGTCGACGCGCTGGCCGCCGGCATCGAGCGGCGTCCGCAGGACTGGCACATGCTCCAGAAGGTGTTCGTCGAGGACCTCGACCCCGACCGCTACGCGGCGACGAAGGCCGCCGCGGGCGAGCAGGACGCGCAGGTGCGCGCATGAGCGCCCCGACCACGCGCCCGCTGCGCGTCGGCATCGTCTGCCCGTACTCGTTCGACGTGCCCGGCGGCGTGCAGTTCCACGTGCGCGACCTGGCCGAGGCGCTCATGTCCCGTGGGCACACGGTGTCGGTGCTGGCCCCGGCCGACGACGAGACCCCGGTCCCGGACTACCTCACGGCAGCGGGACGCGCGGTGCCCGTCCGGTACAACGGCTCGGTCGCGCGCCTGACGTTCGGTCCCGTGACGGCCGCACGTGCGCGCAAGTGGCTCGCGGCGGGCCGGTTCGACGTGCTGCACCTGCACGAGCCCGTGACGCCGAGCCTGTCGATGCTCGCGCTGTGGATCGCCGACGGTCCCATCGTCGCGACGTTCCACACCTCGACCGTGCGCTCGCGTTCGCTGCAGGTCGCGTTCCCGCTGGTACGCCAGTCGCTCGAGAAGATCTCCGCGCGGATCGCGGTGTCCGAGGACGCGCGTCGCACGCTCGTCGACCACCTCGGTGGCGACGCGGTGGTGATCCCGAACGGCGTGTACGTCGACGCGTTCTCCGGTGCGCAGCCCGACGACCGCTGGACGGGCACGCCCGAGCGGCCGACGTTCGCGTTCCTGGGCCGCCTCGACGAGCCGCGCAAGGGCCTGGGCGTGCTGCTCGGCGCGGTCGGCGCGGTGCTGGACCAGGTGCCCGGGGCGCGGTTCCTGGTGGCCGGGCGCGGCGAGACCGGCGAGGAGCAGGCGCGTGAGGTCCTCGGCGAGAGGGCGGGCGCGGTCGAGTTCCTCGGCGGCGTGTCCGACGAGGACAAGGCGCGGCTGCTCGCGTCGGTCGACGTGTACGTCGCGCCGCAGACCGGCGGCGAGAGCTTCGGCATCGTGCTGGTCGAGGCGATGAGCGCGGGCGCCGCGGTGGTCGCGAGCGACCTGGGCGCGTTCACTCGCGTGCTCGACCAGGGTGAGGCGGGTGTGCTGTTCCGCACGGGCGACTCGGCGGACCTGGCGGCCACGCTGCTGCGTGTCCTGGCCGATCCCGCGCTGCGCGAGCGCGTGGTCGAGCGTGCATCTGCCGTGGTGCGGCGGTTCGACTGGTCGGCGGTCACCGACCAGGTGCTCGCGGTGTACGAGATGGCGGTCGAGGGCGAGCACGCACCGGTCGGCGAGGACCCCTCGTCGCTGCGCGGCGCGCGCCTGCTCGAGCTACGTCGGGGCTGGGGTGACGGACGATGAGCTGGTCGGAGATCGCGGTCGTCGTCGTGCTGGTGCTGGCCGTGCTGGGCTGGTCGGTGTGGATCGCGGCGTCGCGGCTGGACCGGCTGCACCGGAAGGTCGGCGCGTCGCGCTCGGTCGTCGAGACGCAGCTGGTGCGCCGCGCCACGGCCGCGGCCGGGCTCGCGACGTCGGGTCTGCTCGACCCGGTCAGCTCGGTGCTCGTGGGGGAGGCGGCCTGGGCCGCGCTCGCGACCCCGGGCGTGGCCGGCACGGCCGACGCGCCACCCGACCTGCTGGCCCTGCTGCTCGCCGACCCGCGCGACGCGGCGGCCCGAGCGCTGTCGGCGCCGGCGGGTGCCGACGCCGACGACGAGCGCGGCCAGGTCGAGAGCGAGCTGAGCGCGACGCTCCGCGAGGCGCTCGACGACCCGGACGAGGTCGCCGCGCTCACGGACGACCCGGCGGGCGCCGAGCTGCTCGACGCGCTCGGCTCGGCCTGGTACCGCGTCGAGCTCGCGCGGCGGTTCCACAACGAGGCCGTGCTGCAGACGCAGGCGGTGCGGCGCGGGCCGTTCGTGCGGCTCCTGCGGCTCGCGGGTCACGCGCCCGAGCCGCAGACGCTCGAGCTCGACGACGCGTGGCCGCACGCGCTGCCGCGCCCGGGCGTCGGCTGACTGGATGCGCGCCTGTGAGACGGCGCGGCAGGTGCGCGCGCCGCACGCACTACGATGACCGGGTCCGCGCGACCTGCCACCACGGCCTCCGGCCGGGGCGGTGCGCAGACCTCCTGACCCACATCCTTACTGCGAGGCCCGACGTGACCAGCGAGAACAGCCAGTCCACCCCGACGAGCGACGCCGCGGGCGTCATCGGCACGGCACGCGTCAAGCGCGGGATGGCGGAGATGCTCAAGGGCGGCGTCATCATGGACGTCGTCACCCCGGAGCAGGCCAAGATCGCCGAGGACGCGGGCGCGGTCGCCGTGATGGCGCTCGAGCGCGTGCCGGCCGACATCCGCGCGCAGGGCGGCGTGGCGCGCATGAGCGACCCGGACCTGATCGACGGCATCATCTCGACGGTCTCGATCCCGGTGATGGCCAAGGCGCGCATCGGCCACTTCGTCGAGGCGCAGGTGCTGCAGAGCCTCGGTGTGGACTACGTCGACGAGTCGGAGGTCCTCACGCCGGCGGACTTCGCGCACCACATCGACAAGTGGGCGTTCACCGTGCCGTTCGTGTGCGGCGCCACCAACCTGGGCGAGGCGCTGCGGCGCATCACCGAGGGTGCGGCGATGATCCGCTCCAAGGGCGAGGCCGGCACGGGCGACGTCTCGAACGCGACCACGCACATGCGGACCCTGCGTGACGAGATCCGCCGCCTCACGTCGCTGCCCGAGGACGAGCTGTACCTGGCCGCCAAGGAGCTGCAGGCGCCGTACGAGCTGGTCAAAGAGGTCGCGCAGGCCGGCAAGCTCCCCGTGGTGCTGTTCACCGCGGGCGGCATCGCGACCCCTGCGGACGCGGCGATGATGATGCAGCTGGGTGCCGAGGGCGTGTTCGTCGGCTCGGGCATCTTCAAGTCGGGCAACCCCGCCGAGCGTGCGGCCGCGATCGTCAAGGCGACCACGTTCTACGACGACCCCGACGTGATCGCCAAGGTCTCGCGCGGCCTGGGCGAGGCGATGGTGGGCATCAACGTCGACGACGTGCCCGTGCCGCACCGCCTCGCCGAGCGGGGCTGGTGACCTCAGGGACGACGGCGCAGGCCGCGGGTGACGACGAGCCCGCGGCCTTCGTCGTACCCGGACCGGAGCCGGCACCCGGCCACCGGCTGGGACCGGAGTGGACGCCGGGTCCGGACGGGCTGCTGTTCCGGCGCGGGGCGCGCGTGATCGTCCTGGACGAGCACGACCGGGTGCTGCTGGTGCGCGGGCACGACGCCGACCAGCCGGACCGGTCGTGGTGGTTCACGCTCGGCGGCGGCATCGATCCGGGGGAGTCGGCGCGCGACGCCGCGATCCGTGAGGTGCGTGAGGAGTCCGGCGTCGTGCTGGACCCCGCACAGGTCGTCGGACCGGTGTTCACGCGGTCGGCGGTGTTCGACTTCTTCTCGGCGCACTGCCGTCAGGACGAGGAGATCTTCCTGGCGCGCGTGCCCTCCACGGCGTTCGTCGCGGAGGACCGCTCGGGCTGGACCGCGCTCGAGCGCGACGTGATCGACGAGCTGCGCTGGTGGTCGCTGCCCGAGCTCGCGCGGGTCGAGATCGAGGTGTTCCCCGAGGGGCTCGCGGCGCTCGTCGAGCCGCTGCTGGCGGGATGGGACGGGACGACCAGCCACCTGGGGCTCGCGCGCGAGTGAGGCGTACCGGTCGGTAACCTTCCCGTGACCTGACGCGGCTACCGTCGGACGATGCCCGTCGTCGCACCCACGTCACCCGTCCCGCACATCCCCCGCAGCGGCATCCGCACGCTCATGGAGCTCGCGCTGCGCGACCCGCAGGCGATCCACCTGGAGATCGGCGAGCCCGACGCGCTGCTGCCGCAGCACGTGGTCGAGGCCGTCTCTGCGGCGGTGGACCGGGGCGCGGCTGGGTACTCCTCGAGCCTCGGGCTCACCGAGCTGCGGGCGGCCGCGGCGGCGCGCGTGACCCGGTCGACGGGTGCACCGGTCGCACCCGAGCAGGTCGTCGTGACGCACGGTGCGATGCACGGCCTGGCCATGACCATGGCCACGCTGCTCGGCCCGGGCGACGAGGTGCTCCTGCCGGACCCGATGTTCCCCAACTGGGCGATGGCGGCCGTGGCGTGCGGCGCCGTGCCGCGCACGTACGCCACGGATGTCGAGGCGGGCTTCGTGCCGCGGGCCGAGGACGTCGAGGCCGCGATCACGCCGCGCACGCGCGCGATCGTGGTGTGCAGCCCGAACAACCCCACGGGCGCGGTGTACCCCGCGGCGACCGTCGAGGCACTGGTCGACGTCGCGCGCCGGCACGACCTGTGGGTGCTGTCCGACGAGTGCTACGAGTCGATCACGTTCGGGGTGCCGCACGTCTCGCCGGCCGCGTTCGACACCGACGGCCGCGTGCTCGTGTTCCACAGCCTCTCGAAGACGTACGCGATGACCGGCTGGCGCGCCGGGTTCGTGGTGGTGCCCGACCCGACGCTCGTCGAGCTGATGGGCCACCTGGCGGAGGCGACGGTCGCGTGCCCGTCGACCGCGAGCCAGCACGCCGCGATCGCGGCACTGACGGGCCCTCAGGAGTGGGTGCACGAGTCCGTCGAGTCGTACTGGGACCGGCGTGACGCGGCGGTCGAGCTGCTCCGTGCGCGCGGCGTGCGGTTCGTCGAGCCCGACGGCGCGTTCTACCTGATGGTCGACGTGGGCACGCCGGACACCGACGAGTTCGCGCGCTCGCTCCTGGCGGCGCGGCACGTGGCCGTCGCGCCCGGGTCCACGTTCGGCCCGGCGGCCGCGGGCATGGTCCGGGTGAGCCTGGCGGCACCCCGCGCGGCGCTGCTCGAGGGCCTCGGCCGCCTCGCGGACCACGTGCGCGCCGGCTCGGGCGGGGTGCAGCGGGCGGTGGCGTCCGCCTGACGCCCGCGCGCCTAGGATCGGACGTCGTGACGCAGGCAGTCGGAGTCCTCGCCCTCCAGGGAGACGTGCGCGAGCACGTCCACGCGCTCGAGGCGGTGGGTGCGCGCGCCGTGCCGGTGCGCCGACGCTCCGAGCTGGACGCGGTCGACGCGCTGGTGATCCCCGGCGGGGAGTCGACCACGATCGACAAGCTCCTGCGCGCGTTCGAGCTCGTCGACCCCGTGCGTGAACGGCTGCGCGCGGGGATGCCCGCCTACGGGTCGTGCGCGGGGATGATCCTGCTGGCGGACCGGGTGCTCGGCGGCATCGAGGGCCAGCAGACGCTGGGCGGTGTGGACGTCACGGTGCGGCGCAACGCGTTCGGCCGTCAGGTGGACTCGTTCGAGACGGACCTCGCGATCGACGGCATCGAGGACGGTCCGCTGCACGCCGTGTTCATCCGCGCGCCGTGGGTCGAGGAGGTCGGTCCGGCGGCCACCGTCGTCGGGCGGGTCGAGGCCGGTCCCGCCGCCGGTAGGATCGTCGCGGTCCGCCAAGGTCCGCTGCTCGTCACCTCGTTCCACCCGGAGGTGACCGGCGACACCCGGGTGCACCGCCTCTTCGTCCAGATCGTCCGCGACACCCAGGAGTAGCGAAGCCGATGTCGGGTCACTCCAAGTGGGCCACCACCAAGCACAAGAAGGCCGCGATCGACGCGAAGCGCGGCAAGCTCTTCGCGAAGCTCGTCAAGAACATCGAGGTGGCCGCCCGCACGGGCGGTGGTGACCCCGCGGGCAACCCCACGCTCTTCGACGCGATCCAGAAGGCCAAGAAGTCGTCGGTCCCCAACGACAACATCGACCGCGCGCTCAAGCGCGGGTCCGGCCAGGAGGCCGGTGGGGCCGACTACCAGACGATCATGTACGAGGGCTACGGCCCCGGCGGCGTCGCGGTCCTGGTCGAGTGCCTGACGGACAACCGCAACCGCGCGGCATCCGACGTGCGCGTCGCGTTCACGCGCAACGGCGGCCAGATGGCCGACCCGGGCTCGGTGTCCTACCTGTTCAGCCGCAAGGGCGTCGTCATCGTCCCCAAGGAGGGCACGGACGAGGACGCGGTCATGGAGGCCGTGCTCGAGGCGGGCGGCGAGGAGGTCACCGACCTGGGCGAGCAGTTCGAGGTGCTGAGCGAGGCGACCGACCTGGTGCCCGTCCGGACCGCGCTGCAGGAGGCCGGGATCGAGTACGACTCGGCGGACGTGGTGTTCTGGCCCGCCACGCAGATCGAGGTCGACGCGGACGGCGCGCGCAAGATCCTGCGCCTGATCGACGCGCTCGAGGACTCCGACGACGTGCAGAACGTCTACGCGAACTTCGACGCGTCCGACGAGGTCATGGCCGAGCTCGAGGACGACTGACCTCACGCGCGCCGGACGCACCGTCCCCCCCTCGGGGGCGGTGCGTCCGTGCGTGGCGCGTCGGCCGCGGCGCGCGCGTGCGGGGGTGCGACGATGCGCGGGTGCGCGTTCTCGGAGTCGACCCCGGACTGACCCGCTGCGGGCTCGGCGTGGTGGACGGGCTGCCGGGCCGGCGGCTGCGGCTGGTCCAGGTGGGCGTCGCGACGTCCGCCGCCGACCTCGGGACCGATCAGCGGCTCCTGCTGATCGAGCGGCGCATCGAGGAGTGGCTCGAGGAGCACGCGCCGGACACGGTCGCGGTCGAGCGCGTGTTCGCCCAGCACAACGTGAGCACCGTGATGGGGACCGCGCAGGTCGCGGGGATCGCGATGGTCGCCGCCGCCCGGCGGCGCATCCCCGTCGCGCTGCACACGCCGTCGGAGGTCAAGGCCGCGGTCACGGGCAGCGGCCGGGCCGGCAAGCAGCAGGTCCAGACGATGGTCGCGCGCCTGCTCCAGCTCGAGGAGCTCCCGCGCCCCGCGGACGCGGCCGATGCGCTCGCGCTCGCGATCTGTCACCTGTGGCGCCCGGCGGGTGCGCTGGGTGCGCCGCAGCGACCGCCCTCGTCGATGACGGCGGCACAACGCGCCTGGGCCGCCGCCGAGCAGGCGGCGCGGCGCTGACCGCGGGCGCCGCGTGTCATTCGTACAGATGTTCGCCCGTGTGGCACAGTGGCGGGTCGACGGTGGAGGAGGGCGCACGTGATCGCTTCGGTACGCGGGACGGTGGCCGCGGTCCGGCTGGACGCGGCGGTGGTCGAGGTGGGCGGCGTCGGGATGCTCGTCCTGGCGACGCCCGCGACGCTCGCGCACCTGCGCGTCGGCCAGGAGGCCACGTTGTTCACGTCGCTCGTGGTCCGCGAGGACTCGCTGACGCTGTTCGGCTTCGCGGGTGACGACGAACGCGAGGTGTTCGAGCTCGTCCAGACCGTGAGCGGCGTGGGCCCGCGCCTCGCCCTGGCGATGCTGGCCGTGCACGCCCCGGACGACCTGCGCCGGGCGGTCGCGACCGACGACCTCAAGGCCCTTGAGCGCGTGCCGGGCATCGGGCGCAAGGGCGCCCAGCGCATCGTGCTCGAGCTCAAGGACCGGATCGGCGCACCCACGGGCGTGCCCGCGACCGCGAACGGCACGCCCGCCGCGCCGGGCGTGCCCGAGGACCGGCGCCAGCAGGTGGTCGACGCGCTGGTCGGGCTGGGCTGGAACCAGAAGGCGGCCGAGGACGCGGTCGCCACCGTGCTCACCGACGTCACGGGTCCGGTGTCCGCCGACGAGGTGCCAGGGCTGCTGCGCGCCGCGCTGCGCACGCTGGGCGGCGGCCGTGGTTGACGACGACGCCGAGGGCCTCGTGACCGAGCGGTTCCCGGCTGAGTCGCTGGTGCGTCCGGGCGCCGACGACGTCGAGCGCGCCGCCGAGGCCGCCCTGCGTCCACGGCGCCTGGCGGAGTTCGTCGGGCAGAAGGTGGTGCGCGAGCAGCTCTCGCTCGTGCTCGAGGCCGCCCGCGGCCGCGGCCGCGCGCCCGACCACATGCTCATGTCCGGTCCGCCGGGACTCGGCAAGACGACGCTCGCGATGATCATCGCGGCCGAGCTCGGGACGTCGCTGCGGGTCACGAGCGGCCCGGCCATCCAGCACGCGGGAGACCTCGCGGCCGTGCTCTCCTCGCTCGAGGAGGGTGAGGTGCTGTTCCTCGACGAGATCCACCGCATCGCGCGGCCCGCGGAGGAGCTGCTCTACGTCGCGATGGAGGACTTCCGCGTCGACGTGGTGGTCGGCAAGGGTGCGGGTGCGTCCGCGATCCCGCTCGCGCTGCCGCCGTTCACGGTGGTCGGCGCGACCACCCGGGCGGGGCTGCTCCCGGCCCCGCTGCGCGACCGGTTCGGCTTCACGGCCCACCTGGACTTCTACGACGCGGACGAGCTCGAGCAGGTGCTGCTGCGCTCGGCGGGCCTGCTGGGCGTGCCGCTCGCGGGCGCTGCGGCCCGCGAGATCGCGTCGCGCTCGCGCGGGACGCCCCGCATCGCGAACCGCCTGCTGCGCCGCGTCCGCGACTGGGCCGAGGTCCGGGGCGACGGGCGGCTCACGCTGGCCGCCGCGCGTGCGGCACTCGAGGTGTACGAGGTGGACGAGCGCGGCCTGGACCGGCTCGACCGGGGTGTGCTCGACGCGCTGTGCCGGCGGTTCGGCGGGGGACCGGTGGGGCTCACGACGCTCGCGGTCGCGGTGGGCGAGGAGCCGGAGACCGTCGAGACCGTGGCCGAGCCCTTCCTGGTCCGGGAGGGGCTCGTGGGCCGCACGCCGCGCGGTCGCGTCGCGCTCCCGGCGGCCTGGGAGCACCTGGGCCTGGTCCCGCCGCACGAGGCGGGGACGCTGTTCGCGTGACCTGCGGATCGAGGTGAACCGTTCAGGGAACCGCCACGCGGTGATGTGCGTTGGAGCGGCTGGCCGGTGCGCCTAGACTGCCCCGGACACATCCGACCGTGAGGACCTTGTTGTGACTGAGCTCAGTGCCGCGCTCGCGGCGGCCGAGGGTGGTGCTGCCTCCTCGGGGGGCAGCAGCCCGCTGTTCATGTACGGCTTCCTGGCGCTGGCCGTGGGCGCGTTCTGGCTGATGTCGCGCCGGTCGCGCAAGCAGCAGCAGACCCAGCAGGAGTTCCGCAACCAGCTCCAGCCCGGCGACGAGGTCATGACGGCCTCCGGCATGATCGGCACCGTCGTCGAGGTCGCCTCCGACCGGGTCACGCTCGAGTCGCAGGACGGCAGCAGCCGCACGCAGTGGGTGCTCGCCGCGATCGCGCGCCGGACGGACCCGCCGGTGGCGGACGACGAGCCGGTGGAGGACGCCGCGGTGGGTGACGCGCAGCGGATCGCCGGCGCGAACGACCGCGTGATCGACGTGCCCGACGACCTGTCCACGCTCGACGACCGCCGCGACGACGGCGGCAAGCCCCGGAAGTAGCACACGCGGCCCGGGGGCGCTCCTCCGGGCCTGGTCCCCACCGGTCGCGGCGCGGCCGGTGCGCGCACGAGAGAAGAACTCCGTTGGCCCCACCCACACGCCGCCGTCGGCCGGTGCGCACGCTCGTCGTGCTCGCCGTCGTCGTCGTGCTGCCGTTCCTCGCAGTCCTCATCGGCACCAGGACGTCCGACGCCACCTGGTCCCCGAAGCTGGCCCTCGACCTCGAGGGTGGCACGCAGATCATCCTCACGCCGGTCAGCGAGGACGGCACGGAGCCGTCGTCCGAGGACATCTCGCAGGCGATCAACGTCATCCGCCAGCGGATCGACGGATCGGGCGTGTCCGAGGCCGAGATCAGCAGCCAGGGCGGCAACAACATCGTCGTGGCGATCCCCGGCAAGGCGTCCGACGAGACGATCGCCTCGATCAGCCGCTCGTCGCACATGGAGTTCCGACCGGTGCTGCAGCAGGGCTACGCGCTGCCGACCGTCGAGCCGACGGCCGTGCCGTCGGCGGACCCGAGCGCGGACCCCAGCGCCGACCCGAGCGCGGACCCGAGTGCGGGACCGACTGCGGCTCCCACGGGCGGCTCGACGCTGGAGCCGTCGAGCGGCGCGTCCGAGGACACCTCGGCCGACGCGAACGAGACGCCGAGCGCGGAGCCCACGGCCACCGGGACGCCCGCACCGACGCCCACGCCGTCGGCGCCTGCGGCGCCGAGCGAGCCGTCGTCGGCGAGCGACGCGGCCTACTGGGTGACGCCCGAGGTCCAGAAGGAGTTCGACGACCTCGACTGCACCGACCCCGCGAACCTCGCGGGCGGCATCTCGGGTGACCCCGACGCCGCGTTCGTGACGTGCTCGATCGACATCACGACCAACCAGAGCGACGGCCTGAAGTACATCCTCGGCCCCGTCGAGATCGACGGCAAGGAGATCTCGTCGGCGTCCTCGGGCCTCGAGACGCTCGCGAACGGCGCGGTCGGGTCGCGGTGGGTCGTCAGCATGGAGTTCACGGGCAAGGGCTCGAACCTGTTCGCGGACGTGACCACCCGGATCAAGGATCTCGCGTCGCCGCAGAACCAGTTCGCGATGGTCCTCGACGGCCTGATCATCTCCGCGCCCAGCGTCGACAAGACGATCCCGAACGGCCAGGCCCAGATCTCCGGCACGTTCACGCAGTCGTCGGCGGCCGAGCTCGCCAACCGCCTGAACTTCGGCTCGCTCCCGCTCAACTTCAAGGTGCAGAGCGAGCAGCAGATCTCCGCGACGCTCGGCAGCGAGCAGCTCGAGAAGGGGCTCCTCGCGGGCATCATCGGCCTGCTGCTCGTCGTCGTGTACTCGCTGTTCCAGTACCGCGCGCTCGGGCTGCTCACGGTCGCGTCGCTCCTGATCGCGGCGACGCTCACGTACGGCGTGATCACGCTCATGTCCTGGACGCAGGGCTACCGCCTGTCGCTGCCGGGCGTCGCCGGACTCATCGTGGCGATCGGCATCACGGCCGACTCGTTCATCGTCTACTTCGAACGCATCCGTGACGAGCTGCGCGAGGGGCGCGTGCTCGGATCGGCCGTCGAGCGCGGGTGGGACCGGGCCAAGCGCACGATCCTGGCGTCCGACGCGGTCAACCTGATCGCCGCCATCGTGCTGTACTTCCTGGCCGTCGGCGGGGTGCGCGGCTTCGCGTTCACGCTCGGTCTGACGACCGTCATCGACGTCATCGTCGTGTTCCTGTTCACGCACCCGATGATGGAGCTGCTCGCCAAGACGCGGTTCTTCAACGGGGGCCACCCGGCCTCGGGGCTGGACCCGCGGCGCCTGGGCGTGCCGGGGACGCGGTACGTGGGCCGGGGCAAGGTCGTCACGGGCCCGCGTGAGGACGCGCGGCCCGAGGCGGGCGCAGGCTCCACGCCGGGCGATTCCGGCATGACCATCGCCGAGCGCCGCGCGGCGCAGCGCGCCGCGGAGTCGGTCACGACACCCGCCGACGCGCCGGTGACCGAGGACAAGGCCGGCGACGACCGTGCCGAGGGGAGCGACCGCTGATGGCCGCCGGATTCGCCCAGTGGGGCAACGACCTCTACACGGGGCGTCGCTCGTACGACATCGTCGGCCACCGCCGGAAGTTCTACATCGTCTCCGCGGTGCTCGTCCTGATCTCCTCGATCCTGCTGATCAAGCCCGGCCTCAACCCCGGGATCGAGTTCCGGGGCGGCTCGGAGTTCGTGGTCTCGGGCATCGCAGGCGACCGCGACCAGCAGCTCGCGATCGACACCGTGCGGTCCACCGCGGGTGACGTCTCGCCCGAGGTGACCAACCTCGGAGACGACTCGCTGCGCATCCAGGTCTCCGAGCTGACCGACGAGCAGGTCACGAAGATCGGTGACGCGCTGCAGACCGCGTTCGGCGTCACCGAGGACGAGATCACCACCCAGTTCGTCGGCCCCACATGGGGTGCGGACGTCTCGAGCAAGGCGATCACGGGCATCTTCGTGTTCCTCCTGTTCGTGGCCGTGGTCATGACGATCTACTTCCGCAACTGGCGCATGGCGCTCGCCGCGCTCATCGCGCTGGGCCACGACCTGGTCATCACGGTCGGCATCTACGCCGGGATCGGGTGGGAGGTCACGCCGGCGACGGTGATCGGCTTCCTGACGATCCTCGGCTACTCGATCTACGACACCGTCGTGGTCTTCGACAAGGTCCGGGAGAACGCTGCCGACACGCTGGACCAGTCGCGCTACACGTATGCCGAGAAGGCCAACCTGGCGGTCAACCAGACGCTGGTCCGGTCGATCAACACCTCCGTCGTGGCGCTGCTGCCGGTCTCGGCGATCCTGTTCGTCGGTGCGTTCATCCTGCGCGCCGGCACGCTGCGGGACATCGCGCTCGCGCTGTTCGTCGGCATGCTCGTGGGCGCGTACTCCTCGATCTTCCTGGCCACGCCGTTCGAGGTCACGCTGCGCGAGCGGGAGCCCCGGATCAAGGAGCACACCGCCAAGGTGCGCGCCGCGCGCGTGGCCGGCTCCGAGGACGGTGCGACCGCCGTCGCCGCCCCGCACATCCAGGTCGGGGCGCTGCGCCCCGGGGGCCACCTCGGGCAGGCGGCGCAGCCGAAGCGCCGCAAGCCGACCCGATGAGCGCTGCGCTCCCGATCGACCCGGCGCGCGAGGCAGTCGCGCGCCGGGTCGACGCGCTCGTCCGGCTGGTGCCCGACTACCCGGAGCCCGGCGTGCTGTTCCGTGACATCACGCCGCTGCTGGCCGACGGCCCCGCGTTCGGCGACGTGATCGCGTCGCTCGCGGGCGCGGCCCCGGGAGGCGTCGACCTGGTCGCCGGGATGGAGGCGCGCGGGTTCCTGCTCGCCGCGCCGGTCGCCGCGCACCTGGGTGCCGGTGTCCTGCCGGTACGCAAGGCGGGCAAGCTGCCGGGTCCCACCGCCTCCGCGTCCTACTCGCTCGAGTACGGGCAGGCATCGATCGAGATCCACCCGACCACCGTGCCGGACGGCGCACGCGTGCTGGTGATCGACGACGTCCTCGCGACCGGCGGCACCGCCGCGGCGACCGTCGAGCTGCTGCAGTCGTGCGGCGCGCACGTCGTCGGGCTCGCGTTCCTCGTGGAGATCGCGGGGCTCGCCGGACGCTCGCGGCTGGGCGGCCTGCCGATCGACACGGTCCTCACGGTCGACTGACGGCACCGCGCGTTCCGCCCAACGGGTGGTGCGGTGCGAGGTGGACCTCCCACGGTCGTAGACTCGTCCGACCGAGTGATGGCAGGGGAGGTGTTCGGATGGCCGAGGACGTCGTCACACCCCCCACCGGCTCGCCGCAGGCGGCAGGAGAGGCGGGCGGCTCGTCCGCGTCCCGCTACCGGGCGCTCCTGCCGCGGTTCGGCGGGCCGCGCAGCGGACCGGCCTACCCGGCGCTCGAGCCCGTCCTGCAGGCGGCGCGCGCCAACCACCCCAAGGCGGACCTGACGGTCGTCGAGCGTGCGTACGTCGTGGCGGAACGCGCGCACCGTGGGCAGCTGCGCAAGAGCGGCGACCCCTACATCACGCACCCGGTGGCGGTCGCGACCATCCTGGCCGAGCTCGGGATGACGCCGTCGACGCTCGTCGCGGCCCTGCTGCACGACACGGTCGAGGACACCGAGTACTCGCTCGACCAGCTGCGCCGCGAGTTCGGGCCCGAGGTCGCGATGCTCGTCGACGGCGTGACCAAGCTGGACAAGGTGGCCTACGGTGACGCCGCGCAGGCCGAGACCGTGCGCAAGATGGTCGTCGCGATGGCGCGCGACATCCGGGTGCTGGTGATCAAGCTCGCGGACCGCCTGCACAACGCGCGCACCTGGCGGTTCGTCCCGGCCGCGTCCGCGGAGAAGAAGGCGCGCGAGACCCTCGAGATCTACGCCCCGCTGGCCCACCGGCTGGGTATGAACACGATCAAGTGGGAGCTCGAGGACCTGTCGTTCGCGACGCTCTACCCCAAGGTGTACGACGAGATCGTCCGCCTGGTCGCCGAGCGCGCACCCGCGCGCGAGGAGTACCTCGCGGTGGTGCGCGACCAGGTCGGTGCCGACCTGCGCGCCGCGAAGATCAAGGCCACGGTCACGGGCCGGCCCAAGCACTACTACTCGATCTACCAGAAGATGATCGTGCGCGGCCGCGACTTCGCGGACATCTACGACCTGGTGGGAGTGCGTGTCCTGGTGGACACGGTGCGCGACTGCTACGCGGCGCTCGGTGCGTTGCACGCGAGGTGGAACCCGGTCCCCGGCCGGTTCAAGGACTACATCGCGATGCCCAAGTTCAACCTCTACCAGTCGTTGCACACGACCGTGATCGGCCCGGGCGGCAAGCCGGTCGAGATCCAGATCCGGACGCACGACATGCACCGTCGCGCGGAGTACGGCGTGGCCGCGCACTGGAAGTACAAGGAGAACGCCAAGGGCGCGCCGGCCACGGAGGCCCCCGCGGGCGGCGACATGGCGTGGCTGCGCCAGCTCGTGGACTGGCAGAAGGAGACCGCCGACCCCACGGAGTTCCTGGACTCGCTGCGGTTCGAGATCGCCGGCTCCGAGGTCTACGTGTTCACGCCGAAGGGCGACGTGATCGGCCTGCCGCAGGGCTCGACACCGGTGGACTTCGCCTACGCGGTCCACACCGAGGTGGGTCACCGCACGATGGGGGCCCGCGTCAACGGCAGGCTCGTGCCGCTGGACTCCACGCTCGAGAACGGCGACGTGGTCGACGTCTTCACCTCGAAGTCGGAGACCGCGGGCCCGAGCCGCGACTGGTTGGGCTTCGTCAAGAGCCCCCGCGCGCGCAACAAGATCAGGCAGTGGTTCTCCAAGGAGCGCCGCGAGGAGGCCATCGAGCACGGCAAGGACTCGATCGCCAAGGCGATGCGCAAGCAGAACCTGCCGATCCAGCGGCTGCTGTCGCACGAGTCGCTCGTCGCGGTCGCCTCGGAGATGCGGTACGCCGACGTCTCCGCGCTGTACGCGGCCATCGGCGAGGGCCAGGTCTCGGCCGCGAGCGTCGTGCAGCGCCTGGTGCAGAGCCTCGGCGGCGAGACGGGTGCCGAGGAGGACCTCGCGGAGACCGCGCGGCCCGGTCCCACGGCACGCCGGGTGCGGACCGGCGACCCGGGCATCGTCGTGCGCGGCGTCGACGACGTGTGGGTCAAGCTCGCGAAGTGCTGCACGCCCGTGCCGGGCGACGAGATCGTCGGCTTCGTGACGCGCGGTGCGGGTGTCTCGGTGCACCGCGGCGACTGCGTCAACGTCGAGCAGCTGCGCCGTGAGCCCGAGCGGATCGTCGACGTGGCGTGGAGCCACACGTCGTCCGCCCTGTTCCTGGTGCAGATCCAGGTCGAGGCGCTGGACCGCGCACGGCTGCTCTCGGACGTGACGCGCGTCCTGTCCGACCATCACGTCAACATCCTCTCGGCGTCGGTCTCGACGTCGCGCGACCGGGTCGCGATGTCCCGGTTCGTGTTCGAGATGGCCGAGCCGTCGCACCTGACGTCGGTGCTCGCCGCCGTGCGCAAGGTCGAGGGCGTGTTCGACGTGTACCGCATCACGGGGGCGCGGTCGGACGAGGCGCCGGTGCGCTGACCTGTCGGCAGGCCTCGTCGACGACGGCGTGCGCGTCCCTCACGTGCGCGCGGCCGCGCAGGGCGTGCAGAGCGCGGCGTGCGGCGGCGAGGTCCAGCCCGACGCCGACGAGCGCCACGAGCGCGGGCAGCGCGACCTCCCGGGGGAGCCACCGTGCGACGTCGAGCGCGGTCCGGTCCACGGTCGTCACCGGGACCCCGCCGACGAGGGCCACGTCGTCCTCGCCGAGCAGCGCCTCCGCGCAGTAGCGACCCGGTGCGGGGTCCGGCCGGCGGACACCGCACGGGACCAGCACGCATGCGCGCGCCGGGGGAGCCGTGCCGGTGTGCACCCACGCCGCGGCCTCACGCCCGACGACGCCGCGCCGGGTCAGCAGCGGGGCGAGGGCCGCCGCGCGGTCGGACGCCGAGGGCGCGGGCGTCCCCGTGACGGCGACGCCGCCCCACAGCGGTGTCAGCGCGCCGTCGAGCAGCATCCCGGTCCACGCGGCCGGCGAGAGGTCGTCCCGGCGGACCAGCCGCGGCAACGGACGCGGCCGAGGGAGGAGCGAGGGGGTGTCGGGCACCCGGTCAGGATGCCCGACACCCCCTCGTCACGACGGGTGCCCTGTGGACGGCCTCAGCGCGCATCCTCCGCGGCGCGCTGCACCTGCTCGAGCCACGCGCGGCGGGCGTCGAGCGCGGCGCGTGCGTCCGCGATCTTGCGCTGGTCCTTCGCCGCCTCGGCCTTGGCCAGGTCCGCCTCGAGCGACGCGATCGCCTGCTCGAGCTGAGCGAGCGCACCCTCGGCACGCGCCCGGGTCTCCGGGTTCGAACGCGTCCACTGCTTCTGCTCGGCGTCGCGGATGGCCGTCTCGACCGCCCGGAGGCGTCCCTCGACGCGCTGGATGTCGCCGCGCGGGACCTTGCCCGCGGACTCCCAGCGGTCCTGGATGCCGCGGATGGCCTGCTTGGCGGCGTTGAGGTCGGAGATCGGCAGCAGCGCCTCGGCCTCGACCAGCAGCGCCTCCTTGACCTCCAGGTTGGCGGCGAACTCCGCGTCCGTCGCGGCGTTCTGGGCGTCACGTGCCGCGAAGAACGCGTCCTGCGCGGCACGGAACCGCGCCCACAGCGCGTCGTCGTCACCGCGGCTCGCGCGGCCGGCGGCCTTCCACTGCGCCATCAGGTCGCGGAAGGCGCCCGCCGTCGCGCCCCAGTCGGTGCTCGACTGCAGCCGCTCGGCGTCGGCGACCAGCTGCTCCTTGACCTGCTTGGCGGAGGCGTTGCGCTGCTCGAGCTCGGCGAAGAAGTGCCGGCGCTCCCGGTCGAACGTGGTGCGCGCGTGGCTGAACCGCTTCCACAGCGCCTCCTCGCTGGGCCGGTCCAGGCGCGGTCCGGTGCGCTGCGCGTCCTTCCACTGGTCCAGGAGCGCGCGCAGCTGCTCACCTGCGGGACGCCACTGGATGCGGCTCGGGTCGGTGGCGGCGATCTTCTCCGCCTGCTCGACGATGGCCGTGCGGGCCTCGAGGGCCACGGCCCGCGCGGCCTGGCGCTCCGCCTCGGCCTGCGCCCTGCGCTCGGCGGCCACGGCCCGCAGCGCGTCGAGGCGGGCCCGCAGCCCGTCGAGGTCGCCGACGGCGGCCGGCTCGGCCGTCTCCTCGGTGAGGCGCGCGAGGGTCTGGTCGATCTCCTTGACGGACAGGTCCGTCGCGGTCAGGCGCGCCTCGAACACGGCGACCTTGGCCTGCAGGTCGAGGAAGCGCCGCACGTAGAACGCGAGCGCCTCGTCGGGGGTCGCACCCGGGTACTGGCCCACCACGCGCTCGCCGGCCGACTCACGCACCGAGACCGTGCCGTCCTCGGCGACCGAGCCGAACGTGGTGGCGTGCGCCGCCTCGGCGGCGTCGACGGGCGGCTGGACCGGTGCGGCGGGTGCCGGGGCGGCAGCGGCCGGAGCCGCCGGCGCCGAGACCGGGGGCCGCGGCAGGGGGCGCGGGCCGGGACGCACGGTGGCCGGCGACGGGCGCACCGCGGGCGCCTCGGTGCCGGGCTCGGACGCCGCGTCGGCGGGCGCGGCATCGTCGGTCGCGGAGTCGTCACGTGCGGGCTGCTCCGCAGCCGGCTCCGGCTGCGACGTCTCCTCGGCGGGCTCCGCATCGGCGCCCGGCTCCGTGGTCGCGGGCTCGGGCGCGTCCTCCTCGGCGGCGACGGGCTGGTCGGCCACGACCGCCTCGGCGGCGACGGGCTGGTCGGCCACGGCCTCGTCCGCCGGGATGGCCTCGACTGCGGCTTCGACGGTGGGGTCGGCGGGAGTGGTCTCGGTGGCGGTCTCGGGCGAGGAGTCCGGGGTCTGCGTCACTTGATCTTCACTCCCTCGATGATGACGTCGGACGCGGGAGGACCGTCGGTGACGCCCTCCTTCGCGCCCGCGTCGGCGATGGCTTCGACCACGTCCAGACCGGACGTGACCTTGCCGAACACGGTGTAGCCGCCTGCGTCGTCCGACGGGATGGTGCTGTCGTCGTAGACGATGAAGAACTGGGAGCCCATGGAGCTCCCGTTGCCGCCCTGCCGGGCCATGGCGATGGTGCCGGCCGGGTAGACGTCGTCGCCCGGGGCGTTCTCGATGGGCCCCCAGGTGTAGCCCGGGCCGCCCATGCCCGTGGCCTCGGGGTCGCCGCACTGCAGGACGTGGATGCCGTCGGTGACCAGGCGGTGGCACTTCGTGCCGTCGAAGAACCCGTCCTGCGCGAGGGTCACGAAGTTCGCCACGGCCTGCGGGGCTGCGGCGCCGTCGAGCTCGATGCCGAGCGTGCCCGAGCCGAGCGTCAGGTCACCCGTCCACGTGCGCCCCTCGGCCAGCGCGGGATCGGGCACGTCCGCGGAGTTGGTCGGCGCCGCCGCGGGCGTGGCCGCGGGCTGCTGCGTCGCACCCGTCGCGGGCTCGGTCGTGTACGCGGCCGCGGGGGAGTCGTCGTCGTTCGAGGCGACGACGACCGCGACGACGCCGATCACGAGGACCAGCGCGCCCACGACGACGCCCGCGACGACGCGCTGACGCCGACGGTGCTGCGCCGCCTCGGCCTGACGCGCCTGCCACTTCTCGAACCGGCGGCGCTCGTACTCGCGCTCCCGCTTGCTGGACACCCTCGCTCCTTGCGTGACGGTGTGCTCCGGAGCAGGCGTCGGCCTGCGGCGTCGCACGGTGGGACCCGGCACAGTCTAGGCAGCCGCCGGGCTGCGGCGACCTCCGCGACACCCCCTGGGATCACAGTCCGGTCACGGCTGCGCGGCCGACGGCCCCGGCCACGGGTTCGGGCGGGTGACGCGGCGGCGCTAGCGTGCGTCTCATGGACGTCCTGACCGTGGTCTCGCCCGTGTTCGGTGCGCGCTGCAGCGTGCTCGTCGAGGGCCGGTCGTGCGTGGTCGTCGATCCGGGCGCCCTGGTCGCCGACCAGGTCGTGGCGCTCGTCGCCGAACGGGGGCTCGCGGCGCACGGCGTGCTGCTCACGCACGGGCACGTCGACCACACGTGGGACGCCGCCGAGGTCGCGGAGCGGCTGGACGTGCCCGTGCGGCTGCATGCGGCGGACGCGTACCGCCTCGCCGACCCGTTCGGCACGCTCGGACCGCTGGGCGGGGCGGCGCACGACCCGGCCGGACCGCTCGCGCAGGCGCTGCTCGCGGTCGGTGCGGACCCGCGCACGTACCGCGCGCCACGCGACGTGCGCGCGTTCGGCTCCGCCGTGCCGCCGGAGGACGTCGACGGCCGCGACGCGGACGTGCGGCTCGAGCTGGGCGAGCTCGTCGTCGTCGCGCGGCACGCCCCCGGCCACACCGAGGGTTCGACGCTCTACCTGCTCGAGGCGGACGGGCCGCTCGCGTTCACGGGCGACGTGCTGTTCGCGGGCACGATCGGCCGCACCGACCTGCCGGGCGGCGACGGCGCCCGTATGCACGCGACGCTGCGCGACGTGGTCGCGGCGCTCGACCCGGCGACGGTCGTGGTGCCGGGTCACGGGCCGACCAGCACGATGGCGGCCGAGCTCGCCGGCAACCCGTTCCTCGCGCGCGCCTGAGGCGCCCCGCTCCGCGCCTGTCGGACCGGCGCACGGGGCGGCGTCGCTGATCTGGGAGGATCGGGGGCATGGCGCGTCCCACCCCCCTGTCCGGATTCCCCGAGTGGCTGCCCGACGGCCGGATCGTCGAGCAGCACGTGCTCGACGTGCTCCGGCGGACGTTCGAGCTGCACGGCTTCGCGGGGATCGAGACGCGTGCGGTCGAGCCGCTCGACCAGCTGCTGCGCAAGGGAGAGACCTCGAAGGAGGTCTACGTGCTGCGACGGCTCCAGGAGGACCCCGAGGCGGGTGCCGAGCGCGGGGGACAGCTGGGCCTGCACTTCGACCTCACGGTGCCGTTCGCGCGCTACGTGCTCGAGAACGCCGGACACCTCGCGTTCCCGTTCCGCCGCTACCAGATCCAGAAGGTGTGGCGCGGCGAGCGGCCGCAGGACGGCCGGTTCCGCGAGTTCGTCCAGGCCGACATCGACGTGGTCGGTGCCGGTGAGCTCGCGTACCACTTCGAGGTCGAGCTGCCGCTGGTCATGGCCGAGGCGCTCGGTGCGCTGCGCGCGATCGGTCTGCCCGAGGTCCGCATCCTGGTGAACAACCGCAAGGTCGCCGAGGGGTTCTACCGGGGCCTGGGCCTGACGGACGTCGAGGGCGTCCTGCGCAGCATCGACAAGCTCGACAAGATCGGCGCCGACGCGGTCGCGGCGCTCTTGGTGGCGGAGGCGGGCGCGACGCAGGACCAGGCGCGCGCGTGCCTCGAGCTCGCGTCCATCAGCGGCACCGACCAGTCGGTCGTGGACCGCGTGCTCGAGCTCGCGGGCCGCGTAGGTGCGCGCCACGAGCTGCTCGACGAGGGCCTGGCCGAGCTCGGCCAGCTGGTCCGGGCGGCGCAGGACCGCGCCCCCGGCGTCGTGGTGGCGGACCTGCGCATCGCGCGCGGCCTCGACTACTACACGGGCTCGGTGTACGAGACCGTGCTCGTGGGCCACGAGCAGCTGGGCTCGATCTGCTCGGGCGGCCGCTACGACACGCTCGCGTCGGACGGCGCGACCACGTACCCGGGAGTGGGCCTGTCCATCGGGGTCTCGCGGGTCGTCTCCCGCCTGCTCGGCGCGGGCCTGGTGCGCGCCACGCGCTCGGTGCCGTCCGCGGTGCTCGTCGCGGTGTCGTCGGAGGAGGACCGCGACCGGTCGGACGCGGTGGCCACCGCGCTGCGGTCGCGCGGCATCCCGGTCGAGGTCGCGCCCTCGGCCGCGAAGTTCGGCAAGCAGATCCGGCACGCGGACCGTCGCGGCATCCCGTTCGTGTGGTTCCCGGGACCCGCCGAGGCGGGCGGCTCGGCCGATCAGGTGAAGGACATCCGCTCGGGCGAGCAGGTCGCGGCGGACGCGGGGACGTGGTGCCCGCCCGCCGAGGACCTGCACCCGCGGGTCGTGGCCGCCACGGTCAGTTGAGCAGCCCGATCCCCAGGTTCAGGCTCGTCGCGAACGCGAGCCACGCCGCGTAGGGCACCAGCAGCCACGCCGCGACGCGCGAGTGTCTGCGGAAGGCGACGATCGTCGCGACGACGAGGCCGAGCAGCGCCACGATGATGGCGAGCGCGACCCAGATGTGGCGCCCCGCGAAGAACACCGGCGTCCACGCCGCGTTGAGCGCGAGCTGGACGACGTACAAGCTGAGCGCACCGCGTGCGCCCGACCAGCCGGCGCGGCGCCAGACCAGCCACGCAGCGACGCCCATCAGCACGTAGAGCAGGCTCCACGCCGGCCCGAAGACCCAGGGCGGCGGGTTCCACGGCACCTTCTCGGCGTCGGCGTACCACCCGTCGACGGCGGTCCGCGTCGCGAGGCTCCCGAGCGCTCCCACGACGAAGTTGGCGCCGACGAGGACGGCGAGCACGAGCAGGCTGCGCGCGCGAGGAGCGGCGTCGCGGTGCGGGACGGCGTGCTGCGGAGTGATCGCGGTCATGCGTCGACCCTGCGGCGCGCGACGGGCCGCGGCAACCGGAACCACTTGCCCTCGATGCGTACAGGTGTTCGAATGGCGTCATGCGGTGGGACGGGCAGAAGCCGGCGGTCGACGACGGGGCGCTCCCCGGGCTCGGGCTGCCCGGGCTGGTCCGCACGGTGCGCACGCCCGAGTTCGCGGGCGTGACGTTCCACGAGGTGCACGCGCGGACCGCGCTCTCGCAAGTGCCCGCGGCCTCGCAGGTCCCGTTCCGGTGGTCGGTCAACCCGATGCGCGGCTGCCTGCACCGGTGCGTGTACTGCTTCGCGCGGGGGACGCACCGGTACCTGGACCTGGACGCGGGCGAGGACTTCGACACGCAGATCGTCGTGAAGACCAACGTCGCGGACGTCCTGAGGGTGGAGCTCGCGCGGCCGTCATGGGGGCGCGAGCACGTGGCGCTGGGCACCAACACCGACCCCTACCAGCGTGCGGAGGGGCGGTACGCGCTCATGCCGGGCGTGATCGGTGCCCTGGCCGGGTCGGGGACGCCCTTGTCGATCCTCACCAAGGGCACGCTGCTGCGCCGCGACCTGCCGCTCCTGGTGGAGGCGGCGCGAGAGGTCCCCGTCTCGCTCGCGGTGTCGGTCGCGGTGCTCGAGGAGGACCTGCAGCAGACCCTCGAGCCCGGCACACCCACCGCGCGTGTGCGACTCGGCCTGGTCCGCGCCATCCGGGAGGCGGGACTGCCCGTCCACGTGATGGTGGCGCCCGTGCTGCCGTGGCTCACGGACTCGACCGAGCACCTGGACCGGCTCCTGGCCGCGATCGCCGACGCGGGCGCGCAGCGCGCGACGATCCTGCCGCTGCACCTTCGGCCCGGTGCGCGCGAGTGGTTCCTGGCATGGCTCGAGCGCGAGCGGCCGGACCTCCTGGCCGGATACGCGCGCGTATTCCGCGGGGGGTCCTACCCCCACCGCTCCTACCGCGAGTGGCTGACCGCGCGCGTCCGCCCGATCCTGGCGCGGCACGGGCTCGACCGGCGCACATCCGAGGCCTCGGCAGCCGGGGTGCGGTGGCAGCGCGCGGAGCACTCGCACCCCGCGACGGTCGAGGTGCAGCCCACGCTGTTCTGACCGTCGCACCGGCGGGCCGCGTCGTGACGTCCGGCTGGCGGACCCGCGCACCTATGATCGTCTCGGCGCCCGACCGGGCGTGACTCCCGACTCGAAGGACCTTCCGTGCTGCGCACCCACACCGCCGGCTCGCTCCGGGCCGAGCACATCGGCACCACCGTCACCCTCACGGGCTGGGTGGACCGGCGGCGCGATCACGGCGGCGTCGCGTTCGTGGACCTGCGGGACGCGTCGGGCATCGCGCAGGTCGTGATCCGCGACGAGGCCGTCGCGCACGGGCTGCGCGCGGAGTACGTCCTGCAGGTGACCGGCGAGGTCGGCCGGCGTCCCGAGGGCAACGAGAACGCCAACCTCGCGACGGGTGACGTCGAGGTGGTCGCGACCGACGTCGTCGTGCTCAACGAGTCGGCGCCGCTGCCGTTCCAGGTCTCGTCGTCGCTCGACGAGCAGGTGGGCGAGGAGGTGCGGCTCAAGCACCGCTACCTCGACCTGCGCCGTCCCGCGCCCGCGCGCGCCATCCGGCTGCGTTCGCAGGTCAACCGCGCCGCCCGCGCGGTGCTCGAGGCGCACGACTTCGTCGAGGTCGAGACGCCCACGCTCACGCACTCGACGCCCGAGGGTGCGCGGGACTTCCTGGTCCCGGCGCGACTCTCGCCCGGCAGCTGGTACGCCCTGCCCCAGTCGCCGCAGCTGTTCAAGCAGCTGCTCATGGTCGCCGGGCTCGAGCGGTACTACCAGATCGCGCGGTGCTACCGCGACGAGGACTTCCGCGCCGACCGTCAGCCCGAGTTCACGCAGCTCGACGTCGAGATGAGCTTCGTCGAGCAGGACGACGTGATCGAGCTGGCCGAGGAGGTGCTCGTCGCGCTGTGGCGCCTGATCGACGTCGAGATCCCGACGCCGATCCGCCGCATGACGTTCGCGGAGGCGATGGAGCGCTACGGCACGGACAAGCCGGACCTGCGGTTCGGGCTCGAGCTCGTGGACCTCACCACGTACTTCGCGGCGACGCCGTTCCGTGTGTTCCAGGCCCCGTACGTCGGTGCGGTCGTCCAGCCCGGCGGCGCGAGCACCCCGCGTCGTGGCTTCGATGCGTGGCAGGAGTGGGCCAAGCAGCGCGGCGCCAAGGGTCTGGCGTACGTCACGGTGGGCGAGGACGGCGAGCTCGGCGGTCCCGTGGCCAAGAACATCACCGAGGACGAGCGGGCGGGCCTGGCCGCGGCGACCGGTGCGCAGCCCGGTGACGCGATCTTCTTCGCGGCCGGCAAGCAGAGCGAGGCGCGTGCGCTGCTCGGCGCGGCCCGCCTCGAGGTCGGCCGTCGCGGTGGGCTCATCGACGAGAGCGAGTGGTCGTTCGTGTGGGTCGTCGACGCACCGCTGTTCAAGCCCACGGGTGAGGACGACGACGTGGCGGTCGGCGGCGGCTCGTGGACCGCGGTGCACCACGCGTTCACATCGCCGACGCCGGAGTGGATCGACCGGTTCGAGGAGGCCCCCGGCGAGGCCCTCGCGTACGCGTACGACATCGTCTGCAACGGCAACGAGATCGGCGGCGGGTCGATCCGTATCCACCGTCGCGACGTGCAGGAGCGGGTGTTCGACGTCATGGGCATCGGGCCGGCCGAGGCGCAGGAGAAGTTCGGCTTCCTGCTCGACGCCTTCCAGTTCGGCGCGCCGCCGCACGGCGGGATCGCGTTCGGGTGGGACCGCATCGTCGCGCTCATGAGCGGTGCGGACTCGATCCGCGACGTCATCGCGTTCCCCAAGTCCGGCGGTGGCTACGACCCGCTCACGCAGGCACCTGCGCCGATCTCGCCCGAGCAGCGGCGTGAGGCGGGCGTCGACGCCAAGCCGAAGGCCGTCAAGGACGCCGCGACGGCCCCGGAGGCGGCGCCGGCTCCGTGAGCGGAGCGCTCGACCTGCTGCCGGTCCGGTGGCGGTCCGACCGCTTCGTGCGGACGGACGCCCCGGCCTGGCGCGACGTCGTGGTGCGCGGTGACGACGACGCCGTGGTCGTGGTGGTCGACTCCCCGCGTATCGAGCGCGCGGTCGTCGGCCTCGGCGAGCCCGGCCGCGTCCGCGCGCTGCTGCACCAGGTCGCCGCGGAACGCGCGGGCCGCGCGCACGGCTGGATGAGCCTGCCCCGCGGGTCGGCACCCGACGAGGCGGTCCTCTCGCGCCTCGGGCTCACGCCGTTCTCGTCGTGGGACTGGTTCGCGACCGACGTCGCGCCGCCGGAGCCCACGGCGCCGGTCGTGCGGCTCGACCTGGTCGACGACGCTCCCGGGATCCGTGCGTGCCTGGCCGAGGCGAACCCGTCGACGTCGGCCGACCCGGGCGGCCCGCACGAGGTCGCGTGGTTCGGGGTGCGTGCGGGCGCCGAGCTGGTCGGCGTGATCGGTGCCGGCCGGCGAGGTGGTGCCGACGCGACGTCGTGGCACCTGCACGGGCTCGGCGTGCACCCGGACGCGCGGCGTCGCGGGCTGGGCGCAGCGCTCACCGCTGCGGCGACGCGCGCGGGTCTCGAGGCGGGGGCGCCCTGGGTGTCGCTCGGGATGTACGCGTCGAACGAGCCGGCTCGGCGCGTGTACGAGCGCCTCGGCTACGCCTGCGAGGCGCGCTTCGACTCCTTCGGCCCGCCCGGGAGCGGACACCCGCCGGCCTGAGCCCGGGTCACCACCGGCGCGGGGGCGAGCCGTCCGGGTCCGCGAGGCTCGCGTGCCGCCGCGGGGCGTCGTCGACGGTCGGCGGACGTGGCGGCACCACGCGCGCACGTGCGGCCCAGCGCCAGGCGCGTACCACGAGGGCGCACGCGGCGACGACGACGAAGGCCTGGTACGCGAGCCGCGGGAGCGGCGAGGACGGGCCGCCGCCCGTGAGCGCGAGCATGCCCAGCGCGCCCACGCACGCCGCGACGGTCACCAGGACGGCGCCCGCCAGACGGAGGGTGTGCCGTGCGCCGATCGGAGCGCGCACCGCTCACCACCTCCGGGGAGGGTGGGCGTCCGGACGGAGCCCGACGTGGTCGCGCGGCGGTTCTTCCGGTTCGGCGGGTGCCGCGGGGCGCGGGAGGTGGCGCCAGCCCCACACGAGCGCAGCGAGGTGCGCAGCGAGTGCGAGCACGGCGAAGAACGCCGCGAAGGCGGACCCGGGGTCGGGCGCCATGAGCGCGAGCACCACGCTCGTCGCGAGCACCGCGGTCCAGGCGGCCAGCAGGGCCAGGGCGGTCCGCGCCACCCGGATGCGCACCCGGCTGGGCGGTGGTGGTGCAACGACGGCGCGAGGTGGGTGGACGGGAAGCCGGGGCATGTCAGTGCGTGATCTCGAGGCGTCGGTGGAGGCGGGCGGCCCAGGCCGGCGCCCACCAGTTGAGTCGGTCGAGGATCGTCATGGTCGCCGGGACCAGCAGGAGGCGCACGATCGTGGCGTCGATCAGGACGGCGACGGCCAGGGCGAACCCCACCTCCTTGATGACCAGGAGCTGACCGGACACGAAGCCCGCGAACACCAGGATGATGATCGCCGCGGCAGACGTGATGATGCGTCCGGACCGCTGCAGGCCCAGGCGGACCGCCTCGTCGGTGGGGACGCCCTGGTCGTGCAGCTCCTTGATCCGGGAGAGCAGGAACACCTCGTAGTCCATCGCCAGCCCGAACCCGAACGCGATGACGAGCGCGAGGACGTACGTCTCGACGCCACCCGTGGACACGAACCCGAGCGGGCCCTCGAGGTGCCCGTCCTGGAACGCCCAGACAAGCACGCCGAGCGAGGCCGCGAGCGACAGCGCGTTGGTGACCAGCGCCTTGACGGGGATCACGAACGAGCCCGTCATGAGGAACAGCAGCGCGAACGTCGCCAGGGCGACCACCAGCGCGGCCCAGGGCGCACCCCCGGCGAGTGCCGCGACGAAGTCGATCTGTGCGGCTGCCTGTCCGGTCACCCAGGTCTCGAAGTCCGGGTCGAGCGCGCGGATCTGCTGCACGGCGTCGCGGGCGACCGCACCGCCCGGGTCGAGCGAGCCGGGCCGCACCCCGATCACGACGTAGGGACCGGCCGCCGCGGGCGGGTCGACCGTGGCGACCGCGTCGAGCTCGGCGACCTGGTCCGCCCAGGCGGTCGCCTGCGTGAGCGACGTCTCGGCGACGACGGTGACCGCGGGGCTCGTCGAGGCGGGGTAGTCCGTCGCGAGCGTCTCGACGAACTCCCGCTGCGCGCTGCCCATGGGCAGCAGCCCGGTCGTGGAGTTGCGCAGCTCGAGGTGGGCGAGCGGGGCCGCGAGGACGCCGAGCAGCACGACGACGCCGCCCATCACGAGCCACGGGTGCCGCTGGACGCGTGCGGCCAGGCGCGAGAACGCGCCCTCCTCGGCGTGGTCGTCCGACGTCCGCGCGAGCACGGTCCGCACGCCGGGCACGCGGGCCAGGACTCCGGGCCGCAGCATCCGCCGCCCGGACAGGGCGAGGAGCGCGGGCACGAGCGTGAGCGCGGTGAGCACCGCGATCACGACCACCGCGCAGCCCGCGGCCCCGATCGCCCGCAGGATCTGCGGGGGGAACACGAGGAGCGCGGCGATCGAGATGCCGACCGTGAGCGCGGAGAACGCGACCGTGCGCCCGGCGGTGGCCATGGTCGCCTCGACCGCGGCGGCGACGGCGCCGTCACCGCGGCGGCGGCGTGCCGCGCGGCCCTCGTCGTGGTCGACGAGGCGGTGCAGCTCCTCGCGGAAGCGCGAGACGATCAGGAGCCCGTAGTCGATCGACAGACCGAGGCCCAGCACGGTCACGACGTTGACGACCGACGCGTCGACCTCCATGACGTAGCTGAGGCCCAGCACGGTCGCGAGCCCGCCCGCGATCGACGCGAGCGCCCCGGCCATGGGCATCGCGGCCGCGAGGAAGCCACCGAACACGAGCACCATGACCACGAGGGCGAGCGGCAGGGTGATCGCCTCGCCGCGACGCAGGTCCTGCTCCACCTGCGACGTGATCTCGTCGACGATCAGGGGGGTGCCGCCCACGATCCCGGTCACGCGCGGTGCGACGGACCTCAGCTCGGCCGGCACCTCGCGCAGGCGTGCGGCGACGGCGTCGACCGCGGTGGCGTGCTGCGCGCCGGTGAGCGACGGCTCGAGGTCGACGACGACGAGGAAGCCGTCACCCCGCTGCGAGACCAGCGGGGCCGCGGCGGGGTTCTCGACGCCGTCCGGCAGCACCAGCGGGTCGATCACGGAGGCGACGCCGGGGATCTCGGCCAGCTGGGTGCGCGCGGGCGCGAGCGCGTCGGCGAGCTCGGTCGAGGCGGGGTCGACCTGCGAGAGCACGAGCGTGAGCGACGTGCCGCTCTCGTCGGCGTCCTCGAGGATCGCGCGGCCCTGCGTGCTCTCCGAGCCGGGTGCCGTCGGCTCGCCCGTGCCGAGCCGCTCGAACAGGGACTCGCCGTGCACGCCGAGCACCGCGAGCCCGTACCCCAGCACGGCGAGCACGAGCCAGCCCACGACGATGACGCGGGGGTGATGCGCGACGACGCGCCCGAGACGTGCGAACACCCGGTCATCGTCGCAGGTCGCGGCCCCTCGTGTGCGCAGGTGCCCGCGGTGGTGGACCGTCGGTGCGCCCCGCGGGCCGGGGACGTGTGGGCTCCCGGCCGTACGCTGCCCGCATGGACCTGTTCGACGCCGCGACGTCGACCGCACAGGGGATCCCCGCGGCGGCCGCCGGCGCCCCCCTCGCAGTGCGCATGCGCCCGCGCTCGCTCGACGAGGTCGCGGGGCAGGGCCATCTCCTCGAGCCGGGATCGCCGTTGCGTCGGCTGGTCGAGCCCGCGGGAGAGGCCGACCGCCGCGCCGCACCCACCTCGCTCGTCCTGTGGGGGCCGCCGGGCACGGGCAAGACGACGCTCGCGTACCTCGTCGCGACGTCGTCGGGCAGGCGGTTCGTCGAGCTCTCGGCCGTGACCGCGGGCGTCAAGGACGTCCGCGCGGTCGTCGACGACGCGCGCCGTCGGCTGGCCACGCGCGGCGGCGAGACCGTCCTGTTCATCGACGAGGTGCACCGCTTCACCAAGGCGCAGCAGGACGCGCTGCTGCCGAGCGTCGAGAACCGGTGGGTCACGCTCGTCGCCGCGACCACGGAGAACCCGTCGTTCTCGGTGAACTCGCCGCTGCTCTCGCGGTCGCTGCTGCTCACGCTGCAGCCGCTCGGCACGGACGACGTGCGCGCGCTCGTGCGCCGCGCGGTCGCCGACGAGCGCGGGCTCGCGGGCACGGTCCGGCTCGACGAGGACGCCGAGGAGCACCTGCTGCGGCTCTCGGGCGGTGACGCGCGCAAGGCGCTGACCATCCTCGAGGCGGCCGCGGGTGCGGCGTTGTCGGCGCAGCCCGACGTGGCGCCTGCGGTCGTCGACCTCACGACGATCGAGCGGGCGATCGACGTCGCCGCGGTGCGGTACGACCGCGACGGCGACCAGCACTACGACGTCATCAGCGCGTTCATCAAGTCGGTGCGCGGGTCGGACGTGGACGCCGCGCTGCACTACCTCGCGCGCATGGTCGCGGCGGGGGAGGACCCCCGGTTCATCGCGCGGCGGCTCGTGATCTCCGCCGCGGAGGACGTCGGCCTCGCCGATCCGAGCGCGTTGCAGACCGCGGTCGCGGCCGCGCAGGCGGTCCAGCTCATCGGCATGCCCGAGGCGCGCATCGTCCTGGCCGAGGCGGTCGTGCACCTGGCGACCGCGCCCAAGTCCAACGCCGCCTACCTGGGGATCGACCGTGCGCTGGCGGACGTGCGCGCGGGACGGCTGGGCTCGGTGCCGCCGCACCTGCGGGACGCGCACTACGCGGGGGCGCAGAAGGTCGGGCACGGCGCGGGCTACGTGTACGCGCACGACGAGCCGCACGGTGTGGCGGCGCAGCAGTACCTGCCCGACGAGCTCGTCGGCGCGCGCTACTACCGGCCCACCGACCGCGGCTTCGAGCGTCAGGTGACCGAACGGCTCGACCGGATCCGCCAGATCCTCGAGGGCTGACGGCGTGACCCGCGGCACGGATTGGGTCGCGAGGCCTCGGGGCGGGTAAGGTTGACCGGTCGTGCGGCGCCGAGCGCTGCGCGACCACCCCCTGGGGCCCTAGCCCGGACCGCCCGCACGTCGGGTCGGTGCCACGAAGGTCGGCCCCACGCCACCGGACGGACGTCCGGGTGGCGTGACGTCAACGAACACGACAGGAAGTATCGCTGTGAGCAGTGTGACCCGTTCGCGCCGCCAGGTCCGCCTGAGCCGCGCCCTCGGCCTGGCCCTGACGCCCAAGGCCGTCAAGCACTTCGAGAAGCGCCCCTACCCGCCCGGTGAGCACGGCCGTGCGCGTCGTCGCACCGAGTCGGACTACGCGGTCCGTCTGCGCGAGAAGCAGCGTCTGCGCGCGCAGTACGCGCTGCGTGAGAAGCAGCTCGCCCGTGCCTACCAGGACGCGCGCAAGGCGCCGGGCCTGACCGGTGAGGCCCTCGTCGAGATCCTCGAGACGCGTCTCGACGCCCTCGTGCTGCGTGCCGGCTTCGGCCGCACGATCCTGCAGGCGCGCCAGATCGTGGTGCACCGCCACATCCTCGTCGACGGCAAGATCGTCGACCGCCCCTCGTTCCGCGTGAAGCCGGGCCAGACCATCCAGGTCAAGCCGAAGAGCCAGGCGACCACGCCGTTCCAGGTCGCGGCCGCAGGTGCGCACCGCGACGTGCTGCCGGCGCTCCCGGGCTACCTGGACGTCCAGCTCGAGAAGCTCTCGGCCGTGCTGGTGCGCGAGCCCAAGCGCGCCGAGATCCCCGTGACCTGCGAGGTCCAGCTGGTCGTCGAGTACTACGCCCGCTGACCTGCACCACGCACGTCCCGGAGCCCCGTCGAGCCTCGCGCTCGGCGGGGCTCCGGCGTGCGGGGCGTGCGTGGCCCGGGCGGGTGCGAGGTGGACGGACGTCGGCACCGCGCGCGGGTAGGGTGCAACAGTCATCGAGGAAGGACGTGGGATGTCGGTCTCGGACGTCGCGGGCCTGATCGCGGCCATCGCCTTCGTGCTGCTCGTCGGCCTGTGCGCCGTCCCGCTGCTCAAGCTGGGCAGCGTGCTGGACGAGACGCGCGCGTCCGTCAAGGAGCTCACGGATCACACCGTGCCGGTCCTGGACGAGACCGCCCAGCTGGTCGCGTCCTCGAACGGCCAGCTCGACAACGTCGACAAGGTCACGACCGCGGCGGCGCAGGTCTCGCAGAACGTCTCGGCGCTCACCGCGTTGTTCGCCGCCACCCTGGGCGGGCCCGTCGTGAAGGTCGCGGCGTTCTCCTACGGCGTGCGGCGTGCGTTCGGCGGTCTGGCGGCCGGCGCCCGCAAGGGCCGCTGATGCGTCGCCTGCTCTGGATCGGTGTGGGTGTCGCGGTGACCGTCGTCGTCATCCGCAAGGGCCGTGCCCTGGCCGAGGCCTACCTCCCGGCCGGCACGACGGACGTCGTCGACGGCGCCTCCCGGCTGGCACGCGCGTGGGGTACGGCACGGCACGAGTTCGTCGCGGGTATGGCCGAGCGCGAGGCCGAGCTGACGCACGAGCTCGTGGGTGACGTCGACGTCGCCGAGGTGCGCGCGCACCGTGACAGGCACGTCGACGAGCTGCGCGAGGCGTGGGGCGGCCGCCGCACCGGCCGGCCGCGCCGGGACTGGGCCGGTCCGCTCGACGACCCCGACGACGACGCCGAGGCCACCTTCTTCTGACCACGGCGCTCACCGCGCCGACTCGACCACCGCCCGGCCACGGGCTCGAACCACCGAGGACATCATGCGTACCGCCGAGATCCGCCAGCGCTGGCTCGACTACTTCTCCTCCCGCGGTCACGCCGTGGTGCCCTCCGCGCCGCTCATCTCGCCCGACCCGTCCACGTTGTTCGTCATCGCGGGCATGGTGCCGTTCATCCCGTACATGCTCGGCGAGCAGACCCCGCCGTGGCCGCGTGCCACGAGCGTGCAGAAGTGCGTGCGCACGCTCGACATCGAGGAGGTCGGCAAGACCACCCGGCACGGCACGTTCTTCCAGATGAACGGCAACTTCTCGTTCGGGGACTACTTCAAGGAAGGCGCGATCACGTACGCCTGGGAGCTCGTCACGGGCAGCCAGGCGGACGGCGGCTACGGCTTCGACCCCGACAAGATCTGGGTGACGGTCTTCCACGACGACGACGAGGCGGTCGCGCTCTGGAAGCGCATCGCCGGGCTGCCGGACGAGCGCATCCAGCGCCGCGGCATGCGGGACAACTTCTGGTCCACGGGTGCGCGCGGCCCGGCCGGGCCGTGCTCGGAGATCTACGTCGACCGCGGCCCGGAGTACGGCGCCGAGGGTGGGCCCGTGGTCGACGAGGACCGGTACCTGGAGATCTGGAACCTGGTCTTCATGCAGTACGAGCGCGACAACGGCGGCACCAAGGACTCGTTCCCGATCCTCGGCGACCTCAAGCAGAAGAACATCGACACGGGCATGGGCCTCGAGCGCGTCGCCTACCTGATGCAGGGCGTCGACAACCTGTACGAGATCGACGAGGTGCGCCCGGTCATCGACGGCGCGGTCGAGCTCTCGGGCAAGCGCTACGGCGCGGACCGCGACGACGACGTGCGCATGCGGGTCGTGGCCGACCACGTGCGTTCGGGCCTGATGCTCATGGGGGACGGCGTGACGCCGTCCAACGAGGGCCGCGGCTACGTGCTGCGTCGCCTGCTGCGGCGCTCGATCCGCGCGATGCGCCTGCTCGGCGTGGAGGACCCCGCGCTGCCCGTGCTGCTGCCGCTGAGCCGTGACGCGATGAGCGCGTCCTACCCCGAGCTGGTGCAGAACTTCGAGCGCATCAGCAAGGTCGCCTACGCCGAGGAGGACGCGTTCCGCCGCACGCTCGCGGCGGGCACGACGATCCTCGATCTCGCGGTCGCGGGCGCCAAGCAGTCCGTCGAGCCCTCGGCGGGCGCCCGTCCGCTGCTCTCGGGAGCCGATGCGTTCCAGCTGCACGACACGTACGGGTTCCCGATCGACCTGACGCTCGAGATGGCGCAGGAGCACGGCGTGGACGTGGACCGTGAGGCGTTCAAGCGCCTCATGGGTGAGCAGCGCGCCCGTGCGCGCGCCGACGCGCTGGCCAAGCGCGCGGGACGTGCCGACGTCGCGGCGTACCAGGACCTGCACGCCGAGCTGTCGGCGACGGCGGCCAAGCCGGTCACGTTCGTCGGGTACACCGACGCGCAGGCGCGGTCGACGGTCGTCGGTCTGCTCGTGGACGGCGTGCCCGCGCCCGCGGCGACCGCTCCGGCGGACATCGAGCTGGTGCTCGACGTGACGCCGTTCTACGCCGAGGCGGGTGGCCAGCAGGCCGACACCGGGACGATCGTGCTGGACAACGGGGCGCGCATCGAGATCGACGACGTGCAGGCCCCGATCAAGGGCCTGTCGGTGCACCACGGGCGCCTGGTCGACGGCACGGTCGCGCTCGGCGAGCCGGGCACGGCGTCGATCGACACCGCGCGCCGGCAGGCGATCGCGCGCGCCCACACGGCGACGCACCTGGTGCACAAGGCGCTGCACGAGTCGTTGGGGGAGACCGCGACGCAGGCGGGATCGCTCAACGCGCCGAGCCGCCTGCGGTTCGACTTCCGCTCGCCGTCGGCGACGCCCGCCGAGGTCGTCGCGGAGATCGAGGCGCGCGTCAACGAGCGGCTCCAGGACGACCTCGAGGTCACCGACTCGGTCAAGCCGATCGACGAGGCCCGCGCGATGGGCGCGATGGCGCTGTTCGGGGAGAAGTACGGCAACGAGGTCCGCGTCGTGTCCATCGGCGGCGACTGGTCGCTCGAGCTGTGCGCGGGGACCCACGTGCGGCGATCCGGCGAGCTGGGCCTCGTCACGCTGCTGTCCGAGTCCGCGATCGGCTCGGGCGTCCGGCGCGTCGACGCGCTCGTGGGTGCGGGTGCGTACGGCTACCAGGCCAAGGAGCGGGCGCTCGTCTCGCAGCTCACGGGCCTGCTGGGGGCACGCCCCGACGAGCTGGCGGAGCGCGTCTCAGGGCTCATGACCAAGCTCAAGGAGTCGGAGAAGGAGCTCGCGGCGCTGCGCCAGGCGCAGGTCCTGGCGCGCGCGGGCGAGCTCGCCGCGGGTGCGCAGCAGGTCGGCGTGGTGCGCGTCGTGGCGTTCGACGCGGGTGAGCAGTCGCCCGACGACCTGCGCACGCTCGTGCTCGACGTGCGGTCCCGGCTCGGGGAGTCCGCGCCGTCGGTCGTCGCGGTCGGTGGCGTGGCCAAGGGCCGCCCGGTGGTCGTGGTCGCGACGAACGCCGCGGCCCGCGAGGCCGGCCTCAAGGCGGGTGCGCTCGTGCGCACGGCGTCCCAGGTGCTCGGCGGCGGCGGCGGTGGCAAGGACGACCTCGCGCAGGGCGGCGGCACCGACGCGGCGGCGCTCGGTGCCGCGCTCGCCGCGATCGCCACGGCGGTCGCGGGCTGATCGTGGCGCCGCACGACGCGGCGGGGGCCGCGGGCGACGAGGTCGCGCGCGGCCCCCGGCTCGCGGTCGACGTCGGCACGGTCCGCGTCGGCCTGGCCGCGAGCGACCCCGACGGGACGATCGCCACGCCGGTCGAGACGCTGGCCCGCGACATGCGCCGCCGCCCCGGCCGGCTGCCGAAGGACGTGGCGCGGATCGTGCGAGAGGCGCGCGAGCGATGTGCGGAGTGTGTGTACGTCGGCCTCCCGCGCCACCTGTCGGGCGCGGAAAGCGCCTCCTCGCAGGCAGCCCGCGCGTACGCTGACTCCCTGGCGCAGGCCGTCGCACCCGTCCCGGTGCGGCTGGTCGATGAGCGGATGAGCACCGTGTCCGCCCATCAGGCGCTGCAGGCGGCCGGCCGATCCGGTCGCCGCCATCGTGAGGTGGTCGACCAGGCCGCCGCGGTGGTGATCTTGCAGTACGCGCTGGATGCGGAGCGGGCGACGGGTCGTCGTCCCGGTGAACGGGTCGACGTCGACCCGTCCTCCGAGCCGGCGCGTGAGGGGGCTGCGGGCGACCAGACGGACGACGGTGGAGCGACACGCAGGTGACCGACAGCAGGATCGACAGCCGCCCGCGGTGGGCGGGGTCAGCGCCCGCTGCGCAGCAGGCTGCCCCCGGCGACGCGGCGCAGCCGAGGGCGGAGCACCGCCCGGCCTCGCGCCGGGCGCGCGTGTCCGACCGTGAGCGGGCGGCACGGGAGCGCCGTGAGCGGCGGCGCCGCTCGGTCGTCGTCGCGCTCGTCGTCGTGGCGCTGTTCGCCGGTGCGGGCTACGTCGTGGCGTCCGCGCTCGGCGTCGGCGAGCGGGACACCGCGACGGAGAAGGTGGCCGCACCCGTGCTCGACTACCCGGGCCCGGGGCACGGCTCCGCGATGGTCACGCTCGGCGACGACGAGACGCCCGCCACCATCGGCAAGGCCCTGGTCGCCGCGGGCGTCGTGGCCGACGCGAAGGTCTTCGTCGCGGCCCTCGCAGCCCGCGACGGTGCCGAGGTCGAGCCCGGCACCTACCGGCTCCCGCTGGAGATGCCGTCGGCCGACGCGGTCGACGCGCTGCTGGACCCCGCGAACAAGGCGTCGCTGCGCGTGACGCTCGCGCCGGGTCTGACGGCCGCCCAGATCCTGGCCAAGGTCAGCGAGAAGACGACGATCCCGCTCGCGGAGCTCGAGAAGGCCGCCAAGGACGAGAAGGCCATCGGGCTGCCGGCGGAGGCCGACGGCCGGGTCGAGGGGTGGCTCTACGCCACGACGTACGAGGTGGAGCCGGACGCGACCGCGACCGAGGTGCTGTCCCAGCTCGTCGGGAAGACCATCGCGGTGCTCGAGGACAAGGGCGCCGACGAGGGGGAGTGGATGGACGTGCTCACCGCCGCGTCGCTCGTCGAGCGCGAGGCCGTGCGCGAGGAGGACCGGCCGATGCTCGCGCGCGCGATCCGGAACCGGATCGAGCGGGGGCAGCCGCTCGAGATCGCCGCGTCGGTCTCCTACGGCGAGGGCATCACCGAGCCGCCGACGGACAAGATGACGCAGGACTCGTCGAACCCGTACAACACCTACCGGCACACGGGCCTGCCCCCGAGCCCGATCGCGTCGCCGAGCGAGTCGTCGATCGACGCGGTCCTGCACCCGGACGCGGGTTCGGTGGTCTTCTGGACACCGGTCGACCTCGAGACCGGCGAGCTCCGGTTCGCGTCCACGTGGGACGGGCACCAGGCCAACCTGGACCGCCTGCGCGCGTGGCAGGACGACCACAAGCAGTGACCGCGTACCCTACGGACCACCTGTCGAGCGGTACCCCCCGGACCCGACCGAGCGCGGGCGCGCGCCTGCACGACCGCCGCGAGCCCGCGGCTGAGCACCTGGAGAGGTGGACGTGAGCCAGAGCCATCACGAGTGGTGGGCCCCCGAGCGGCCGGCCGCGAGCACCCCGGCCGCCCCGGCGGCCCCGCCGCGGCGGTCCCGCAACCGCGGCCGCCAGGAGCGGGCCCGTCGCACGCGGCGTCGCCGCACCGCGTGGGTCGTCGTGATCGTCCTGGCGGTCGTCGCCGGCGCCGGCTACCTCGTCGTCTCGAGCCTCGGTGACATGTTCTCGGGCGGGAAGCCCACCGCGAGCCCGTCGGACTTCCCGGGTCCCGGCACGGGCGAGGTCGAGATCACGGTGAACCCGGGCGACAGCGGTGCGGCCATCGGCCAGACCCTGCAGGAGGCGGGTGTGGTCGCCTCGGTCTCGGCGTTCGTCTCTGCGTACGACGCCGACGAGGCCGCGCTCGGCATCCAGCCCGGCACCTACCGCCTGCTGCTCGAGATGCCCGCGGCCGACGCGGTCGCGGCTCTGCTCAACCCCGCGAGCAGGGTCCAGTCGGGCGTCGTCGTCGCCGAGGGGCTCACGGTCGAGCAGATCCTCAAGCGCATCAGCGAGGAGTCGGACATCCCGCTGAAGGACCTGCGTGCGGCGGCCGGGCAGCCCGACAAGATCGGACTGCCCGAGCAGGCCGGCGGCGAGCTCGAGGGCTGGCTGTTCCCCGCGACGTACGACGTCGGGCCGGACGACTCCGCCGTCAAGGTCCTCAAGACGATGACCGCCAAGACCGTGCAGGTGCTCGAGGACGCCGGCGTCCCGAAGGACCAGTGGGAGCCCGTGCTGATCAAGGCCTCGCTCGTCGAGCGTGAGGCCAAGCACGACGAGGACCGCCCGAAGATGGCGCGCGCGATCGAGAACCGCCTCGAGGACGGCTGGACGCTGGGCATCGACGCCGCGGTGGCCTACGGGGCCGGCGTCAACGGCACCGAGCTGACGACCGCGATGCTCGAGGACGCGAGCAACCCGTACAACCTGCGCGTCCACGCGGGCCTGCCGCCGACGCCGATCGCGTCGCCCGGCAAGGTGTCGATCGACGCCGTGCTCGCACCCGCCGAGGGCGACTGGATGTACTGGTGCGCGGTGAACCTGGACACGGGCGAGACCAAGTTCGGCGTCACCGAGGCCGACCACGCGGCCTGTGTCGCCGAGATGAACGCCTGGATCGAGGAGAACAGCTGACGGTGGCCGGACCCGCCGTGCGCCGGGCGGCCGTGCTCGGCCACCCGATCGCGCACTCGTTGTCGCCGACGCTGCACCGTGCCGCGTACGCGGCCCTCGGGCTCGACGACTGGCGTTACGACGCGGTCGACGTGACCGAGGACGCGTTGCCGGCGTTCGTCGCCGGTCTGGGGGAGCAGTGGGCCGGCCTGAGCCTGACGATGCCGCTCAAGCAGACCGTGCTCCCGCTGCTCGAGCACGTCGAGCCGCTCGCGCAGGTGGTCGGCGCGGTCAACACCGTCCTGGTGCAGGGTGCGGGAGCGGCGCGCACGCTCGTCGGCGCGAACACCGACGTGCACGGGCTCGTCGTCGCGCTGCGTGAGGGACTCGCCGGCCGACCCGTCGGCACGGCCGTGGTGCTCGGTGCGGGCGCGACGGCCTCGTCGACCCTCGCCGCCCTGGCCGAGCTCGGCTGCACCGCGCCGCTGGTCCTGGTGCGCTCCCTCGCGCGGTCGGGCGCTCTGATGCGCTCCGCCCACCGCATGGGCGTCGAGCCGGTGTTCCGGTCGCTGGAGGACGCGCCGCGCGCCGTCGTGGCCGCGGACGTCGTCGTCTCGACGCTGCCGCCGCGCGCCGCCGACGACCTGGCCGCGGCGCTCGACGGCCGACCGACGGGCGTCCTGCTCGACGTCGCGTACGACCCGCGGCCCACGGCGCTGCACGCGCGGTGGACCGAGCTGGGCGGCACCGCGGTCGGCGGTGAGCGCATGCTGCTGCACCAGGCCGCCGAGCAGGTGCGGCTCATGACCGGCCGCCCGGCCCCGCTGGCCGCCATGGACGCCGCGCTCGAGGCATGCCTCGCGGACTGACGCGCGGCCGTGAGCACCAAGGGGGTGTCCGGCGAGGCATGGGCGCGTGACGAGCTCGGGTGCAACACGAACCGGACCCGCTCGCCACGACGGCAGGGGCAGAATGTGTGGGCATCGTGAGGGATGTTCGCGCCTGACGATCGGCGTGTGGATGGACTGTCGATCGGGCTGAAGCGGCTCGATGTGGCTCGCACGAAGGGCGAGCTCGTGAGCGCTCTGTGGGACCTGCGCGACTCGGCCTACGACATGCCTGAGCGGTGGACGGCGTTCGCCGCAGATGACCGCCTCGGCGTTGGTGCGAGGCTCGGCAGCCGTCTCGGCGGCCTTCGCGCACACCGACCTACCGCGTCAACGGCTTCAAGCCGGTCGCCGCGCCCCACGACATCGACCGCTTCATGCGCGAGGTGGGCGGCGACGAGCACCTCGACCTCGACGAGATCCAGCGCTGGCTCTCCGAGCACTGCGCGAGCGTGGAGAACACGTTCACCGCGCCCGCCTGAGAGCGGCCACCGCGAACAGCACGCTGCCGAGCGCCCGCGCCGACCCGTGCCCTCATCGGTCCCACGTCACTCAAGTAGGCACCCCCCGAGGGGGTGCCTTCTCCGTGTCCGCAGCGTCCTGACCTGGGCCGATGCGCGGACTCGTCTAAGGGAAGTAAAGGGCGGGTGCATCGAGTCTCTGCGGTCTCGGACACCTGCGCGCCGGAGCGTTTGCGCAGGTCAGCGGCCTGGCGAGGTGCCCCGAGTGGGATTCGAACCCACACTGGATCGGGTTTGAGCCGAACGCCTCTGCCGGTTGGGCTATCGGGGCCGCCGGTCAGCATAACGGTCACGGTGGCGGTGGCCGTGGGGTGAACGGCCTCACACCGCGCCGCGACGCCGCATCGACGGCTTCGACCACTACGCTGTGCTCGTGACCAAGGACGCCACCCCCGAGCCCACCCAGGCGGCCCCCGACGCCCTGGACCTGTCAGGCGCGCCTGAGAGCGCCGACGAGCGACCCCCCGCGGGTGCGCGTCCGCGTCGCCGCGCCGTCGTGGCCGAGGACGAGGCGCTCATCCGCATGGACGTCGTCGAGACGCTGCGCGACGGCGGGTTCGAGGTCGTCGGCGAGGCGGGTGACGGCGAGCAGGCGGTCGCGCTGGCCACCGAGCTCAAGCCGGACGTCGTCGTCATGGACGTCAAGATGCCGATCCTCGACGGCATCTCCGCGGCCGAGCGCATCGGCAAGGAGCACCTGGCCCCCGTGGTCCTGCTCACCGCGTTCTCCCAGACGGAGCTCGTCGAGCGCGCGCGGGACGCGGGTGCCATGGCGTACGTCGTCAAGCCGTTCAGCCCGGCCGACCTGCTGCCCGCGGTGGAGATCGCGATCTCGCGCTACGCGCAGATCAGCGCGCTCGAGTCCGAGGTCGCGGACCTGGCCGAGCGGTTCGAGACCCGCAAGCGCGTCGACCGCGCCAAGGGCCTGCTCATGACGAAGATGGGCCTGAGCGAGCCGGAGTCGTTCCGGTGGATCCAGAAGACGTCGATGGACCGACGCCTGACCATGCGCGAGGTGGCCGACGCGGTCATCGAGCAGGTCGGCGGGGGTTCCTGAGCCGTCTCGCGACGGCGTCGACGCGGTGCATCACGCCTGCGTGACGTCGACGACGAGCGCGCGGTGGTCGGACAGGCCGGTGTCGACCGCGCGGCCGGGCGTCACGGCGCGCAGCGGACCGTCCACGAGCGCGTGGTCGATCTGCACCGTCGGGCCGTGTGACGGATAGGTCGGGGCCGTCACCAGCGCGGTCCAGCCGGTGATCCCCGTGGCGGTCGACGGACCCACGTTGAGGTCGCCGAGCAGCACCAGAGGACGGGGCAGGTCCGCGGTCGCCGCGACCAGGTGACGCAGCTGGGCGACGTTCTGCCCGCGCAGGTAGGTCAGGTGCGTCGCCACGACGGTCACGGCGCCGACGGGTGAGTCGACGACGGCCACGAGCGCGTGGCGCGGACGGTCGCGGTGCGGGCGGGGCAGCAGCCGGCCCGCGCCACGGACCCAGGTGCGGCCGGCGCGCTGCGGGAGCGCGACGGTACGCCACTCGGTCACCGGGTGGCGGCTGAGCAGGGCGATCCCGTGCGCGGGACCGTCGGCGCCGGGGTCGCGCGCGTCACGCCACCGGCCGGGCCGGCCGAGCAGGGTCGGGACGAAGCGCGCGTCGGTCGCACCGAGGGCGTCGGCCGCCACGGCCGTCATGTCGACGCCGCCCGAGCGGGGCTGCGCGCGGTCCACCTCCTGGAGCGCGAGGACGTCCGCGTCGAGCGCCGCGACCACGTCCGGCCAGCGCGACGGGTCGGCGGCGTCGTCACCCGGACGCAGCCCGTGCAGGGCGTTGAAGCTCGCGAGGCGCATCCGACGAGTCTGCGACGTGCTCGCGAGGCCCGCGACCGCCCGCAGCTGTGTCTTTGCTGGTGGGACGGCCCGTCCCACTCGTCGAACCGGTGCGGCCGCGACCTGCGCTTCATCACAGATCAGCAACGAAGTGTGACGTGTCCTTGGCGGATACATCCCGGATACAAACCATGGTTACCGTCGCGTCACGTTGCACGGGGTCCCGATGCCTTCGGGCCTCTGACGCATTCCTCACGGAGAGGTAGTACGACATGCTTCGTTCGCATCACGCGCTGAGGGCCGTCGCCCTCGCCGGCGCCGTCGCGCTGGTCCTGACCGCATGTGGGAACAGCGACGAGGACCCGGCCGCCGACCCGTCGTCGACGGGCGCCGCCCCGGCCGGTGACGGCGCGCTCGTCATCGGATCGCTGCTTCCCCAGACCGGCTCGCTCGCCTTCCTCGGCCCGCCCGAGATCGCCGGCGTCGACCTCGCGGTCGAGGAGATCAACGCGGCCGGCGGCATCAACGGCGAGGACGTGGTGGTGCACCACGCGGACTCCTCGGACGCGGACCACGCGGACGTCGCTCCGCAGTCGTGGACCGACCTCCAGAGCAAGGGCGTGCAGGCGGTCATCGGTGCCGCGTCGTCGTCCGTGACGCAGCTCGTCGTCGACGACATCGCGACCGCCAAGGTCGTGATGGTCTCGCCCGCGAACACCGCGACGAGCCTGTCCGGGTACAGCGACTTCTACTTCCGCACCGCTCCGCCGGACACGGTCCAGGGGTCGGCGCTCGGCAACCTCATCATCAACGACGGCGTCGAGAACCTCGGCATGCTCGTGTTCAACGAGGAGTACGGCACGTCGCTGCGCGACGTCGTCAAGGCCACGGTCGAGGACGCGGGCGGCACGGTCACCTACGGCAACCAGGGCGAGGAGTTCGACCCGACGGCCCCGTCGTTCGCGGACCCCGTCGCTGGCGTCATGTCCTCCAACGGCGGCAAGGCGCCCGACGCGATCGCGATCATCGCGTTCGAGCAGACCAAGTCGATCGTCCCCGAGCTGGTCGCGGCCGGCTTCGAGGGCCGCATCTACATGGTCGACGGCAACACGGCGGACTACTCGAAGGACTTCGAGGCCGGCACGCTCGCCGCGTGGACGTCGCAGGGCACGATCCCGGGCGCCTACCCGTCGGACGACTTCCAGGCCCGGATGCTCGAGGTCGACCCGGACCTGACGGACTACTCCTACGGTCCGGAGTCCTACGACGCCACGATGCTCATCGCGCTCGCTGCGCTCAAGGGCGGCGGCGTGGACGGCGAGACGATCCAGAAGAACATGGCGGCCGTCTCGGGCGCTGACGGTGGCACCAAGTGCACCGGGTTCCAGGAGTGCGCCGACCTCGTCAAGGCGGGCGAGGACATCGACTACGAGGCCGTCTCCGGTGCGGGACCGTTCAACGCCGACAACGACCCGTCGTCCGCGTTCATCGGGATCTACCAGTTCAACGACGACAACACCTACAAGTGGGTGAAGGCCGTCGAGGGCTCCGTCGAGGGCTGATGCCCTGACGGACCGACGACGTCGGCCCCGGTGGTCACCGCGACCACCGGGGCCGACGCATGTCCGCACCGCCGACGCGGGCCGCGTGCTCCGGGTACACGCCCGCCCCACCGGCCATGACCAGGCGCCAGGCACGACCGAGGCGCCGTGCATGACCGCACGGCGCCTCGGTGGTCGGGTCGGGTCGTCAGCCCTGCGTGTCGTCGTGCGCCGCGGCCTCGACGTCGGCCGCGAGGGTGCCGAGGTACAGCTCGATGACCTTGGGGTCGTTCATGAGCTCACGGCCCGGTCCGGAGTACGCGTTGCGGCCCTGGTCGAGGACGTACGCGCGGTCGCAGATCTGCAGGCACCGGCGCGCGTTCTGCTCGACGATGACGATGGACACGCCCGCCTTGTTGATCTTGCGGGTGCGCAGGAACGCCTCGTCCTGCCGCACGGGGGACAGCCCCGCGGACGGCTCGTCGAGCAGCAGGACGGACGGGTCCATCATGAGCGCGCGCGCCATCGCAACCATCTGCCGCTCACCGCCGGAGAGCGAGCCCGCACGCTGGCGGCGGCGCTCCCCGAGGGCCGGGAAGATGTCGGTGACGAACTCGAACCGCTCGGCGAACCGCTTCGGGTCCTGGAAGATCCCCATCCGCAGGTTCTCCTCGATGGTGAGCGAGGGGAACACGTTGTTGGTCTGCGGGACGAACCCCACGCCCCGGCGCACCAGCTTGTCGGCACGCTGGTTGGTGATCTCGTCGCCGCCGAGCACCACCGAGCCCTGGCGGATCGGCACCAGCCCGAACAGCGCCTTGAGGAGCGTGGACTTGCCCGCGCCGTTGGGGCCGATGATCCCGACCAGCTCACCGGGGTGCAGCACCAGGTTGCACCCGTTGAGGATGTCGACGCCCGGCAGGTAGCCGGCGTACAGGTCGGTCGCGTCCAGCAGCGGGGTGCCCTCGGGTGCCCCGCGGTGGACGTCGGACACGGTGGTCGTGGTCACTTGGTCGCCTCCTCGGCCTCGGCCTCGGCCTCGTACTGCTCGACCACGTCCTCCTCGAGGAGCGCGTCGTCGCCGAGGTCGGTGTCGTGGTGCGCGCCCAGGTAGGCGTCGACCACGGCCTGGTCCTGCATGATCGTCTCGGGCGGTCCTTCCGCGACCACCCGGCCCTCGGCCATCACGACGACCCAGTCGGAGATGTGCCGGACCATGTGCATGTCGTGCTCGACGAACAGCACCGTCATCCCGTCGTCGCGCAGGCCCTGGATGTGGCCCAGGAGGGACTGCGTGAGCGCGGGGTTCACGCCGGCCATGGGCTCGTCCAGCATGACCATGGTCGGGTGCGTCATGAGCGCACGGGCCATCTCGAGGAGCTTGCGCTGCCCGCCGGACAGCGAGCCCGCGAAGTCGTCGGCCTTGCCGTCGAGCTTGAACCGGGTGAGCAGCTCGTCTGCACGTGCGGAGATCGCGTCCTCCTGCGCGCGCCAGAGCCACGGCAGGAGGGCGGCGAACAGGTTCTCACCGCGCTGACCGGTGGCGCCCAGCCGCATGTTGTCGATCACGCGCATGCGCGAGAGCGCCTTGGTGAGCTGGAACGTGCGCACCATGCCGAGGCCGGCCATGCGCGCCGCGGGCTTGCCCTGCACGGAGCGACCTTCGAACGTCCACGTGCCCGCGTCGGCCCGGTCGAACCCGGTGAGCAGGTTGAACAGCGTCGTCTTGCCCGCGCCGTTCGGGCCGATCAGGGCGGTGATCGCACCGCGCTGCACCTCGAGGTGCTCGACGTCGACGGCGTTGATGCCGCCGAACGTCCGCCGGACGCCGTCCGCGACGATGATCGGGTCCGGCTTGGGAGCGCCGGGGGTGCGGGGCACGTCCGCGAGAGCACGCGCGACGACCTCGCGCGGGGTCGGCGAGCGGTCGGGGACGGCGGGTGTGGGGGGCGTGTCAGCGGACATCGATCGACAGCTCCTTCTTGTCGCCGAGGATGCCTTGTGGTCGGAAGATCACCAGGAGCATCAGGGTCAGGCCGACGAGCATCCAGCTGAACGCCTCGGACTGCGTGCTGCTGAGGAACTCGAGCTGCAGGTCCCGCAGGACGGTCTTGACGAGCATGAAGACCGTCCACAGCAGCACCGAGCCCAGCACGGGCCCGAACACCGTGGCGGCGCCGCCCAGGAGCAGCACGGTCCAGATGTTGAACGTCATCGTGCGGCCCATCGCGTCGGCCTGGACCGACGTCGGGAGCGTGTAGAAGATGCCCGCGACCGCGCCACCCATGCCGCCCAGCACCAGCGCCTGCATCTTGTAGCCGTACACGTTCTTGCCGAGCGCACGCACCGCGTCCTCGTCCTCGCGGATCCCCTTGAGGACGCGGCCCCACGGGCTGCGCATCCAGCGCCAGACCAGCAGGCAGGCGATCGCGACGACGGCCCACGCGCACAGCCTCAGCCACCAGCTGCTGCCCGCGCAGTTGCTGTAGCTGAACGGGCCGAGCGCGGTCGTGCCGTCGGGGAACGGGCACAACGACTCGAACGTGCGCTTGTACCCGTCCCCTCCGGACAGCCCCGAGTTGCCGCCCGTGAGGTCGGTGAGCGAGGTCGAGCGGCTGACGATGCGCACGATCTCCGCCGCGGCGATCGTGACGATCGACAGGTAGTCGCCGCGCAGCTTGAGGGTCGGGATGCCCAGCAGGATCCCGAACACGGCCGCCGAGGCGAGGGCCGCGAGCACCGAGGCGAACACGGGCCAGCCGGCCATCGCGGTGATCGCGTACGAGTACGCCCCGAGCAGCACGAAGCCCGCCTGGCCGAAGTTGAGCAGGCCGGTCATGCCGAAGTGGATGTTGAGGCCGATGGCCGCCATCGCGTAGGCCGCGGTGGCGGGCGCGAAGGCCTCGCCGGCGACGTTGGTGAGGATCCGGGTCCAGTCCATGGTGTCCCTCCTGGCCTCAGCCGATCCGGTCCCGGCGGCCCAGGATTCCCTGGGGCCGCACGAGCAGGACGAGGATGAGGATGAGCAGCGCGCCGGCGTACTTCATGTCCGACGGGATGACGAGGCTCGACATCTCGGCGACGACGCCGATGACGATGGATCCGGCGAGCGCACCCCACGCGGTGCCGAGTCCGCCGAGCGTGACCGCCGCGAACATCAGGAGCAGCACGGTGCCGCCCATGTTCCACGAGGTCGACTGGAAGTAGAGGCCGATGAGCACGCCGCCCAGCGCGGCGAGCCCCGCAGCGCCCGTCCAGACGATCCGGATGACGCGCTCGACGCCGATCCCGGACGCCGCGGCCAGCGCGGGGTTGTCCGAGACGGCCCGCGTGGCCCGCCCGGTGCGGGTGTACAGCAGGAACACCGCCACGCCGATGAGCACGGCGATCGCGATGCCCGCGGACAGCAGCGTCTGCGACGGCAGCGACACGGGCCCGAGCCGCACGGGCGACGGGTTGCTCGTGTCGATGCGCAGCTTGCCGCCGCCGAGCAGGAACTGGAACAGGTACTGCAGCACCATCGACAGGCCGATCGTGACGATCATCTGCTGCGTCAGCCCGATGCGCCGGCGCCGCAGCGGGTGCCAGATGCCCGCGTCCTGCAACCAGCCCGACGCCGCTCCGAGGAGCGTCGCGACGGCCGCGGCGACCGGCAGGGGCATGCCCAGGCTCTGCACGAACCAGTACGCGAGGATGGCGCCGAGCGTCACCTGCTCGCCGTGCGCGAAGCTGCTCAGGCCCGTGGTGCCGTAGATCAGCGAGAGACCGACCGACGCGAGCGCGAGCAGCAGCCCGAACACGAGGCCGTTGGCGAGCTGCTGGGCGACACGCTTGCCCGTGACGCCGCTGCCCGACGAGCCACCGGGCTCGGGCTGCGCGGTCGGGCCGTCGGTCGCGTCCGGGTCCGGGGTCGCGGTACCGCCGCCGCGCGGCTCACCGAGCGGGAACAGCGCGCCGAACTGGGCGTTCAGCGTCACAGAGACGGTCCGCGGGTTCTTGCCTGGGTCCCGCAGCTGCTCGCCCGCCGGGAGCGACGCGGGGTCGAGCGTGACGGTGTAGTCGCCCGCCTTGGTCACCGCGGCCGACCACCGACCGTCGCTGTCCGTGGTGGCCTCGACGCTCTGCCCCTGGCCCTCGACGGTGAGCACGACCCCGGTCGCGGGATCGCCGGCGCTGGTCCGGACCGTCCCGCCGACGCACGCGGTGCTCGCGTCGGGCGTGCACGCCGCGGTCGCCGCCCGGGCACCCGTGGGTACCGCGAGCAGGCCGACGAGTGCGAGCACCAAGAGGGTCAACCCGGTCACGAGCCTGCGGTGCCGGGCGCCCAGCCTGGGTGCGGGCCGGCCCGCTCGTCCGGGTGGGGCGAGAGCGCTCACCGAGGACCTCCGTCCGTGGGTGCGTCGATGCCCCGGGTCCGGCGCATCGTGTCGTCGTGCTGCTGGTGCTGCGGTGCGTCTGGCTGGCGTACCTCGTCGTACGCCTCTCGGCTACCGGCGAGTACGGAGCAAGCCGGGCTGAGACTAGGAACAGATTGTGTCGGTCGCGTTTCGTGGAGAACAGCACCTCGTACGGGTGTCGCTGCGTCTCGTCGTGCGAGCCTGCGGTGATCGGCGCAGTCTGGCAAGTGCGCGTGTGCAGCGCACGCGACCGCTCGTGGTGTCGGCGCGCCGCCCGCGACGCGCCGTGACCCCGCTGCCCGGTCCGTCCAGGACTAGGCATCCAGGGTCCCTCTGGTCCATGATCAGGGGCGGCGCCACCGTGGGCAGCGGACGCGGCACCCCGTCCGGATACCCCCTCGTCCGTCGGAGGTTCACCACCGTGCGACCCGGAGTACAGGCACGTGCTGCCCGTCCCGACGACCTCGACGACCTCGTGCACCTGTGCATGGAGGCCCGCAAGGAGTCGGGCATGGGGGCTCAGCTCTGCACGGACGACGCCGAGCGCATGCGGCGTCAGGTCGGTGCGCTCCTCGCCGTCGAGGGCGGGCTCGTCCTGGTCGGGACGCTCGACGAGCAGCCTGCCGGCCTGCTGCTCGCACGCGTGGTCGGCCCGGGGCCGTTCACCGACGCGACCACGCTCGCGCTCGAGGCCGTGTTCGTGATGCACACGGCGCGCCGGCGCGGACTCGGTCACGCCCTGCTCGCTGCGGCGGCGCAGGCGGCCGAGGAGCACGGTGCGGTCGAGGTCTACGCCTCGCCGTTGCCCGGTGCGCGCGGCATGCAGCGGTTCCTGGCGCGGCTGGGCTTCGCCCCGGCCGCGGCGTTCCGCGTCGCCGGCACCGCGGCGCTCCAGCGCCGTCTCGCGCACGACCCTGCCGCGGTGGGTCCCGCGGTGCGCCGCGGCGCACCGCGCGGGCTCGAGGACCTCATCGCACGCCGCCGTCAGGCGCGTGCCGCGCGGCAGCCCGGGGACGACGCGATCACGGCGCGGCACCTGCACGTCGAACGAGCGGTGCCCGCGGCTCACCCGTAGCCGGCGCCGGCGTCGACGAGGCGCGACCGCCGCGGCGCACGACCGCGCGCCGGTCAGCGCGCGTCGACCAGCATGCAGGTCAGCCGGGCCGTGCACAGCCTGCGGCCGTCCTCGTCCTCGACGACGACCTCGTACGTCGCGAGCGTGCGGCCCAGGTGCACCGCACGAGCCGTGCCCGTGACCGTCCCGGCCCGCGCCGAGCGGTGGTGCGTCGCGTTGAGCTCGATCCCGACGGCTGCTCGACCCGGACCCGCGTGCGCGACCGCCGCATAGGAGCCCAGGGTCTCGGCCAGGGCGGCCGTCGCCCCGCCGTGCAGCAGCCCGAACGGCTGCGTGTTGCCCGCGACGGGCATCGTGCCCACCGCGAGCTCCGCGCTGACGTGCGTGACGGCGATGCCGAGCCGCTCGATCAGCGTCCCCCGTTCGTCGACGAGCGACGCCGGCCGGGGGCCGGACGCGGCGTCCTCGCGCGACGGCACGGCGACGCCCGGGGACGGCGCAGCCTGCGGGCGGGCGGCGGGGGGCTCGGCGCGGGGAGTGTCGGACATGGCGGCTAGGTTGGCACCGTGAGCGCCGCACAGCCAGCCCGCCTTCTCCTCATCGACGGTCACTCGATGGCCTACCGCGCGTTCTTCGCGCTGCCGGTCGAGAACTTCGCGACGTCGTCGGGCCAGCCGACGAACGCGGTGTTCGGCTTCACGTCGATGCTCGCCAACCTCCTGCGCGACGAGCAGCCGACGCACGTCGCGGTCGCGTTCGACCTCGGCCGGACCACGTTCCGCACCGAGGAGTACGAGGCGTACAAGGGCACGCGGGACGCCACGCCGGAGCCGTTCCGCGGCCAGGTGGACGTGATCCGCCGCGTGCTCGAGCCTCTGCACATCCCGGTGCTCACCAAGGAGCGCTACGAGGCGGACGACGTGATCGCGACGCTCGCGACCCAGGCGACCGCGCAGGGCATGCAGGTGCTGATCTGCTCGGGCGACCGGGACGCGTTCCAGCTGGTGGACGACGACGTGACGGTGCTCTACCCGGTCCGTGGCGTCTCCGAGCTGGCCCGGATGACCCCCGCCGCGGTCGAGGCGAAGTACGGCGTGCCGCCCCAGCGCTACTCCGACCTCGCGGCGCTCGTCGGCGAGACCTCGGACAACCTGCCGGGTGTGCCCGGCGTCGGCCCGAAGACCGCGGCGAAGTGGCTCACGCAGCACGGCGACCTGGACGGCGTGGTCGCCGCGGCCGATCGGATCACGGGCAAGGCGGGGGAGTCGCTGCGCGCGAACCTCGCGCAGGTCCAGCTCAACCGCCGGCTGAACCAGCTCGTCCTGGACCTCGAGCTGCCGCTCGGCCCGGAGGACCTCGAGGCCCGGCCCTGGGACCGGCAGGCGTTGCACACGATCCTGGACGAGCTCGAGTTCCGGACGCTGCGGGACCGCCTGTTCGCCATGCTGCCCGACGAGTCGACGACGTCCGCGGTCGCGGTGGCCGCGGCGGCGCTCGAGCTCGCGGAGCTCGGCCCGGACGGGCTCGCCGGCTGGCTCGCGCCACGTGCGACGACGGTGCTCGGGCTGGACGTCCGGGGGTCGGGCGCACCGGCGGGTGGTGACGCGTGGGGTCTGGCGCTCGCCGATGCCGACGGCCAGGCGGTCGTTCTGGACCTCGCGTCGATCAGCCCGGCCGACGAGGCGGCGCTGGCCGCGTGGCTCGCGGACCCGTCGGCACCGAAGGCCGTGCACGCGGCGAAGGTCGCGGCGCACGCGCTCGGCGGCCGCGGGCTCGCACTGCGGGGCGTCGTGTTCGACACCGAGCTCGCCGCGTACCTGTGCCAGCCGGACCGGCGCGCGTACGACCTGCCCGACCTCGCGATCGGCTACCTGCACCGCGAGCTCGGCGAGGACGACGCGGGCGCAGGCGGGCAGGGTGCCCTCGACCTCGAGCTCGACGGCACGGGCGAGGACCGCAGGGCCGCGATCCGGGCGGCGGCCGTGCGCGACCTGGTGGACGTGCTCGACGGCGAGGTCGCGGACCGCGGTGCGCGGCACCTGCTGGTCGACGTCGAGCAGCCGCTCCAGGACGTCCTGGTGCGCATGGAGGCCGCGGGCATCGCGGTCGACCAGGGCTACCTCACCGAGCTCGAGCGCGGGTTCGACCACCAGGTGACCACGGCCGCGGGCGAGGCGTACGACGTCATCGGCCGCGAGGTGAACCTCGGCTCGCCCAAGCAGCTCCAGGAGGTGCTGTTCGACCAGCTGGACATGCCCAAGACCAAGAAGATCAAGACCGGGTACACGACGGACGCCGCGGCGCTCACCGACCTGTTCGCGCGCACGCAGCACCCGTTCCTCGAGCACCTGCTGGCGCACCGTGACGCGATCCGGCTCCGGCAGACCGTCGAGGGGCTCCAGCGCTCGGTCGCGGCCGACGGGCGGATCCACACCACGTTCCAGCAGACCATCGCGGCCACCGGTCGTCTGTCGTCGGCGGACCCGAACCTCCAGAACATCCCGATCCGCACCGAGGCCGGTCGGCAGATCCGGCGCGCGTTCGTGGTGGGCGACGGCTTCGAGACGCTCCTGACCGCGGACTACTCGCAGATCGAGATGCGGATCATGGCGCACCTGTCGGGTGACGCCGGGCTCATCGAGGCGTTCCGGTCGGGCGAGGACCTGCACAGCTACGTCGGTTCGCGCGTGTTCGGCGTGCCGACCGATCAGGTGACGTCCGCGCAGCGGTCCAAGATCAAGGCGATGTCGTACGGCCTGGCGTACGGCCTGTCGTCGTACGGGCTGTCGCAGCAGCTGGGGATCGAGGTGGGCGAGGCCGCCGAGCTCATGCGCGACTACTTCGAGCGGTTCGGCGGGGTGCGGGACTACCTCACGACGGTCGTCGACGAGGCGCGCACGACGGGGTTCACCGCCACCGTCCTCGACCGACGCCGCTACCTGCCCGACCTGACGAGCGACAACCGTCAGCGCCGTGAGGCGGCCGAGCGCATGGCGCTCAACGCGCCCATCCAGGGCAGCGCGGCCGACCTCATCAAGCTCGCGATGCTCGGGGTGGACCGCGAGCTCACGCGGCGCGGGCTGACGACCCGGATGCTCCTGCAGGTGCACGACGAGCTCGTGCTCGAGGTGGCCGCCGGGGAGCGCGACGAGGTGGAGCAGCTGGTTCGTGAGCAGATGGCGGCCGCGGGTGCCGGGCTGCCCGGCGGTGCGCTCGACGTGGCTCTCGACGTGAGCGTCGGGGTGGGCGCCAGCTGGCACGAGGCGGGCCACTAGCGGCTCCCGTCCGTGGACCGGCGGCGCCTGCGCTGTCGGTCCACGGAGCGAAACCTTCCTCGCGCATCCGGGTGACCTGCGCCACACTCGTGTCGCCGACGGCAACGATGCCGTCGTCCGTTCGAGGGAGGCACGGATGAGCGACACTCTGGACGAACCGGTCGAGACCCCGTACCAACGGGTGCAGCGCAGCGACGAGTTCCAGGCCCTGCGGAGCAGGTTCCGGCGCTTCGTCTTCCCGATGACCGCGCTCTTCCTGGTCTGGTACTTCGTCTACGTGCTGCTGGCCAACTACGCGCACGACTTCATGTCGACGCGCGTGTGGGGGACCATCACCGTCGGCCTGCTGTTCGGTCTCGGCCAGTTCGTCTCGACGTTCGCGATCACGATGATCTACGCGCGGTGGGCCAACAACCGGCAGGACGTGGTGGCCGACCGCCTCCGCCGGCACATCGAGGACGGCGAGCTGGCTCCGGGGGCGGACCGATGAGCGCCGGGGGAGCGGTCCTGGCGGCCGCCACCGAGTCGGAGCAGGTCGGGTCACCCGCGGTCAACATCGCGATCTTCGGTGCGTTCGTCCTGGTCACGCTCGTGATCGTGTTCCGCGCGTCGCGCAACAACAGCACGGCGGCCGACTACTACGCCGCCGGCCGGTCCTTCACGGGACCGCAGAACGGGACCGCGATCGCGGGCGACTACCTCTCGGCCGCGTCGTTCCTGGGCATCTGCGGCGCGATCGCCCTGAACGGCTACGACGGCTTCCTGTACTCGGTCGGGTTCCTGGTGGCGTGGCTCGTCGCGCTGCTGCTGGTGGCGGAGCTGCTGCGCAACACCGGCCGCTTCACGATGGCCGACGTGCTGTCGTTCCGGCTCAAGCAGCGCCCCGTCCGCATGGCCGCGGCGCTGTCGACGCTCGCCGTCGTGTTCTTCTACCTGCTCGCGCAGATGGCGGGCGCGGGCGGGCTCGTCGCGCTGCTGCTCGGCGTCGAGGGCGTGGCCGCACAGGGGCTGGTGATCGCCGTCGTCGGTGCGCTGATGATCCTGTACGTCCTGGTCGGCGGCATGAAGGGCACCACCTGGGTCCAGATCATCAAGGCGATCCTGCTGATCGCGGGTGCCGCGGTGATGACGCTGTGGGTGCTCGCGAAGTTCGGCTTCAACCTCTCCGACCTGCTGCAGGGCGCGATCGACAAGGCGGGCCCGGGCGGTGAGTCGCTCATCGAGCCGGGCCGGCAGTACGGCGTCTCGGCCATGAGCCAGCTGAACTTCCTGTCGCTCGCGCTCGCCCTGGTGCTCGGCACCGCGGGGCTGCCGCACGTGCTCATGCGGTTCTACACGGTGCCGTCGGCCAAGGAGGCGCGGCGTTCGGTGGTCTGGGCGATCTGGCTGATCGGCATCTTCTACCTGTTCACGCTCGTGCTCGGGTACGGCGCCGGTGCGCTCGTGGGGCCCGAGGCCATCAAGGCCGCACCGGGCGGGGTCAACTCCGCGGCGCCGCTGCTGGCCTACGAGCTGGGTGGCGAGATCCTGCTGGGCCTGATCTCCGCGGTCGCGTTCGCGACGATCCTCGCAGTGGTCGCGGGCCTGACGATCACGGCGGCGGCGTCGTTCGCGCACGACATCTACGCCAACGTCATCAAGCGCGGCGAGGTCCGCCCCGACGGCGAGGTCAAGGTCGCCCGGATCACGGTGATCGCGATCGGCGTCCTGGCGATCATCGGCGGCATCTTCGCCAACGGGCAGAACGTGGCGTTCCTCGTCGCGCTCGCGTTCGCGGTCGCGGCCAGCGCCAACCTGCCGACGATCATCTACTCGCTGTTCTGGAAGCGGTTCAACACGTCGGGCGCGCTGTGGAGCATGTACGGCGGCCTGATCTCCTGCATTGTGCTGATCGCGTTCTCGCCGGTCGTGTCCGGCAAGGTCGACCCGGCCACGGGCAAGAGCCTGTCGATGATCAAGGACGTCACGGTCGACTTCCACCTGATCCCGTTGGAGAACCCCGGCCTGATCTCGATCCCGCTCGCATTCCTGCTCGGGATCGTCGGGACGCTCCTGAGCAAGGAGAAGCCGCACCCGGAGAAGTTCGCCGAGATGGAGGTCCGTTCGCTGACCGGCGCGGGTGCCGAGAAGGCGACGGTGCACTGAACCGACCACCGGTGGGGACCCGGCGGTCCCCACCGGTGGGGTTCAGGGCTTGTGCGCGACGAACACGGCGGTGCCGGGCAGCAGCGCGCCGCGGACCGGCCCCCAGCCGCCCCACGTGCGGTCGTGACCGGACGGCCACGGGGGCTCGACCACGCGGTCGAGCACGAGCCCGGCAGCGACCACGTCCGCGACGTGGTCGCCGAACGTGCGGTGGTACTCGGCGTACAGCGCGCGGCCCGTGGCGGTGAGCTCGACGTACGGGCTGCGGTCGAAGTAGGACCGCACCGCGGTCAGCCCCTCGGGGTCGTCCGGGAACGCCCAGCGGATCGGGTGCGTCACCGCGAAGGCCCACCGGCCGCCCGGCCGCAGCACGCGTGCCGCCTCGGCGTGCACCCGGTCCGCGTCGGGCACGAACGGGATCGCACCGAACGCGGTGAACACGACGTCGAAGGACGCGTCGGCGAACGGCAGCTCACGTGCGTCGGCGACGACCGCGGGCACGCGGACGCCCGCGTCGTCGTCGTACCGCCGCCCGGCCCGCAGCATCTGCCAGGAGACGTCCGACGCGACCGCGTGCGCACCCTGGCCCGCGAGCCACCGGCTGCACTGCGCCGCACCCGCGCCGACCTCGAGCACGCGTGCGCCGGCGACGTCGCCGAGCAGGTGCGCGTCGGCCTCACGCACGCCCTCGGGGCACCACACGAAGTCGGCGGGGCCCAGGAACTGTCCGTGGTCGGCGAGGTACTCCTGGGCGTTCGCATCCCACCAGCGGCGCCCGGCGCCGTCGTCGGGGACGTGGCGGAAGGCGACCTCGGCCAGCGTGTCGTCGGCGTCGTCGGACGGGGGCATGCCACCAGTGTCCCGCGACGCGCTAGGACCGAGGGCCGCGCCTGCGGCACGCGCGCCTGGTTAGGCTGGTCACACGGTCGCCCGACGACGCGCTGCCGCAACCCCCACCGTCAACGAAGGAGCATCAGCGTGCGAGTCGGTCTGCTCACGGGCGGCGGCGACGTCCCCGGACTGAATGCCGCCATCCGTGCCGTGGTCAAGCGGGGCGAGGGGGAGTACGGGCACCAGATCGTCGGCTTCCGCAACGGCTGGCGCGGCGTGGTGGACGGGGACGTCATGCCGCTGACCCGCCAGCACATCCGCAACGTCCTGCCGGTCGGTGGCACGCTGCTCGGCACGGCGCGGTTCCACCCGCACTCGAGCGACGGCGGCATCGACTCGGTCCTGGCCACGCTGGAGGCCGAGCGGCTCGAGGCGCTGATCTGCATCGGCGGCGACGGCACGCTGCACGCCGCGAGCAAGATCGCCGAGGCCGGCGTCCGCATCGTCGCGATCCCGAAGACGATCGACAACGACGTGTGGGGGACCGACCAGTCGATCGGCTTCGACACGGCCGTCACGGTCGCCACGGACGCCGTCGACCGCATCCACACCACCGCGGAGAGCCACAACCGCGTGATGATCGTCGAGGTCATGGGACGCCACGCGGGCTGGATCGCCGCGACCGCCGGCATCGCGGGCGGCGCGGAGCTCGTGCTCGCGCCCGAGGCCCCGTTCGACATCGAGAAGATCGAGCGGTTCCTCAAGCACCGGCACCGCGCGCACGCGAGCTTCTCGATCGTCGTCGTGGCCGAGGGTGCGGTGCCCGCCGAGGGCACCGCGATGCACTACGAGACGCAGGTCGGCAAGTTCGGCGAGATCGTCGCGGGCGCGATCGGCGAGCGGCTCAAGGTGGAGATCGAGCAGCGCACCGGGTTCGACACGCGCGTGACGGTGCTGGGCCACGTGCAGCGCGGCGGCACGCCGACGCCCACCGACCGCATCCTCGGCAGCCGCTTCGGCGTCGCGGCGATCGACGCGGTCACGCAGGGCCGGTCGAACGTGATGACGGCGCTGCGCGGCGACCGTGTCGAGCTCGTCTCGCTCGAGGAGGTCGCCGGCAAGGTCAAGCACGTGCCCGACGAGCTGCTCGCCGTGGCTCGCGCGCTCGCGTGACGCTTTGACCGGCCGCGCCGCGCGCCGGTAAGATTCTCGGCGGTGCCACGCGCCTTCTTCCCACAGCTCGTCCCCACACCGGTCCGCCGGGGTGCGGACTGGTCGTCGGGGCCCCGAGAACACGCCCGTGATCCCGGAGCGGCCGCGCGCCTTCCCTGTTCGTCCTACTTCCTGTCCGCATCGGAGCCCACCACTACATGAGCATCTCCACCCCCGCGAAGCCCGCCACGCCGCAGGTCGCGATCAACGACATCGGCACGGCCGAGGACTTCCTGGCCGCGATCGACGCCACCATCAAGTACTTCAACGATGGCGACATCGTCGAGGGCACCGTCGTCAAGGTCGACCGTGACGAGGTCCTTCTCGACATCGGCTACAAGACCGAGGGCGTCATCCCCTCCCGTGAGCTGTCCATCAAGCACGACGTGGACCCCGGTGAGGTCGTCAAGGTCGGCGACGAGGTCGAGGCCCTCGTCCTCCAGAAGGAGGACAAGGAAGGCCGGCTGATCCTGTCCAAGAAGCGGGCGCAGTACGAGCGCGCGTGGGGCACGATCGAGAAGATCAAGGAGGAGGACGGCGTCGTCACCGGCACCGTCATCGAGGTCGTCAAGGGCGGCCTGATCCTCGACATCGGTCTGCGCGGCTTCCTGCCCGCCTCGCTCGTCGAGATGCGCCGTGTCCGCGACCTCGGCCCCTACGTGGGCAAGGAGATCGAGGCCAAGATCATCGAGCTCGACAAGAACCGCAACAACGTGGTCCTGTCGCGCCGCGCGTGGCTCGAGCAGACGCAGTCCGAGGTCCGCTCCACCTTCCTGCAGACGCTGCAGAAGGGCCAGGTGCGCCCCGGTGTCGTCTCGTCGATCGTCAACTTCGGTGCGTTCGTCGACCTGGGCGGCGTGGACGGCCTCGTGCACGTCTCCGAGCTGTCCTGGAAGCACATCGACCACCCGTCCGAGGTCGTCGAGGTCGGCCAGGAGGTCACGGTCGAGGTCCTGGACGTCGACTTCGACCGCGAGCGGGTCTCGCTGTCGCTGAAGGCGACGCAGGAGGACCCGTGGCAGGCGTTCGCCCGGACGCACGCCATCGGCCAGGTCGTCCCCGGCAAGGTCACGAAGCTCGTCCCGTTCGGTGCGTTCGTGCGCGTCGAGGACGGCATCGAGGGCCTCGTGCACATCTCGGAGCTGGCCGTGCGCCACGTCGAGATCCCGGAGCAGGTCGTCCAGGTGGGCGACGACGTCTTCGTCAAGGTCATCGACATCGACCTGGAGCGTCGCCGGATCTCGCTGTCGCTCAAGCAGGCGAACGAGGGCTTCGACCCCGAGTCCGAGGACTTCGACCCCGCGCTGTACGGCATGGCGGCCGAGTACGACGAGCAGGGCAACTACAAGTACCCCGAGGGCTTCGACCCGGCCACGAACGAGTGGCTCGAGGGCTTCGAGGCCCAGCGCGAGACGTGGGAGGCCCAGTACGCGGCCGCGCACGAGCGCTGGGAGGCCCACCGCAAGCAGGTCGCCGAGGCCGCCAAGGCCGACGCCGAGGCTGCGACGTCCGAGTCGGCCCCCGCGAGCAGCGGCCCGGTCCCCTCGACGTACTCGTCCTCGACCGACGAGGCCACCGGGACGCTCGCGTCCGACGAGGCCCTCGCCGCGCTGCGCGAGAAGCTCACGGGCAACTGATCGCACGCTGATCGACGGACCTCAGCGTCCGCACCACGGGCCGGTCACCTTCGGGTGGCCGGCCCGTCGTGCGTCCCCGGCGGGCCCGAGCGGCGCTGCCGCGCCCGGGTGGGCAGGATGGGGCCATGCAGCGCATCGGGTTGACGGGCGGGATCGCAGCGGGGAAGTCGGTGGCCGCACGCCGGCTGGCCGAGCTGGGCGCGGTGGTGATCGACGCGGACGTGCTCGCGCGCGCCGCGGTCGAGCCCGGGACGCCGGGGCTGGACGAGGTGGTCGAGGAGTTCGGGGAGTCGGTCCTTGCCCCGGACGGCGCGCTGGACCGTGCGGCGCTGGGTCGTCTGGTGTTCGACGATCCCGCGGCCCGGGCACGGCTGGAGGCGATCGTGCACCCGGTGGTGCGGCGGCTCGCGGCCGAGCAGGAGGCGGCGGCGGCGGCGCTCGACCACGGTGCCGTGGTGGTCCACGACATCCCGTTGCTGGTCGAGACGGGACGGGCCGACGAGTTCCATCTCGTGGTGGTGGTGCACGCGCCCGCGGTGCTGCGCGTCGAGCGGCTGGTGCGTCTGCGCGGCATGGACCGTGCGGACGCCGAGGCCCGGGTCGCCGCGCAGGCGGGTGACGACGAGCGGAGCGCGGTGGCTGACGTGGTGCTGGACGGCACGGGCAGCGACGAGGACCTCCGCGGTCAGGTGGACGCGCTGTGGGACCGCCTCGTGGGCGAGCAGCGCCAGGAGGCCGCCGCGGGGCTCTGATTCCCCCGTTCGCAGTAACGCGACGGCTCGGTAGCCGTGGGAATCGGACACGGGCGTTCCACGGCTCCCTGATCTGCGCTACCTTGCCCGTGCCTAGGGGGCAGGTCCGGCGCCGATGGCGACGCCGGGGGTCGATGGAGGGATGAGATCCATGGCGAAGCCCGTCCAGACGCGTGCGTCGGTGTCGATCGGCTCCTCGCTCAGCGAGGGCCGCATGCTGGAGCTCGCGGAGAAGAGCTCGTCCGCGGTCGACGACAACGTCGGGCGCATCCGGCTCGAGAGCCGCGCCGCGCACTCGGAGATCTTCTCGCTGCGCGACCACTTCGAGGGTCACGAGCTCATGCGGTTCGAGGTGACGACGACGCGTTCCGTGGGCCGGACGACGGCACGCACGGCGATCACGTCGTTCACGGTCAAGGAGGGCGGGATCGCGTCGCTCGTGCCGATGGCCAAGCGCAAGCTCGCGGGGTTCAGCGCCTACGAGGCGTTCATGGACCAGTACGTGAGCGCCGTGGTCGCGGAGGACCGCGAGGCGATCGTCACGCTCGTCGACGGCAAGGACTGACACCACCGGTTCCCCGGGGAGGCGCCGACCGGCCGTGGTCGGCGCCTCCCCGGCGGTGTGTCAGTGGTGCGTCGTACGGTGTCCCCATGCGTCCCGTGACCGATCTGCAGCGCACCGTCGCCCCGTTCGAGGTCGTGTCCGAGTACACGCCGTCGGGGGACCAGCCGGCCGCCATCGCCGAGCTCGCCCAGCGGCTCAACGCGGGTGAGAAGGACGTCGTGCTGCTCGGAGCGACGGGGACGGGCAAGTCCGCGACCACCGCGTGGCTCATCGAGCAGGTGCAGCGCCCGACGCTCGTCATGGCGCCCAACAAGACGCTGGCGGCACAGCTCGCGACCGAGTTCCGCGAGCTCCTGCCCAACAACGCGGTCGAGTACTTCGTGTCGTACTACGACTACTACCAGCCCGAGGCGTACATCGCGCAGACGGACACCTACATCGAGAAGGACTCGTCCATCAACGACGAGGTGGAGCGGCTGCGGCACTCCGCGACGTCGTCGCTGCTGACGCGGCGGGACGTCGTGGTGGTGGCGTCGGTCTCGTGCATCTACGGCCTCGGCACGCCCCAGGAGTACGTGGACCGGATGGTCACGCTGCACGTGGGCGACCAGGTGGACCGGGACCAGCTGCTGCGGCGGTTCGTGCAGATGCAGTACACGCGCAACGACCTGGCGTTCACCCGCGGCACGTTCCGGGTGCGCGGCGACACGGTCGAGATCATCCCGAAGTACGAGGAGCTCGCGATCCGGATCGAGTTCTTCGGCGACGAGATCGAGGCGATCGCCACGCTGCACCCGTTGACGGGTGACGTGGTGCGCGCCGAGGAGCAGATGATGATCTTCCCGGCGACGCACTACGTCGCGGGACCCGAGCGCATGGAGCGCGCGATCGGGGGCATCGAGGCCGAGCTCGAGGCACGCCTCGCCGACCTGGAGAAGCAGGGCAAGCTGCTCGAGGCGCAGCGGCTGCGCATGCGGACCACGTACGACATCGAGATGATGCGCCAGGTCGGCTCGTGCTCGGGCATCGAGAACTACTCGCGGCACATCGACGGGCGCACGGCGGGCTCGGCGCCGAACACGCTGCTCGACTACTTCCCGGAGGACTTCCTCCTGGTGATCGACGAGTCGCACGTGACCGTGCCGCAGATCGGTGCGATGTTCGAGGGCGACATGTCGCGCAAGCGCTCGCTCGTGGAGCACGGCTTCCGCCTGCCGAGCGCGGTCGACAACCGGCCGCTGCGCTGGGAGGAGTTCGTCGACCGGATCGGCCAGACCGTGTACCTGTCGGCGACGCCGGGCGACTACGAGCTGTCGATGGCCGACGGGGTGGTCGAGCAGATCATCCGGCCCACGGGGCTCGTCGACCCCGAGGTCGTCGTGAAGCCGACCAAGGGCCAGATCGACGACCTCCTGGGCGAGATCCGCGAACGCGTCGAGAAGGACGAGCGCGTCCTGGTGACGACGTTGACCAAGAAGATGGCCGAGGACCTCACCGACTACTTCCTCGAGAAGGGCGTGCGCGTCCGCTACCTGCACTCCGAGGTCGACACGTTGCGACGCGTCGAGCTGCTGCGGGAGCTGCGGCTCGGCGAGTACGACGTGCTCGTGGGCATCAACCTGCTGCGTGAGGGCCTCGACCTGCCGGAGGTGTCCCTGGTGGCGATCCTCGACGCGGACAAGGAGGGGTTCCTGCGCTCGGGCAAGTCGCTCATCCAGACCATCGGTCGCGCGGCCCGCAACGTGTCCGGCCAGGTGCACATGTACGCCGACAAGATGACGCCGGCCATGCGCCTGGCGATCGACGAGACCACGCGTCGCCGCGAGCGACAGGTGGCGTACAACCTGGCGAACGGCATCGACCCGACGCCGCTGCGCAAGAAGATCGGCGACATCACCGATCTGCTGGCGCGTGAGGACGCCGACACCGCAGAGCTGCTGGGCGGTGGCGGCCGGCAGACGAGCCGCGGCAAGGCGCCCGTGCCGGGCTTCGGCTCGCGGGTCGCGCACGACGACCGGACCCGCCTGACGGGTGCGGCCGCGGGCGAGCTCGCGTCGCTCATCCAGGACCTGACCGAGCAGATGCACGCTGCGGCCGGCGAGCTGCAGTTCGAGCTCGCGGCCCGGCTGCGCGACGAGATCTCCGGCCTCAAGAAGGAGCTGCGCGGCATGCAGGCCGCCACGGCCTGAGGGCGCGCCCCCGGGCGGGGGCCCGGGTGGCGGTCTCGGTCGTCGAGGCCGCGGGACGACGAGGAGGAGCACCACATGGCGATCCGCATCCAGGTGACGTTCGACGCCGCCCACCCGCCGACGCTCGGGGCGTTCTGGGCCGAGGCGCTGGGCTATGTCGAGGACGCCCCGCCGCCGCCGTACACGTCGTGGGACGAGGCGCTCGACGCGATGGGCGTGCCGCTCGACCAGCGTGACACCGCCTACGCGGTGGTCGACCCCGACGGCGTGGGTCCGCGGCTGTGGTTCCAGAAGGTGCCCGAGGAGAAGGCCGGCAAGAACCGGGTCCACCTCGACGTGAACGTGGGCGCGGGCGTGCCGCGGCCGGAGCGGCCCGACGCGGTGCGTGCGCGCGCCACCGAGCTCGAGGCGCTCGGGGCCCGGCGGCTGTACGAGAAGGACGAGCTCGGCTCGTTCTGGGTCACGATGCAGGACCCGGAGGGCAACGAGTTCTGCCTCCAGTAGGCGTTGCGTGGCTGCCACGGCGACATGTGCACAGGGATGCCTTAGCATTGTCGACGTTGAAGGGGAGTACCCCACAAGCGACCGTGTCGTCATCACGGATCCCGGCCATCCGGGACCCGGTGCGGTCTGCCTGACACGTCAGGCGGGGGAGACCTTCGGTACCGCGTCATCACCCGTACCGGAGGTCTGTCTGTGGACGTCTCGCTGCCCGTCTGGATCCTCACCGGCGTCGTCATCGTCGGTCTGATCTTCTTCGACTTCTTCGCTCACGTGCGCACGCCGCACGAGCCCACGTTCCGCGAGTCGGCCTGGTGGTCGGCGGTCTACATCGCTCTCGCGGTGGTGTTCGGCATCGGCGTCGGCATCGCCGCCGGGTGGGACCTCGGCACGGAGTACTTCGCGGGGTACGTGACCGAGAAGAGCCTGTCGGTCGACAACCTGTTCGTGTTCCTCATCATCATGACGAGGTTCGCGGTCCCGAGGGCGTACCAGCAGAAGGTGCTCCTGGTCGGCGTCGCGATCGCCCTGGTGCTGCGGACGGTGTTCATCCTGGTCGGCGCGGCGGCGATCGAGCAGTGGTCCTGGGTGTTCTACGTGTTCGGCGCGTACCTCGTCTACACCGGGTGGAGCCTGGCCCGCGAGCACGCGACCGAGCCCGACGAGAACGCCGGCAACGGCCTCCTGGTGCGCTGGGTGCGGCGCGCGCTGCCGACCACCGACGAGTACCACGGCGACCGTCTGTCGGTCCGCATCGACGGACGCCGCGTCCTGACGCCCATGCTCCTGGTGATGGTCGCGATCGGCTCGACCGACATCCTGTTCGCGCTCGACTCGATCCCCGCGATCTACGGCCTGACCGAGGAGCCGTACATCGTGTTCACCGCCAACGCGTTCGCGCTCCTGGGCCTGCGTCAGCTGTACTTCCTCATCGGCGGGCTCCTCGAGCGCCTGGTCTACCTGTCGCAGGGCCTCGCGGTCATCCTGGGCTTCATCGGCATCAAGCTGGTGCTGCACGCGCTGCACACCAACGAGGTCGCGTTCATCAACGGCGGAGAGCACGTCGAGTGGGCGCCCGAGATCCCGATCTGGCTGTCGCTGACGGTGATCCTGGGCACGCTGGCGGTCGCCACGGTCGCGAGCCTGGTCAAGACCCGCCGCGAGGACAAGACGCCCGTCCTGACGGACTGAGCCGCCGAGCCCGCGCGGCGCCGGATGCCGCGCGGGCCCCCGGCCTACGGCCGCCGATCGGCGCCGCCGGGCAGGCTCAGGCCGACCAGGGCCCGATCACGACGTCCCAGCGGCGGATCTCGGTCGCGGCGACGAGGCCTTCGCGGGCGAACGGGTCGTCGTCGAGCAGGCGCCGGAGTGCGGCCTCGTCGGCGACCTCGAACACGAGGAGCGCCCCAGGGGGACCGTCCGGGAAGGGCCCGGAGCCGCGCAGGGCGCCCGCGTCGGCCAGGCCGGCGAGGTAGGCGCGGTGCTCGGGCCGCACGCGGTCACGGACCTCCGCGCGCTCGTCGTACGTGTAGCGGACGGCGTAGGTGGGCATGGCGCCATCCTGCCGCAGGTCGCGGCGCCCGCGGGGCACCTGGCGGCGCGTGCGCGCGGCGGGTGGCACAGTGGTCCGGTGACCACGACCCTCACCCTCTCCGACGGGATGCGGATGCCCGCCGTCGGCTTCGGCGTCTACAAGGTGGCGGACGAGGCCGCCGGACCCGCGGTCGCGACCGCGCTCGAGGCGGGCTACCGCCTGGTCGACACCGCGACGCTCTACGGCAACGAGCGCGGGGTCGGCCGTGCGGTGCGGGACAGCGGCCTGGACCGGGACGACGTGTTCGTCACGACCAAGCTGTGGAACGACGCGCACGGCCCGGACGCCGCGCGGGCCGCGTTCGAGCAGTCGGTCGAACGGCTCGGTCTGGGCGCACCCGATCTGTACCTGATCCACTGGCCGGTGCCGTCGCGGGACCTGTACGCATCGACGTGGCGCACGCTGATCCAGCTGCGTGACGAGGGGCGTGTGCGTTCGGTGGGCGTGTCGAACTTCCAGCCCGCGCACATCGCGCGCATCGTCGACGACTCGGGTGAGGTGCCCGTGGTCAACCAGGTGGAGCTCCACCCGTACCTGCAGCAGCGTGAGCTGCGTGCGCTGCACGCCGAGCTCGGCATCATCACGCAGGCCTGGTCGCCGCTCGGACGCGGTGCCGTGCTGACCGACCCGGTCATCGGCGACATCGCCCGGTCGCACGGCGTCAGCCCGGCACAGGTGGTGCTGCGCTGGCACCTGGACCTCAACGTGGCCGTCATCCCGAAGTCGGTCACGCCGGCACGCATCCGCCAGAACCGGGACCTGGCCGGGTTCGAGCTGTCCGACGACGACCACGCGCGCATCGCGGACCTCGACCGCGACGAGCGCACGGGTTCGCACCCCGACCTGGTCGCCTGACCGATCCCCCGCACGACCCCCACGAGAGAGCGAGCACCATGCCGCGCGAGCTGCGGACCCTCCTGACCGACGAGCTGCTCGAGCGCGTGCACGCACGTGCCGCGGGCCACGACCGGGACAACACGTTCCCGCACGAGGACCTCGCGGACCTGGCCGCGGCGGGGTACCTCCAGGCGTTCGTCCCGGAGCGACTCGGCGGTGCGGGCCTCACGCTCGAGGAGGTGAGCCGCGAGCAGGTACGACTCGCGGCCGCCGCGCCCGCGACCGCGCTCGCCGTGAACATGCACCTGGTGGTCACGGGGCTCGCGGCGCTGCTCGTCGGCCGGGGCGACGACTCGGTCGAGTTCGTGCTGCGCGACGCGGCCGCGGGCGAGGTGTTCGCGTTCGGCAACTCCGAGGCGGGCAACGACCTGGTGATGTTCGGGTCGCGCACCCGGGCCGAGCGTCAGCCGGACGGCGGCTACCGGTTCACGGGGACCAAGATCTTCACGTCGCTGTCACCGGTGTGGACGCGCCTGGCGACGTTCGGCCTGGACGAGGACGACCCGGACGGTCCCCGGCTGGTGCACGCCGTCGTCGGACGCGCCGGCGTGACGACGAAGGACGACTGGGACACGCTCGGCATGCGCGCCACGCAGTCCGCGACCACGGTGCTGGACGGCGCGTACGCGGCGCCGGAGCACGTGTACCGCAGGCTGCCGCCGGGGCCGTCGGCGGACCCGTTCATCTTCGCGCTGTTCGCGGTGTTCGAGGTGCTGCTCGGCGCGGTGTACACGGGGATCGGGCGCCGCGCGGTGGAGCTCGCGGTCGCGAGCGCGCGTCGTCAGACCTCGTTCAAGAACGACGGGCGCGCGTACGCGCAGGACCCCGACATCCGCTGGCGGATCGCGGACGCGGGGCTCCTGCAGGACGGTGCCGAGCTCCAGGTGTTCGCGCTCGCCCGCGACGTCGACGAGCGGGCCGACCACGGTGCCCGCTGGTTCGCGCAGCTCGTCGGGCTCAAGGTCCGCGCGACCGAGTCCGCGCGGCAGGTGGTCGAGCTCGCGCTGCGCGCGTCGGGCGGCGGCAGCTACTTCACGGGCAACGAGCTCGGACGGCTGTACCGGGACGTGCTCGCCGGCATCTTCCACCCGTCCGACGACGAGTCGGCGCACGCGACCGTGGCGGCCTCGCTCCTGGGCCCGCCGGACTGACGGAGCTGAGGCTCACCCGCGGCGGTCACCACCCGCGGGCGCGCCACGCGGCCAGGTGCGGCCGCTCGGTCCCGAGTGTCGTGTCGTCACCGTGGCCCGGGTAGATCCACGTGTCGTCGTCGAACCGGTCGAACAGGTGCGTGACGACGTCGTGCCACAGCCGCGCGAAGTCGTCGGGACCGTGCGTCTTGCCCACGCCCCCGGGGAACAGCGAGTCACCCGTGAGCACGTGCGCGCGCCCCGGGTGCGCCGCGTGCTCCGGCTCGCGGTAGACGAGCGCCACCGAGCCGGGGGTGTGGCCGCGCAGCGCGACCACCTCGAGCGTCACGTGGCCGACGACGAGCAGGTCGCCCGCGTGCAGCCGGCGCGTGACCGGGACGTCGGCGGCCGCAGCCACCGCGTCGGCGTCGTCGGCGCCCGCCGCGACGTGCGCACCCGTGACGGCGACGACCGACCGCAGCGCGCCCAGGTGGTCGCCGTGCCGGTGCGTGGTGACGACCGTGTCGAGCCGCGCCGCGCCGTTGCCCTCGCGGACCAGGGCGAGCAGGCGGTCGGCGTCGGCCGCGGCGTCGACCAGCAGCTGCGCGCCGTCACGTCGGCACGTGACCAGGTACGCGTTGTTGTCGAGCGGGCCCACCGAGACCTTGCGGAGCACGACCTCGTCCAGCACGCGGACGGCGGTCGGGCCTCCGGGCTCCACGTGGCCGTCGTACCCGTCGGCCGGCCGGTCCGGGGTCATCGTGCGCTCCCGCTGGTCTGCGCGGCCGCGACCGCATGCGCCTGCGCATGGCTGTGCGCGGCGCGCACCAGAGCCAGGTGGGAGAGCGCCTGGGGGACGTTGCCGGCCATGCGGCCCCCCACGGGGTCGTACTGCTCGGCCAGGAGGCCGACGTCGTTCGCGAGGCCGACCGCCACGTCCAGCACCGCGCCGGCCTCCTCGACCTGACGCGTCCGGGCGAGTGCGTCCGCGAGCCAGAACGAGCACGCCAGGAACGCGTTCTCGGTACCGGCCAGGCCGTCGTCCGTGCGGTCCGTGCGGTAGCGCAGCAGCAGTCCCGGAGCGATCTCCAGCTCCTCGCGGATCGTCCGGACGGTGGCGAGCACGCGGGCGTCGTCGGGCGGGAGGAAGCCGATCTGCACCATCTGCAGCAGCGCGGCGTCGGTGTGCGCGCTGCCGTACGACTGGGTGAACGTGCCGCGTCCCGGGTCCCAGCCGTGCTCGAGGACGTCGGCGTGGATCTCGTCGCGCGCGGCGCGCCACCGCTCGACCGGGCCCGGCAGCCCGTGCACCTCGACGGCGCGCACGGCACGGTCGACCGCGGCCCACGCCATCATCTTCGAGTGCACGAAGTGCCGCGGCTCGCCGCGGACCTCCCAGATGCCACGGTCGGGCAGGTGCCAGCTCCGCAGCAGCTCCTCCAGAAGGTGGCACTGCAGCGACCACGAGTCGCGCGTCTCCGCGAGGCCGGCGTCCCGCGCCGCCTCGAGCGCGCACATGACCTCGCCCAGGACGTCGTTCTGGACCTGGCCGACCGCGGCGTTGCCGATCCGCACCGGACGGGACCCCGCGTAGCCCGGCAGGTGGTCCAGCGTGCGCTCGGGCAGGTCACGGCCGCCGTCGAGGCGGTACATGATCTGCAGGTCGCCCGGGTCGCCCGCGACAGCCCGCAGCAGCCAGTCGCGCCACTGGCGCGTCTCGTCCCGGAAGCCCTGCTCGAGCAGTGCCTCGATGGTCAGCGCCGCATCCCGGAGCCAGCAGTAGCGGTAGTCCCAGTTCCGTTCGCCGCCGAAGTCCTCGGGCAGCGACGTGGTGACCGCGGCAGCGATCCCGCCCGTCTCGAAGTCGGTGAGGAGCCGCAGCACCAGGAGCGAGCGCACCACGGCCTCGCGGTGCGGACCCTGATACGTGGCGTCGCGCGCCCACAACCCCCACGCGATCCGCGTCGAGTCGATGCGCCCGAGCACCGTGAGCACGGGCGGGACGGGCGCCCAGGACGGGATCCACGTGAGCGAGAGGTCGACGCTCTCCTGCTCGTGCAGGACGAACTCGTCGACGTGGTGGTGGTCGCTCGCGCGGGGCAGCCGCGAGCCGCGCAGCAGGACCGAGTCCGGGCCGGCGACGGCGCGGATCGCCTCTTCGCCGTGGTCGTCGACGCGCATCACCCACGGCTGCACCGCGCCGTAGCCGAAGCGCACGACCCATTCGTGGCGCACCTCGACGCGTCCGCTCGTGCACGTGATGCGGCGGACCAGGTCGGCGCGGCCGTCCGCGAGCGGCATGGTCTCGGTCACGACCGCGGTGCCTGTGGGCGACACGTACGTGGTCTCGAGGACGAACGAGTCGTCGACGTAGCGGCGCGTGACCTCGGTCGCGTCGGGCACCGTGAGCAGCCAGTGCCCGTGCTCGCGCGTCCCGACGAGCGCCGCGAAGCATGCGGGAGCGTCGAAGTGGGGGAGGCACAGCCAGTCGACCGAACCCCTGAGCGAGACGAGGGCCGCGGTGCGGCCGTCGCCCAGCACGGCGTACTCCGAGATCGGCGCTGCGGACGGGGGAGCGGCGGCATCGTTCGTCATGGCCCGTCCAGCATGGCCCGGGCGACGCTGACCAGCACGTCGGCGCGCACGCGCGGGTCCGGGCGGGCGGCCGAGGCCCAGGTCACGTCGAACGAGTGTGCGAATGTCGGTGCCGAACCGTAGACTCCCCGACGTGAACGACCGTCTGGTGGTGCAGGGCGCCCGCGAGCACAACCTCCGTAACGTCGACCTCGATCTGCCGAGGGACGGCCTCATCGTCTTCACCGGCTTGTCCGGCTCGGGGAAGTCGTCGCTGGCCTTCGACACGATCTTCGCGGAGGGCCAGCGGCGCTACGTCGAGTCGCTCTCGGCGTACGCCCGGCAGTTCCTCGGGCAGATGGACAAGCCTGACGTCGACTTCATCGAGGGTCTGTCGCCCGCGGTCTCGATCGACCAGAAGTCGACCAACCGGAACCCGCGCTCGACGGTCGGCACGATCACCGAGGTGTACGACTACCTGCGCCTGCTGTTCGCACGTGCGGGCACGCAGCACTGCCCGGAGTGCGGTGAGCGCGTCACCGCCCAGACCCCGCAGCAGATCGTCGACCGGCTGCTCGAGCTGCCGGAGGGCACGCGGTACCAGGTGCTCGCGCCCGTGGTGCGCGGGCGCAAGGGTGAGTACGCGGACCTGTTCGCCGAGCTGCAGGGCAAGGGCTTCGCGCGCGCACGGGTCGACGGCGAGGTCGTCCAGCTCGCGTCTCCGCCCACGCTCGAGAAGAAGCTCAAGCACGACATCGAGGTCGTCGTGGACCGGCTGGTGGCCCGTGAGGGCGTGCAGCGACGCCTGACCGACTCGGTCGAGACGGCGCTGGGGCTCGCCGGTGGGCTCCTCGTGGTGGACATGGTCGACCTGGACATCGACGACCCCGCCAAGGAGCGCCGGTTCTCCGAGCACCGCGCGTGCCCCAACGACCACGTGCTCACGCTCGACGAGATCGAGCCCCGGACGTTCTCGTTCAACGCGCCCTACGGCGCGTGCCCCGAGTGCACCGGGATCGGCTCGCGCCTCGAGGTGGACCCGGACCTCGTGGTCCCCGACGAGGACCTCTCGCTGGACGAGGGCGCGATCGCGCCGTGGGCGCAGATCTCGTCGGACTACTTCGCGCGCGTGCTCGCGGCGCTCGCGCAGGAGATGGGCTTCTCGACGAGCGTGCCGTGGCGCGCGCTGCCGCAGCGGGCGCGGGACGCGGTGCTGTACGGGCGCAACCACGAGGTGCACGTCCGGTACAAGAACCGCTGGGGCCGTGAGCGGCAGTACTCGACGGGCTTCGAGGGCGCTGTGACGTTCCTCGAGCGGCGTCACAACGAGACCGACTCGGAGTGGAGCAAGGAGAAGTACGAGGCGTACATGCGCGAGGTGCCGTGCCCCGTGTGCCGCGGTGCGCGCCTCAAGCCCGAGGTGCTCGCGGTCAAGGTCGGCGGCCGCTCGATCGCCGAGGTGTGTGACCTGCCGATCAACCAGGCGCGCGCGTTCCTCGACGGGCTCGAGCTCGGGGTGCGCGAGCAGCAGATCGCCGCGCAGGTGCTCAAGGAGATCCAGGCGCGCCTGGGCTTCCTGCTCGACGTGGGACTGGACTACCTGTCGCTGACGCGGCCGGCGGCGACGCTCTCCGGTGGCGAGGCGCAGCGGATCCGGCTCGCGACGCAGATCGGGTCCGGTCTGGTGGGCGTGCTCTACGTGCTCGACGAGCCGTCGATCGGGCTGCACCAGCGCGACAACCGCCGTCTGATCGACACGCTCACGCGGCTGCGGGACCTCGGCAACACGCTGATCGTCGTCGAGCACGACGAGGACACGATCCGCACCGCGGACTGGATCGTCGACATCGGCCCCGGAGCGGGTGAGCACGGCGGGCACGTGGTCCACTCGGGCGACCTCGCGGGGCTGCTCGCGTCGGCCGAGTCGGTCACGGGCGCCTACCTGTCCGGACGTCGCCAGATCCCGATGCCGGCAGCACGCCGCCCGGTCGACCCCAAGCGGCAGGTCACCGTGAAGGGTGCGCGCGAGCACAACCTGCGCGGCATCGACGTGTCGTTCCCGATCGGCGTGCTGACCGCCGTGACGGGCGTCTCCGGCTCGGGCAAGTCCACGTTGGTGAACTCGATCCTGTACACGGTCATGGCGAACGAGCTGAACGGCGCGCGTCAGGTGGCCGGCCGGCACAAGCGCGTGACCGGGCTCGACCAGCTGGACAAGGTCGTGCACGTGGACCAGGGCCCCATCGGCCGGACGCCGCGGTCGAACCCGGCGACGTACACGGGTGTCTGGGACCACGTCCGACGCCTGTTCGCCGAGACGACCGAGGCGAAGGTCCGCGGCTACACGCCGGGTCGCTTCTCGTTCAACGTCAAGGGCGGCCGCTGCGAGGCGTGCTCGGGTGACGGCACGCTGAAGATCGAGATGAACTTCCTGCCGGACGTCTACGTGCCGTGCGAGGTGTGCCACGGCGCGCGCTACAACCGCGAGACGCTCGAGGTGCACTTCAAGGGCAAGACCGTCGCGGACGTGCTCAACATGCCCATCGAGGAGGCGGCCGAGTTCTTCGCGGCCGTCCCCGCGATCAGCCGACACCTGACCACGCTCGTCGACGTCGGGCTCGGCTACGTCCGGCTCGGCCAGCCCGCACCGACGCTGTCCGGTGGCGAGGCCCAGCGCGTCAAGCTCGCGGCCGAGCTGCAGCGTCGGTCGAGCGGCCGCACCGCGTACGTGCTCGACGAGCCGACCACGGGTCTGCACTTCGAGGACATCCGCAAGCTGCTCGGCGTGCTGCAGTCGCTCGTCGACAAGGGCAACACGGTCATCGTGATCGAGCACAACCTGGACGTCATCAAGAACGCCGACTGGGTGATCGACATGGGCCCGGAGGGTGGCTCAGGGGGCGGGCTGGTGGTCGCCGAGGGCACGCCGGAGCACGTCGCGACCGTCGCCGCGAGCCACACCGGGCGGTTCATCGCGGAGGTGCTCGAACCGGAGCGCCAGCAGGCGTCGGCCTGAGGCCTCCGCCGCTGCCCCCGAGCCGGCCGGCGGCATGCGTGCACCGCTCGGCCGGCTCGCGTCAGGCGTCTGGCGCTCGCGTCAGGCGGGCGAGGTGGCGGGCGGTCAGACCGACGGCTCAGCGGACGAGCCGACGTGCTCGAACGCGACCGGCACGGGCTCGTGCCGGATGGTGAAGTTGACCGAGCGCGCGATGAAGCAGTGCTCGTGCGCGCGGTGGTGCAGGTCGGCCAGGACCTGGTCGTCGAGCGCGCGGCCGTCCGGGAGCGTGCGGGTGCGGACCGTGACGCGCGGCCGCAGCACCACCTCGGTGAACTGCCCGTGCCCGGCCGACTCGATGCGCATGGTCCCGGACGCGGAGTCGCTGTAACCGACGACGACCACGCCGGCGGTGGCCGCCAGGTGCAGGAACCACAGCATGTGGCACTGCGCGAGGGCACCGACCAGGAGGTCCTCGGGCGACCAGCGGGCGGGGTCGCCGCGGAAGCCCGGGTCGGAGGTGCCCGGCAGGGGGAGCTTGTCGCCCGAGGTGAGCTCGTGGTTGCGGCCGTAGGACGTGTACGTCGTCGTACCCGCCGAGCCGGCCCCCGTCCACGTCAGGTCGACCGAGTAGGAGTGCAGCAGCTGCGCCATGCACCCACGCTAGTGGTGCGGGGTCTCGCTGTCCGCGCACGCGCACGAGTGTGTCGGCGGACCGAACTAGGCTCGGGCGCATGGCCGATCCCGCGACGTACCGCCCTGCGCCGGGGGAGATCCCCGACGCACCGGGGGTGTACCGGTTCCGGGACCGCGACGGACGCGTGATCTACGTCGGCAAGGCCAAGAGCCTGCGATCGCGGCTCAACAGCTACTTCCAGGACGTGGCCGGGCTCCACCCGCGCACGCAGCAGATGGTCACCACCGCGTCGTCGGTGCAGTGGACGGTCGTGGGCACCGAGGTCGAGGCGCTCGCGCTCGAGTACTCCTGGATCAAGGAGTTCGACCCGCGCTTCAACGTCAAGTACCGCGACGACAAGTCCTACCCGTACCTCGCGGTCACGCTCGCGGAGGAGTACCCCCGCGTGCAGGTGATGCGCGGTGCGAAGCGGCCCGGGACGCGGTACTTCGGCCCGTACGCGCACGCATGGGCCATCCGCGAGACCGTGGACCTCCTGCTGCGCGTGTTCCCCGTGCGGACGTGCTCGGCGGGCGTGTTCAAGCGCGCCCGCCAGCAGGGCCGGCCGTGCCTGCTCGGCTACATCGACAAGTGCTCCGCGCCGTGCGTCGGCCGCGTCACGGCCGACGAGCACCACCAGCTCGCGCAGGACTTCTGCGACTTCATGGCGGGCGACGCCACCCGGTTCACGCGGCGCCTGACGCAGCGCATGAAGGACGCCGCAGCCGAGCTCGACTACGAGCAGGCCGCGCGCCTGCGGGACGACATCGCGACGCTGCAGCGCGCCACGGAGCGCAACGCGGTGGTGCTGGCCGACGGCACGGATGCGGACGTGTTCGGCCTCGCGGGCGACGAGCTCGAGGCGGCGGTCCAGGTGTTCCACGTGCGCGACGGCCGGATCCGCGGTCAGCGCGGCTGGGTGGTGGAGAAGGTCGAGGACCTCGACGACGCCGATCTGGTCGAGCACCTGCTGCAGCAGGTCTACGGCGCGGACGGGACCGACGCGGGTGCGGTGCCGCGCGAGGTGCTGGTCCCGGTCCTGCCGCACGACGTCGAGCAGGTCCAGTCGTGGCTCAGCGGGTTGCGCGGGTCGCGCGTGCAGGTCCGTGTGCCGCAGCGGGGGGACAAGCGCGAGCTCGCGGCGACGGTGCTCAAGAACGCCGAGCACGCGCTGGTGCTGCACCGCACGCGCCGCGCGGGGGACCTGACGTCCCGGAGCCAGGCGCTGCAGGAGATCCAGGAGGCGCTCGCGCTGCCGACCGCACCGCTGCGGATCGAGTGCTACGACGTGTCGCACAACCAGGGCACGTTCCAGTCGGCGTCCATGGTGGTGTTCGAGGACGGCCTCGCACGCAAGAGCGAGTACCGCCTGTTCAGCGTGCGCGGCCCGAAGGGCGAGGGCGCCGCCGACGACACCGCGGCGATGCACGAGGTCATCACGCGCCGCTTCAAGCGCTACCTCGCGGAGCGCGCGGAGGCCGGCGACCTCGAGCTGGGTGACGGTGCCGACGGTGAGGACGAGGACGGCGTGCGCTACGCGTCGGGCCCGATCGACGAGACGACCGGCCGGCCGCGCAGGTTCGCGTACCCGCCGAACCTCGTCGTCGTGGACGGCGGCCCGCCTCAGGTCGCGGCCGCAGCCGCGGCACTCGAGGAGCTCGGCATCACGGACGTCGCGCTGTGCGGCCTGGCCAAGCGGCTCGAGGAGGTCTGGGTGCCCGGCGACGACTACCCGGTCATCCTGCAGCGGTCGTCCGAGGGGCTGTACCTGCTCCAGCGGGTCCGGGACGAGGCCCATCGGTTCGCGATCACCGCGCACCGCAAGCGCCGGAGCAAGGGCATGACCGCGTCGGTGCTCGACGACATCCCCGGGCTGGGGCCCGCGCGGCAGCAGGCGCTCCTGCGGCACTTCGGGTCGGTCAAGCGGCTGCGCGCGGCGACGGCCGAGGAGATCGCGACCGTGCCGGGCATGGGGCAGCGCACGGCGCTGGCGGTCGTGGCGGCGCTCGCCGGGCCCACGGACGCGGCCCAGGCCGCGGACGCGGCCGCAGAGGCCGGTGCCGACGCCCCCGCGAGCCCCACGGACGCACCGGCTGGCATGCTGGCCCCATGAGCGACGAGCCCTCGCCGATCACGGTCCCCGCCGGCATCCCGGCCATCGACGCGGCGGCGGTGCATCCGCGCCTGCAGCAGCCGCAGATCCTCATCATCACCGGCATGTCCGGGGCCGGCCGGACGCGTGCCGCCGCGGTGCTCGAGGACATGGACTGGTACGTCGTCGACAACCTGCCGGCGCAGATGCTCACGCACCTGGTCGGCATGCTCACGACGGGACCTGCCGGGACGCGCGCGCCGCGGGTCGCCGCCGTGATCGACGTGCGGGGCCGCGGCTTCTTCGCCGACCTCGCCCAGGTGCTCGCGGGCCTGCGCGACGCGGGTGTCGAGTACCGGATCCTGTTCCTGGACGCGTCCGACGAGGTGCTGGTGCGGCGCTACGAGCAGGTGCGTCGCCCGCACCCGCTGCAGGGCGGCGGCCGGATCCTCGACGGGATCGCCGAGGAGCGCGCGGTGCTCTCGGACATCCGGGAGCGGGCCGACACGGTCGTCGACACGTCCGAGCTCAACGTGCACGACCTCGCGCGCCAGGTGCGGGAGCTCATCGGCGGCGAGAGCGACTCGACGCTGCGCGTCAACGTCGTCTCGTTCGGCTTCAAGTACGGCATCCCGCTCGACGCGGACCACGTCGTCGACATGCGCTTCCTGGCCAACCCCTACTGGGTGACCGAGCTGCGTCACCTCACGGGCCGGGACGCGCCGGTCCGCGACTACGTGCTCGGCCTGCCGGGCGCGGTGACGTTCATCGAGCGCTACGTGTCCGCGCTCGAGCCCGTGCTGGCGGGCTACCTCAACGAGGAGAAGCGCTACGTGACGATCGCGGTCGGCTGCACGGGTGGCAAGCACCGCTCGGTGGCCGTGAGCGAGGCGATCGCGGCGCGGCTCCGCGAGGCCGGCCACCGGGTGACGGTCGCGGCACGCGACCTGGGCAAGGAGTGAGCCCCACGGCACAGTCGCGGCACGGCAGGTCGGGCGCCTCGGGTCCGCCGACGGTCGAGCGCGGCGGTCAGGGCCCGGCGGTCGTCGCGCTCGGCGGCGGCCACGGGCTGTCGGCGACGCTCTCGGCGCTGCGGCTCATGACCGACCGGATCACCGCGGTCGTCACGGTCGCGGACGACGGCGGGTCGTCGGGGCGGCTGCGCGCCGAGCTCGACGTGCTGCCGCCGGGCGACCTCCGGATGGCGCTCGCGGCGCTGTGCGACGACTCGGACTGGGGCCGGACGTGGAGCGACGTGCTGCAGCACCGCTTCAGCACCGACGGGCCGCTCGACCAGCACGCGCTCGGGAACCTGCTGATCGTCACGCTGTGGGAGCTGCTCGACGACCCCGTGGCCGGCCTGGACTGGGTCGGCCGGCTGCTCGGTGCGCGCGGCAGGGTGCTGCCGATGACCGAGGTCCCGCTGCTGATCGAGGCGGACGTCGAACGCCCCGACGGCCGGCGCGAGACGGTGCGCGGTCAGAGCGCGGTGGCCCGGACCGCCGACCGGATCACGCACGTGCGTCTCGACCCGGCCGAGCCCGCCGCGTGCCCGCACGCGGTCGCGGCGATCGACGCGGCGGACTGGGTCGTGCTGGGGCCGGGGTCCTGGTACACGTCCGTGATGCCGCACCTGCTGGTGCCCGAGCTGCGTGCCGCGCTGCTGCGGTCGTCGGGCGGCATCGTCGTGACGCTCAACCTCTCGCCCGAGGAGGGCGGCGAGACCGCCGGCATGCGGGCCGAGGAGTACCTCGACGTGCTGTACGACCACGCGCCCGAGCTGCGCGTGCGCGCCGTCGTGGCCGACCCGCGGGCCGTCGAGGACGTCGGGCGGCTCGCGGACCGGTGCGAGGCGCTCGGGTCGCGGCTGCTGCTGCGGCAGGTCGGCCGGAGCGACGGCTCGGCCCGCCACGACCCGCTGCGGCTCGCGGCCGCGTTCCGCGACGTGGTGGACGACGTGCTGGGCGACGTGCCGCGCCACCGCCGCTGACCCGGACGGCCGTCCAGCCCCGCGCCCGGTTCGTCCGGATGGGGGAGCGGACGCGGGCCCGCGGACGCGGCGCGAATGGCAGGATGACGCCCATGGCTTTGACGGCACAGGTGAAGGACGAGCTCGCCCGACTGCAGGTCGACAAGACCTCGTGCCGCAAGGCCGAGGTCGCGGCGACGCTGCGGTTCGCGGGCGGCCTGCACATCATCTCGGGTCGGATCGTCATCGAGGCCGAGCTCGACACCGCGATCGCGGCACGCCGGCTGCGTCAGGCGGTGTCCGAGGTCTACGGGCACGACAGCGAGATCATCGTGGTCTCGGGTGGTGGCCTGCGGCGCGGCAGCCACTACGTGGTGCGCGTCGTCAAGGACGGGGAGTCGCTCGCGCGGCAGACCGGCCTGCTCGACAACCGCGGCCGTCCCGTGCGCGGTCTGCCGCCGCAGGTGGTCGCCGGCGGTGTCGGTGAGGCCGAGGCCGCGTGGCGCGGTGCCTTCCTCGCGCACGGGTCGCTCACCGAGCCCGGGCGCTCGTCGTCCCTCGAGATCACGTGCCCGGGACCCGAGGCGGCGCTCGCGCTCGTGGGCGCCGCGCGGCGGATGGGCATCCCCACCAAGGCGCGCGAGGTGCGCGGGGTGGACCGCGTGGTGATCCGCGACGGCGACGCGATCGGGGCGATGCTCACGCGGCTGGGTGCGCACGAGACGATGCTGGTGTGGGAGGAGCGCCGCGTCCGGCGTGAGGTGCGCGGGACCGCCAACCGGCTCGCGAACTTCGACGACGCGAACCTGCGCCGGTCGGCACGCGCCGCGGTGGCGGCGGGTGCCCGCGTGGAGCGGGCGTTCGAGATCCTGGGGGAGGACCTTCCGGAGCACCTGCGCGAGGCGGGTCAGCTCCGCCTGGCGCACAAGGACGCGTCGCTCGAGGAGCTCGGCAAGCTGGCGGACCCGCCGCTGACGAAGGACGCGGTCGCGGGTCGCATCCGCCGCCTCCTGGCCACGGCCGACAAGCGCGCGTCGGACCTGGGAATCCCCGACACGGAGGCGGGGCTCTCACCCGACCTGCTCGACCTCTGACGACGCACGTCGGGAACCCGCAGGGCCACGGATCGGGCATCCCATCACGTGGACACGGACCCGGTCTGGGACCTTCGCAACGTGCTCTGTATGCAAGCGGGTATAGGCTCGGATCATCCGATCGTCACACGACCGTCACGTGCTGGGAATGAACCGGTATCGGGACGGTCGAGCGGCGAGCGGCACGCACAACGGCGTGCGAGATCCCCACCAACCATTGTGTGCGCCGGCCCCGTCGGCGCTGCCGAGGAGGGCACGTGACCATCAAGGTCGGCATCAACGGCTTCGGTCGTATCGGTCGCAACTTCTACCGGGCCATCGTCGAGTCCGGCGCTGACATCGAGATCGTCGGCGTCAACGACCTGACGGACAACGCGACGCTCGCGCACCTGCTGAAGTACGACACGGTGCTGGGGCGCTTCCCGCTCACCGTCGCGTACGACGACGACAACATCATCGTCGACGGCAAGAAGATCCGTGCGCTCGCCGAGCGCAACCCCGCCGACCTCCCCTGGGGCGAGCTGGGCGCGGACATCGTCATCGAGTCCACGGGCTTCTTCACCGACGCGACCAAGGCCAAGGCGCACATCGAGGCCGGTGCCAAGAAGGTCATCATCTCGGCGCCCGCCAAGAACGAGGACGCCACGTTCGTCGTCGGTGTGAACCACCTCGACTACGACCCGGCCGCGCACCACATCATCTCGAACGCGTCGTGCACGACGAACTGCCTCGCCCCCATGGCGAAGGCGCTCAACGACGCGATCGGCATCGAGCGCGGTCTCATGACCACGATCCACGCGTACACGGGTGACCAGAACCTGCAGGACGGCCCGCACCGCGACCTGCGTCGCGCCCGCGCCGCCGCGCAGAACATCGTCCCCACCTCGACCGGTGCCGCGAAGGCTGTCGCCCTCGTGCTCCCCGAGCTCAAGGGCAAGCTCGACGGCTTCGCGATGCGCGTGCCGACGATCACCGGCTCGGCCACGGACCTGACCTTCACCGCCTCGCGCGAGGTCACGGTCGACGAGGTCAACGCCGCGGTCAAGGCCGCTGCGGAGGGCCCGCTCAAGGGTGTCCTGGAGTACGTCGAGGACGAGATCGTCTCGAGCGACATCATCACCAACCCGCACCAGAGCATCTTCGACGCGAAGCTGACGAAGGTCTCGGGCGACCTGGTGAAGGTCGTCTCCTGGTACGACAACGAGTGGGGCTACTCGAGCAGCCTCGTCAAGCTGACGGTGTTCGTCGGCGAGAAGCTCTGAACCTGAGCGTTCAGCAGCTGTAGGTGATGCGTCCGCGTGCGCTTCGGCCCCGGCCGTCGCGCACGCGGACGCACTCATGTCCAGGCCCCCCAGTGAGGATGAGATGAAGACCATCGAGGACCTCGGCGACCTGCGCGGCAAGCGCGTGCTCGTCCGCTCCGACTTCAACGTGCCGCTCGACGGCACAACGATCACCGACGACGGCCGCGTGCGCGCGGCGCTGCCGACGCTGACCGCCCTGCTCGACGCCGGCGCGCGCGTCGTCGTCACCGCGCACCTCGGCCGCCCCAAGGGCGCTCCCGAGGACAAGTACTCGCTCGCGCCCGTCGCCGCGCGCCTGGGCGAGCTGCTCGGCAAGCCCGTCGCGCTCGCGAAGGACACGATCGGCGAGTCCGCGCAGGCCACGGTCGCCGCGCTGCAGGACGGCGAGATCGCGCTGCTCGAGAACATCCGGTTCGACCCGCGCGAGACCAGCAAGGACGACGCCGAGCGCGGCGCTCTCGCGGACGACCTCGCGGCGCTGGCGGACGCGTTCGTGTCCGACGGCTTCGGCGTCGTGCACCGCAAGCAGGCGTCGGTCTACGACGTCGCGCTCAAGCTGCCGCACGCGGTGGGCAAGCTCGTCCTCACCGAGGTCGAGTCCCTCAAGAAGGCGACCGAGTCGCCCGCGCGCCCGTACGTCGTGGTGCTCGGCGGCTCGAAGGTCTCCGACAAGCTGGGCGTGATCTCCAACCTCCTGACCAAGGCGGACCGCCTGGTCATCGGCGGCGGGATGCTGTTCACGTTCCTCGCGGCCAAGGGCTACTCCGTGGGCAGCTCGCTGCTCGAGGCCGACCAGATCGACACGGTCAAGGGCTACCTCGCGCAGGCCGAGTCCCAGGGCGTCGAGATCGTGCTGCCGGTCGACATCCGCGTGGCCGACGAGTTCAAGGCGGACTCGCCCGCCTCGGTCGTCGCCGCGGACGCGATCCCGGACGGCAAGATCGGCCTCGACATCGGCCCCGAGTCGGAGGCGCTGTTCGCGTCGAAGATCACGGACGCCAAGACGGTCGTCTGGAACGGTCCGGCCGGTGTGTTCGAGTTCGAGGCGTTCGCGGGCGGCACCAAGGCCGTCGCGCAGGCGCTCATCGACGCGGGCGCCCAGGGCGGCTTCACGATCGTCGGCGGCGGTGACTCCGCTGCTGCGGTCCGCACGCTCGGCTTCGACGAGGCGAAGTTCGGCCACATCTCCACCGGTGGCGGGGCCAGCCTCGAGTTCCTGGAGGGCAAGACCCTCCCCGGCATCGCGGTCCTGGAGGACTGATGGCTCAGCGCACCCCGCTCATGGCGGGCAACTGGAAGATGAACCTGGACCACCAGCAGGCGATCCAGACGCTCCAGAAGCTCGCGTGGACGCTCAAGGACGCCAAGCACGACTACGGCACGGTCGAGGTCGCGGTCATCCCGCCGTTCACCGACCTGCGCAGCGTGCAGACGCTCGTGGACGCCGACCAGCTGGAGATCGTGTACGGCGCGCAGGACGTGTCGGCCCACGAGTCCGGCGCGTACACGGGGGAGATCGCTCCGGCGTTCCTCACCAAGCTCGGTGTCACGTACGCCGTGATCGGCCACTCGGAGCGGCGCGAGTACCACGCCGAGTCCGACGAGCTGGTCAACGCCAAGGTGAAGAACGCGCTCGGCGCGGGCCTCAAGCCGATCCTGTGCGTCGGCGAGAAGCTCGAGGTCCGCAAGGCCGGCGAGCACGTGCCGGTCACGCTGGGTCAGCTGGACGGCGGCCTGGCCGGCCTCACGGCCGAGCAGGTCCGCGACGTCGTCGTGGCGTACGAGCCCGTGTGGGCCATCGGCACCGGCGAGACCGCGACGCCCGAGGACGCCCAGGAGCTGTGCGAGGCCATCCGCGTGCGGATCGCCGAGCTCTACGACCAGGACACCGCAGACGCGGTGCGCGTCCTGTACGGCGGTTCGGTGAAGTCGTCGAACGTCGCGTCGATCATGACGAAGCCCGACGTCGACGGTGCGCTCATCGGTGGGGCCAGCCTGGACCCCGAGGAGTTCGCCAAGATCGTGCGCTACCAGTCGCACGCCGTCGGTCTCTGACGCTCTGCCCGGCGTGGGCGCCCGCAGGACGGGGCGCCCACGCCGGGGCGAGGGTGTGGCCCGGCGCGCGATTCGTCGCCTACCCTGTACCCCGGCCCGTGCGTCGTCGCGCGGGTGCGAACCGGCTCGCTAGTGAGGAACGACACCGACGTGACCGCCCTGAAGATCTCGATGCAGGTGCTGCTGGTCCTGACCAGCCTGCTCCTGGTTCCGCTGGTGCTCCTCCACAAGGGCAAGGGTGGTGGCCTGTCCGACATGTTCGGCGGTGGCATCACGTCCAGCGCCGGCAGCTCGGGCGTCGCCGAGCGCAACCTCAACCGGATCACGATCGGTGTCGCGCTGTTCTGGACCGCGACGATCGTGGTGCTCGGTCTCATCGAGCGCGTCGCGCCGGACGCCTGAGGCGACGGCGATGGCAAGCGGCAACGCGATCCGCGGCTCGCGCGTCGGCGCGGGCCCCATGGGGGAGGCCGAGCGCGGCGACGCCGCTCCTCGGATCTGGATCTCGTACTGGTGCGCGAACGGCCACGAGACGCGGCCGAGCTTCGCGGAGGAGGCCGCCGCCGAGGCGCCGGTCACCTGGGACTGCCCGCGGTGCGGGTTCCCCGCGGGCCAGGACCAGGACAGCCCGCCCTCGCCCCAGCGCAACGAGCCGTACAAGACGCACCTCGCCTACGTGAAGGAGCGGCGGTCCGACGAGGACGGCGCCGCGATCTTGGACGAGGCGCTGGCGGCGTTGCGGGCCCGACGGGGTCGCTGAGCGGCACCTCCCTCGTCGCGTCACCTACCCGTCGGGGATCGTCAGCCCACGACGCGCAGCAGCGCGAACCCGTCGTAGCCCTTGCCGCCGACCGTCTGGATCACGGTGCCCTCGAGGCGGGGGTCGGCGGCGGCGGCCGCGACAGCCTCCTGGGCGCCCCGCACGCGGTCGTCGGGGTGGTCGGGGACGGCGAGCGCACCGTCCCGGACCACGTTGTCGAGCACGATCGCCGTCCCTGGCCGGCCGAGCCGCACGCTCAGGTCCGTGTAGCGCGCGAGCGACTGCTTGTCGGCGTCGATGAACACGAGGTCGAACGGCTCGACCCGCGCGGCGAGCAGGGCCTCGAGGCTCGTCAGTGCGTCGCCGACCACGATCTCGACGCGACCACCGACCCCGGCCGCGTCGAGCGACATCCGTGCCACAGCCGCGTGCTCGGGCGAGATCTCCAGGGTCACCAGCGCGCCGTCCTCGGGGAGCGCGCGGGCGAGCCAGAGCGTGCTGTACCCGCCGAGCGTGCCGATCTCGAGGATGCGCCGCGCCCCGAGCAGCGCGGCGAGCGTGTGCAGCAGGGCGCCCTGCGGCGCGCTCACGGCGATGTCCGGCATGCCGGCGTCCGAGGTCCGCCGCCGTGCGGCCACCAGATGCTCGTCCTCGGGCGCGAGGACCGCCACGTAGTCGTCGACCTTGGTCCAGATCTCCTGCGTGCTCACGCGGTCCTCCCTCGCGTTGCGGTTCAGCCTTCCGGTGGTACCAGCTCTGCGGTCGCCGCGACGTCGACGAGCCACAACGTGCGTCGGCGTCCGAGCGCGCCGGACGCCGGGGTCTGCTCCACGGGCGCGTCGCTCAGCGCGGACGCCACCGCGGCGGCCTTCTCCGCCCCGGCGGCGACGACCCAGACCTCGCGCGCAGCGCGGATCGCCTCGAACGTCAGCGACACGCGCAGCGGCGGGGGCTTGGGGGAGCCGTGCACCCCGACGGTCGACCGCCCCGTGGTGTGCACCGCGTCATGGCCCGGGAACAGCGACGCGACGTGCCCGTCCGGGCCCATGCCGAGCAGCAGCACGTCGAACGCGGGCGTGCGCGCACCCGGCGCCGCCCAGCGCGCGAGCTCGCCGGCGTACGCCTCGGCGGCCGCCTCCGGTGTGGGGGTCTCGTCGGTGGGCGCGGGCATCGGGTGCACGTGCGCGTCCGTCAGCGCACCGCCCAGCGCGTCGAGCAGGGCCGTGCGCGCCTGCGTCTCGTTGCGGTCCGGGTCGCCCGTGGGGAGGAACCGCTCGTCGCCCCACCAGACGTGCACCTGCGACCAGTCGACCGCGTCGCGCACGGGGGAGGCGGCGACCGCCTCGAGCGTCCGGATGCCGACCGTGCCCCCGGTCACCACCACGTGCAGGGGAGCCCGGTGGGACTGGGCGTCCAGGAGCGCCGTGAGCAGGCGTGCGGCGGTCGCCTCGGCCAGCACGGTCGCGTCCGGGTGCACGACGACGTCGCGCACGGGCGTCGGCGCGGTCACGCCGTGACCTTGGGCAGGCCCTTGGTCAGGACCTCGCCGTACACCTCGTCGGGGTCCAGGCGGCGCAGCTCCTCGGCGAGGCACTCGCGCAGGTGCCGGATCGGCAGCGCGATGCGGTGCTCGGGCTGGTCGGGCTGGCGCAGCGCGGCGGTCTTGCCGTCGGGCCGGTCGAGCACGATCTCGCCGGTCGACCGGACCAGGCGCACCTGCGTGATGGCCGGCGCGTCCGGGATGCGCTCGACGTCCACCGGGCAGCGCAGCGCGTGCGCGAGCCACGCCGCGACCATGTCGACGGACGGGTGCTGGCTCTCACCCGAGATGAAGGCCCGCTTGACCGGGCTGAACGGCGGCTGGTCCAGCGTCGCGGCGATGAGCCCGCGCCACAGCGTCGCGCGCGTCCAGGCGAGGTCCGTGTCGCCCTCGCTGTAGCCCGCGGCCAGCGCGCGCAGCGCCGCACCGGGCTTGGCCGCCCGCGTCGAGTCGGTGATGCGACGCTGCGCCATGCGCCCGAGAGGGTGCTCGGACGGGACCGCGGGCGGCTCGTACGGCCACCACGCGACGATCGGGGCATCGGGCAGCAGGAGCGGCATCACGAGCGTGTCCAGGTGCTCGTCGACCTCGCCGGACGGGCGCAGGATGATGACCTCGCTCGCCCCCGCGTCGCCGCCCAGGCGGATCTGCGCGTCCAGGCCGCCCGTGCCGGTGCCCTCGGTGATGAGGATGACGCGGCACGGGTGCTCGCGCGAGGCGTCGTTCGCGGCCGCGATCGCGTGCTCGGGGTCGTGGTCGCCCGTGTCGACGATGAGCGTCAGCACGCGGCCGAGCGCGACCGCGCCTCCCTCGTCGCGCTCCGTGAGCAGACGCTTGGCGACGGCACGGGTCGTCGTGGCGGGCATGTCGATGATCACGGCAGCCTCCAGGCACGACCGTCGCGCGCCATCATCTCGTCGGCGGACGCGGGTCCCCAGGTGCCCGCGCGGTACTCGTCGGGCTTCCCGTGGTTGGCCCAGTACTCGAGGATCGGGTCCAGGATCTTCCAGGACAGCTCGACCTCGGTGTTCTGCGGGAACAGCGGCGGGTCGCCGAGCAGCACGTCGAGGATCAGCCGCTCGTAGGCCTCGGGCGAGGCCTCCGTGAACGCGTGGCCGTACCCGAAGTCCATCGTGACGTCGCGCACCTCCATCGCGGTGCCGGGGACCTTCGCGCCGAACCGGAGCGTGACACCCTCGTCGGGCTGGACACGGATGACCAGTGCGTTCTTGCCGAGCTCGGCCGTGGCCGTGGACTCGAACGGCAGGTGCGGCGCCTTCTTGAAGACCACCGCGATCTCGGTCACGCGCTTGCCCAGGCGCTTGCCCGAGCGCAGGTAGAACGGCACGCCCGCCCAGCGTCGCGTGTCGATGTCGACGCGCACCGCGGCGAACGTCTCGGTGGTCGAGTGCGGGTTGAAGCCCTCCTCCTCGAGGAACCCGACCACCTGCTCACCCCCCTGCCACCCGGCGGTGTACTGCCCGCGCGCGGTGTGCCGGCCGATGTCCCGGGGCACGCGCACGGCCGAGAGGACCTTCTCCTTCTCCGCGCGCAGCGCGGTCGCGTCGAACGAGACCGGCTCCTCCATCGCGGTCAGCGCGAGCAGCTGCAGCAGGTGGTTCTGGATGACGTCGCGCGCCGCGCCGATGCCGTCGTAGTACCCCGCGCGGCCGCCGATGCCGATGTCCTCGGCCATCGTGATCTGCACGTGGTCCACGTAGTTCGCGTTCCAGATCGGCTCGAACAGCTGGTTGGCGAAGCGCAGCGCCAGCAGGTTCTGGACCGTCTCCTTGCCCAGGTAGTGGTCGATGCGGAAGATGTCGTCCGGCCGGAACACGCTCGAGACGATGCCCTGCAGCTCGCGTGCGCTCGCCAGGTCGTGCCCGAACGGCTTCTCGATGACCACGCGCCGCCACGTCCCGTCCTGGGGGTGGGACAGACCCGAGCGGTCGAGCTGCTGGCACACGAGCGGGAACGACGACGGCGGGACCGACAGGTAGAAAGCGTGGTTGCCGCCCGTGCCGCGGGACACGTCGAGCTCCTCGACCGTGTGCCGCAGCCGGTCGAACGCGTCGTCGTCGTCGAACGAGCCCTGGACGAACCGGATGCCCTCGGAGAGCTGGCGCCACGTGGCCTCGCGGAACGGCGTGCGGGCGTGCTCGCGCACCGAGTCGTGCACGATCTGCGCGAAGTCCTGCGTCTCCCAGTCGCGGCGGGCGAAGCCCGTGAGCGCGAAGCCGGGCGGCAACAGGCCGCGGTTCGTCAGGTCGTACACCGCGGGCATGAGCTTCTTGCGCGCGAGGTCGCCCGTGACGCCGAAGATCACGAGCCCGCAGGGGCCGGCGATGCGGGGGAGCCGGCGGTCGCGCGCGTCGCGCAGCGGGTTCTGGCCCTCGGCCACCTTCGCGGGGCTCACCGGGCGTCCGTGCGGCCGTCGCGCGCGGCCTGCAGGCCCTCGCTCACCTTGGCGAGCAGCTGTGCCCAGCTCGCCTCGAACTTGCTCACGCCCTCGGCCTCGAGGTCGACCGCGACGTCGTCGACGTCGATGCCGAGCGCCACGAGCCGGTCGAGCAGCCGTGCGGCGTCGTCCTGCGTGCCGGTCACGGTGTCGGTGCCGTCCCCGCCGTGGTCGGCGACCGCGTCGAGCGTCTTCTCCGGCATGGTGTTGACGGCGCCTGCGACGACGAGCTCGTCGACGTAGAGCGTGTCGGGGTAGGCGGGGTCCTTGACGCCCGTCGAGGCCCACAGGGGACGCTGCGGACGGGCACCGGCCGCGGCGAGCGCCGCCCACCGGTCCTCGGCGAGCACGTCCTGGTAGACGCCGTAGGCCAGGCGCGCGTTCGCGATCGCGGCCTTGCCGCGCAGCTCCGCGGCCTCGGGCGTGCCGATCGCGTCGAGGCGCGGGTCGACCGCCGCGTCGACGCGCGAGACGAAGAACGAGGCGACCGACGCGATGGTCGTCAGGTCGTGGCCGTTGGCCCGCGCCTGCTCGAGCCCCGCGACGAACGCGTCGAGCACCGCGCGGTACCGCGCGAGCGAGAAGATCAGCGTCACGTTGACGCTGATGCCCTCGGCGAGCACCGCCGTGATGGCGGGCAGGCCCTCGACCGTGGCGGGGATCTTGATCAGCACGTTCGGCCGGTTCACGGCCGCCCAGAGCGCCTTGGCCTGCGCGACCGTCGCCGCGGTGTCCTTGGCCAGCCGCGGGTCGACCTCGATCGACACGCGGCCGTCCACGCCCGCGGTGCGCTCGTGGACCGGGCGCAGCACGTCGGCTGCCGCGCGGACGTCGTCGGTGGTGATGGTGAAGACCGCCGTGTCCACGTCCGCACCGTGTGCGGCGAGCTCGACGAGCTGCGCGTCGTAGGCGTCGCCCGCGGCGATCGCGGACGCGAAGATCGTGGGGTTGGTGGTCACCCCGACCACGCCGCGCTCCACGAGCTCGGCCAGGTTGCCGGTGCGCAGCCGCTCACGCGAGAGGTCGTCCAGCCAGACCGCCACCCCCGCGTCGATCAGCCGTGCGAGGGGTCCGCTCGGTGCCATGGTCGTTCCTTCCCTCGTGGAGCACGGGAGCCGGCGCGCCGCCGGCGTCCCCCGGTCGAGCCGCTGACCACGGCGTGCCGGTCCTCATCCTGACGCGGTGGGGTCCGGACTGCCTCCGGACCCCACCGCCTGACGTCAGCCCTGCTGGTCGCCGGTGCCGGTCGCCGTCGGCGTCGCACCCGCGGCGCTCGGCGCGGCGTCTCCGGCCGCGGCGGCGATCGACTCGTGCGCGGCCGCGACCACGGCGTCCGCCGTGATCCCGAACTCGCGGTAGAGCGTCTCGTAGTCCGCCGACGCGCCGAAGTGCTCGAGCGAGACCGTGCGCCCCGCATCGCCGACGATCTTGTGCCACGACAGCGCGATGCCCGCCTCGACCGAGACGCGGGCCTTGACGGAGGACGGCAGCACCGACTCGCGGTAGGCCTCGTCCTGCGCGGCGAACCACTCGAGCGACGGCGCCGAGACCACGCGGGTCGGGACGCCCGCGGCCTCGAGGGTCTCGCGCGCCTGCACCGCGAGCTGGACCTCGGAACCCGTGCCGATGAGGATCACCGACGGCGTGCCGGTGCTCGCCTCGAGCAGCACGTACCCGCCGCGCGCGACGCCCTCGGCCCCCGCGAAGCCGTCCTCGCCGCGCGGGTACGTCGGGACGTTCTGCCGCGTGAGGATGAGGCCGACGGGCCCGTCGCGGTGCTCGAGGATCGCCTTCCACGCCTGCGCGGTCTCGTTGGCGTCCGCGGGCCGCACGACGGCGAGCCCGGGGATCGCGCGCAGCGCCGTGAGGTGCTCGACGGGCTGGTGCGTGGGGCCGTCCTCGCCCAGACCGATCGAGTCGTGGGTCCAGACGTAGATGGCCGGCGCGCCCATGAGCGCCGCGAGGCGCACCGAGCCGCGCATGTAGTCGGCGAACTGCAGGAACGTCCCGCCGTACGCGCGCGTCAGGCCGTGCAGCACGATGCCCGAGAGGATCGCGCCCATGCCGTGCTCACGGATGCCGAAGTGCAGCGTGCGGCCGCCCTCGTCGCCCGCGAACTCGTGCGACGAGCGGTGGGCCGGCAGGAACGACGGCTGGCCCTTCATCGTCGTGTTGTTGGAGCCCGCAAGGTCGGCCGAGCCGCCCCACAGCTCCGGGAGCTGGTCGGCGATGGCGGACAGCACCTCGCCGGACGCGGCGCGCGTGGCGACGCCCTCGCCCGCGGGGAACACCGGGAGCGACTGCTCCCAGCCGGCGGGCAGCTCGTGCGCGACCAGCCGCTCGAGGAGCGCCGCGTTCTCCGGGTGCGCGGCGGCCCAGGCGTCGAACGACTCCTGCCAGGCGGCACGGGCCGTCGCGGCACGGTCGGCCAGCGCGCGCGTGTGCGCGAGGACCTCGGGCTCGACCTGGAAGGTCTGCTCCGGGTCCAGGCCGACGATCTCCTTGAGGCCGCGGATCGACTCGGTGCCGAGCTTGGATCCGTGCGACGAGTGGTCGTCGGTCTTGCCGGGCGTGGGCCACGCGATCAGCGTGCGGATGCCGATGAACGAGGGCTTGTCCGTGACCGCCTTGGCGGCCTCGATCGCGGCGTGCAGCGCGTCGACGTCCTCGCGGTACTCGCCACCGGCGGTCCAGTCGACGAACTGCACGTGCCAGCCGTAGGCCTCGTAGCGCGCCAGGACGTCCTCGGTGAACGCGATCTGGGTGTCGCCCTCGATCGAGATGTGGTTGTCGTCCCACAGCACGATGAGGTTGCCCAGCTCCTGCGTGCCGGCGACGGACGAGGCCTCGCTCGTCACGCCCTCCTGCAGGTCGCCGTCGGAGGCGATGACGTACGTGTAGTGGTCGAACGGGCTGGTGCCCGGCGCCGCCTCGGGGTCCAGCAGGTGCCGCTCGCGACGCTGCGCCATGGCGAAGCCGACCGCGGACGCGAGGCCCTGACCCAGCGGGCCGGTGGTGATCTCCACGCCCGCCGTGTGCTTGTACTCGGGGTGCCCCGGGGTCTTGGAGCCCCAGGTGCGCAGCGCCTGCAGGTCCTCGAGCTCGAGACCGAACCCGCCCAGGTACAGCTGGATGTACTGCGTGAGGCAGGAGTGGCCGGCCGACAGCACGAACCGGTCGCGGCCCAGCCAGTGCGGGTCCTTCGGGTCGTGGCGCAGCACGTTCTGGTAGAGCAGGTAGGCGACCGGGGCGAGGCTGATCGCCGTCCCCGGGTGGCCGTTGCCGACCTTCTCGACGGCGTCTGCCGCCAGCACGCGGACCGTGTCCACGGCCTTCACGTCCAGCTCGGTCCAACCCACCGTCGTCGCCAGGGGAGCCTTCGCGTTCACCGCACCTCATTTCCTACCCGGCGTCGGCCGGGCGATCTGTCCAGCGTGATCTCGACGTGCCTGCGACCGGACCGCATGAGGCGCTCGCCGCGGCGGCGCGCTCCGGGGGAACCCACGTGGGGGCGGAGATCGGTTGCCGATCGAGCCTATAGCGGACCGTAGGCACGGTTGACATCGTGCTCATCACCCGGCCGAACTCACAGGCCTTCGGGCCCGGGCGTGCGGCGAGCGACCCAACTCACAGGGAGGCGACGGGGCCAGGGGGGGCTTAGGTCCCGGTCAGGCCGTAGCATGGCCGCGACGTCCCCCCGCGCCTGGCCAACCGCCGGGCGCCCCGACGAAACGGAAACCGCCCCGCCGTGCGCCTCACGAGCCCCCTGTCCGTCGACGACGCCGGAGGTCCGGCCGTGGCCGCGCCCCGCGTCGGCGGGGTCGGCCACGGGGGAGCGGCGCCGCGGAGGGCGGTCGGGCCCGTGCCGACGACGACCTGGGGGCGGGTCCGCGCGACGGCCGGCGGGTACGTCACGCTGACCAAGCCGCGCGTCATCGAGCTGCTGCTGGTCACGACCATCCCGACGATGATCCTGGCCGAGCACGGCTGGCCGGGCTGGTGGCTGGTGGTCGCGACGCTCGTGGGCGGAGCGCTGGCGGCCGGCTCGGCCAACGTCCTCAACTGCTACCTGGACCGCGACATCGACCAGGTGATGAACCGGACGCGACGCCGTCCGACGGCGACGGGGGCGATCAGCCCGCGGGCCGCGCTCACGTTCGGTCTGGTGCTCGGCGTCGTCGCACTGACCTGGCTGTGGCTCCTGGTCAACCCCGTCTCGTCGCTGCTCGCCGCGTCCGCGATCGTCATCTACGTCGTCGGCTACACCATGATCCTCAAGCGCCGCACGCCGCAGAACATCGTGTGGGGAGGCGCGGCCGGCTGCATGCCTGTGCTGATCGGCTGGTCGTCGGTGACCGGCGAGGTCGGCTGGCCCGCCGTGCTGCTGTTCGGCGTCGTGTTCTTCTGGACCCCGCCGCACTACTGGCCCCTGTCGATGAAGTTCCGCCGCGACTACGCCGCCGCCGGCGTGCCGATGCTGCCGGTGGTCGCCAAGGACACGCGCGTCGCGCGCGAGATGATCGGCTACACGGTCGCGATGATCGCGTGCTCGCTGCTGCTGGTCCCCGCCGCGGGCATGACCTGGGTGTACGCCGTGGTCGCGTCCGGGCTGGGTGCGTGGTTCCTCTGGTCCTGCATCACCCTGCTGCGCCGGGCGCAGGACCCGGCACGCGGCAAGCTGCGTGCGATGACGGTGTTCCACGCGTCGATCACGTACCTCACGCTGCTCTCGGTCGCGATCACGGTCGACGTCTTCCTCCCGCTGTGACCCCCTGACCACGGCGAGCCACGCACGACGATGACCGCGCCCAGCGACGCCGAGGCCGCTCCCGCGCTGCGGCTCGCCCTCGAGGGCTACCTCGCGCACCTCGCGGTGGAGCGCGGTCTCTCGCGCAACACGCTCGCGGCCTACCGGCGTGACCTGGAGCGGTACCTCGCGTTCCTCGCCGCGCGTGGCCGGGCCGAGCCCGGCGACGTGGTCGAGCGGGACGTCGAGGACTTCCTGACGGCGGTGCGCACGGGACAGGACGGGCGTGCGGCGCTCTCGGCTGCGTCGGCCGCGCGCGCCGTGGTGGCCGTGCGCGGCTGGCACCGGTTCTGGGTCCGCGACGGCGTCACGCCCACCGATGCCGCGCACGCGGTGCGGCCGCCGGCGCAGCCCCGCCGCCTCCCGAAGGCCATCCCGGTGGAGCAGGTCACCGCGCTGATCGAGGCGGCCGGGCTGGGCGACGGCCCGGTGCCGCTGCGCGACCGCGCGCTGCTCGAGCTGCTGTACGCGACCGGCGCGCGCATCTCCGAGGCCGTGGGCGTGGACGTGGACGACGTGGACCGGACGCCGGGGCACGGCTACGCGCGCCTGTTCGGCAAGGGCGGCAAGGAGCGCGTGGTGCCGCTCGGCTCGTTCGCCCTCGAAGCCCTGGAGGCCTATCTGGTGCGCGCGCGTCCCGCACTCGCGTCCGCGGGGCGCGGGACTCCCGCGGTGTTCCTCAACACGCGCGGGGCGCGCCTGTCCCGGCAGAGCGCGTGGGCGGTGCTGCGCACCGCTGCCGGGCGCGCGGGCCTGGGGGACGCCGAGCACCTGTCACCCCACACGCTGCGGCACTCGTTCGCGACGCACCTGCTCGCGGGCGGTGCCGACGTCCGGGTGGTGCAGGAGCTGCTCGGGCACGCGTCCGTGACCACCACGCAGGTCTACACGCTCGTGACGCCGGACTCGCTGCGCGAGGTCTACCAGCTGAGCCATCCACGGGCGCGGCGGTGACCACCCGGCACCGGGCCGCTCCGGTAGGTTGTGCGGCGTGGTGAGCACCGACACGACGCAGGACCTCGACGCAGTGGGGCGTCCCCTCCCGGTCTTCCCGGAGCCCGCGCCCTTGGCGTCGCACGGCCCCGCGCGCGTGATCGCGATGTGCAACCAGAAGGGTGGCGTCGGCAAGACGACGACCACCATCAACCTGGCCGCCGCGCTCGCCGAGTACGGGCGCAAGGTGCTGATCGTGGACTTCGACCCGCAGGGTGCCGCGTCGGTGGGCCTCGGGGTGAGCCCGCACGAGCTCGACCGGACCATCTACAACCTGCTCATGGAGCGTGACGCGACCATCGGGGACGTCATCCGCTCGACGAGCACGCCCAACCTGGACCTCCTGCCGGCCAACATCGACCTGTCGGCCGCCGAGGTGCAGCTCGTGGGTGAGGTGGCCCGCGAGTCGGTGCTGTCACGCGTGCTGCGCCCCGTGCTGGACGACTACGACGTGGTGCTCATCGACTGCCAGCCGTCGCTGGGCTTGCTGACGGTCAACGCCCTGACCGCCGCGCACGGCGTGCTCATCCCGCTCGAGTGCGAGTTCTTCGCGCTGCGCGGGGTCGCGCTGCTCATCGAGACGATCGAGAAGGTCCGCGACCGGCTGAACCCGCGCCTCGAGGTCGACGGCATCCTGGCCACCATGTACGACTCGCGGACGCTGCACGCCCGCGAGGTCGTGGCACGCGTGCACGAGGCGTTCTCGGACACGCTCCTGCACACGGTCATCGGGCGCACCGTCAAGTTCCCGGACGCGACCGTGGCGGCCGAGCCGATCACGACGTACGCCCCGTCCCACGCGGGCGCGGCGGCCTACCGTCAGCTCGCGCGCGAGCTCGTCGCCCGTGGCGACGCCGCCTGAGACCGCGCCGGCGGGTACCGCAGGCTTCGAGGTCCACCTCGAGAACTTCACGGGCCCGTTCGACCTGCTGCTGGGCCTGATCGCCAAGCACAAGCTCGACATCACCGAGGTCGCGCTGGCGCGCGTGACCGACGAGTTCATCGCGTACATCCGCGCCGCCGAGGCCGGGTGGGACCTCAACCGCGCCTCGGAGTTCCTCGTCGTCGCGGCCACGCTGCTCGACCTCAAGGCCGCCCGGCTGCTCCCGTCGGCGGACGTCGAGGACGCCGACGACCTCGAGCTGCTCGAGGCGCGTGACCTGCTGTTCGTGCGCCTGCTGCAGTACCGCGCGTACAAGCAGGTGGCCGCGCACCTCGCGCACCGGTGGGCGACCGAGGGGCGCCGGTTCCCCCGCACCGTCGGGCTCGAGCCGCACCTGGCCGCGCTGCTGCCGGAGCTCGTCCTGCAGGTCGGCCCGGAGCAGCTCGCCGCACTCGCCGCGAAGGCGCTCGCACCCCAGGCGCCTCCGCCCGGCGTGGACATCAGCCACCTGCACGCGCCGCCGGTGTCGGTGCGCGAGCAGGCCGCGGTGCTCGTCGACCGCCTGCGGCATTCCGGCGCCGCCTCCTTCCGCGCGCTGGTGGCGGACGCGGGGTCGACGATCGTCGTGGTGGCGCGCTTCCTGGCCGTGCTCGAGCTGTTCCGCGAGGGTGCGGTCGGGTTCGACCAGGTGACGCCGCTGGGCGAGCTGACCGTGCGGTGGACCGGCGCGGCCGAGGGCGACGTCACGGTGTCCGACGACTTCGACGAGGGCGACGGTCCGGGCGACCCGCTCGACCCCGCCGCAGCCGAACCCCAGGAGGCAGACGCATGACCGACGCGCCAGAGCAGGACGCACCGGACGACGAGGTCGCGGCGGGTGCGCACGACGAGCCGGTCGTGCCCGACGACCTGGCGTTCGACGTCGAGTCGTTGCCCGGCGGGGCGCTCGGCGCGCTCGAGGCCGTGCTCATGGTCGCGGACGAGCCCGTCTCGGCCGTCCGGCTCGCGACGGTCCTCGCGCTGCCCACCGCCCGGGTCGAGGAGCTGCTGCACGAGCTCGCCGCCGACTACCGGGGCGAGCACGGCGGGCGCGTGCGCGGGTTCGAGCTGCGCGAGGTCGGGCAGGGGTGGCGCGTGTACTCGGCACCGGCCTACGCGGACGTCGTCGGGCGGTTCGTGCTCGACGGCCAGACCGCGCGGCTGACCCAGGCCGCGCTCGAGACGCTCGCGGTGATCGCCTACCGGCAGCCCGTCACCCGCGGACAGGTCTCGGCGGTGCGCGGCGTCAACGTCGACGGCGTGGTGCGCACGCTCGTGGCGCGCGGGCTGATCGTCGAGACGGGCACGGAACCGACCAGCGGTGCGCTGCTGTACGCGACCACGGGATACTTCTTGGAGCGGATGGGCCTGTCCACCCTCGACGAGCTGCCCCCGCTCGCCCCCTACCTGCCGGAGATCGATGCCTTCGAGGGCGTCGACGACACCGGCCGCACGATCGGAGAACCCGTATGAGCCCGCAGCAGCGCCGTGGTGATGGCGACCGTCCCGCACGCCCCGGTCGTGCCGGCGGCGCCGGGGGAGCGTCCCGGGGTGCCGGCGGTCCCGGTGGCGGCGCCAAGAAGCCGCACCGCGGCCAGGCCGGCAAGCCCGCGGGCGGCTCGCGCGGCAAGGCGGCCCCGGTGCGCCGCGGTCCACAGCGCCCTGCCGTCAGCGCCGCGCCGATCGACGTGCACGACCCCGAGGGCGTGCGCCTGCAGAAGGTGCTCGCCGCCGCCGGGATGGGCTCGCGCCGCGCATGCGAGACGCTCATCTCGTCGGGCCGCGTCGAGGTCGACGGGCAGGTCGTCGTCGAGCTCGGGGTGCGCATCGACCCGAAGAAGGCCGTGGTGCTGGTCGACGGGATGCGCGTCCAGCTGGACACGTCGCACGTGACGATCGCCGTCAACAAGCCCAAGGGCGTCGTCTCGACGATGCACGACCCCGAGGGCCGGCCGTCGGTCGCCCAGTTCGTGCGGGACCGCAGCGAGCGCCTGTTCCACGTCGGCCGCCTCGACGCGGACACCGAGGGGCTGCTGCTGCTCACGAGCGACGGCGAGCTCGCCAACCACCTGTCGCACCCGTCGCACGGCGTGCCCAAGACGTACCTGGCCGAGGTGCAGGGCCGGGTCACGCCCGCGCTCGCCGCTCGGCTGCGCAAGGGCATCGAGCTCGACGACGGTCCGGTCAAGGCCGACGAGGTGACGATCGTGCAGGCGCTGTCGCACGCGAGCCTCGTCGAGATCGTGCTGCACGAGGGGCGCAACCGCATCGTCCGCCGCATGTTCGACGCGGTCGACCACCCGGTGACCAAGCTGGTCCGCACGCGCATCGGCCCGATCCGGCTGGGCGACCTCAAGCCGGGCCGCACGCGCGTCCTGTCCCAGGTGGAGATCGGCTCGTTGATGTCGCAGGCGGGCATGTGACGGCCGCGACCCATGGTCCCGTCCTGGTGGTCGGGACCGGCCTGCTGGGCGCGTCCGTGGGTCTGCGGCTGCGCGCGCTCGGCGTCGACGTCCGGCTGCAGGACCCGTCGCGCACCGCGGTCGCGCTCGCTCGCGACGTGGGTGCGGGCCGGCCGGCGGCACCCGATGACGACGAGCCGACGCTCGTCGTGGTGGCCGCCCCGCCGGACGTGACCGCCGACGTGGTGGCGCGTGAGCTCGCCCGGCACCCGGAGGCGGTCGTCACGGACGTCGCGAGCGTCAAGGGTCACGTGCTCGCGGAGCTCCGCGCGGCCGGTGCCCCGCTGGACCGGTACGTGGGCTCCCACCCGATGGCCGGACGTGAGCGCTCGGGCCCGTCGGCCGCCGTGCCGGACCTGTTCCTGGGCCGGCCGTGGGTCATCGCGCAGGCGCAGGAGTCGGCGGCGCACGCCGTGCTGGCCGTGCGCGAGCTCGCCGTCGACCTGGGCGCGGTGCCGGTGACGATGGACGCGGACGCGCACGACGCCGCGGTCGCGGCGGTCTCGCACGTGCCGCAGGTGGTGGCCTCGCTCATGGCGGCCCGCCTGGTCGACGTCGACGAGTCCGCGCTCGGGCTCGCGGGGCAGGGCCTGCGCGACGTGACGCGCATCGCGGCCTCGGACGCCGAGCTGTGGACCTCGATCCTCGCGGCGAACTCCGCCGCCGTCCGGCCGCTGCTCACGGCGCTGCGCGGCGACCTCGACGCGGTCATCGACGCGCTGGCGGCCGCGGACGCCGCCCAGGGTCCGGAGACGGTCGGGGCCGGTGCGCTCGTGACGATCGCGCACGCGATCGCGCGCGGCAACGACGGAGTCGCGCGGATCCCGGGCAAGCACGGCGGCGTGCAGCGCACGTACGACGAGGTCGCCGTGCTGGTCCCGGACGAGCCGGGCGCGCTCGCACGCCTGCTCACCGACGTCGGCGAGGCCGGCGTCAACCTCGAGGACCTGCGCCTCGAGCACGCGGCCGGCCGCCCGGTCGGCATGACGATCATCTCGGTGCTGCCCGGAGCGGTGGCCCACCTGGAGGCGGAGCTGACGGCCCGCGGATGGAGGCTGGTGGCGTGAGCACGCTCGTCGTCGCGATCGACGGGCCGTCGGGCTCGGGCAAGTCGAGCGTCTCGCGCGAGGTCGCGCGACGCCTGGGGCTCGCGTACCTGGACACCGGTGCGATGTACCGCGCGGCGACGTGGTGGTGCCTGCACGAGGGCGTGCCGCTCGACGACCAGCCGGCGGTGGCGCGCGCGGTGCGGGCCCTCCCGCTCGACCAGGGCGTCGACCCCGCCGCACCGCACGTCCGCGTCGGCACGACCGACGTCGACGAGGCGATCCGCGAGACCGCGATCTCGGCCGCGGTCAGCGCGGTGGCGACCAACCTGGACGTGCGCGACGAGCTGCGCGAACGGCAGCGCGCCGCGATCGCGGCGCAGGCGGACGCCTCGTCCTTCTCCGCCGGGCGGGGGATCGTGGCCGAGGGACGGGACATCACGACCGTCGTCGCACCTGATGCGGACGTGCGCATCCTGCTCACCGCGTCCGAGGAGGCCCGGCTCGCGCGGCGCGCACGCGACGTGCACGGCTCGGACGACGACGACGCGGTGGCCGCGACCCGCGACCAGGTGCTGCGGCGCGACGCGGACGACTCGACCGTCGTGCAGTTCCACGTCGCCGCGGACGGTGTGGTCACGGTCGACTCCTCCGACCTGGACTTCGAGCAGACCGTGCAGGCCGTGCTCGCGGTGGTCGCGCGCGCCGCGTCGGACGGTGCGCGATGAGCGCACGCGCGGACCGACCACGGGACCCGGTCCCGTCCGCTCGCGGACCGCGCTGGGCACGGTGGGTGGGCTGGTTCCTGGCGCGCGTGGTGTGGAACACGCGCGTGCTGGGCCGTGAGCACGTCCCCGCCGACGGCCCGGTGCTGCTGGCCGCCAACCACACGGGCGTGATCGACGGACCCGTGCTGGTGGGCGCGGCCCCCCGGCCCACGCACATGCTCATCAAGGAGGAGATGTTCGTCGGCGCCTTGGGCCGCTTCCTGCACGCCGCGGGCCAGATCCCGGTGGACCGGGACGGGGGTCGCGGCGCCCTGGCCGCCGCTCTCGGCGTCCTCAAGCGCGGCGGGGTCGTCGGGGTGTTCCCCGAGGGCTCACGCGGGCGGGGCGACGCCGCGGACGCCCGCGCAGGCATCACGTGGCTCGCGCTGAACGGACGCGCACCCGTCGTGCCGGTCGCGGTGCTCGGCACGCGCCGGACGGGCGAGGGCGTCAACCACGTCCCGCGCGTGCGACGGCGCGTGGTGGTCGCGTTCGGCGAGCCCGTGGTGCTGGAGCGGCCCGCGGGCATGTCGGGCCGGCAGGCGATGGTCGAGGCCAACGAGCGGCTGCGCGACGCGCTCGCGCTGCACGTCGCCGCGACCGTGACCGCGACGGGTCTCACGCTGCCGACGGACGCCCCTCTGGAGTCCGCGGCGGACGCCGGCGCGGCCGAGACATGACCCGTCCCGCGCGCTGGTGAGGCCGCACCCCGCGCGTCGGGGACAATGGTCGGCATGAGTGAGCCTGAGGTCGACTTCGTCCTGCCCGACGAGGCGGGGGACGCCGAGCGTGAGCGCGCGCTGCGTGCCGGTCTCGCGGAGTACGAGCTGGAGGACGACGACCTCGCGCTCCTGCACGGCGTGCACGGCGACGACGAGGACGACGACGCCCCCGCGGCGCTTCCGGTGCTGGCGATCGTCGGCCGGCCGAACGTCGGCAAGTCGACGCTGGTCAACCGCGTGATCGGCCGCCGCGAGGCGGTGGTCGAGGACAAGCCGGGCGTCACGCGCGACCGCGTGAGCTACCCCGCCGAGTGGGCCGGACGCCGGTTCATGGTCGTCGACACGGGCGGCTGGGAGGTCGACGTCGCGGGCATCGACGCGCGCGTCGCCGAGCAGGCGGAGGTCGCCATCGCGCTGGCCGACGCGGTGGTCTTCGTCGTCGACGCGACCGTGGGCTCGACCGACACGGACGAGCAGGTGGTCCGCCTGCTGCGGCGCGCGGGCAAGCCCGTGGTGCTGTGCGCCAACAAGGTGGACGGTCCCGCGGGTGAGGCCGACGCGGCCGCGCTGTGGGCACTCGGCCTGGGGGAGCCGTACCCGGTCTCGGCGCTGCACGGCCGCGGTACGGGCGACCTGCTGGACGCGGTGCTCGACGCCCTGCCCGAGGTCTCCGAGCACGGCGTCGTGCGGCCGCAGGGCCCGCGCCGCGTCGCGCTCGTCGGACGGCCCAACGTCGGCAAGTCCTCGCTGCTCAACAAGGTCGCGGGTACGCAGCGCGTCGTCGTCGACGAGATCGCGGGCACCACGCGCGACCCGGTGGACGAGCTGATCGAGCTCAAGGGCGTGCCGTGGGTGTTCGTGGACACCGCAGGCATCCGGCGCCGCGTGCACCAGACGCAGGGCGCGGACTTCTACGCGAGCCTGCGCACGCAGGCCGCGATCGAGAAGGCCGAGGTCGCCGTCGTGCTGCTCGACGCGTCGCAGCCGATGACCGAGCAGGACACGCGCGTGGTCCAGCAGGTCATCGACGCGGGCCGTGCCCTGGTGATCGCGTACAACAAGTGGGACCTCATGGACGAGGACCGCCGGCCGTACCTCGAGCGCGAGATCGAGAAGGAGCTGGTGCAGGTCACCTGGGCGCCGCGCGTCAACATCTCCGCGAAGACCGGCTGGCACGCCGAGCGTCTGGTGCCCGCGCTCGAGCGTTCGCTCGAGTCCTGGGACACTCGGATCTCCACGGGACGCCTCAACGCGTTCCTGGGCGAGCTCGTCGCGGCGCACCCGCACCCCGTGCGCGGCGGCAAGCAGCCCCGCATCCTCTTCGCGACGCAGGCCTCGACCCGACCGCCCCGCTTCGTCGTGTTCACCACGGGCTTCCTGGACCCGGGCTACCGCCGGTACATCGAGCGCCGCCTGCGGGAGACGTTCGGGTTCGAGGGCACGCCCATCACCATCTCCGTGCGCGTGCGGGAGAAGCGCCGCCGGTGAGCTCGCCGTCGCGTGGTCTGCGCGGCACGCTCCTGCGCTGGGGCCTGCCGCGTGACCCGGACGCGTCCCGGCACCTGACGGGCTTCCTCGTCGTGACCGTGGTGACCGTGCTGGTCACGCGCGGCGCGCTCGCCGCGGCCGGCTTCCCGCAGGTGGGCGGCGACGGCCTGCACGTCTCGCACGTGCTGTGGGGCGGGCTCCTCATGGGGCTCGCGCTGGTCCTGGCGCTGTCCTTCATGGGGCCGGTCGTCCGGCCGTTCGTGGTGCTGCTGGGCGGCGTCGGGTTCGGGCTGTTCGTCGACGAGGTCGGCAAGTTCGTCACCGAGGACTACGACTACTTCTACGGGCCCACCGCGATGCTCGTGTACGCGTCCGTGGTGGCGCTCGCGCTCGTCGGCGAGGCCGTCACCGCCGGCAGCCGGCCCGTGCCCGCCGAGCGCCTGGCCGCGGCCGTGGACCAGGCCGTCGCGGGCGTCGCGGGAGGCTTCTCGCCACGCGTGCGGGAGCACGCCGAGACGCTGCTCGAGCAGTCGGTAGGGACCACCGGCCACCCGGAGGCCGCCGCGCTGGTCGCCACCGTGCGGCCCGACCACGCCGAGCTGCCCGACCCGATCGCGGCGGTCTCCCGTGCGGTCGTGGCCACCACGCGCCGCCTCGTGCGGGCCGCATGGGTCCCGTGGATCGCGGTCGCCACGATCGTCGGGAGCGCCGTCTTCGCGGTGGTCCGCGGGCTCACCCTGCCCGACGCGGACTCGTCCACGTGGGTGGTCGCCATGCTCGTCGCCGGCGGCGCGGCCACGGCCGTGTCCTGCGCGGTCGGGCTCGCGGTGCGGGGTGACCGCGAGCGGGCCTTCGAGTGGTTCCGCCGTGGCGTCCTGGCCAGCCTGCTGGTCACGCAGGTCGCCCTGCTGCGTGTCGACGAGTGGGCGGGGTACGCGATGCTCGCGCTCGACCTGCTGCTGCTCGGTCTGGTGGGCGCCGAGCTGGAGGTGCTGCGAGCACGCCGCCGCGACCGGGACGTGTCCGAGGCGGAGGCCCGTGTGGGGTAGGCTGTCGCAGGCTTCTTCGGGAGCCATCGGGCTGTGGCGCAGCTTGGTAGCGCACTTGACTGGGGGTCAAGGGGTCGCAGGTTCAAATCCTGTCAGCCCGACCGATTCAGCTGTTCGTCGAAGGCCGTCCTCGGAACGTCGAGGGCGGCCTTCGTCGCGCTGTGCCCGGCCACGACTCCCGGACGAGCGTGGGCCTCGGGGGGTGTGCCGCGCGTCACGCGTGGCCTATCGTTCGTTGCCGAAGCACCGGTCACGGGCCCCTCAGCCCCTCCCGCGTCCGGTGCGGCAGGGGGGAAGCTCGGCCATGGGCAACGGTGTCCAGGACGGCTCGGGAACGCTCGAGCTGCGCGTGCTCGGATCGCCCGAGGTGCGGGTCGACGGTGTGCCCGTGCCCATCAGGGCGACCAAGGTGCGCGCGTTCGCGGCGGCGCTGATGGTGCGGCTCGGCCGGACCGCACCGGTCGGGTCGTTGCTCGCGGACCTGTGGCCGGACGAGCCGCCACGGTCCGCGCTGGCGAACCTGAGGACGTACGCGACGCAGCTGCGCCGCGTGCTGCCGGCGGACCGGCTGCTCACGGTGGACTGCGGCTACCGGCTGGTGCTCGACCCGGACGAGCTGGACCTGGTCAGGTCCCGCCGGCTGGTGGAGGCAGGCCGCGCCGCGCTGCGCGACGGCCGGCCGGTGCTCGCGGCGCAGACGCTCGGGCAGGCGCGCAGCCTGTGGCGCGGCCGGCCGCTGGACGGTGTCGCGCTCGGGCCGGGCCTGGAGGCGACGCAGGCGGCGCTCGACGACGAGCACCGGGTCCTGCAGGAGCTGTGGATCCGTGCGGCTCTGCAGGCGGGCGACGACCGGGTGGTCGCGTGGGCGCGCCGGTACGCGGCGGCCGAGCCGCTGCGGGAGTCGGCGCAGGCGCTGCTCATGCACGTGCAGTGGACGGCGGGGGACAGCGCGGCAGCGTTGCGGACGTACACGGCCGCGCGGCGCCGCCTGATCGAGGAGCTGGGCATCGAGCCCGGGCCCGAGCTGCGGCGGCTGCACGACGAGATCCTGCACGGCGACGCGGCACCTGTCCGCCCCGCAGCCGCCCCGGCCCACGCCGGTGGGGCACCGCTGCCGACCGCGCGGTCCGCGCCGCTCCCGGACGCGGTGCACCACGGCGGCGGGCACGTGCCGCACGAGCTGCCTCCCGCGCCGCCGTTCCTGGTGGGCCGCGACGACCTGCTCGCGCGCGCGACGGCTCGGCTCACCGACGTGGCCGCGGGGCCCGCGGTCGTCGCGGTGCACGGACCCATGGGCGCGGGGTCGTCGGCGTTGGCGGTGACGGCGGCCCGGGCCGTGCAGGACGCGTTCCCCGACGGCGTCGTGCACGTCGACCTGGCCGCGCGGCCGAGCGTGGGCACGCGTGAGGTGCTCGACCGCGTCTTCCGGTCGTTCGTCCCCGACGCACCCGCGGCGGACTGTCCCGACGAGGCCGCGGCACGGCTGCGGTCGCTGCTGCACGGCCGACGCGTGCTGGTGGTGCTCGACAACGCGCCGACCGCTGACGCCGTGACGCCGCTGCTGCCGACGTCTCCTGGCGCGGCGCTGCTGGTCACGAGCAGACCGAGGCTGGTGGGCCTCGACCCCGTGACCCAGCTGGGCGTCGGGCCGCTCGAGACGGTGGACGCGGTCCGGCTGCTCGAACGGGCCGGCGGACGCGCGTTCGTCGGCGCCGACCGTGCCCACGCCGCGACCGTCGCGGAGTGCTGCGACCACCTGCCGCTGGCGCTCGTGCTCGCGGCGGGACGCCTCGCGTGCCGTCCCGAGCTGACGGTCGCGGGGCTCGCCGAGCGGTTCGTCGACGAGTCGCGCCGGCTCGACGCCCTGGAGATCGGGCAGCGCGCGATGCGCGGGCGCCTGGGCGACGTGGTGGCGCAGGTGGAGCGCACGCATCGGGGCGAGCACGTCTCGCGCCTCTACCGGGCGCTCGCAGCCGTGCCCGGGGCCGTCTCCGCGGTCCAGGCCGCGGCGCTGGTGCCCGACCAGGAGCCGGGGCTGGTGGCGGACGGCCTCGAGCGGCTGGCGCACTTCCGTCTGCTGGACGCCGCGCCGGACGGGACGTTCCGCATGCCCACGCTCATCCGCCTGCACGCTCGCGAGCTGGTCGCGCAGACGGCGATGGCCGGCCCCCACCGTCGGGGGCCGGCCACCTAGGAGCGCTCCCACAGAGCGCACGGGCGTGAGGTCAGGCGCACACGCCGGCGACCCGGGCCCAGGGGCCGCAGCTGACCGGGCCGGTGCTGCCCCACACGCACAGGCGGCGGTAGGGGATGCCGTTGACGCACTTGTACTGGTACATGCCACTCCTTCGTGTCCACGACCGTCCATCGGCCGTCGGCACGACGCTAGGAAGAGCGCGCACTTTCTCCGCACATCGCGTGCACACCGCCAGGGTCACGCGTCCGACGCGACGGGCTCCCGGTCGGTGCCCGAGGGCTCGTCGTACCCGCGCCGCTGCAGCGCGAACAGCCGCGCGTACGTGCCGTCGCGTCCGACGAGGTCGTCGTGCGTGCCGTGCTCGGCGACGACGCCTCCGTCCAGGACGACGATCGTGTCGGCCGCACGCACCGCGCCGAGCCGGTGGGAGATCAGCACGCTCGTGCGCCCCTGCCGGAACCGGGTGAGGCTGCCGTGGATGTCGTGCTCGGCCTCGGCGTCCAGACCCGAGCTCGGCTCGTCGAGGACCAGCAGGTCGGCGTCCTCGCGCATGAACGCGCGCGCCAGCGCGAGGCGCTGCCACTGGCCGCCGGACAGCGGGACACCCGTGCTCGCGTCCTCGTCGTCCAGGCCCAGCACCAGGCGGGTCAACGGGGTCGCGTAGCCGCGGGGGAGCGCACGCAGCGCGGGGTCGACGCCGGAGCGCACCGCGGCGCGCTCCACCTGCTCCTGGTCCTCCAGCGCGGCGAGCGAGCCGATGCCGATGTTGTCGTGCGCCGTCATGTCGTACTGCACGAAGTCCTGGAACACGGTCGCGAGACGTGCACGCAGGTCGGCGGGGTCGACGTCACGCAGATCCGTGCCGTCCCACGTGATGCGGCCGTGCGTGGGGTCGTAGAACCGGCACAGCAGCTTGACCAGCGTGCTCTTGCCCGCGCCGTTGACGCCGACCAGCGCGAGCGTGGTGCCGCGGGGGATCACCAGGTCGACGCCGCGCAGCACCCACGGCAGGTCGTCGGCGTAGCGGAACCAGACGTCCTCCAGCCGGATCTCCGCGTCGAGCGGCGCGAGCGCCGCGGGCCGGACCGCGACGGGCAGGTCGGGAGCGCACCCCACGACCGCGACGAAGTGGCCGAACAGCAGGAGGTTCTCGCGCAGCTGGGCGACCTGCTGCGTCGCGGCCGTCGTGGCGGCCTGCACGCCCGCGACCGCCGCGACGAACAGCGTCAGGTCACCGATGCTCAGGCGGCCCACGTGCGCCTGCAGCACGGCCCACACCAGCCCGGCGCCCGCGACCCCCGCGGACAGCAGGCTGAGCCAGCCCTGCACCCGCAGGTCGCGCACGTCGACCGCGCGCTGCTCGGCGTCGGCCGCGCGACGTTCCCGGACGATCCGGCCCAGCAGGAAGTCGCCGAGCCCGAACAGCCGGATCTCCTTGGCGGCCTGCGCGTCGGTCAGGACCATGCTGTAGACCAGCTCGCGGCGCTGCGCGGGCGTGACGTGCCACAGCGTGGTGGCGCGACGCCGGGCGAGCGCGAGCTCGGCGACGAGCGCGGGCACCGCACCCAGCAGGACGACGACGACCATGGGCGGGTTGATCGCGACGAGCGAGACGACGAAGCCGACCGTGGTCAACAGCCCCGTGACCAGGCCGAGCACGAGCTGCACGACCGAGGCGGGAACGCCCGTGGTCGACTGCTGCGCGAGCCGTAGGCGGTCGAGGAACTCCGGGGTCTCGAACCGCGCGATCCCGGGCAGTCGGTTCACGGCCTCGTACAGCCGCACCAGGCTGGCCATGGCGACCGCTCGCTGCAGCTGGGCCTGGAGGTGCTGCTGCACCTGCGGGAGCCACGCGGCCACGACACCCGCGCCCGCCAGGACGAGCGCCACGCTGACGAGCCGGGACGCGGGCGCGTCCCGGCCGAGCGCGTCCAGGAGCAGCTTGGTGCACCACGCCACCACGAGGGGCACGGCGGCGAGCACGACGAGCGCGGCGACGTACGCCGCCGTCACACGCCGGGACGCGCCCCAGGCGAGGCGCAGCGCGTGCGCCGCGTGCCGCGCGAGCGTGCCGGTCCCCGTGCGTTCGGGCACGCTCACGACCACACGCTGACCGGCAGGACCGTCAGATCGGCCTGGAGCCCGCCATACTCGACCACCGCATCCGGCCCGACCCACGCGAAGAACGGGAACTGACCCACCGAGAGCGCCTCGACCAGCCGGTCCGCGTCGTCGCCGACGACGACCTGCGCCTCGTCGCGCAGACGAGCGACGAGCGCGGGTGCGCCGTCGGGCGAGTCCGCGAGGGCCACGACGACGTGCGCTCGCCCGCCCGGGACCTCGCGTGCGGTGGTGAGGAACGCCGGCAGACCCTCGTGGCACGGCGTGCAGTCCGGGCTGAGGACGGCCACCAGGGTCCACGGTGCGAGCGTGTCCGCCGTGAGCGGTGCACCGTCCACGGTCGTGACGGCGAACGGCCGGACCGGCGCGCCCACCGGGAACATCCCCGGGGGCGGACCGCCGGCCGCGGCGCCCGCCGCGACCTGACCACGCAGGTCCCGCACGTCGCGCGCCAGGCGCAGCGTGACCGTGAGGTTGACCAGCACGACGACCGCGAGCAGCACGGTCGTGGCGGCGAGGTACGGCATCAGGACTCCCGGAGCACGGTGCGGTGACGGAGCAGGTCGAGCACGTCGTCGAGCCGGGTGACCGCGAGCGCGAGCAGGCCGGCCACGACGAACCCGCACGCGAGCTGGGGCGCCGCACCCGCCGTGAACGGCGGCGGCGCCTGCGTCGCGCCGAGACAGGCGAGCAGCAGGAACGCGTTGCGGGCGACGTGCTGCGCACCGAGCGTCGCGCCCGCCCCGAAGCACCGGCACTCGACGGCCCGGCCGGTGCGCACCGCCACGACGATCACCCCGACGAACCCGGCCAGCAGGAGCGCCGCGAGCGCGGCACCGAGCGACGCGGTCGCGGGCACCAGGACCAGGGGGACGACGGCTGCCTCGAGCGCCACGACCAGCAGCGCGGCCGGCCGGACCGCCCGGGCGGGGACCAGCCCGGTCCGGCGGACGCTCGCGCGGAACTCGCGGTGGTCGGCGGGACGGACCTTGCTCGCCGCCGACGCCAGGAACACGAGCGCGATCAGGCCGCGACTCACGGCTGCGACGAGCTCCATGGCGATCCCTCCCCGGTGCACACCCGCCGGACGGTAGCGGCGCGGCTGCATACCGCGCGCACACGGCGGATACACCGGGCGGCGCATCCGCCGCCGTGGCGCGTGGCGGATGCGCCGGTCGTGCGCGCTCAGCGCGCGAGGAGCTCCTGCGTGGTCGTCGCGGGCAGCGAGACCGTGACGTGCGTGTCCCACGGGTCGCGCAGGGTGATCGCGCGGCCGTCGTCGGCGAACGCGAGGCCGCGCGCACGCAGCCGGGCGGCGAGCGCGTCGAGGTCGTCGCGCGCAGGCACGCTGACGGCGACGTCGGCCAGACCCAGGGTCGCGGCGCGCGGGCCCGAGCCGGCGCTGTTCCACACGTTCATCGCGACGTGGTGGTGGTACCCGCCCGCGGAGGCGAACAGCGCGCCCGGGTACTCCTTCATGGTCGCCTCGAACCCGAGCGCTCCGACGTAGAACGCCTCGGCGCGCGCGAGGTCGCCCACCTGGAGGTGGACGTGGCCGACGCGCCCGGCGAGGGCCGGCCCGGCGTCGAGCGCGTCCTGCGTCAGGTGCCGGCGCAGGAACTCGTTCGGGTCCAGGTAGGTGGTGTCCATGAGGATCTGGCCGCGCGCGTGCAGCCAGAGCGACCGGTCGCGATCGGTGTAGAGCTCGATGCCGTTGCCCTCGGGGTCGGCGAAGTAGAACGCCTCGCTCACGGCGTGGTCGCTGGATCCGACGAAGCGGCCGCGCGGGTCCTGCGCGGCGCGGTACACGGTCGCGGCCAGGCCGGGCTGATCGTCGAACAGGAACGCCGTGTGGAACAGCCCGGGCTGGTGCGGGTCGACACCCGGCAGGTCGGGCGTGTGCACCAGCCGCATCATCGGCGTGGTGCCCCGGCCCAGCACGCGGTGCACCTCGCGGCCGCGGCTGCGCTCCTCGAGCGGCTCCATGGCGAGCGCCTCGGTGTAGTAGCTCGTCATGCCCTCGAGGTCGCCGACGTGCAGCGTCACGGCGTCCATCGTGGTGGCGGCGTCCAGCACGTCGTCGGTGCGGGGGCCGCTGACCGCGGTCTGCGGGTCGGTCGGGGTGCTCATCGGTGCTCCTGGGTTCTCCTGGTGCGGCTGCGGCGGACCGGGGCGGGGGACCTGCCCCCGCCCCGGGTGCGGTCGGACGGTCAGCGCGCGACGGCGAAGCCGCCGGTCCACGCGACCTGCTCGCCGACGGCGAGCGTGAGCTGCAGGAAGCCGATCGCCTCGAGCTCGTGCGCACGGGCCAGTGAGCCCGCGTCGAGCGCGCCGACGCCACCGGCCTGGACGGCGGCGACGAGCGCCTGCTTGGCCGCCGCGTCGTCGCCCGCGACGAGCACGGTCGTCGGGAGGTCGCCGACCTTCTTGGAGGCGAGCGTCGCCGCGAAGGTGGTGTTGAACGCCTTGAGCACCGTGCTCGAGGGCAGCTTGGCCTGGATCTGGGCCGCCGCGGACGAGCCGGCGGGCACGACGAGCGAGTCGAACGTCTCGAAGTTCAGCGGGTTGGTGATGTCGACCACGGTCTTGCCGGCGAGCGCGTCACCGTAGGCCTCCAGGATCGAGTCGACCGCGGGGTAGGGGACCGCGAGGACGACGACGTCGGCGAGGGGTGCGGTGCCGACCTGCTCGCGCGTCACGTAGGAGACGTCGCTGCCGCCGTCGGCGAGCACCCCACCGATCGCCTTCGCCATGTTGCCGGTGCCGATGATGCTGAACGTGGTCACGGTCGTGCTCCTGTCCTGGGTGGGTCGCGCTGGACCCGGTTGGTTGTACCTACAACTAGAACCGTAGGGCACATTGGTTGTAGATGCAAGTTCTTGGTACGGTGAAGCCATGGAGACCACGGAGCTGCAGCACGACGAGCGCGTCGCGGTCGCCCGGCTGCATGCGCTGCTCGAGCTCCTGCCCACGGCGCTGGACCAGCAGCTGGGGGCGGCGCGCCTCACGTCGTTCGAGTTCACGCTGCTCGAGGCGCTGCACGACGAGCCCGCGCACCGGCTGCGGCTGAGCGCGCTGGCGTCACGCACCAACGCGACGCTGCCGCGCCTGTCCCGCGTGGTCACCGGCCTCGAGCGCAAGGGCCTCGTGGACCGCGCGCCGTGCGAGCAGGACGCACGCGCGACCAACGCCGTGCTGACCGCGGCGGGGGAGCAGGCGTACCTGGACAGCCGGCCCGTCTACGCCCGGGCCGTGCGCTCGCTCGTGCTGGACGGGCTCGACCAGGAGGGCGTCGCGCAGCTCTCCGACCTCACGCTGGCGATCCTGCGCAGGCTCGACCCGCGCGCCCGCCTGGCCGTCACGGCCTCCTCGTCGTGCGACGCCGACCCGCCGACGCAGCGCGACGCGCCCGACGCGGCCACGTGCAGCGCCGACCCGGTGCCCGCCGCCGAGTGTCCTGCGGATCCCGTGGGGGCCTGACGTCAGACCCCGCGGAAGCGGTCCAGCGTCGGGCAGGTCCAGGGGTCGCGCGCCGCGAGCCCGACCTCGTTGAGGTACCGGACGACGATCCCGTAGGACTGCATCAGCGTCGTCTCGGTGTACGGCACGCCGAGCGAGCGGCAGTGCGCACGCACCAGCAGGCGCGTGCGTGCCAGGTGCGGGCGCGGCATCGAGGGGAACAGGTGGTGCTCCACCTGGTAGTTGAGGCCCCCCAGGAGCGCCGTGGCCCACCAGCCGCCCGCGATGTTGCGGGACGTGCGCACCTGCTTGCTGAAGAAGTCCAGGCGCTCGTCCGCCCCGACGATCGGCATGCCCTTGTGGTTGGGCGCGAACGCAGCCCCCATGTAGAGCCCGAACACGGCCAGCTGGACGCCCAGGAACGCGAGCGCGAGCGCCGGTGGCAGGAACCACACGAGCGCGCCCAGGTACAGCGCGAAGTGCGCCGCGATGAGGGCGAGCTCGGTCGCGCGGCCCGCGACCGGACCGCGCACCAGCAGCGAGCGGACGGACTGCACGTGCAGGTTGACGCCCTCGAGCAGCAGCAGCGGGAAGAACAGGTAGCCCTGCCGGCGCGTGAACGTCGCGCGCAGGCCGGAGTGGCGCTGCGCCGCCTCCGGCGTGAACACGATCGCCTCGAACGAGATGTCGGGGTCCTTGCCCACCTGGTTGGGGTTGGCGTGGTGCCGGCTGTGCTTGTTCATCCACCACGCGTAGCTGGTGCCGACGACGAACGTCGCGACGAACCGCCCCAGCCGGTCGTTGGCCGGTCCGCCCTGCAGCACCGCGCGGTGCGAGGCCTCGTGCGCGAGGAACGCGCACTGGGTGAGCAGCACGCCCAGCCCCGCGGCCACCGCGAGCTGCCACCAGCTCGAGCCCAGTGCCACGAATGCGGCAGCGAGGACCACGAAGCCCGCGAGCAGGCCGGCACCGACCAGCACGTAGAACCACCGCGCGCGGCCCAGCAGGTCCGCCGCGCGGACCTCGCGCGCGACCTCGCTGTAGGCGCGCGTCACGTCGGGCTGGTCGGCCGGGCGGGGCCGGGTCGGCCGGATCGGCCGTGCTGAGGCGGTCGGCGGCGTGGAGATGGCGGACCTCGTCTCGGCCGTGGACCGCGTCCCGGCCCGGGGTGGAGCGCCGCGCGCATGCGGGCGCGGTGCAGAAACTACCCGTCCAACTCGTCGTCGTCGCCCGGGGTTCCCGCCAGCACCATCCAGCCGTGCGGCCCCACGACGCCGGGCGTGCTGCCGTCGCTCGCGTCGAGCACGGCGTGCGCGGCGACGTCGGTGGGCAGCGCCCAGGGCGTGTCGTCGAGGTGCAGCGCGAGCAGCAGCGAGCGGCCCTGCGCGGTCAGCTCCAGCAGGATCTGCGTGTTCGTCAGGTGCAGCGTGCGCGTCCGCGCCCGGTGCAGCCACGCGTGGCGGCGTCGCAGGCCGATGAGGTCGCGGTACAGCCGGTGGAGCCGCTCGTCGGGCGCGAGCAGCTCGTCGGGAGCGGGGAACGGCGGACGCACCGCGTCGTCGCCGCCCGCGCGGTCCTCCTTGACGCCGCGGAACGCGTACTCGTCGCCCGCGTACACGCTCGGCGTGCCGCCGAGCAGCGCCAGCAGGACGACCGTGTGCGGCAGGTGCCGGGGGTCGGTCAGGCGGCTCGCGATGCGCGTGACGTCGTGGTTGCCGACGAACGTCGTCGGGACGAACTCGGCGAGCATCGCGCTGTGCCGGCCCAGGGCGTGGTCAAGCTCCCACAGGTTGCGGTCCTCGAGGCTCGACCACACGGCCTTCCACAGCTCGTACTGCGTGACCGAGTCCACGCCCGAGGCCGCCACGAAGCCCGCGTAGTCGCCGTGGATGACCTCCGCGGAGATCCACACGTCGGGATGTGCCGCGCGCACCCGCGGCAGCACGTGCGCCCAGAACCGCTCCGGCACCGCGTACGCGGCGTCCAGCCGCCAGGCGTCGATGCCGCGGTCGAGCCAGCCGGTCATCACGTCCACCACGAGGTCCGCGACGAGCGGCTCGTCGTGGTCGAGCGCGACGAGCCCGTCGTGGCCCTCGAACACGTCGGGCTCCGGCCCGTCGGCCCCGTCGCGCCAGCGCACCCACCGGCCGGCCTCGCTCGTCGGCCCGCCCGCGAGCGCGGCCTGCACCAGGGGGTGCTCGCGGCCCACGTGGTTGAACACGCCGTCGAGCTGGACCTTGAGGCCGCGCGCGTGCGCCTGCGCGATCAGCTCGTCGAGGTCGGCCTCGGTGCCCAGGCGCGGGTCGACGCGACGGTGGTCGACGGTGTCGTAGCCGTGCGTGGAGGACGCGAGCACGGGACCCAGCGCGATTCCGGACGCGCCCAGCTCGACCGCGTGGTCGAGCCACGGCAGCAGCCTGCGCAGGCGGTGCTCGTCGGGGCCGGGCACGTGCGACCGCACCGGGAAGGCGTCCACGAAGCCCAGCGGGTAGACGTGCCACCACACCGCGTGCCGGACCCATGCGGGCTCGTCGCGCAGCGCGTCCCGCGTCGGGCCTCCAGCGGGACCGCGCGTGCGCGCCTCGTCGGGAACGGCCGGGTCGGGTGCGTCGGTCACGCCGCCACGGTAGACCGCCCGCCTGGCCCATGGGTCCCTTACCAGGCGGTAGGTATTGGGCTAGCCTGCGAGCACAGACCCCGCACGAGGAGGTGCCGCATGACCCCGTTCGACGTCGAACGTGTCCTGGCCGAGCTGACCCTGGAGGAGAAGGCGTCCCTGACGTCCGGCTCGGACTTCTGGCACACGCAGCCCGTGGAGCGCGTCGGCGTGCCCGCGCTGATGGTCACGGACGGCCCGCACGGCCTGCGCAAGCAGGCGACCTCGTCGGACCACCTGGGCATCGGCGACTCCGTCCCCGCGACGTGCTTCCCGACGGCGGCCGCGCTCGGCTCGTCGTGGGACGTCGCGCTCGTGCGGCGCGTCGGCGAGGCGCTCGGTCGCGAGACCCGCGTCAACGACGTCGGCGTGCTGCTGGGCCCGGGGGTCAACATCAAGCGCACGCCGCTGTGCGGCCGCAACTTCGAGTACGTCTCGGAGGACCCGGTCGTCGCGGGGGAGATCGGCGTCGCACTGGTCGACGGCATCCAGAGCCAGGGCGTGGGCACCTCGCTCAAGCACTTCGCCGCCAACAACCAGGAGACCGACCGGCTGCGCGTCTCGGCCGACGTCGACGAGCGCACGCTGCGCGAGATCTACCTGCCCGCGTTCGAGCGCGTCGTGACGCGTGCGCAGCCGTGGACCGTGATGTGCGCCTACAACAAGATCAACGGCACGTACGCGTCCCAGGACCCGTGGCTGCTCACCACGCTGCTGCGCGACGAGTGGGGCTTCGAGGGCATGGTCGTGTCCGACTGGGGCGCGGTGCACGACCGCGTCGCGGCGCTCGCGGCGGGCCTCGACCTGCAGATGCCCGCGGCCGGCACGCGTCCCGACGACGAGGTGGTCGCGGCGGTCCGTGCGGGCACGCTCGACGAGGCCGTGCTCGACCAGGCGGTGCGGCGCGTGCTGCACCTCGTGGCGCGCGCGCTGCCCGCGCTCGGCTCGGGCGAGACGTTCGACGCCGAGGCGCATCACGCGCTCGCGCGCGAGGCGGCCGCCGCGGGCAGCGTCCTGCTGCGCAACGAGCCCGTCGAGGGCAGCCCGCTGCTGCCGCTGGACGGCACCGACGGCCTGCTGGTGGTCGGCGAGTTCGCGCGCACGCCGCGCTACCAGGGCGCCGGCTCGTCCCAGGTGCACCCGACACGCCTGGACGACGCGCTCACGGCGCTGCGCGCCGCGGCCGGAGCCGACGTCCCGTTCGAGGCGGGGTTCACGATCGAGGGCGGCCCCGAGGGCGACGACGACGCGCTGCTCGCGGCCGCGGTCGACGCCGCGCGGACCGCCCGGACCGTCGTGCTGTTCCTGGGCCTGCCGGCACCGGACGAGTCCGAGGGGTACGACCGTCCTCGGCTGGGGCTGCCCGACAACCAGGTCACCGCGCTGGCCGCGCTCGCCGCGGTCAACCCGCGGATCGTCGTGGTGCTGGCCAACGGCTCCGCGGTGGACCTGCCGTGGCGCGCGCACGCACCGGCGATCCTCGAGACGTGGCTCGGCGGCCAGGCGGGCGGCTCGGCGGTCGCGGACCTGCTCACCGGGGCCGTCTCGCCCTCGGGCCGCCTCACCGAGACGATCCCGCTGCGCCTGCAGGACACGCCCGCGTTCGGGAACTTCCCGGGCGAGGCCGGGCACGTCCGCTACGGCGAGGGCGTCCTGGTGGGCTACCGCTGGTACGACACGCGCGACCTCGACGTGGCCTACCCGTTCGGCCACGGCCTGACCTACACGTCGTTCGCGTACGACGACGTCGTCGCGCACGTGAACGGCGCGGGTCAGGACGTGACCGTCGACGTGCGCGTCACGGTCACCAACACCGGCACCCGCGCGGGGGCGGAGGTCGTGCAGGTCTACGTGCGCGACCCGCAGGCCTCGGTGCTGCGGCCTGTCCGGGAGCTCGCGGCGTTCACCAAGGTCGCGCTCGCGGCGGGAGAGCGGCGCGAGGTGGCGTTCACGCTCACGGCGCGTGACCTGGCGTACTGGCACCCCGGCCTGCGCCGCTGGGTGGTCGAGGGTGGCGAGTTCGTCGTCGAGGTCGGGGCGTCGTCGCGCGACGTCCGCGGCGAGGTGCACGTGGACGTCGTGGGCGAGCCCCTGTGGGGTGAGCTGACCGAGATGTCGACGATCGCGGAGTGGCTCGCGCACCCCGTGGGCGCGGCGCTCGCAGGCCCCTACCTGGCGTTGCCCGAGGGCGCGCCCGAGCCGGACGACAGCATGCAGGCGATGATCCAGCAGATGCCGATCAAGGTGCTGCTCGACTTCGGGTTCGCGCCGCTCACGCGCGAGGACCTGGACGCGCTCGTGGCCGCGGCCAACGCCTGACCCACCACCGACCGCGGTCGGGTGCCCGCCCCGTGGCACCCGGCCCCGGTCCGGGGCCACGGCCGAGCGACCCGCTCAGCCGACCATGAGTGAGGCGGAGAACGCCCGGACCGCGGCGGGCATGTCCACGCGCTCCGCCGGCGGCAGGCCCTCCTCGAGCAGCCACTGCACCTGCAACCCGTCCAGCACCGCGACCAGCTGGCGCGCCGCGGTGGCCGGGTCCACGTCGGGGCGCAGCACGCCGCGGTCCCGCAGCTGCTCGAAGTCACGGCGGACCGTGGCCAGCACCTCGGCGTACCGCCGCCGGAAGTAGGCGTGCGCGGGGTGGCCCGCGGACGTCGCCTCGGCCGAGAGCGACACGAACAGCTCGACGATGCCGGGCCGCGCGACGTTGCGCTCCACGACCCGCGCGAACGCCTCCCCGAGCGAGTGACCCGCGTCGAGGTCGGCCTGGAGCGCGATCGAGTCCACCTCGTCCCGACGCGCGAGCACGGCTTCCAGCAGCGCGGCCTTGCTGGGGAAGTGGTGCAGCAGACCCGGGTGCGAGATGCCGACGCGGGACGCGATCTCCCGCAACGACGCGGTCCGGTAGCCGACCTCGCCGAACAGCTGCACCGCCGCCTCGAGGATCTCCTCACGCGTGGCTCGCCCGCGCGCGTAGCCGGTGCTGGCGGGGGGCGCGGCGCTGGACATGGGCCCAGGATGGCACGCGGGAGACCCGTCCCGGGGGGACCTCGGCGTCGGCGTGGCCGGGACCTGGGAACTCGCGTCGAACGTGTGTTCGACGTACGATCGCCGGGTGGCAGCAGCACGACGTGAGGTGGCGAACCGGGAGGCCCCCGCGCAGATCCCCGTGCGCCCGCAGGGCGACTTCCCGGTGATCGTGCGCGTCGTGTGGGACGACGGCACCGAGGAGTGGCGGCCTGCGCGTGCGGTGCGCTGGACGGCCGAGCACGTCATGGTGGCGTGGCGCGACGTGCAGCAGGACCCGCGTTCGGAGCGGTACGAGTGGCTGCGCGCGGGTGACGTGGCGCGGTCCGTGAGCTGGTTCGTCGGACCGCCGCCGCGCACGGTGCCGGCCGTCAGTGCACGATCTTGAGGCCCACCACGCACGCCACGATGCCGAGCAGCAGCAGGATCCGCACGAGGCTCACCGGCTCGGCACCGGTGGCCATCGCCCACGCCACGGTGACGGTCGCGCCGATGCCGACCCACACCGCGTAGGCGGTCCCGAGCGGCAGCGTGCGCATCGCGTAGCCGAGCCCGGCCATGCTCGCGGCGAGCGCGACGACGAACACGACCGACGGACCGATGCGATGCAGCCCCTGCGAGCGTCCGAGCGCCGTGGCCCACACGGCCTCGAGGACACCGGACACGATGAGCACGACCCACGCCATGACGACTCCCGACGTGCCGTCTTGTCGCAGTCCGGGTACGGCACCCTCGTCCGGGAGCCCGGCCCCGGGCTCTGGTCCCAGGCTCTCACCGGAGCCGTGACGCGTCACGCGCGCGGCGGGTGAGGTGCCTCACCCGCGCTCAGCCCTGCCGGTCCAGCGTGGCGCGCCCGTGCACCGCGATGGTCACGGCCGCGGACTCGCCGAGCAGCGCACGCGCGGCCGGGGGCAACGGCACGCGTGAGCGCCACGCGCCGGGTGCGGGGTCGTCGTCGGCGAGCGCCTCGTCGCGCTCGGGGTCGGGCGCCCAGTCCCGGATCGCGCCGCCCAGCTCCGAGCCCCACCGCGCCCACGTGCGCCGCGTGCCGCCGTCCTCCTGGATGTCGACCACCAGCACGTCGGCCCAGTCCTCGGCCTGCTCCAGGTGGTCCAGGAACGACAGCAGACCGCCGCGGCTGCGCAGCGACATGAGCCGCAGCCGCAGCACGTGACGCATGGTCGGCGCACGCGTGCCCGTGCGCGGGTCCGGCGGGCGCGTCGCCGAGGACGACAAATACGTGCGGATCAGCGGCACCGGCGTCGCGGACGCGTCACGCCGGACGGGCCGCTCGACCTGGATCGGGCACAGGTGCGCCGTGCTCTGCTCGTGCAGCACCACGGGCAGGCCGCGGATCGACATCGCCACCTCGAGCTGCCACGCGGTGTCGTCGTCGGGCGTCCCGGGCAGCTCGACGTCCGTCAGGTCGGCGCGCACCTCCAGGTCGCCGAACAGGAAACGGCGGAGGTTCTGGTAGCCCTCCTCGGAGTTGACGATGCCGAACCGCCCCGAGTGGCTGCGGTGCACGTACGCCCGGGGTGCGCCACGCACGTACGCGTTGTCGATCTGCACCAGGCCGTCGCTGCGCGGTCCCACGGCACGCGCCGGCAGGCCCAGGCCCGAGGTGTAGTCGCCCGCGTTCGTGCCGACCAGGCAGAAGAACCGGTCGAGCGGGAAGCCGCCGGCGGGCAGCCGCTGCGCGTCGAACTCCTCGCGCACCGGCACGCGCGTGGGGGACAGGTACTCGCGCATGCGGCGCGGCCCGAAGATGTCGGCGCCCTGCACGCCCAGCAGGTCGCGTGCCTTCTCGAGCAGCCCGAACCCCACCGCGAACTCGATGCCGCCGTGCGGGGTGGCGTACGTGAAGACCCGGTCGACGAAGGCCGCAGCGGCGTCCAGCGTGCCACCGACCGCCTCGTCGTCGGGGATCACCCGCTGCAGCATCCCGCGCACCACCAGGCCGCCCATCGAGTGCGCCACCAGGAACACGCGCGGCGCCCCGGTCTGCCGGCGCACCGCCTGCACCAGGTCGAACAGGCTGGCCGACGCTCGTTCGATCGAGAACGCGTTCGGGTCGCGCGTGAGGTGCGGCGCGAACTCGTCGTAGAACCGGTGCACCCAGATGGTCGCCGCCGGCACGGTGCCCGGCTCCTGGCTGCGCAGGTACGCCTCCTGGTCGCCCCGCACCAGCAGCTGGTACCCGTGGTCGATCATCAGGCGCAGGAGCGGGCTCTCGAACTGGTGGAACGCGGGCCGGTCGGCACCGTCCACCCGGACCTGCACCGATCCCTCGTTGAAGCCGTAGAACGGGTCGTCGACCGCCTTGTCGATGCCCGACGGGCCTCCCGCGTACCCCCGGACGTAGACGACGGGCAGACGCCCGTCACCGTCGTAGGCCATCGCCGCCTCCTCGTCGGCCGCCGGGTGACGGCCCTACGCCGAAGGATGGCGGGACGAACCGGCAGATACCAGACCTGAGCAGGTGCGGGACCCGCGCCTACAGCACCTCGTCCCGCACGACGAGCACGGGGCAGGCCGCACGCGGCGCGACCCGTCGGCCGACCAGCCGGCCGCGCGTGCGCCGCCACCGGTGCGCGCCGACCACCAGCAGGCCCGCGGTCCGCGAGGCCGCCACGAGGCAGGGCACCGGGTCGCCGTCGGCCAGCAGCGTGCGGACCTCGAGGTCCGGATAGGTCTGCGCGAGGGCCGCGGCGACGTCGAGCGCGATGCTCCGGCCCTCGTCGTCCTCTCCCGGGCGGCACGCGTGCAGGACGTGCAGCGCACGCCCGAGCCGCCGCGCCTCGCGGGCGGCCAGCCCCGCGGCGAGCCACGAGCCGGGCGTGCCGTCGACGCCGACCACCACGGGGCCCTCGGGCGCGCGCACCCCGCCGCGGACGAGCGCCACGGGACACCGCGCACGCCAGGACAGGGCCGTGCCGATGGTCAGCACGGCCGCACCGTCGTGCCGTGTGCCCGCGACCAGGAGCTGGGCGTCCGCACTGAACCGCGTGAGCGTCGGCACGGTGGGCCCGTGCAGCAGCACACCCTCCACCCGCAGCCCGGGATGCGCCTCGGCGACCGCGGTGCACGCGGCGCGCAGCTCGCGCAGCAGCGACTCCTCGTCCACCGGGACCGCGGGGACGCCCGCCCACATCCACGGCCCCACCGGGGGCGAGACCACGTGCGCGACGACGAGCCGCGTCTCGCGGCGCACCGCGGCGCCGGCCGCCCACCGCAGCGTCGCAGTGCTGCGGTCGGTGCCGTCCACCGCGACGACCACGGGTCCGTCGATGCGCATCGTCCACCTCACCGGTTGGGCCTGCCACCATCATGCGCGGTGCGGACGCGCGGCAGGGCGCACCAAGGTCCCGGTCGGCAGCGTGTCAGGCGGTGACCGCGTGCACCGCACCGCCGGTCACCCGGACCAGCTCGTCGAAGGTCGTCGGGAAGACCGTGTGCGGCGTGCCACCCGCGGCCCACACGACCGTGAACTCCGCGAGCGTCTCGTCCACCACGGTCTCCACCGGGCTCGGGTGGCCGAGCGGGGCCACACCCCCGATCGCCATGCCCGTGCTCTCCCGGACCTGCTCGGGCGTCGCGCGCTCGATCGAGGAGCGCCCCAGCCGCCGGGCCAGCGCGGCGGTGTCGACCCGGTGCCGCCCGCTGGTCAGCACCAGCAGGGCCTGCCCGTCGCACCAGAACAGCAGGCTGTTGGCGATCTGCCCGACGTGGCAGCCGAGTGCGGTCGCCGCCTCCGCGGCCGTCCGGGCCGAGTCGGGCAGCAGCACCACCTCGCCGCGCACCCCCGCCTCCGCAAGGGCCTGGGCGACGACGCGCGAGCGCGGGGGCAGGTCGGAACCGGTCACGGCGCCATCCTGCCCCAGCCCCACCCGCTCACCCCACCCCCCGACGCCGAACTGGCAGTTATCCGCCAGCTCGGCCGGGGTGCGGCGCCGAGCTGGTAGATAACCGCCAGCTCGGCACGGTGGGGTGTCAGGGGCGGCGGCGGGGGCGTAGGTGGACGTTCGGCAGGTCCGGTGCGGGGATGCGCTCGTCACCGTGCCCGGGCACCACGCCGAACCGATCGGCGCTCGCGGGCGACTCCCAGTCGGCCCGCGCCCGCACGACCTCGGCGTGGTCGCGGCCCACGAAGTTCCACCACATGACCAGGTCGTGCTCGAACGGCTCGCCGCCGATCAGCAGGACGCGCGCGTCGTCGGCTGCCACGAGGTCCACCCCGTCGCGGCCGTCACCCAGGTGCACCAGCGGTCCGGGCCCGGCGAGCAGGCCGTCCACGCGCACCCGACCACCGAGCACCAGGACCGCGTGCTCGAACGACGGCTCGAGCGGCAGCCGCACCCGCGCACCGGCATCGAGCGCCACGTCGGCACCCACCAGGGGAGAGTGCACCACGGCGGGGGAGACGGCGCCGTCCACCTCACCCACCATCACGGTCGCCGCCACGCCCGGCGCTCGCCACACCGGCAGGTCGGTGACCTGCTGGAAGGCCGGCGGACCCGACGCCGCGCCGTCGGGCAGCGCGACCCACAGCTGCACCGCGTGCAGCGGCCCGGGACCGTCGACGGACAGCTCCGAGTGCGCGACGCCGCGCCCCGCGGTCATCAGGTTGAGCTGGCCGGGCTGCACGACCGTGTCGGACCCGAGGCTGTCCCGGTGCCGGATCCGCCCGACGACGGGCCACGTCACGGTCTGCAGGCCGATGTGCGGATGCGGCAGCACCCGCATGTCGACGACCTGCGGGCCGATCTCGTCGAGGAAGCACCACGCACCCACGGTCGGCAGCGCGCGCTGGGGGAGCGTGCGGCGCACCTGCATCCCGCGGATGCCGCCGAGCGGCACCTCGCGGGCCTCGTGGACCGTCATCACCGGGCCGGTCCGCCCGTGGACGGCGCACGGCTGCGGCGCGGGACGCTGCTCGAGGTTCGTCATGGACGCCACTGTCGCACCCGGCGCCGCGGACTCACATCCGTGGCGCACCGGACGTCTGCACACTGTGAGCGTGAAGGAGCCCTTCGAGCGCGTCGTGCAGCGGCACGGCGCCACGGTGCTGCGCGTGTGCCGCGCGGTGGTCGGCCCGCACGACGCGGACGACGCGTGGTCGGAGACGTTCCTGGCGGCCCTGCGCGCGTGGCCGGACCTGCCCGACGACGCCAACGTCGAGGCGTGGCTCGTGACGATCGCGCACCGCAAGGCGATCGACCAGGTGCGTGCGGCGTCACGCCGCGCGGTGCCGCTCGCGGAGCTGCCGGCCGCACCCGTGCCCGACGCGACCGAGGCGCGCGTGCGCGACCTGGACCTGTGGGCCGCGGTGGCCGTGCTCCCCGAGCGGCAGCGGCACGCGGTGGCGCTGCACCACCTCGGCGGGCTGGCCCACGCCGAGGTCGCGGCTCTGCTGGGCGGGACCGCGGCCGCCGCGCGGCGTGCGAGCGCCGACGGCATCGCCACGCTGCGCCGCACGTCGCCCCGCTGGGCGGCGGCCAGCGCGAGCCTGTCCGACGCACCGCCCGCACCACGGTCCGAAGGAGGACGAGCATGACCCCGAGCGACCGCACCGCGCACGTTCCCGACCCGCTCGCGGTGCCGACCGACGACCTGGCCCGCCTGCACGCACGCCTGGCCGCACGCGCGGCCGACGACGGCGTCCTCGACGTCGCGTACCGCACGGTGGACTCACCCGTCGGGCCCCTGCTGCTGGCCGTCACACCCGTGGGGCTGGTACGCGTCGCGTTCGCGGTGCAGGACCACGACGCGGTGCTCACGGACCTCGCGGCGCGCATCAGCCCGCGCGTGCTCGAGGCACCCGCGCGCCTCGACCAGGCCGCGCGCGAGCTCGACGAGTACTTCGCCGGGCACCGCCGCGCGTTCGACGTCCCGGTGGACCTGCGGCTGCTGCACGGCTTCCGCCGCACGGTCGTCGAGCACCTGGCGGCGCTCGGCTACGGCAGCACCGCGAGCTACGCGCAGGTGGCCGCTGCCGCCGGCAGCCCTCGCGCGGTGCGCGCGGTCGGCACCGCGTGCGCGCTCAACCCCGTGCCGGTGGTGCTCCCGTGCCACCGGGTGGTGCGCTCCGACGGCTCGCCGGGCCGGTACGCGGGCGGGGCCGCGGCCAAGGAGCTGCTGCTCGCCCAGGAACGTGCGCACCGCCGCGCGTAGCGTGGCCCCCATGTGCCGGAACATCACCACGCTGCGCGGACTCGAGCCCGCCGCGACCGACCAGGAGATCGAGGCGGCCGCGATCCAGTACGTCCGCAAGGTCACGGGTGTCACGCGCGTGAGCGACGCGACGCGCGAGGCGTTCGACGAGGCCGTGCGGGCCGTCGCCGCCGCGACCGTCCGCGTGCTGGCGGACCTGCCCGAGCGCCGCCAGCCGCCCAGCACCGTCCCGCCGTTGCGTCGCGAGGACGTGCAGGCGCGCATCGCCGCACGCGTGGCGGCACGCGAGGCGCACGAGCGCGCGCACGACGAGGGCCGCGCGCACACGCACGACGAGCACGGCGCCATGGTGACGGCGGACTGACGCCCGCGCGGCGCCGACCGCGGGTCCGGCAGGCGTCCGTCAGGCGCCGATCAGCTCGCCGCCGGCGGCCACGGCACGAGCCGCGGGATGCCGTCGGGCGCGACGGCCGACAGTGCCAGGAACCGTGCCTCCGCGCGGTGCAGCCGGATGTGCTCGTCGAGCGACCACGTCGGGCCGTTGGTGAGCACCATGCCGCACGCGCACTCGATCGTCACACGACCGTCCGCGTCCTGCTCCACCTGGCCCACCGTGGTGTGGTCCGTGAACGCCTGGACCTTGGCGCGTCGCATCTGCGCGCTCACCGCCTCGTCGGCGGTGCTGGGCTCGGGGGCGGGGTCGTGCGGTGCGGAGGTCACGCTGAATGATCGGCCGTGACTGCCTCGTCGACCAAGCGGTCCAGCTCGAAGGACTCGTCCCACGTGCCGCCGCCGAGGCTCGGCATCATCTCCCGCAGCGCGGGGCGCCAGGCCTCCACGCGGTCCGCGAAGCACCGCTCGAGCAGGTCGACCATCGTCGCCACGGCCGTCGAGGCGCCGGGGGAGGCGCCCAGCAGGCCCGCGATCGTCCCGTCGGCCGACGTGACCAGCTCGGTGCCGAACTCGAGCACCCCGCCGCCGCGCACCTTCTTGATGACCTGCACGCGCTGACCCGCGGTGATGAGCTCCCAGTCGCCCGGGCGCGCGGTGGGCATGAACTGGCGCAGCGTGCGGAACCGGTCCTGCGACGACGCCGTGACCTCACCGATGAGGTAGCGCAGCAGGTCCAGGTTGCGCAGGCCCACGGACAGCATCGGCACCAGGTTCCCGGGCCGGATCGAGCGCACGAGGTCCAACCACGAGCCGTGCTTGAGGAACTTCATGCTCCAACCCGCGTACGGGCCGAACATGAGCGCCGTCTGCCCCTCGACCACGCGCGTGTCGAGGTGCGGCACCGACATCGGGGGCGCCCCGATCTCCGCGCGGCCGTAGACCTTGGCGTGGTGCTCGCGCACCACCGCGGGGTTCGTCGTGCGCAGGAACTGCCCGCTGATCGGGAACCCGCCGTACCCCTTGGCCTCGGGGATGCCGGACTTCTGCAGCAGACCCAGTGCGCCGCCGCCCGCGCCGATGAACACGAACCGCGCATCCACGGTGCGGGCGCGGCGACGCCCGTTCCAGCGCCGGTCCCGCACCGTCAGGCGCCACGTGCCGTCGCGTCGCTGCCGCAGCCGCGTCACCTCCGACTCGAGGTGGAGCGTGGCGCCGTGGTCGACCGCGTCCTGCACCATCGCGCGCGTCAGCGCGCCGAAGTCGACGTCGGTGCCACCCGCGGCACGCGTGGCCGCGACCGGCTCCGCGGGGTCGCGGTCCGCCATGAGCAGCGGGGCCCACTGCGCGATCTGGTCCGGGTCGGTCGAGAACTCCAGGTCGGAGAACAGCGGGTGGGCGCGCAGCGCCTCGAACCGGCGGCGCAGGTAGTCCACGCCCTCCTCGCCCCGCACGAACGTCATGTGCGGGGTGGTGGAGACGAACTCGGTCCCGACGGGGAGCCGGCCCTGGCCGGCCAGATGGTGCCACAGCTCACGCGACAGCTCGAACTGCTCGTTGATCGTCACGGCCTTGGTGATGTCGATCGAGCCGTCGGGCCGCTGCGGCGTGTAGTTGAGCTCGCACAGGGCCGCGTGGCCCGTGCCCGCGTTGTTCCAGGGGTTGGAGCTCTCCTGCGCCACGCCGTCGCGGCGCTCGTGGATCTCGATGCGCCACGTGGGCTCGAGCGAGCGCAGCAGGCTCGCGAGCGTCGCGCTCATCACCCCGCCGCCGATCAGGACGACGTCGAGCGGCGCGTCGCGGCCGTCGTCGGTCGCGATGTCCCTGGGGTTCGGGTCCTGGGAAGGCACCGGTCGATCGTAGGTTGATGTCGAGATTGTCGACCGCAAGGGAAATGTGACCTTGGCGACATGTGATGTTCGTCTCGTGCCGGGCCTCGGTCGGCGGTTCGCGGCGGGGACGTGGTGCAGGCGTCACGTCCAGGGGGTAGAACGACACCATGACCCGCGACCGCGACCTCGTGTCCGACCCCTCCGCCGAACGCCTGGCCGACCGCACCCCCGACGCCGCGCTGCTCGCGGCGGCCGACGCCCGCTCGGGCGGCGACCCGGCCCGGGCTCCCCGGTCGCTCACGGCGGCCGAGCTGGTGCCCGACGACGAGCCGGTGGCCAGCAACGACGAGTGGGACGACCCCGCGCGCCTCTGACCGGTCCCGCCGCGCACGGAGCCGACCCCGGCCGTCCACGGCCGGGGTCGCCGTGCGTCAGGTCACGTCAGGCCAGATCAGGTCACGTCAGGTCGACGCCCGCGGCGTGCACGGCCCGCAGCAGCTCGTACCCGTCCTCGCCCTGCAGCACCGCGATCCCGTCGCGCAGCCCGTCGCGCGCCGCGCGGTTCTCCGCGCGCACGGCCTCGTGGGCGGGGGCGGGCAGGCCGTGCGCGAGCACGTGCTCCGCGAACGTGAGCTGGCGGATCAGCACCGCGCGCACGTGGTCGGGGTGCTCGGCGGCGATCGCCGCGTAGATCTGCGGGTCGTGCTGACCGTCGTCGCCCACCAGCACCCACCGGATGTGCGGGAAGTCCTCGATCAGGCGCCGCAGCTGACCGAGCTTGTGCTCACGCCCGCTGCGGAACCACCCCGTGTTCGTCGGGCCCCAGTCGGTCAGGAGCATGGGCCCGGCGGGGTAGCCGAACCGGCGCAGGAACCGCCCGATCGCGGGTGCGGCGTTCCACGCACCCGTGGACAGGTAGACCACGGGGACGCGCTCGTCGCCCGCCGCGAGACGCGCGTACAGCCCCGCCATGCCCGCGACGGGCTCGCGTGCGTTCTCGTGCCGGACGAGCGTGTTCCAGGCCGCGACGAACATGCGCGGCAGGCGCGTGACCAGCACGGTGTCGTCGATGTCGCTGACGATGCCGCCCCGCACCTCGGGATCGACGACGTGCACGGGAGCTACCGCGACCGCGCCCGAGGGAGCGCGCAGCTCGACGTCGTGCCAACCCGGAGCCAGGTCGCTGTCCAGGCGGACGTCGGCGTACCCGCCGCGGTCGGTGCGGATGCGGTGCACCCGCTCACCGACACGCACCTCGAGCTCGGCGCCCGCGACCTGCGCCGTGGCGAACGAGCGCCACCCGCGCAGCGCAGGCGCGGGACGTGCACCGGCCTGTGCGGCCGCACCGGCACCCGGCAGGTCGTCGTCGTGCACCTGCGGGGCCGCCAGCAGCGTCCGGGCGAACACCCGCACCCACCCGGGCCCGCCGTAGCCGGCGTACGGCTCGATGCGCAGCGTCCAGCCCCGCCGGCGCAGCACGGCGGCCACCCGCCGGTCGAACGCGTCCTCGAGCCGCGCCGCGGGGTGCATGCGCGCCGCGCGCTCGCTGGCCCCCGGACGTCCCGCACCCGGGCGGACCGTGCGCAGCACCTCGGCCGCGCGCCCCCGCACCGGGCCGTCGCCCGAGGGCGGAGGCCCGGACGTGGTGTCCGGGCCTCCGCCGCGTTCCGGGGCTGCGTTCACTCGGCCGCCGACGCCTTCTTCGCGGCGCTCTTCTCGGTGTGCGTCGACTGCGTGCTCAGCGAGCCGCCCGACGACTCGAGGTGCGCGCGCACGAACCAGTGGAACAGCTCGAGCTCGTGCAGATGGCCCACCAGCAGGTCGTTGGTGACCGTGTCGAGCTCCTCGACGTCCTCGGCCGCCTTCCGGTGGTCGGTGATCACGCCGACGTAGACGACGTCGAGCGCGCCCAGGTGCTCGGTGGTCAGCGCGCGGCCGATGCTGTAGTCGTCCCACGTGCGGTTCCGGACCAGCGCGCCCGGCGTCCCGACGGGGGCGACGCCGAGAGTCGCGATGCGCTCCGCGATCGCGTCGACCATGGCGCGGACGGCCTCCACCTGGGGGTCGATCATCTCGTGCACCGCGATGAAGTGCGGCCCGACGACGTTCCAGTGGATGTGCTTGAGGGTCAGCGCCAGGTCGTTGAGTGCGTCCAGCCGGGTCTGCAGGATCGCCGCGACCTTCGCACCGTCCTCGGGCGTGAGGGAGGGGACCGTGTACTTCGGGAGGTCCTTGCGCGCCATGCTGCTCAGCTCCTTGTGTCTCGTCGACTGCATCGCCGGTGCACCTCGTGCGCCGACGACGTCAACGCTGCCCCACACCACGCCCGGCCGCCAACGCAGCCGCACGTCCGGGGCTCATCCTGCCTGGTCGTCGAAGGGGTCACCGCGCGTGTCCAACCGCTGCACCACCTCGTCGGGCGTCAGCTGGCGCAGCCCGGGCTCGATCTCCTCCCACCACCGGGGCGCCGCGACGCGCGGTTCGGCGCGGCCCCGCAGCGAGTACGGCGTGATCGTCGTCTTGGCCGGGTGGTTCTGCGACCAGTCCAGCAGGACCTTGCCCGCACGCACGTCCTTGCGGATGACCGCGACGACGAGACCGGGGTGCGCGGCGGCGAGCTGCTGCGCGAGGTCGCGCGCGTACAGCCGGACCTGCGCCGCCGGGCGCCGCCGGGGCAGCGGCGCGTACAGCTGCATCCCCTTGCTCCCGGACGTGACCGGGACCGTCCGCGTCAGCCCGTCCTGGGCGAGCCGGTCGCGCACCAGGTGCGCGACGGCCACGCACTCGTCGAGGCCTGCGCCCACGCCGGGGTCCAGGTCGACCACCAGGCGGTCAGCACCGCGCACCGCACCGCGCCGCGAGACCGTCCACTGCGGCGTGTGGAGCTCGAGCGCGCCCGCGTTCGTCGCCCACACCAGGCCCGGGAGGTCGTCGAGGAACGGCAGGTCCAGCGTGGTGCCCTCGTCACCCTCGTCGTTGCCCGGCGCGGCAGGCAGCTCGCGGTGCCGCAGCCAGTCCGGCGCACCCTTGGGGACGTTCTTCTCGAAGAAGGGCGTGCCGTCCACCCCGCTCGGGAACCGGATGCGGGTCACGGGACGCTCGTGCAGCTGCGCGAGCAGCACGGGGCTGACGCGCACCACGTAGTCGATCAGCTCGGCCTTGGTGGTGCCCGTGGCCGGGTACAGCACCTTGTCCAGGTGCGACACGCGCACGGGCACGCCGCCGACGTCGAGCACCTGACGGTCGGGGCTCATCGTGCGTTCACTCCTGCTCCCACGGGTCGACGGTCGCATCGTCGCGCAGCCCGCGCACGACGGGCTGGCGCAGCCGCCCCTCGCGGCCACGGCCCAGGTAGCGCACGTCGACCACCAGCTCCGGGACGCACCAGTGCGAGCCGCGTGCGTCGACCGCGGGCACCGTGTCCGCGAACGGGCTCGTGTCCCGGGCCAGGCCGAGCGCGCTGGTGCGCAGGCGCGTCGCGAGAGGGCCGGACACGCCGCTGCCCGCGCGCCCCAGGAACCGCAGCGCACCGTCGCGGTCCGGCGCGCCCAGCAGCAGCGCGCCCAGCCGCCCGGACCCGCCCTGCTCGGGCCGCCAGCCCGCGACGTAGGCGGTCCGGGTCCGGCGGTGCGCCGCCTTGACCCAGTCGCCCGAGCGCGCCCCGGGCCGGTAGGGCGAGGCACGGCGCTTGGCGACGACACCCTCGAGGCCGTGCGCGCGCGTCACGTCCCACAGGCCGTCGCCGTCGTCGTGCACCGGGGACAGCAGCACGTGCTCGGGCAGGTCGAGCGCCTCGAGCAGCCGGCGACGCTCGTCGTAGGGGCGCTCGACGACGTCGGCACCCGCGACGCGCAGCACGTCGAACACCATGAACGTGACCGGCCGCACGCGCGCGAGCTCGGCGGCACGGCGCGGGTCGCGCACGTGCATGCGGTCGGCGATCGCCGCGAACGACGGCACGCCGCCCTCGAGCGCGACCACCTCGCCGTCCAGCAGCACGTCCGGCAGGTGCGCGAGGCCCGCGAGCTCGGGGTACGCGGGCGTCACAGGGCGTCCCGTGCGGCTGAGCAGACGCACCAGCCCGCCCTCGACCTCCGCGAGCACCCGGACCCCGTCCCACTTCACCTCGAACGCCCACGCGGCACCGCGTGGCAGCACGCCCGAGGGCGCAGGGGTGGCGAGCATGGGCTGCACGGGTCCATCCTGCCCACAAGCAGGTCGCACGGCAGGTCACGGGCCGTGCACGCAGCGCGCCCCCGGTGGGCCGCGGCGCACCGACGCACCACCGAGGAGAGGCACATGCGGGCGATCTGGAAGGGCGCGGTCGCGTTCGGCCTCGTCAACGTGCCCGTACGGCTGTACGCCGCGACGGGTGAGCACGAGGTCACGCTGCACCAGGTGCACGCGGCGGACGGCGGGCGCATCCGCTACCGCAAGGTCTGCAGCGTGGACGGCGAGCCCGTGACCATGGACGAGATCGCCAAGGGCTACGAGACCGCGGACGGCGAGCTGGTGGTCCTCACCGACGACGACTTCAAGCGCCTGCCGCTGGCCACCGAGCGCGAGATCGAGGTGCTCGAGTTCGTGCCGGCCGAGCAGGTCGACCCGATCCTGCTGGGCAAGACGTACTACCTCGAGCCGGACAAGACCGCCGCCAAGCCGTACGCGCTGCTGCGCGGTGCGCTCGAGGACGCCGACCGGATGGCGGTGGTCAAGGTCGCGCTGCGCCAGCGCGAGTCCATGGCCGTGCTGCGCGTCCGCGGCAAGGTGATCTGCCTGCAGACGCTCCTGTGGCCCGACGAGGTGCGCGCGGCCGACTTCCCGATCCTCGACGCCGACGTCACCGTCAAGCCCGCCGAGCTCGCCATGGCCAGCTCCCTGGTCGACTCGCTCGCGGCCGACTTCGACCCCTCGCAGTTCGAGGACAGGTACGACGCCGCGCTGACCGAGCTCATCGAGGCCAAGGTCTCCTCGGGTGACACGCAGTCGCTCCCGCAGCCGCCCACGCAGGACGGCGGGGGCGGGGGAGGCGAGGTCGTCGACCTGCTCGCCGCGCTGCAGCGCAGCGTCGAGAAGGCGCGCACCTCACGCGGCGCGAGCGCGCCCGAGCCCGCACCCGCCGCCAAGAAGCCCGCGTCCCGCAAGAAGGCGGCAGCGGCCTCCGACGACGACGCGCCCAAGCCGACCCGCGCCAAGAAGGCCAAGGCCAAGGCGTCGTGACCGCCGCGGAGCGGCGCGACGACGCCGTCGCGGCCCTGCGGCGCATCGCGTTCCTGCTCGAACGGGCCCAGGCCACGTCCTACCGCAGCGAGGCGTTCCGCACCGCCGCGAACGTCGTCGAGCAGCAGGAGCCCGCGCGGGTCGCCGCACTCGTGGCGGCGGGCGGTCTCACCGAGCTCACGGGTGTCGGCGCCCGCACCGCCGGGGTCGTCGAGCTCGTGTGGCGCGGGCGCGACGTGCCGTACCTCGTCGAGCTCGAGACGACCCTCGCGCAGCAGACGGCCGCCGACGCCGCACAGACCACCGCCGCGGCCCGGGCGCTGCGGGACGCGCTGCGCGGCGACCTGCACGCGCACACCGACGCGAGCGACGGCGGCACACCCGTGCAGGAGATGCTGCTCGCAGCGATCGAGATCGGGCACGAGTACCTGGCGGTCACCGACCACTCGCCGCGGCTCACCGTCGCGCACGGCCTGTCGCCGGCCCGGCTGCGGGCGCAGGTCGAGCAGCTGACCGCGCTCGGCCAGGCGGTCGCACCGTTCCGCGTGCTCACCGGGATCGAGGTCGACATCCTGGCCGACGGCACGCTCGACCAGGAGCCCGCGCTGCTGGACCGGCTCGACGTCGTGGTCGCGTCGGTCCACTCCCAGCTGCGCATGGACCGCGCCGCGATGACCCGCCGGATGCTCACCGCGATCCGTGACCCGCGCACGGACGTCCTGGGGCACTGCACCGGCCGGCGCGTCCTGGGCAAGCAGCGCCCGCAGAGCGAGTTCGACGCCGAGGCTGTGTTCGCGGCGTGCGCCGAGCACGGCGTGGCGGTCGAGATCAACTGCCGTCCGGACCGGCTGGACCCGCCCGACGACCTGCTCGCGCTCGCGGCGGACGCAGGGTGCGACTTCGCGATCGACACCGACGCGCACGCACCAGGACAGCTCGACTGGCAGGCCGAGGGATGCCGCCGAGCCGCCCGGCACGGCATCGACGCGGACCGCGTGATCAACGCGTGGCCCGTCGAACGGCTCCTGGGACGCACGCGTGGGTGATGTTCGCGCGTGACGAACACCGCACGTCACCGCCCCCGAGGTGCACACGCGGCGGGCTCCGCGGGGTTAGGGTCGCGCGTGCGGCTCGCTGGTCCGGGGTCGCGCACGAACCAGACAGGAGCACCAGTGAGCCTCAACCGCACCGAGTTCGTCCAGGCCGTCGCCGCGCAGGCCGGTCTGTCCGCCGCCGACACCGACAAGGCGCTGCGCGCCTTCCAGGACGTCCTGGTCGAGCAGCTCGCCGCCGGCGAGACCGTGACGATCCCCGGATTCCTCGCGGTGGGACGTGCCGAGCGCGCCGCGCGCACCGGCATCAACCCCCAGACCGGCGAGAAGCTCGAGATCCCGGCCGGCTACCGCGTCAAGCTGACCGCGGGCAGCACGCTCAAGCGCGCCGTCCAGGGCTGATCCGCCCGACGTCCACCGAGGGCCCGGACCGCCGCCACGCGCGGTGTCCGGGCCCTCGGCGCGTCACCGGTCGCGGTCGCTCCGTGCGCGCAGGACGTGCGGCACCAACCACCAGCACGCGGCGAGCACGACGAGCGAGCCCGCTCCGACGACGAGCCCCGCCGTCCGGTCGAGCACGACGTCGAACACGAACGACGCGCTCCCGGCGAGCGTCAGCCCCAGCACCGTGAGCCCCAGGCGCGCCAGCACGTTGCCGGCATCCACCAGCTCGGGCTTCATGCGCTTGCGGAACAGGACGCGGTGCAGGGCCACGGGGGCCACGATCAAGGCCGTGGCGAGGACCGCCAGGAGCACCAGGACCAGGTAGAGGTCGCGCTGGTAGGCGTCCAGGTCGCCGAACCGCTGCTGGAACGGGATGGTCAGCAGGAAGCCGGTGAGGATCTGCGCGCCGGTCTGCGTGACCCGCAGCTCCTGCAGCAGCTCGTCCCAGTTGCGGTCCATCCGCTCGGTGTACGTCTCGCGCCGGTCGTCGTCGGCGCTCTCGTCGTGCTCGGGCACGGGTCCTCCTTCGGCTCGCCAGGATCATCGCCCACCGCACGCGGGCACGCGCGACGAGCGCAGGCCGTCAGGCCGCCGCGAGCGGGGGAGACTGGTGCCGTGATCCCGCTCCACGACACCGCGCACCGCGACTTCGCCTCCGACAACTACGCGGGGGCGCACCCCGAGGTCCTCGCGGCTCTCGCTGCGGCCAACGGCGGCCACCAGACCGCCTACGGCGGCGACGCGTGGACCGAGCGGCTGCAGGAGGTGGTGCGCGGTCACCTGGGCGAGCGCGCGCTGACGTTCCCGGTGTTCAACGGCACCGGCGCGAACGTGCTGAGCCTGCAGTCCGTGCTCCCGCCGTGGGGTGCCGTGATCTGCTCGTCGGACGCGCACATCCACACCGACGAGAACGGCGCCCCCGAGCGGGTCGCGGGCATCAAGCTGCTGCCCGTCCCGACGCCGGACGGCAAGCTGACCCCGGAGCTCGTCGACCGCGAGGCCTGGGGGTTCGGCGACGAGCACCGCGCGCAGCCCGGCGTCGTGTCGCTGACCGAGTCCACCGAGGTCGGCACGGTGTACACACCGGCCGAGATCCGCGCGATCGCCGACCACGCGCACGCGCTCGGCCTGCGCGTCCACATGGACGGTGCGCGCATCGCCAACGCCGCGGCGTCGCTGGGCGTCCCGCTCCGGGCGCTGACGACCGACGCGGGGGTCGACGTCCTGTCGCTCGGCGGGACCAAGAACGGCCTGCTGTTCGCCGAGGCGGTCGTCGTGCTCGACCCCGACGCCGCGCCCGGCCTGCCGTACCTGCGGAAGATGGACATGCAGCTCGCGTCGAAGATGCGCTTCCTGTCCGCGCAGCTCGTCGCGCTCCTCGACGGCGACCTGTGGCTCCGCTCGGCCACGCATGCGAACGCGATGGCCGCGCGGCTGGCCGACGGGCTGCGAGCCGCGGGGGTCGAGCTGCTGCACCCGCCGCAGGCGAACGGGGTCTTCGCCCGGCTCACGCCCGAGGTCGCCGCGGACCTGCGCACGCGCTGGCGGTTCTACGACTGGGCGCACGGCACCGTGCGGCTCATGTGCGCGTTCGACACCACGCCGCAGGACGTCGACGACCTGCTCGTCGCCACGCGTGAGGCGCTCGCCGCGCACCGCTGACGTGGTCGGCGCCGGTGGCGGGGGGCTGGTCCGCCCGCCACCGGCGCCCGTCTGTGCCGCCGTCAGGCGACGGTGCAGGCCGTGCCGTCGAGCGTGTACGCGCCCGGCGCCGCGGTGGACCCGCCGTGCGTGCCGTTGAAGCCCACGGCGACGGACGCACCCGGTGCGAGCGTCGCGTTCCACGCCACCGGGGTGGCCGTCACGCGCGATCCCGTCTGGGACCAGGTCGCGCTCCAGCCCTGGCCCAGCTGCTGTCCGGCGGGCAGGTCGAACGCGAGCGTCCAGCCCGTCAGCGCCGTCGTGCCCGTGTTGGTGAGCGTGAGGTTCACGGACATCCCCGTGCTCCACGCGCTGCCCTGGTAGGTCACGCGGCATGCGCCGGCGGGCGGTGTGGTGGGCGTCGGCGTACCCGTGGGCGTGGTCGTCGGGGTGGATGTCGGCGTGGACGTCGGGGTCGGCGTGGCAGTCGGCGTGGGGGTCGGGGGCGTCGTCGGCCCGCCGGTCAGCTCGCCGAGCGACTTGCCGGTCGTGCTGCCCGGGCCGCCCAGCCGGACCTGGTGGTCGAGGCTGACGAACTTGCCCCCGTCCTGCCACAGCGCGGGCTTGAGCATCGCGAGCTTGGCGGCGTCCCACGTCGCCCAGTCGTCGAGCAGGAGCCCGCCGGTGTCACCCGAGTTGGGGTTGAGCACCCAGAACGTGTGCGCGATCCGGTTCTCGATCATGGTGTCGCGCAGCGCGATCATCCAGCGGTCCTGCCGCTCGTCCTGACCCAGCCGCCCGCCCCACTCGCCGACCAGCAGCGGCGCGATGCCCTCCTTGTGGATGTACAGCCAGTTCGGGTCCCACACGTCGGCCGTGAGCGTGTCCTTGGTGAACGGCTTGGTGAACCACGGCTGCTCGAACACGAGCGGCCCGTAGTCGTGCGGCGAGTACACCAGCTGGTCCTGGTGCGCCCCGAGGTCGACGGGGTGGTCCCGCACCCCCCGCAGGTTGCCGCCCCACCACGTGTTGTGGAACTGCTTGGTGTTGGTCGACGTCCAGGGCACGCCGTCCATCGGGTAGGTCTCGACGCCCTCGCACAGGATGAGCACGTGCGGGTTGATCGCCAGGATCCGGCGGCCCGCCACCTGGCACGTGTTCTTGAAGTTGTCCTGGTCGGTGCTCGAGTCCCACTTGGCGCGCGGCGACGAGTTCGCGGTCCCGTGGGGCTCGTTCTTGATGTCCATCGCGACGATGGTGTCGTTGGTCTTGTACCGGTCGGTGACCCACTCCCACGCGGAGTAGAAGTCCTCGACGGTGATGGTGCCCTTCCACCACACCGGCTGCACGTGTCCCGCGTTGTCCGCCTCGGCGCTGTGCACGTCGAGCATGACCTTGAGGCCGTACTTCTCCGCGTACGCCAGGAACTGGTCGAACACCTGCAACGTGGTCTTGCCCTCGAGGTCCGGGTTCGCCCACGTGTTGACGCCCGACGAGACCTTCGCCTGACCGTTCTTCCACTCGAGCAGCAGCTGCGTGGAGATGGGGACGCGCACGATGTTCATGCCGTTCTCGGCGATCTGGCGCGTGACGTCCTCGAGCTTGGCGGACCACAGGCCGTGGAACACGCGCTCGGTCGCGTTGAAGCCGAACCAGTTGACGCCGGTCAGCCACACGGGCGTGCCGGCCTCGTCGACGATCGTGCTGCCCTGGACGTGCAGCCAGTCGCTGGCCGGTGCGCCCTGGGCGGGAGCGGCGGCGACCGCGAGCGGGGTGGCGATGGCGGCCGCGGCGGCGAGCGCGCCGAGCGCGCGGCGTGCGCGGACGCCGTGGGGAGGGTGTGGTGCGGACACGGTGCTCCTCGTTGGTGCTGGGCCGCGGTGCGGCGGGGACGCCGCGGGCGGCCGTGCCGGAGCACGACCGCCCGCGGTCGAGGTCACGCGACGGTGCAGGAGGCCCCGTTGAGCGTGAAGGAGGTCGGGGCCGTGTTGGTCCCGGAGTGCGACGCGTTGAAGCCGATGTCGGTCGACGCGCCGGGCGCGAGCGTGCCGTTCCACGGCGCGTTCGTGGCCGTCACCGCGGAGCCGGACTGCGACCAGGTCGCACTCCAACCCTGCGAGATCTGCTGACCGCTCGGGAACGTGAACTTCAGCGTCCAGCCGCTGATCGCCGACGACCCGGTGTTGGTCACCTTGACGTTGGCCGACAGGCCCGTGTTCCACCCGCTGGCCTGGTAGGTCACCTTGCAGGAGGCACCCGGCTCGGTCGTCGGGGTCGGGGTCACGATCACGTCGGTCTGCGTGCGGGCGTTGACCGCGGCCGACGAGGCCGAGACGTTGCCCGCGACGTCCTTGGCGCGCACCGTGAACGAGTACGCCGTGTCGGGCGACAGGCCCGTCGCGGTGAAGCTCGTCGTGGTGGGCGAGCCGATCAGCGTGGTGCCGCGGTACACGTCGTACCCCGCCACGCCCGAGCCGCCCGCGTTGTCCGTCGAGGCGTTCCACGACAGCGCGATGCTCGTCGTCGTGGTGGTGCCGGCGGCCAGGCCGGTCGGCACCGACGGGGCGACCGTGTCGGTCGGGGTCGTGCCGGGCAGCGTCGTGGCCGACGCCGCGCTCGACGCGGCGGACACGTTGCCCGCGACGTCCTTGGCGCGCACCGTGAACGAGTACGCCGTGTCGGGCGACAGGCCCGTGGCGGTGAAGCTCGTCGTGGTGGGCGAGCCGATCAGCGTGGTGCCGCGGTACACGTCGTACCCCGCCACGCCCGAGCCGCCCGCGTTGTCCGTGGACGCGGTCCACGACAGCGCGACGCTCGAGCTCGTGACCGCACCGACCGTCAGGCCCGCGGGCACCGACGGGGCGACGGTGTCGACCGGGGGAGGCGTGGTGCCACCGTTGATCACGGGGTAGGCGTTCTTGACCAGCGTGACGAACTGGTCCTCGAACCACTGGCCCGCGAGCGGGGCGTTCGGCGTCGCGCCCGTGAGCTGGTTGGACAGCTTGGGCGAGACGAACGTCGGGTCGCACATGCGGTCGAACCGCTTGCCCTGGTCGTTCGGGATGTCGGTGGACGCACCGTCGGACTCGCCCGGGGGCTTGATCCAGACGAACGCGTCGAGGTGCGACGCGGCGTAACCGGACGGCGACGCCTTCGGCAGTTCACCGATGCCCGCACCCAGCGGGTTGCACCACGCGCCACGGTGCACGCGCCGGTCCACGCGGGACTCGTTCACGTACGTGTTGAGATCGGTGCTGGTCGAGACGGCCGTGGGCCGGTTCGGGCCGCCCCAGCCGTTGCGCGACGTGTCGATGAGCATGCCGAGCGTCGTCGGGAAGCCCTCGGCCACCAGGAGACGGTGCATGTGCGCCGCGAAGTCGACCTCGTCGAAGTCGAAGTTCCACTCGTAGAAGCTGCTCGAGCGGATGGGGTTGCCACCGCCCAACGTCTTGGTCGGGTCGGGCAGGAACGGCTCCTCGAGCGGCGTGGTGTTCGCGACGTCGGAGACGAAGCCGTCGATCGAGGCGAAGCCCGCCTGCGTGGAGCGCGCGACCTCGGCGAAGGTCTTGGCGGCGGGGCCTGCGTTGGAGTCCCAGCCGAGCCAGCCGGAGTGGCCGATGTCGATGTAGTTGTAGACGTTGCCCACGGCGTGCAGCTTGTCCAGCGCGTACTTGACGCCCGCGCGGTAGTACGGCGCCGCCTGCTGGCACTCGGGCTGGCTCATGTTGGTCGTGAGGTTCGGCAGCGAGTCGGGCTCGATGGTCGCGGCGATGCGTAGGTCGGCGTACTTCGAGTCCGAGAGCAGCGCGGCGATCGGGTCGATGTACTCGCTCTGGTAGCGCGCGAGCCCGGCATCCGTGGCGGGCAGCTCACCGTTCGAGGCCAGCGCGTAGCAGTCGCGGCCGGGCAGGTCGTAGATGACCAGGTTGAAGACCAGCGGGACACCGGCGGCCTGCTGCTGCGCGACGGCGTTGTCCAGGTGGAACTTCAGGCCCTTGCCGTCGGCGTTGCCCGTGATCGCGCTGATGCGGTCCATCCAGACCGCGGTCGGCTGCTGCGAGACGGTCATCATCTTGGCGGCGAGCGACGCGTCGCTCTGACGCGCGGCCGACGCCTTGACGGCCGCCGACCAGGTCGGGTTCACGTACTGGACGGCACCCGCGTACGGGTTGTCGACGCGCGTGGCGGCCTGCGCGCCGGTGGAGAGCGCGGCGGCCAGCGGGATGGCTGCGAGGGTGGCTGTCGCGGCGGCGGCGACGGCGCGACGCCGGCGGGCGCCGGCGTGGGGTCCGTGTCGGGACACGTGGGTCCTCCGAGGGATCGAGCGGCACGCCCGCGACGACGCTGTGCGGGCGAGGGCCGCCCCGGGATGTCGTCGGCGACCACGGCCCACCCGACCATGCACGCGATCCCGGGGGCAGCGGGCGAATCGATTAGGGCCCGCACGCCCGTCCCGGGACCGGTGCCGTCAGCGTGCGTGCGGTGCGGTGGAACCGCGCACCGCGAGCGCGCCCACCCGCAGCGGGACCCGCACGGGTGCGTCCTCCGGACCGCCGTCGAGCGCCCCACAGACCGCCTCGGCGAGCGCGGTCCCGAGGTCCGGGCCCAACGCGGGCAGGCTCGTCACGGCCGGCGTCGCGAGCCGGCAGAGCACGCTGTCGGCCCCCGCCACCACCGACAGGTCCCAGGGCAGCACCAGGCCGGTCCGGCGCGCGACGTCGAGCGCGGCGAGCGCGGCGACGTCGGTCTCCAGGACGATCGCGGTCGGGGGCGCGTCGGCCGTCAGCAGGCGTCGCGCTGCGGCCGCGGCGCCCTCGGGAGTCCCGTCGGTCGTCGCGACCTCGAACTGCGCCCCACCTGCGGCCAGACCGAGCCGCAGGGCGTGCTCGTACGCCTGCGACCGCACCCAGTCCGCGGGGCCCGTGACGGCCGCGACGCGCGTGTGGCCGAGGTCCACCAGGTAGCGCGCGACCCGGCCGTACGCCTCGGCGTCGTCGACCTCGACCGCCGCCAGGTGCGGTGCCACGTCCGGCGGTCCCACCACCACCGCGCGCAGCCGCGCCGCCTGGACCGCGGCGAGGCGACGGTCGTCGACCCGCACGTTGGGCACGACGACGGCCTCGCACCGCCGTTCGGCACCCCAGCGCAGGTACAGCTCGGCCGCCTCGGCGTCGTCCTCGACCACGCGCAGGTCCACCGAGAGGCCCCGCTGCGACAGCGCGCGCTGCAGCGTCGCGACCACGTCGAGCACCGGAGCGCCGTGCAACGTCTCGCCGGCGACGAGCGCGAGACCCACCGCCTGCGCGCCCGCACGCATCGACCGGGCGGCGGGGTTGGGGCGCCAGCCGAGCTCGTCGGCGACGCGCAGGACACGTTCCCGGGTCGCGCCCGACACACCACGCCGGTCGTTCAGCGCGTAGGACACGACGGCTGTCGAGACCCCCGCCGCCCGTGCCACGTCGGCGATCGTCGGTCGTCGGCCCGCGCTGGGGGCTGCCTGAGTTGCCACGATCGCCTATTCTTTCGCCCGATGCGTCCGGAACGCATCATCTCGGCTCCGACGACGTGGACGAGGTGGCAGGGGTGACAGGTGGGGGGCCTGGGCGGCACAGCCCGATTCCCGGACCGGCACGACGAACGGTCGGGGTGCTGGCACCGGTGGTGGGGGGGTTCTACTTCGGCGCGGTGATCGCGGGCGTCGCCCGCGCGTGTCGCGCCGGCGGGCACCGTGTGGTCGCGGTGCAGACGTACCCGGCGGGCCTCGACCGGGACCGGGCGGCGGAGCCCGACGACGTCCCGGTCGCGCTGCGCGCGGTCGACGGTCTCGTCGTGCTGAGCGCGGCGCTGCCCGCCGAGCGGCTGGCGCGCATCGAGGCGAGCGGCCTGCCGACCGTCCTGGTCAGCGAGGAGGTGCCGTCGCGCAGCGTGCCGGTGGTGCTCCCGGACAACGCCTCGGGCGTGCGGGCGTCCGTCGAGCACCTGATCGCGCACGGGCACCGCGCGATCGGCTTCGTCGGCTCGCTCACGCAGCGGGACATGCGCGAGCGGTTCACGGCCTACCGCGACACGCTCGCGGCGCACGGCCTCGAGCCCGAGGGTGCGTGGTTCTTCGAGGCCACGGACAACAACGAGGCCGGCGGCCAGGCCGCGGCCAAGCGCCTGCTCGCGGCCGGCCTGCCGACCACCGCCGTCGTGGTCGCGACCGACCGCAACGCCGCCGGGCTGATCGCCGGCCTGCGGCACGCGGGCCTGTCGGTGCCGCGTGACCAGGCGGTCGTCGCGTTCGACCACGCCGACTTCGGGGCGCGCCTCACGCCGCGACTGACCACGGTCGACGCGCACTTCGACCGCGTCGGCGAGGCCGCCGTGCGGCTGCTGCTCGCCCGTCTGCGCGGCGAGATCGTGCCGGTGGGGGAGCACCGCACGGCGACGTCGCTGGTGGTGCGCGAGTCGTGCGGCTGCACGCCGCTGAGCAGGCTCGACGCGACCGAGGTGGACTGGCGCGACGACCTGCTGGCCCTCGCCCGCACCGCCTTCGCCGGCAGCCGGGGCATCGTCCCCGCGCAGCACGACGTGCGCTCGCACCGTGACCCGCGCGGCGAGGTGCGCGGCGAGCGGTACGCACCGCCGTCGCACGCCGAGCGGCACGCGGACCGGCACGCCGACCGTCGGCCCGAGCGGCACGAGCGCCGCAGCCCGCAGGAGCTGTGGTGCCAGGCCGTCGTCGAGCCCCTCGTCGCGTCGGTGACCGGCACGGCGCCCGACGACGCCCAGATGCAGCGTCTGTCGGACCTCACCACAGCCCTCCAGCCGTACCCCGACGCGCTCGAGCTGCTGGTGGCCGCGGTGCACCGCGCCCGCGAGTCCCTGCTCCTCCAGGCGTCCACCGCGCACGCTGACGCGGTCGACCGCGCCGTGACCTCCGTGATCCTCGCGCTCACCCGCGGCTGCACCGCGGCGCTCCTCGCGCGAGCCGGACGGCTCGAGGGCACCGTCGAGCACCAGTACGAGGTCGCGATGGACCTGCTGCGCGACGTCACGGACCCGCAGACCCTCGAGTGGCTGCCACGCGGGCTGCGGGGGCGCGCTTGCCTCGCCCTGTGGGTCGACGGCCGCCCGGGTGGCGACCTCGAGATCGTGGGCGTGCGCGACGCGACGGGCGCGTTGACCCGGCTCGTCGGGACCCGGACCGTGGCGGCGGAGTTCCCGCCGCCCAGCATGCTGCGGGGCGGCACGCTGGCCGAGGCGACCTTCGTCGTCCCCGTCACGTGCGGCCGCTCGGACTGGGGCCTGCTGGCCGTCGAGGGCCCCGTGGAAGCCCGTTCGACGACCGCTCGCGACCGCTTCAACCACTGGGCCGCGCTCCTGGCGGTCGCGCTCGACCAGCAGGACCTGCTCTCGTCGCTGCACGAGCAGCGGCTCCAGCTCGAGCAGTCGGCCGCGCGCGAGCGTGCGCTCGCGGACGCCGTCCGGGTGAGCGAAGAGCACTACGCGCTCGCGTCGATGGCGGCCGACGACGGGACGTGGGACTGGGACGTGTCTGCCGGGACCGTCTACTACTCGCCGCGCTGGAAGCGCACGCTCGGGTACGACGAGGACGCCGTCGGCTCGTCACCCACCGAGTGGCTCGAGCGCGTCCACCCCGCGGACCGTGACGAGGTCTCCACCGCCATCGCAGGCGCGCTGGCAGGTTCCGACCCGACGCTCGAGCTGCAGCACCGGGTGCGCAACGCGACGGGGGAGTACCGCTGGCTGCTGTGCCGCGCGATGACCGTGCTCGACGACGCCGGGTGCCCCGCGCGCCTCGTCGGGACGATCGTGGACGTGACCGACCGCAAGCACGCCGAGCTCTCGCAGCAGCGGGATGCGCTGCGCGACGCCGAGACGGGGCTGGCCACGCGTCTGCTCTTCCTCGACCGGCTCGGGGCAGCCGTCGTGCGGGCCCATCGCATCGAGGACTACGACTGCGCGCTCGTGGTGGTGCGGATCCCCGCGACAGGTCCGCAGGCGGCCGGTCCGCGCGGCTCGACCGTGCATGCCGAGTCGCTCCGCGAGATCGCCGAACGCCTGCGGTCGGCCGTGCGTGCGGGCGACACGGCCGCACGCAGCGCGGATGACGAGATCGCGCTGCTGCTCGAGGACACCGGTCCGGCCGGCGTGCCGCCGCGGGTGCGACGCGTCATCGAGGACCTGCACGCCGAGCTGGGCGACCGGGTGCGGGTCGGCGTGGTCGCGAGCGTGCGCGGGTGCGCCGATCCCGGCGCGGTGCTGCGCGAGGCCGACATCGCGGTCGCCCGGGCGGCGGCGCGCACCCCGGCTCGCACCGGGCCGCGCTGAGACGGCCGCACGTGCGGCGGAGGGCCGCCCGGCCGTCGGTCACCGACGGTCGAACGGCCCTCCGGGACGTGCGGTCAGGCGCGGCCGCGCGGACCGTGCGCCGACCCGTGGCTCGGACCGTGCCCGGGCCCGTGACCCGGACGGCTCGCGCCGTGCCCGGGCCGCGGCCCGCTGTCGACCCGGATGCGCAGCGGACGCCCCGCGACGCGTGCGCGCGACAGGCGGTCGACGACGTCCGGCGTGAGGCCGCCGGGGATGTCCACGAGAGAGAAGCTGCCGAAGATGTCGATCTTGCCGACGTCGGCGCCGGTCAGCCCGCCCTCGCCCGTGAGGGCGCCGACGAGCGCGCCGGGCTGCAGCCCGTCACGGTGTCCGACGGCCACGCGCCAGCGGGGCGGGCCGCCCGCGATGTGGGTGCTGGGCCGGCGACGTTCACGCGGGTCGCCGTGGCCGTCGCGCTCGCGGCCGGCACGCTCGCCGCGCTCCGCGCCGAGCGTGGCACGCGACAGCGCGTCGTCCAGGTCGTCCGCGGTGCGGGCGTCGGGGCCCTCGTCGCCCACGGCCAGTGCGAGCACGGTCGCGAGCAGGTCCCGCGCGTCGAGCTCGGGGCTCGCCGCGAGGTGCTGGGACACGGCCTCGCGGTACACGTCCAGGCGGCCGGCCTGCTTGCGCAGCTCGACGCGCTCGAGGAGGGCGCGCACGCGGTGCGCGGAGACCTCCGCGGGCGAGGGGATCGGCACCTGCTCGAGCTGGGTCCGGATGGTGCGCTCGATGGTGCGCAGCCGCGACTGCTCGGCGGGCGTCACGAACGTGAGCGCGATGCCCTCGCGCCCGGCGCGGCCCGTGCGGCCGATGCGGTGCACGTACGTCTCGGGCTCACGCGGGACGTCGAAGTTCACGACGAGGCCGATGCGCTCGACGTCGAGGCCACGCGCGGCGACGTCGGTCGCGACGAGCACGTCGAGCGCGCCGCCCCGCAGCCGGTCGACGATCTTCTCGCGGTCACCCTGCGCGACGTCGCCGGAGATGAACGCGGCGGACACGCCGCGCTCGACCAGCGCGCTGCCCAGCTCCTCGGCCGCGCCGCGCGTCCGCACGAACACGATCGCGGCGTCGGCCTCGCGCACGGCGAGCACGCGGGCGAGCGCGCCGGCCTTGTGGCGGTGCGGCACCACGGCGTAGGTCTGGCGGACCGTGGTCACGGTCGACGACTGGCGCGCGACGGTCACCTCGACCGGGTGCACCAGGTGCTGCTCGGCCACGCGGCGGATCGCGGGGGGCATCGTGGCGGAGAACAGCGCCACCTGACGCCCCGCGGGCACGCGCTGCAGGACCTTGTCGACGTCCTCGGCGAAGCCCATGCGGAGCATCTCGTCGGCCTCGTCGAGCACCAGGAACCGCACCTGGTCCAGCACCAGGGAGCCGCGCTCGAGGTGGTCGATCACGCGGCCGGGCGTGCCGACGACGACCTGCGCACCGCGCTGCAGCGCACGCTGCTGGGGGAGGAACGGCGCGCCGCCGTAGACGGGGAGCACACCGAGGCCGGGCATGTGCTGCGCGAACGTGGAGATCGCCTCGGCGACCTGCATCGCCAGCTCACGCGTCGGCGTCAGGACGATGGCCTGGACCGCCCGGACCTCGGGGTCGACCGCCGCGAGCAGCGGCAGGCCGAACGCGGCGGTCTTGCCCGTCCCGGTCTGCGCGACGCCGACGATGTCGCGGCCGGACAGCAGGGCCGGGATGGCGCGCGCCTGGATGGCCGATGGCGTGACGAAGCCGAGGGAGGCGACGGCGCGGTGCAGCGCGTCGGGCAGGCCCAGCTCGTCGAACGTGAGTTCGGCGGTGGGGTCGGAGGCGTGCGAGGGCGCGGGGGAGCCCGAGGGCATGGTCATGTGGTGCCGTTCCGTTCGAGGGAGGACTGAACCGACACCGGACTGGTATTCGGCTGTCGCAGCCCCGAACACCTGGGCATCCGATGATGCCTCTCGCACGGCACGCCCGACGACCCCGGTTCAGGGGTGGGGCGGCTCTCAGGGGGACGCGACGAACTCCGCGATCGGACGAGAGCCTACCGGCCGGACCGGCCGGACGGCAGAGGTGCCCGTGGTGAGTTCGCGCACACGCCTCAGCGCAGCCCGATCGCCGGACCCTCGACCGCGGGGCACGCGTCCATGACCACGTCGAGGCCTGCCGCGTGCGCGCGGCGCGCCGCGTCGTGGTCCACGACGCCCAGCTGCAGCCACACGGCGCGCGCACCCCGCGCGACGGCCTCGTCGACGACCGCTCCCGCGAGCGTCGAGTTGACGAACACGTCGACCACGTCCACGTCGCCCGGCACGTCCGCGAGCGACGCGTAGCCCCGCGCGCCGTGCACCTCCTGCGCGAGGGGGTGCACGGGCACGATCGTGTGCCCGATGCGCTGCAGGTACGCCGCGACCCCGTACGCCGCCCGTGACGTGTTGGTGGACAGGCCCACGACCGCCCAGCGCGCCGGGGTCCGTAGGAGGCGCTCGATGACCGCCGGGTCGTGGGTGTCCATGCGTGCAGCGTGTCATGCCGACCCCGTGCGTGCAGCAGCCCGCATAGGATCGCCCCCGGCACGACGACAGGAGGCGCGCACGCGTGGCAGAGCAGGTGCGGCATCAGGACCAGGGACGCGACCTGCGGCCCAGCACGCGTGTGCTGACCTGGCCCAACCTGATCAGCGCGGTGCGGCTGCTCCTGGTCCCGGTGTTCGGCGTGCTCATCGCCTCCGGCCAGGACGGCTGGGCCGTCGTGGTGCTGGCCGTCTCGGGAGCGAGCGACTGGCTCGACGGAGTGCTCGCGCGCCGCCTCGGCCAGGTGACGCGGCTGGGACAGCTGTTGGACCCCGCCGCGGACCGCCTGTTCATCGCCGTCACGCTCGTCGGACTCGTGTGGCGAGGCGTCGTCCCGCTGTGGCTGCTCGTCGTGATCCTGGCGCGTGAGGTCGTGCTCGGCGTCATGCTGCTGGCGCTCGGACGGCGTGGGTACCCGCCGCCCGCGGTGCACCTGGCGGGCAAGGCCGGCACGTTCGCGCTGCTGTACGCGTTCCCGCTGCTGCTCCTCGCGTCCTGGGACTCGTGGCTGGGCACGGTGGCCGAGGTCGTCGGCTGGGCCTTCGCGCTGTGGGGCGTCGGCCTGTACTGGCTGGCCGGGGCGCTGTACCTGGTGCAGGCGCGCGCGCTGCTGCGCGAGGCCCGGACGTGACGGCCCGCCCGCCCGGTCCGCAGGACGCGGAACCCCTGCCCGGACCGGCCGCGCATGCCGAACCGGCTCCGGTCCCCGCGGCGGGCCGCCGCCCGGACGCGTCCATGACCCTGCTCACCGAGGTCGACCGCAGCCCTCTGGACCCGGGGTACGCACTGGTGGCGCACCGCCGCGCGACGGGCGAGAAGGGCCGGCGCAGCCCCGCGCGCGCGGCCGTCCTGCTGGTCACGGCCGCCGTGCTCGGCATCGGTGTGACCGCCGCCGCACAGACGCTCCTGCAGCCCGCGGCCAGCGCGCAGCAGGCACGTGACGTGCTCGAGAGCAGCATCGTCGAGCGCAACGACGCGGTCGCGGCGCTGCAGCAGGACGTCGAGGAGCTCTCGGCACAGATCGCCGCGCTGCAGTCCCGGCTCGTCGGCGACGCGGACGGCCCGCTGCGCGCCGAGGTCGAGGCCGGCGCGGTGCAGGCCGGCCAGCTCCCGGTCTCCGGCCCGGGGCTGGTCGTCCGGCTGAGCGATGCGCCCGCGGCGGTCGTCGACGACCCCGAGGACCCGGCACGCGTGCAGGACCTCGACCTCCAGGTCGTGGTGAACGGGCTGTGGGCCGCGGGCGCCGAGGCCATCGCGATCAACGACCAGCGCATCGGGCCGACGACGGCCATCCGGTCGGCGGGCAGTGCTGTGCTCGTCGACCTGGTACCCCTCACGAACCCGTACCGCGTCGAGGTCGTCGGGAACGCCCCCGCGCTGCAGACCGCGCTCACGCAGGGCGACGTCGGCGAGCTGCTCGGCGCGCTGCGGGCCACGTACGGCATCGGGGTCGACGTCTCCGCGCAGGACTCCGTGAGCCTGCCGGGCGCGGGCCAGGCGACGCTGCGGTACGCCGAGGTGCCCGACGGCGCGCTGCCGGAGCCGCTGGTCAGCCCGACGGCGCGCGCGACCACCGACCCCGGCACGCTCCGGGAGCAGTCGGTTTCGCCCTCGCCTCCCGCTGTGGCAGCCTCGACGCCGGACGCGCCGGGCGCCGGTGCGGATGACGAGGGGAGCGGGTCGTGATCGCGGTCTTCGGGCTGGTCGTCGGTGTGGTCGCCGGGCTGGTCCTCCAGCCGACGGTGCCGGCCGAGCTGCAGCCCTACCTGCCGATCGCGGTGGTCGCCGCGCTCGATGCGATCTTCGGCGGCGTGCGCGCCATGCTCGACGGCATCTTCGACGACCGCGTCTTCCTGACCTCGTTCCTGTCCAACGTGATCGTCGCCGGGCTCATCGTGTTCCTGGGCGACCAGCTGGGTGTGGGCAGCCAGCTGTCGACGGCCGTCGTCGTGGTCCTCGGCATCCGGATCTTCTCCAACGCCGCGGCGATCCGTCGGCACCTGTTCAAGGCCTGACGTGGACGAGCGCCCGCCGACCGTGCCGCCGCAGGACCCGCACGTGCCCGAGCCCGACGAGGGTGGCGAGACCGCGTTCGCCGCGTGGCCTCAGGACGAGATCGCGCCCACGGACCCCGACGAGCCCGACGAGCCCGCGACCGCACCGGACGAGCCCACCGACCCCGCGCGCGTGGCCCACGACACCGCTCGGGACGACGACGTCGCACCCGAGCGCACGCCGGACGAGGGCGACGAGGCCCGCGAGGCGGCGACGCCGTCGGACGAGGCGGCGTGGGCGCGTGCCGACGCGGCGGTGCGGGAGAGCGCGCTGCGCCCGGTGGGGGACGACGCCACGGTCCTCGGCACCGATCAACCGGACGCACCCGCTCACGAACCCGCGGTCGCGGCAGCGCCGACCGCCATGGACGCCGCACCCAACGGCTGGCTGGTCCTCGCGCGTGCGTTGCGGCCTCGCGCCAACCGTGCGCAGCTGTTCGCGGCGGTCCTGTGCGCGCTGCTCGGGTTCGCGCTCGTGGTCCAGGTCCGCCAGAACGACGAGAGCGCGCTGTCGGGCCTGCGGCAGTCCGAGCTCGTCCGGATCCTCGACGAGACGACCGACCGGGGTGACCAGCTCCGGCAGGAGGTCGTCGAGCTGCGGGGCCAGCGCGACGAGCTGCTGTCCGGCTCGGACCGCCAGGAGGCGGCCCTGGACTCGCTGCGTCGCAGCGCGATCACGCAGGGCATCCTGTCCGGGCGCCTGCCGGCGCAGGGCCCCGGGGTCCGGGTCACGCTGCTCGACCCTCAGGGCGACCTGCAGCCGGTCACCATGCTGAACATGCTCGAGGAGCTGCGGAACGCGGGCGCCGAGGCGATCCAGCTCAACGACCGGCGCGTGACCGCCAGCTCGGCGTTCACGGGCACGCGCGGGGCCATCGAGCTGGACGGCGTGCCGCTCGAGGCACCGTTCACGTGGCTCGCGATCGGGGACCCGGACACGCTGTCCATCGCGCTGCAGATCCCGGGCGGTGCCATGGCGACCGTGCGCGGCACCGGCGCGTCGGGCGAGGTCGAGGAGCTCGACGAGGTCCAGGTCAGCGCTGTGCGGGAGCTCGAGGACCCGCAGTACGCGACGCCCGTCGCCCCGGACGGCGAGTGAGCCCCACGTCCCGGCGCACGGCGAGGCCGGAAGCAGGTCGGTGGCTGCGTTCGGGCGCGACGTTGCATAGGGTGGTCCGCACGACGACGTCGGCTCGACGTCGAACCGTGTCGGTCAGCACGGCGCGCACGCCCAGGGAGGTCACATGACGGACGACGACCGGACCAGCCACGTGCCGGGTCCCGAGACCACCGTCAACTTCGGCAGCCTCGCGCCGGTCGACATCGAGCAGGGCGCGCCCGTGGGCCTCACGCCCGACGAGTCGAGCGCGGTGCACGCGCTGCCGCCCACGTCCGCGCTCCTGGTGATGCAGCGCGGACCGAGCGCGGGGGCTCGCTTCCTGCTCGACGCGGAGCGCACGGTGGCGGGCCGCTCGACGCAGGCGGACATCTTCCTCGACGACGTGACGGTGTCCCGCAAGCACGCCGAGTTCGTGCGCGAGGGCGGCCACTTCGTCGTGCGGGACATCGGCTCGCTCAACGGCACGTACGTCAACCGCCAGCGGATCGACCAGGCCGCGCTCCGTGCGGGCGACGAGGTGCAGATCGGCAAGTACCGCCTGACGTTCCACCCGAGCCCGCACCGCGAGCCCGAGGCATGACGAGCACCGCCGAGCCGCACGCATGAGCGGCTCCACCAGCGGGCGCGCCCGACGCCTGCCGCAGGCGGTGCCCGAGCCGCAGGTCGACTCCGCGCAGCAGGACGGCGGGGAGCTCGAGCCGTGGCCGCGGGGCATCTCCCGGCGCGCCTCGATGCGCATCTCCGACGTCCTCGCGGCGCTGCGGATCGAGTTCCCGGCGGTCACGCCCTCCAAGCTCCGGTTCCTGGAGGAGCAGGGGCTGGTCGAGCCGGTGCGGACGCCCGCGGGCTACCGCCAGTACTCGCCGGCCGACATCGAGCGGCTCCGCTTCGTGCTGCGGCAGCAGCGCGACCGCTACATGCCGCTCAAGGTCATCGGCGAACGCCTCGCAGCGCTGGACGCCGGTCTCGAGGAGGAGACGCCGGCGCGAGCGCGGCTGGCCGCGCGCGACGGCGTGGTGCAGCGCCAGGCGGACCGCTGGGGGGCGGACGCGCTCGCGCAGGACGCGGGCGTGGCGCCTGAGCTCGTGGCCGAGCTCGTCGCGGCCGGGGTGCTCACGCCCCGCCCGGGTGGCACGTTCGACCCGTGGGCGCGCGAGGTCGTGGTCACCGCGGCCGAGCTCGCGCAGCACGGGATCGACGTCCGCCACCTGCGTCAGTTCCGCGCCGCGGCCGAGCGTCAGGCGGACCTCGTGGACCAGGTGACCAGCCCGCTGCGCAGCCAGCGCAGCGCGACCGCCCGTGCGCACGCCGGGCAGCTCTCGGCCGAGCTCGGTGAGGTCTGCGCCCGCCTGCACACCGCCCTGGTCCGCGCAGCGGTCGCCGACCTCACGCCCTGACCGGTCGCCGGGCCGGCGCGAGCCGGCGCCCGGACGGACGCCGCACCCGGGGGTCCACGGACCGCGCGCCCGGGGCCGCAGGGTCGTAGCGTGGAGTCGTGTCGCAGGAGCCCGATCTGGTCGTGGTCGAGGTGATCGGCGTGCGTCAGCACCCGGTCGCCGAGGAGATCGTCGTGCTGCTCCTGGACCCCGAGTCCGACCTGGTGGTGCCGATCATGATCGGCCCGCACGAGGCGGGGGCGATCGCGGTGGCCCAGTCGGGTTCCGCGCCTCCCCGGCCGATGACGCACGACCTGCTGCGGGACCTGCTGATCGCCGCGGGGGAGCAGGTGCGGCGCGCGGTGATCACGCGTCTGGAGGACGGCGTCTTCTACGCCGAGCTCACGCTCGGCAACGGCGCGCGGGTCGACTCGCGTGCGTCGGACGCGATCGCGGTGGCGCTACGGTTCGGTGTCCCGGTGCTGTGCTCGGCCGAGGTGGTGGCCGTCGCGGGCGTCGAGGTCCAGCGCATCGACCCCGACGCCGCGGACGACGCGGGTGACGACGACGTCGAGCAGTTCCGGGCGTTCCTCGAGCAGGTCACGCCCGAGGACTTCGAGACGGGGGAGGAGCCGGGGCCGAGCCGCGGACCGTGACCCACGCCACAGAACCTTCAGGTTGAGGTTCAAGGTGAGACACGCCGACCGCGACACGCGCCGCACGTCGTTGCGTCGGCACCCCCGGGTGCCTAGCGTGGCCCCCAGGCGCAGCGCGCGAATGCGCGACCTGCTGCGCGACCTGCAGGACGAGTGGAGGAAGCGTGGCCAACGAGAACGCGGAGGACGTCACGGGCGTCCCGCAACGCGCGCAGGGCCTCCTGTTCGACGACGACCTGCCTGACCTCGACGACGCGACGGGCTACCGCGGGCCGACCGCGTGCCGCGCCGCGGGCATCACGTACCGCCAGCTCGACTACTGGGCCCGCACGGGCCTGGTCGAGCCGACCGTCCGGCCCGCGACGGGGTCCGGGACGCAGCGCCTGTACTCGTTCCGCGACATCCTGGTGCTGAAGGTCGTGAAGCGTCTGCTCGACACCGGGGTCTCGCTGCAGCAGATCCGGGCCGCGGTGGGCCACCTGCGCGAGCGCGGCGTGGACGACCTCGCCCAGATCACCCTCATGTCCGACGGCGCCTCGGTGTACGAGTGCACGTCGGCCGACGAGGTCATCGACCTGGTCCAGGGCGGTCAGGGCGTGTTCGGCATCGCGGTCGGTCGCGTGTGGCGCGAGGTCGAGGGCACGCTCGCCGAGCTGCCGACCGAGCGTGCGGACGACGACGCCGCCCACGCGGCCGAGCACCCGCAGGACGAGCTCGCGCGACGCCGTCAGGCGCGCACGGCGGGCTGAACCACGACGCACGACGAAGGCCGCCGATCCGCGAGGTCCGGCGGCCTTCGTCGTCCGAGGTGCGTGGTCAGCGGCGGGGTGCGCGCAGCGCGCGGTCCAGCAGCGCGTCGAAGACCTCGGACAGCTCGGTCGCGGCGGCCCCGGGCCACGCGTGCACGGGCTGGGCCGCGCCCTGGGCCTGCTGCAACGCGGCGCGCTCGGGAACCTGCGGCGTGAGCATCAGCGGCCCGTACAGCGACCGGAGCTCGTCCAGGCGGAACGCCTGCTCCAGGGAACGGGCCCGGACCCGGTTCACGACGATGCCCAGCGGCTGCAGGTTGGGCGCCGGGCCGCGTCGCAGCTCGTCGATGGTGCGCATCGCGCGTCCCACGGCCATCACGGCGAACAGCCCCGGTTCGGTGACCACCACGGCGCGGTCGCACGCGGTCAGGCCGATCCGGGTCAGCGATCCGAGCGACGGCGGGCAGTCGACCAGCACCAGGTCGTACCCCGTCAGGCCCGTCAGGGCGTACCTCAGGCGGCCGAGCTCGTGGTCGTCCAGGCGGTCGTGCCGCACGTTGCGCTCGGAGCCGGGCAGCACGTCCAGGCCCGCATCGGCCCATGTGCTCGCAAGCGTGGCCGCACGCACCGCGGCCTCGCCCGGGTCGTCGAGCACCGTGGCGACGTCGACGCCCTCGGGCTGCACGCCCAGCGACATCGTCGAGTCACCCTGCGGGTCCATGTCGACGACGAGCGTGCGCAGCCCACGCTCGAGCGCGGCGGACGCCAGACCGAGCGTCACGGACGTCTTGCCGACGCCACCCTTCAGACTGCACACCCCGAGCACCAGCACCGGGTCACCGTATCGGGTGCACCGCGTCGACGAAGAACCGCCGGCGCGAGGCGCGGGACGTGCCGCGCAGCGCGTGCGCCCAGGTCAGCACCGTCACAGACTGGTCCCGAGCCCGCACCCCGCGGGCCCGACGCCCGGTGAAGGAGCGCCATGACCGAGACCGACCCCCGCCACGAGGACGCGACGCCCCTCGGCAGCACCGACGAGGTCCCGCTGCTCGAGTTCGACGAGACCATCCCGCCGCGCCCCGAGGAGGACGTGGCCGACGTCGCGCGCGCGACGCCCGATCCGCTCGGGCACGGCGCGTGAGCAGGGACGTCCGTCGCATCTAGGGCATCCTGTACCGGTGCAGATCTCCCAGGCGACCGAGGACGACTGGGCAGCCGTGTCCACCATCCGGCTCCGTGCCCTCCGCGAGGACCCCGATGCGTTCGGCTCGACGCTCGAGCGCGAGGAGCGGTTCAAGGAGAAGCACTGGCGCATGCGCATGCGTACCGTGCCGACCTGGCTCGCGTTCGACGAGGCGGGCGAGCCCCGCGGCATCATCTCGATGCTGCAGGAGCCCGGGTCGCCGAAGGACGACCGGCACGTGGTCGGGCTGTGGGTGGCGCCCGAGTCACGCCGTCAGGGCCTGGCGTGGGCACTGCTCGACGCGATCCGGCACGCCGCGATCGCCGACGGTGCGCGCACCGTGTCGCTGTGGCTGGTGGACGGCAACCACGCGGCCGGCGACCTGTACGTGCGCGCCGGGTTCACGCGCACCGGCGAGCGCATGGCGACACCGCGAGACGCGGACGTCATCGAGGAGCGGTACGTCCTGGAGCTCCCGCGCCCCGCATAACGGGCCGTCTGCCTGAGCGGCGCCCTTGCGCGCAGCACGGGGTGTGCTGACATGCTGGCCCGATGGAACGCGTTCTGGGCATCGGCGGCTACTTCTTGCGTGCGGACGACCCGGCGGCGCTGACCGCGTGGTATCGGGAGTGCCTCGGCCTGGACGCCGAGGCGCAGGAGCTCTGGCGTCAGGACGCCGGCGTCACGGTGTTCGCGACGTTCGAGCCGCAGTCGGACTACTTCGGCTCCCCGGACCAGCGCGTGATGCTGAACTTCCGCGTGCGGGACCTGGACGCGATGCTCGCGCAGCTGCGTGAGCGCGGGGCGGACGTCGCGCCAGAGGTCCAGGACATGGAGGGCGTCGGGCGGTTCGGGTGGGTCACCGATCCCGAGGGCAACCGCATCGAGCTCTGGCAGCCCGCCTGACGCAGCCCACGTCAGCGCGACGCGTGGGCCAGGCGCTGGGCGCCGGGTCCGCTCAGCCGCGCGGCGGCCGCCCCGCGCCCCGCCATCGCGAGGACCAGGTCGAGCGTGGTGCCGGTGACCTCCGGCCCGTCACCCGCACGGAAGTCGCTGTCGGTCGCGACGAGGCGCAGCCCCCGCGCGGCGCGGCGCGAGTTGACCGCGAAGTCCTTGCGCACGTACCCCTCGGCCACCGCGACCACGGACTCGGCGGCCGGCGCGGTGGCGATCCCGAGCGGCTCACGGACGTCCTGCGCGTGCACCACGACCTCACCGAGCCAGGCCCAGAGGTCACCTGTCGCCGCGATGCGGGAGGGCACGACCGACCGGAACCTCTCGAGCGTCTCGCCGGGCGCCGTCCCGCGGTGCTCGGCCAGGCGGCGCTCGTTGTGCACCGCCGCATCGAAGCGGGCCGCGGCGATGCTCCTGAGCCAGGCCCACCGGGCGGTGCTCGCGGCCGCCGTCAGGTGCGCGACGACGTCCTGGACGGTCCAGCGGTCGCACGCGGACGGAGCCGCCCACTGCTCGGGCGTCAGGGCCGCGAGATCGTCGGCCAACCGCGCGCGTTCGGCGGCGATCGCGTTCCAGTACTGCTCAGTCGTCCAGGACGGCATCACGGGCTCCTTCGTCGTCGGCACTTCGGAAACAGTAGTGCACACTTCCGATGCGCGACCACGGGGTACATTCAGCCGGTGGGCACGCGACGCACGTACGGCTCGTACAACGACGGCTGCGCGACCGCGCACGCCCTCGACCTGATCGGCGAACGCTGGACCATGATCGTCGTGCGTGAGCTGCTGCTGGGCCCCAAGAGGTTCGCGCACCTGCAGCAGGACGTGCAGGGCATCGGGCCGTCGGTCCTGGCGCAACGACTCCAGCACCTCGAGTCCGAGGGCATCGCGGAGCGCCGCCACCTGCCGGCCCCTGCCGACGTCGACGTGTACGCGCTCACCGAGCGCGGGCTGCGGCTCGAGGCCGTGAACACCGCCCTCGCGACGTGGGCGGCCGACTCGCCCGGTCTGCTGTGGGACGCGGACATGAGCCCGGACACTCTCGTCCTGGCGATGCGTGCGCACGCGCGTCCGCGCGTCGACCGGGCGGACCCGACCGTCGTCGCGCTCCACCTGGTGGACTCACGCCGCGAGGGCGCCGCGCCCGTCGCGTACACCGCCACGATGACCGACGAGCGCACGACCGTGGTCCGGGACGCCGCGGGACCCGCAGCGCCGCACGCCGTGCTGCGGGCGACGACGCGCGCGCTCAAGCGCGTGATCATCGGCGGAGCGGCGCTCGAGCCGTCGCCCGACCTGCAGGTCGAGGGGGAGCGCGGGGCGGTCGACGCGCTGGTGAGGGCCACGGCGCTGCACGCGTGACCGGAGACGTCACCCGCGTGCGGGCGGCGCGTCCTCCCGGTCGTGCGGACGCCGTTCGTCGGCGGGGGCTCGCGGCGGGGCGATCGACGTCCACAGCGGCCCCGTGACGAACCAGATCAGCAGCACCACCGAGGCGCGCCCGCCCCACCCGAGCAGCACCGCCCGCTGCTGCTCGGCGGCCTCGTCCGACCCGTCCGCGATCAGGAGCAGGACGCCGAGGATCGCGACCGCCACGGTCCACGCGAGCAGCACGCGACCCCAGAGCGCCCACTCGTGCCGGACCTTCGCGGACCCGTACCTCGGGGGCCTCGGAGGGGGCGGGCCTCCCGCGAACCGGTGCGCGACCCAGGCATCGACCGCATGCACGGTGCGCCTGCCGAACGCGACCGTGAAGCCGAGGTAGAGCGCGGCGAGGCCGTGGGTCCACGACGCCTCGGACCCGCGCAGCAGGTCCCCGACGGTCGCGGCCAGCAGCACGACCTCGAGCAGCGGCTCGCACAGCAGGAGGACCGTCGACGTGCGGCGCAGGTGCAGCGCGTACCGGGCCACGACCGCCGCGAGCAGGAACACCCAGAAGGCGACCTCGCACGCGACGACCAGGGCAGCGACGGGGTTGTCGCGGATGGCGTCCATGACCCCGAGCGTGCGACGCGGCCCACGGTGCGGTCGTCGGCCGTCCCGACGATCCTGCGCGCCGCGGTCCTCCCTTCGGACGAGGCCACGCCGACGGTGCTGTGCTGGGATGGGCGCCGTGACCGCCTCGACCGCCGTGCTGCGCCGGCTCCGGCCCTCCGGCGGGCTCGGCGACCGCGGCACGGCCGCGCTCTACCTGGTGGTCGGGCTGGTCCTCGTGGGCACGGGGGTGCACGGGCCGGGCGGACCCGTCGGCGGGCCGGCGCGCACCTGGGTCCACATCGGGCTCCTGGTGCTGGCCTGCACCGCCCTGGTCCTCAAGCGCCGTGCGCCGATGGTGGTGCTGGGCGTCGTCACCGCGCTCGCGCTCGCGAGCGGGACGGTCGGCGGCAGCCTCGGGCTGCTGCTCGTCTTCTTCGACGCGCTGTACACCGCGGCGCTCCTGGTCGGTCGGCGGGCGCGCGCGGTCCTCACGTCGCTCGTCGTGGCGGTCGGGGTCGCGGCGCCGACCGCCACGCTGGTCGCCGGTCAGTCCGCGTCGCAGGTGGTCGGGGCGACGCTCCAGGTGGTCGCGCTGCTGGTCACGCCGCTGTGGTGGGCGTCGGACGTGCGGACACGCACCGAGCTGGCCGATGTGGAGTCCCGCCGTGCGGACCTGGAGCGTGAGCAGGCCGCGCTCGCGCGGGTGCACGCGGCCGACGCCGTGCGGATCGCCGAGCTGGACCGCGCGGCGGCCGTGCGCGAGGAGCGCGCCGCGATGGCGCGCGACCTGCACGACGTCGTCGCGGGCCGGTTGTCGGCGATCGCGATCCACGCCGAGGCCGCGCTGGCCGGGACACCGGACGCCACACGGGACAGGACCGCGCTCGCGGCCGTGCGGGAGCAGGCCGTCGCGTCGCTCGACGAGATGCGTTCGATGATCCTGGTCCTGCGCGGCGCGCCGGGCGCGACCGGTCCGACGACCGCGCCGGCCGGCCTCGACCGCCTCGACGAGCTGCTCGCCGCCGCCCGCGCGGCCGGCACCGACGTGCGCGCCCGGGTCGACGTGGACCGTCGTCCGCTGCCCGCGGCCGTCGACCACGCCGCCTACCGGATCGTCCAGGAGGCGCTCGCCAACGCCGCGTCGCACGGCGCCGGCGGGCCGGTCGCCCTCGAGGTCGCCGAACGGGACGCACGCCTCGAGATCGTCGTGACGAGTGCGCTGGCCCGTGCCGACGAGGCGGCCACCGGTCCCGCGCCGCGGCCCGGGCTCGCGCCGTCGCTCGGCACCGCCACCGGCCTGGTCACCATGACCGAGCGCGCCCGGTCGCTGGGCGGCACGCTCGACGCTGGCGCCGACGGACCGACCTGGCGTGTGCGTGCGGTCCTTCCCGTGGCCCTCCCGGCGGACCACGTGGGGGACCGCGCGCCGGGTGCTGCACCTCTCGACACCTTGGAGGCCTCGTGACCACACCCGTGCGCGTGCTGCTCGCCGACGACCACGGCGCGATCCGGACTGGGTTGCGGCTGATGCTCGAGCAGGCCGGGGACGTCGTCGTCGTGGGGGAAGCCGCCGACGGGGCCGCGGCCGTGCGCAACGCCCGCGCGCTGCGGCCTGACGTCGTGCTCATGGACATCCGGATGCCCGGCACCGACGGGATCACCGCGACGCGGCAGATCGTGGACGAGGGACTGGCGGACGTCGTCGCCCTCACCACGTTCGACCTGGACGAGTACCTGTTCGGGGTGCTCCAGGCGGGGGCCGTGGGCTTCCTGCTCAAGTCCGTGGGTGCGCACGAGCTCGTCGAGGCGGTGCGCCGGGTGGCCGCGGGCGACGGGATCCTGGCGCCCGAGGTCACGCGACGTCTCATCGCGGGCGCGGTCGCCGGGACGGCGGCCACCGGACGCACCACCGCGGCGACCGGGGCCCCCGACGACACCGCCCCGGGGTTCGCCGAGCTCACCGCGCGCGAACGGGAGGTGCTGGCCCTGCTGGGCGAGGGGATGTCGAACCGCCGGATCGCGGCGGCGCTGGTGATCTCCGAGACCACCGCGAAGACCCACGTCAGCCGGGTGCTCACCAAGCTCGGGTGCCGCAGCAGGCTGGAGGCGGCCGCCCTGGCGCACCGGTCAGGGCTGGTCGGCTGACCGCGACTGTCCGCGCCGCCACCGTCCGCACGGGCGCGGACGTCGGTCAGCGCCGCTCGATCGCGTCGAGGTCCCGGACGGCATACCGGTGGTGCTCCCACTCCTCCTCGAGGATCGTGTGCAGGCAGGACAGGGTGGTCTCGGGATGCTCCGGGCTCCACGGGTTGGCGCGGACGGTCTCCAGCTCCTCGGCGCTGACCTGCGCCAGGAAGTCCCGGACCAGCGCGACGTGCTCGGCGCGCGAGGCGAGCACCTCGTCGTATGTGGGGTCGGGCCGCGAGAACACGGACATGTCGTTGCCGTCGGCCTCGTACTCCACGTTCGGCTGACCGATCGGGTCGTACGGCTGCTCGACCCCGAGGACGGCGCGTCGCAGCCACACGTCGGTGGCCATCACCAGGTGCCGCAGCGTCTGCGCGAACGTCCACTCACCGTCGACCGAGACGTCCGGCGTCCCGGCCGGCATCGCCGCGACGCGGTCGAGCGTGCTGCTCCACGTCCGCTCGAGCGCGGCCCACGCCTCACGCAGCGCCTCCGGCTCGGCGACGCGCCGCAGCTCGCGCCCGGGGAAGCGCCGGTCCAGCTCGGCGTCGACGTAGGCCACCACGTCCACCCCGTTGACCAGGAACGGTGCGCTCAGCCACGGGGCGTCCAGGTCGGCGCCCTGCAGCTCGACGCCCCGCATGACGGCCCCGGACAGGTCGGCACGCACGAAGCGTGCCCCGGACAGGTCCGCGTCCACGAACCGTGCTCCACGCAGGTCCTCGGACCCGTCGAACGTCCTCATGCCCCCACCGTCCTCGGCCCGCGGCCGCCGCGCGTCTCGCCGTCGCGGCCACTGTGGTGAACCGCCCGCGGGGACGTCAAGGCCCGGCGCCGACCCGCGCGGTGCGCCGACGGGTGGACGTGCCGACCCGCCGCGTCCGACCGCGGGCGGATGACTGCCTCCCGCGCACACGGCACCGTGATCCGGTGCCCTTCACCCTCGCCCATCCCGCCGCCGTGCTCCCTCTCGCGCGCGGACCGCTGGTGCCCGCCGCCCTGGTCGCGGGCGCGATGAGCCCGGACGTCCCGTACTTCGTGCGGCTGCCCCGGTCGGCGGACGCCTGGTACGAGCCGTTCGTCAACGCGACGACCACGCACGCGTGGCCGGGCGCGCTCACCGTGGCGGTCCCGAGCGCGGCCGTGCTCCTGGCGGTCTGGTGGTTCGTGCGTCTCCCGCTGAGGGCTCTCGCCGGCACTGCCAGCCGCGCGCCCGAGCGGAACCGCACCCTGCGCGCCGCCACATGGACGCTCGCCTCCCTGGCCGTCGGTGTCGCGACGCACGTCGCCTGGGACGCGGTCACCCACGGCGACGGTGCGGCGGTGCAGCACATCGCCTGGCTGCGGGAGCCGCTGCTCGGCGACATGCCGGCCGCCCGCGTCCTGCAGCACGCCAGCACGGTCCTCGGCCTCGTGGCGCTCGCGGTGTGGGCCGGGCGCCGGGTCGCCGCGTGGCGCGCGGCGGGTGGGCGTCTGCCCGTCGACCGGGTGCGCGCCGCGGTCGTCTCCGCACTCGTCGTCGTGGGGCTCGCGGGGGCGCTCGTGGGCGCCGGGTCGGCCGACGCCGGCGCCGAGGTGGCGCTCTCGTCGGCGGCGACCCGCGGCGGTGCCGCGTTCGTCGTCGCAGGACTCGCTGCCGCCGCCGCGTGGTGGGCGCTCCGCCTGCGGCCCGTGGCCGAGCCGCGTGCCGACGAGCGGACGGCTGCGACGGGGACACCCTCCACGCCCGCACCGTGACGGCCGGCGAGGGGGAGCGGCGCGGATCGGGCAGGCTGGGCCTGTGCCCGCACCGACGCTGCCCCCGGACCTGCACGCCGTCGTGTTCGACGTGGGGGAGACCCTCGTCGACGAGTCCCGGGCGTGGGCGGACCTCGCCCGCGCCGCCGGGACCACCCCGTTCACCCTGATGGCCGCGATCGGCGCGACGATCAGCCAGGGTCGCGATCACCGGGACGCGTGGCGGCTGCTCGGCCGGACACCACCTGCGTCGGCACCCGACATCCGCGCGGACGACCTGTACGACGACGCTCTCGGCTGCCTGGCGGCGGTGCGGGACGCGGGCCTGGTCGTCGGCGTGGCGGGGAACCAGCCCGCGGGCGCCGAGGAGGCGCTCCGTTCGGCCGGGGTGCACGTCGACTTCGTCGCGACGTCAGCGACGTGGGGCGTCGCCAAGCCGTCCGCGGCGTTCTTCGAGCGCGTCGCAGCGGCCTGCCACGTCCCCGCGCACCAGGTGCTCTACGTCGGCGACCGGCTCGACAACGACGTCCGGGCGGCACGCGCGGTCGGGATGCGCACCGCGTGGCTGCGCCGTGGGCCGTGGGCGCACGTCCAGCCTCGTCGGGCCGAGGACCACGCCGACCTCGAGCTCACCAGCCTCGACCTTCTCGCCCGGCTGGTCCGGGACGGCGGTCGCCGGTAGCGGCCTGGTGAGCGGCCGGCGGGACACGTCCCAGCACACCGTTACCGCCCGGGAGCTCGACGCGGTGCAGCTCGACGGGGACCGCCGCCAGCCCTGGCTCACCGGCCCCGTCCTGGACGCCGTCGCGGTTCCGGTCGAGCCAGACCACGCCCGTGATGCGCTGGTTGCCGACCGGCGTCGGCGGGACGACCACGGGCGGCGGAGTCGTCGGCGACGGGGTGGGGGTCGGAGAGGGCGAGGGAGACGGATGCGCGCTGGCGGGGGAGGCCCGATCGGACACGGAGCGTCACGCGTCGCGGGCCCTCAGCGTGAGGTGCGCAGCGAGCGTGGTCCAGATCGTGAACAACGCCATCACGGCGAGCCCGCCCGAGCCGGTCAGGGCTCCGGTGCCGGCGGTCGTGTACGAGGCCTGTCCGGCGGTGGTGGGCCAGTAGGTCCCGGCAAGGTGTCCCACGATGCCGGGAAGCCCGGGCGCGAGCGCTGGCACGAGCAGCGCCACGGTCACGACGATCGCCAGCGCACCGGAGGACGAGCGCGTCATGGCCCCGAGCGCGACGCCCAGGACAGCGGTGAGCACCAGGTAGCCGGCCGCGCACAGGATGGCCCGCACGCTGCCCGCGTCGGCCAGGTCCGCCGTCGGCAGGCCCGCGGCACCGAGAGCCGCCTGGCTCGCGCCGAAGCTGCACGCCACGGTGACCAGCGCGGTCGCGAGGGCGACGAGCGCGGTGACAGCCAGCTTCGTGGCCAGCAGGACCGACCGCCGGGGCGTGATCGTCAGGCTCGTGACGATCTGACCGGTCGCGTACTCGCTGGTGAACGTCTGGGCTCCCAGTGTCGCGACGAGGATCTGGCCGACGAGGATGCCCTTGAAGCTGATGCCCGTCGGGTCGAAGTCCGCGGGCAGGTCTGCCTGCCAGTCCGCCATGAGTCCGCTGATGCCGAGCAGGCTGACCACGACCGTGACCAGGACGGTGCCGGCCGCCAGGAGCCAGGTGGTGCGGACGCTGCGGGCCTTGATCCACTCGGAGGCGAGGAGGTCCATGTCAGGCGGCCTTCTTCTGAGTCGATGTCATGGTGAGGAAGACGTCCTCGAGCGAGCCCCGGACGGAGCTCAGCTCGGACAGCTCGATGCCGGCACCGGCGGCGATGCGACCGACGCGGTCCGACGTGGTTCCCCGGACGTCGAGCCCATCTGCGCTCGCCGCGTCGGGCACCGCGTCCACGCCCGCGCGGGCGAGCGCCTTAAGGAGGCCGCGCCGGTCCGGTGTGCGCGCGCGGATCTGCACGGTGGTGCGATCGACGATGAACGCTGTCAGGGGCTGGTCGGCCAGGAGCCGCCCGTGGTGCACGACGACGAGCTGGTCGGCGGTCAGCTCCATCTCACCCATGAGGTGGCTGGAGAACAGGACGGTGCGACCCTCCGCCGCCAGGTCGCGCATGAGCGAGCGTGCCCACCGGATCCCCTCGGGGTCGAGGCCGTTCAGCGGCTCGTCGAAGATCACGACCGACGGGTCGCCGATCAGCGCGGTGGCGATCCCCAGCCGCTGCTTCATCCCGAGGGAGAAATCGCCGGCCCGCCGGCCTCCGACGTCACCCAGGCCGACGAGCTCGAGAGGCTCAGCCACCCGGGAGCGCGCGACGCCACCGGCGCGCGCGACCGCCGCGAGGTGGTCCGCGGCCGTGCGCCGGGGGTGGACCGCACGGGCGTCGAGCATCGCGCCGACGACGCGCACCGGGTGCGGCGTCTCGGCGAGCCGCAGCCCACCGACCGTCGCCGCCCCGCTCGTCGGCCTGTCCAGCCCGAGAAACATGCGCAATGTCGTGGACTTGCCCGCCCCGTTGGGGCCGAGGAAGCCGGTGACGACGCCCGGGCGGACCGTGAACGACAAGCCGTCGACGGCAGTGACGCGCCCGTACCGCTTGACCAGGGAGTGGGCCTGCAACAACACCGGGTTCGAGGAGTGCACGATCGATACACTACACCGTGTCGTGTAGTGATGGACCGGTCGGTGTAGCGTCACCGACGAACTCGGAGGAGAGCGATGGCGACAGGTGGAGGCAGGACCGTGCGACAGGGGCAGGCGCCCAAGCGCGCGGCCATCCTGGCGGCGGCGAAGGAGCTGTTCGTGCGGACAGGCGTGGAGCGCACCAGCATGGACGCGGTCGCCGCGCTCGCCGGGGTGTCGAAGCGGACGGTCTACGACTACTACGGGGACAAGCGAGGTCTCCTGCTCGGCGTCGTGGAGGACGCAGGGGAGAGGGCGCTGGCAACGCTGCGCGAGCTGGTCGACGAGCACCTCAACCCGGCAGACATCCGCGAGCCCGCCGATCTCGAGCGGGCCCTGACCGAGCTGGCCGCCGCCCTCGGCCGAACTCTGCTGCTCTCGTCGGACTACCTCGCCGCCGTCAGGCTGATCAACGAGAACGAGGCGCTGCTGCCGGAGCTCGAGGACCATCCGCTCGACGAGGCCCACGCGCGCGTCCTCAGCGATCGCATCAGCCACTTCGCCCGCGTCGGCCTGCTCGACGCCGACGATCCCGGCCTCGCAGCGGCCCACTTCCACGCCCTGACCGCGTTGCGCGTGCTCAACGAGCCGCCCCGCCGACGCACCGAGGCAGCGCACGTCCGCCAGATCATGACCGACGGCGCACGCGCCTTCGTCCGCGCCTACGGCGCGCAGGGCCCAGCGGAGTGACCGCGCGCCGGGGGGAGCGGCACCGACGCCCGCGCCCTCCGGACCGGTGCGCCCCGGGAGACCGAGCACATCGCCAAGCACGGGCGACCCGCCCTACTGGCACCTCTGCGTATCAAGATCGGGCGTACTCCCGCACGCCTCCAGGGCGCTACAAGGGGACAGGCCGATCGACCACGCTCTTCATGACGAGGGTCGAGTTGAGGCGCTGGACACCGGGCAGCGTGGAGATCTGCTCGTCGTAGAGCTCCTGGAACGCCGCGAGGTCGGCGGCGACGACCTGCAGCAGGTAGTCCGGGTCGCCGAAGAGCCGCTGGGCGCGCACGACACCGGGGATCACAGCGACGGCGTCCTCGAACGCCGACACGGTGGCCCGGTCGGCTGCCTGCATGGTGACGAGCACCAACGCCTCGAAGGTCAGCCCGACCGCGATCGGATCGACGACGGCGCGGTACCCGCTGACGACGCCGGTGCGCTCGAGGGCGCGTAGTCGGCGGTGGCACGGGGACACGGTCAGCCCGACCCGCTCGGCAAGCTCCGTGATGCTGAGGCGACCGTCCCGCTGCAGCACGGCAAGGATCTCGCGGTCGAGGGCGTCCATGTGACACATCTTGCCCGTACGAGTGATGTCACGGGCAGAAGGGGACAGCACTTCCTCACCGATGGTCTCTAGCGTTGCGCCTCTCACGATACGAAGACGGAGGTGCAGGGTGGAGATCACGGAGGTCGGTGCATTCTGGGTGACCGCTCTCGCGTTCATCCTGACTCCGGGCGCAGACTGGGCGTACATGATCACCGCTGGCCTGAGCGGGCGCGTCGCGCCGGCGAACGCGGGCCTGCTGCTGGGGCACCTGGCGTACGTCGTCGCCGTCGCGGCAGGGCTGGGCGCACTCGCCACGCGCTACCCGGCCGCGCTGAGCGTCATCACGGTCGTCGGGGCCGCCTACCTGGCGTGGCTCGGTCTCGGCGTCCTGCGACACCCCGCCGGCGCGGGCACGCCCACTTGGACCGAGGCCGGGAGCGCGGGGGAGTGGGCCGCGCGCGGGTTCGGGGTCAGCGCCCTGAACCCGAAGGTCCCGGTGCTGCTGCTGGCGCTGCTCCCGCAGTTCACCCATGTCGACGGGTCGTGGCCGGTGGGGACGCAGCTCGCCATGCTCGGCCTGCTGCACCTGGCGACCTGCGCCTTCGTCTACACCGCGGTGGGATCCGGGGCGCGCCGGGTGCTGGCCGCCCGGCCGACGTCCGCGACCCTGGTCTCACGAGTCGCCGGGTCGCTCATGATCGTCCTGGGCGCTGCTCTGCTGGTCGAGCAGACACTGAGCCTCACCCGATGACCGCCGCGCCAGCGACCACGACCACGACCACGACCACGACCACGACCACGACCACGACCACGAGGAGCAAAGCATGAGCACGTCCGCCGCACGGCAGATCCGGGACCTCGTCTACGACACCCTCGCCGACGAGGGTCGGGCACCCTCGGTCGCCGAGCTCGCGCGCCTGACCGGACTCAACCGGGCTGCTGTGCAGAACCTCCTGGATGAGCTGGCGCAGGCGCACACCCTCGTCCCGACCACCGACGGTGACGCCATCCGCATGGCCCACCCGTTCTCCGCCGCCCCGATGGCCTTCGTCGTGACCCCCGCCGACGGGCGCGACGACCGCAGGTGGTGGGGCGGTTGCGCCTGGGACTCCTTCGGCATCAGCGCAGCACTCCACCTCGACGTGCGGATCGACACCGCCTGCCCGTGGTGCGGTTCCCACGTCAGCTACACCTCGGGCCCGACGACACCGCCTCCAGGCGACCTCGCTGTGCGGTTCCCCCGGCCCGCCGCTGAGTGGTGGAACGACGTCGTGGGGACCTGCACCATGATCCGGACCTTCTGCTCCCGCGAGCACGCCGAGCAGTGGACCGCAGCACACGACCCCGGCGCCGGCTACATCGCCTCTGCGACGACCGTCTGGGAACTCGCCGGACCCTGGTACGGCGACCGGCTCACGCCGGACTTCCAGCCGCACGACCGGGCGACGAATCAAGCCATCCTCGAGCGGGTTGGGCTCACCGGCCCGTTTTGGCGCCTCCCCTGAGCGCGATGATAGGTAGCCGACCGTCGACTACGAAACCGAGACCCACCCAGCATGGGAGCGGCGCCGAAGCTCGAACTTCACAGGTGCAAGAGCGTTGGGTCCGCGTAGTACATCGGCGCTGGGCACGGCGATACGCAGACAACCGTTTGACATAATGTGCATTATCGGCGTCCGCCCGCGCGTGCAGGAGCTCGCACTCGGGTCGAGATGGGACCTGGCCTCCGGTGTGCAACCACGCGAACACCGGGTGCCAGGCTCGGCGCTGACGGTCCGGCGCTGCTCGGGCACGTTGCCGGGGCGTAGGCCACGACTTCCACACTAGGCCAGACGGCCCGCGGACAGGACTAGCTGTTGTGGCTCATGAGGTTGGTGACGCGGCTGGGGGTGTGAGGGAGGGGTAGGCCCCGGCGGCAGGATGGAAGTGCGACCAACCAACTGCTGCGCGAAGGACCTACCCCTCGATGAGCCACGCTAACGCCCCGTTCACCCCCGAAGGGCGGCTGCGGCTCGTGCGCCGCTGCGCCCACCGACCGATCGCTCACGTCGCTGCCGAGGCGGGCATCTCTCGGCAGTGCCTGTCGAAGTGGAAGGCCCGGTTCGACGAGTTGGGCGAGGTCGGGCTGGCCGACCGGGCGAGTGTCCCTCACGCGTCCCCGACCCAGCTCGAGCCCGACCTGGTCGCGTTGATCGAGACGTGGCGCCGGGAGCACAAGTGGTCGGCCCGGGCGATCCACCTCGAGCTGGTCCGCCGCGGGCACCAGGTCTCGGTCGCGACCGTCGGGCGGTGGCTGGTCCGCCTGGGCATCAGCCGGCGCCGCGACATCGACCCCGACGGGTCGATGAACCGCACCGCGGGCCGCATCACCGCCCGCTACCCCGGTCACATGGTCCATCTGGACGTCAAGAAGGTCGGGCGCATCCCCGATGGCGGCGGCTGGCGCGCTCACGGGCGCGGCTCAGCGGCGGACAAGGCCGCCCAGCGGGCCAAGACCAAGGGCGCCCGCGCCGGCTACGTCTACCTGCACTCCGCCGTCGACGGCTTCTCCCGACTGGCCTACACCGAGCACCTGCCCGACGAGAAGGCAGCGACCACGATCGGGTTCTTCTGCCGGGCACGGGCGTTCTTCGCCGCCCACGGCATCAACCGGCTGGTCCGGGTGGTCACCGACAACGGCGCGAACTACACCGCCAAGGCGTTCACCCGGACGGTGACCGCGTTCGCCTCGCGTCACCAGCGGATCCGTCCGCACACTCCCCGGCACAACGGCAAGGTCGAGAGATACAACCGGATCCTGGCCGAGGAACTCCTCTACGCCCGCATCTGGACCTCCGAGGCCGAGCGGGCCGCAGCGATCAAGATCTGGAACGTCCACTACAACTACCATCGCTGCCACACCGCCGCCGGCAACCAGCCCCCGGCCTCACGCCTCCACGCAGGCGTCACCAACCTCATGAGCCGGAACAACTAGCCAGGGTTGCCGGCACGATGATCAGCATGACAACCGAGGAAGAACTCCTGGCCGGCGTGGACACGATCGATGTCCCCCGCACCCCAGGCTTTTGAGCGTCCTCGGCGACATCGAGTTCCACCCCTGGCAGTGCATCGCCGAACTCATCGACAACGCGTTCGACGACTTCCTGCGGCAACCGTCTGACCAGCGCCCGGACCAGCCGAGCGTCTGGGTCTCTCTGCCGGGCCGGGGAAGCACCCCGCGCGACGCCGAGGTATGGGTCCGGGACAACGGTCGAGGTATGACCCTTCCTCAGCTGCGCAGCGCACTGCGCGCTGGGTGGTCCAGCAACGACCGGTTCGGCCACCTCGGGAGATTCCTGACGCCGAACGAGCCCACGGCGGGCGCACAACCAGGCAGGATGGACTGCCGCCGTCGATCCCTACCGCTTCTACACAGGACCAACGCCATGACCTCATTCGACCCGACAAGACTCCCCGAGAGGACTCTGAGCAAGTCCATTGAGGGCCCCGACGGCCAGGCCGCGGTCAAGATCGAAGCGCTGCCGATCACGAGTGGCCAGAGAATCACTCTCACCTTCGAGACCGTGGGTCCTCGCTGGCGGCAAGGTGTTTTTCTCGCTACCGCCGGCCAGCTTGTCGCAACAGGAACATCGAGCTCATCGCTTGTTCTCTGGAGTGACTCCGCGCCAGCCCGATCAGTGATCGACGTAGCTGATACGGATGGCCGCCTGGTGCTCTACAACATCTGGGACTCAGGCCGCGGCCGCGGTCCATTCGAGTCTCAGAGCGCAACCTCCGGAATGTTCGTCGAGACGCTCGCGGATCGCTCGCATCGCTATTCCTGCACGGACATTGGAGTCGAGCCTGACTTCAGCCGACTGATCTTCAGGGTATCGATCGAGTGATCTTGCTTCGGCGTGTCATCGCCTGCTTCCTCACGCTCGTCGCGGTGCTCTTCGGCACCGCGGCGGCGGGAGGGGGCTGCTGCACGAGCAGGTGACAGCTGGACTCAGGCGGCGAGTGCGACTCGAGGGGAGTGCGCCGACTCGCGTCGAGCGAGGATGACGCGCGAAGAGTCATTATCGGCGTTACGCCGAAGGGTCGCCGTGTGGTCGTCGCGCGGGTGTCAGTCGCGGGCCTGGATCAGTCCCGGGGCCGCGCGTCGGTGGTGCCCGCGTCACGTGCCGACCGGAGCCAGCGCGCCAGCAGTGACGCGAGCTCGTGCAGCTCGGCGTCGGTCAGCCCGCTCGTGAGCGCGTCGTCGACCCGCAGGACGTGGCCCGCGCCGCGCTCGACGACCGCGTGGCCGGCGGGCGTCAAGGCCACCTCGACCTGACGGCCCTCGATGGTCCGCCGCTCGACGAACCCGTCGGCCTCGGCGCGTGCGACGCGCTGCGAGATGGCACCGGCGCTCACCAGGCACCGGCGGGCCAGCTGACGCGTCGTGAGGACGTACGGATGACCGGTACGGGGCCGCGCTCGAAGATGACCGCTACTGCCTGCAGGAGCCGAGCCACTACTAGCGGGACGGCGAGATGCCGGCGGCGCTAGTAGACGAGCTCAATCGAGGATTAGCACGCGCCTTCAAGCGCACGCCCGAGCGCTGGATCTCGCTGCTCGGCCGCGACGCGGTCGCCCTCGCGCTTCCGATCTAGGTGCTCACTTCCCAGGCGACTGCGCCGCCGCCGGTCCTTGCTCCGCCTCGAGCGCCGGGATCGCAGCCCGGCTGTACCGAATCTTGCCCGGTCGAGCGATGACACCGGACGCCACGCGCCCGCGCGAGGCTGGCACCGACGTCGAACCCCCCGTCAGCCGCCAGGTTGTCCTGGCCCCTGCGAACCACGCGGGCGGCGCCGGTCACGGACGCGGTAGGCCGTTGGGCGCGGACGGACGCCGGCGACGACCAGTCACCGATGTCGGCCGTAGAGATCGGGCGGCACGTTGGGGGCTGAACTCCGTGATCCGCGCCAGACTTCACCCGCGGATTGCGATGAGCGGGGGACTCGGATGCAAGAGCCTTAAGCGAGACGACACAGACTGGACGCGGGTCTGAGTCGAGATGGCGTTGGCGATCAGCACGGGATACGGAGTATTGACGGGACGAATCAGAGTCACCGCGGTTCGGCGTGGGTGGCGTGCGCTCGGCGGTCGCTCCCGGCCCGGCGGCTGACTGGGCCAGCGGCTCCTCCAAGCCGCGGCACCCATAGGGCGTAAATCCGCAGGTCAGAGAAATGCGCAGAGTACTTCGCGACACAAGGACGGTTATCGGCGATGGCGCGACGCGGCAAACTAGTCAGCTGGTGTCGAGTGCTCTTCCTTTCGCATGTGCGCGGCCTAGGGCGCGGGTCATTGGGAGGACGCGCTGTTCTCGGCTTCAATCATGTCGTCGATGGACACGTACGGAATCACCCGACGCACCTTGACAAGCCCGGGCGCCGGGGAATCATCGACAGATGGCCGCCTCACCACCATTTCGGCAGCGTCTTGTGGCGTACGCCGCCGGGGGTCTCGTTGTGCTAGTCGCCGTGTTCGTGCAGCTGCTTGCGGTTCAGACGCCCGCCAGCGCCGACTTCAACGAACCTTGCGCCTACGGGACTGCGCAGACTCCGTGCGCCGCCAACAATCGCAGCCACTGGTACTACTACGACGGGATAGGCCCGCTCTGGAGGGCGTCGATAGAGGACTCGCGGACTGGGTCTTATGCGCTTCTCGATGGCTGGACGACGCGGGTCACGACCGACCATGACTTGTCTGACGTGCACTTCTTCTACGACGACCTCCCTGGGACGGTTGTCGGACAGAATGCGTGCGTGTCGATTCTCCCGAACGACCACTGCGCCCATTCGCATATTCGGATTGATACGGATTTCTGGGCGACTCTGGGACTTTCCGGAGTGGATAGGCAGGCCCTCGCCTGCCATGAGACTGGCCACTCGGTCGGGCTGACACATGGCGAGGCCGCGGAATGGAACCTCCTGGGATGCATGCCGCAGGACTACCCGAAACCCTCAGCGTTCCTTGGCGCGCACAATGTCTGGCATCTGGAGACTGATAATGCATACTGGTGATCGAGACCGGCGCGTTCCCCTCCGATTTGTGGCGATCACTCTCGCCGTTTCGGGAGGTCTGTTGGCTTCGTGCGCGCGGGGAGGTGGTGACGAGCCGGTCGCCCCGGTCGCTGCAGCCCGAAGCTCTGAGGCATCGCAGGTGGAGGGCCCGGCTCTCGGCACGGCTCCGACCGACGTGCTGCGCGTGGATCTCGAGTACGCGATCGGCTTTCGGACCCTCGAAGACATCCCCGAGCACGCTGCCGCGGCGGTGGTCGGCACGGTCACCTCCGAGCAGCGACGCGAAACTCCGCAGGGCGCGCATGACGACGACGCCACCGTCCGTGTGCTCACGATAGAGACGCAGACGCAGGTCGCCGGCAGTGACGTGCCGGACACCTTCCAGATGGAGACGCTGGGCTGGACGAGTCTGGGCGGCGCGGCCGAGATGCCCGAGGCCCCGTTCGAGTACCCGCGCCTCGAGGTGGGTGACCGGTTGCTGCTGTTCGTCGTGCCCACGGGCACAGGGATGCTCGACTACCTCAACGACTCGTCCGTATACGCCATCGAGGCCGGCCGGCTCTTGAGAACGGACCGCAGGGACGCCGTGTCCTCGGCACTCGAAGGGCTGACGGAGGAGAGGGCCGTCGAGCTGGTCCGCGATCTGTTCGACCGGGACTGAGCAGGTCCGTTAACTCGAAGCCGACGTGTGTGCACAGCGGGCCGTCGTGCGGATCTCGGGGGACGCGGAAGCGGCCTGGCGACAGGGGCTGCTCCAGCGTTAGCCCGGCGGCTGACTGGGGACTGGTGTCGCCGTTCGAGGGGAGAAACTCGTGCCGCAGCGCGCACTCGCAACTCCTCAGAGCCCGGACCTGCCTGACCATCTAGTGCACATGACCACCCGCGTAGGGAAGGTAGCCCCAGAGCTCAATCCAGCCATCGCCCAGCAGAGCCCGGTCGTACGCCTGGCCTCAATCCTGTGGACCGGGTGGCTTGCCTACGGATACCCGCTCGACGGCGGGGTCATGCAGAGCGCTTGCTTCACGCAGACCACGCCGTCCGCCCTGGGTGCACTGCTGTCCGGCCCGGTCCGGCGCTACTCGGGCGCCCTCGGCATCGCCTTCCACAAGCAGGCGGTCTGGAGCGCTGGCGGCGCACCTGTTCACTACGTGCGCGGCGACGACTGGGATGACTGGCAGGCCGCCGGGCTGCCTGATCGGGTGCTCGGACTCGGCGTGCGGTACTGGCCCGGATGGGACGGCCAGGCGCCCCCGGAGGCCGGCTTCTTCGACGACTACTGGCGGCGCTCTCGCTCGGAGTGGATGCATGAGCGGGAGTGGCGCATCGTGCGTCCCCGCGACGACGCCGGGCCAGGCTGGGTCTACCCCAGGGACGCGGTGTCGCACCTCCTACTCGGCCTGCCCCAGGAGCGTGAAGAGATCGCCGCCTGCATCTCGTACTGGGACCGGACAGCTGGAGACCAACTAGCGACCGCTTGGTTCGCAACCCTGCCGGTCTCGTACTACCAGCCCGGCCTCGAGCCGCCGTTCACCCCACCAACGCTGCAGGCTCCTCCGTCGAGCTGAGCGCCCCGCCCTCACGGTCACCGGGTGTCACTTGCGGCGACCGCGCCGCCGCCACGGAAGGTTCTTCAGCGCAGCGACGTACCGCGCCGACTCGTCATCGGACCGCATGGACCGAGCGGTCTAGGCATAGAACGCGACGATGAAGGCGACGGCCACGACCACGACCGCGCCGACGACAACGAGCACCAGGACGACCTCGGCTCCCGGCACCGCAGCGCCCGGTGCTCCGGGCCCGCGAGCGACCTCTGGGCCGGCGGCAGGGGCCGCGGCGCCGACGGGCTGCAGACGGGCTTGCACGTCGGCCGCGGCCGCGCCGACGTGCGCGCGCGACTCGGTCGCACGGCGCAGCTCCCCGGCCGCGCGGTGCGCATCGAAGATCGCACCCGAGAGGGCCGCGAGCTGACGCAGCATGAGCAGCTGAGCGCCGCTCCCCCGGCCGCCGCTCGACGCCTGGGCCAGCAGCAGGGCCGCACCGGTGAACGCCGCAGCAGCGGCGTCCTGGTGCTCACGTCGCGGCGTCGGGCGCCGACGGCTGTGCGCAGACCGGGCGAGAGAGTCCGCGGCCGCGGCCAGCGGTCCGGGGGTCGGCTCGGTGCGCAGCGACCAGGCCGCGAACGTGCCGGCGGCCTGGCGTGCGACGTGCTCCCACGTGTCCCTGTCGTCGACGGGGACGGCCGCCAGCTGCTGGCGCACCGCGGCGAGCTGAGCGCTGTACTGCTCCCACATCGCGGGGTCAGGCTCCATGACCTCCGGGCCGGCCAGGACGGGACGCTGCCCGCGTCGTGCCGCGTTCCACTCGGCCGCGGCGAGGCGCGCGTCCTCGGGCGTGTCCGGCCACGTGCTGCGCAGCTTCGGCAGCGTCAGGTCGTGCGCAAGGTTCCCCCGCCGTACCAGACCGGCGACTCCCCGGCCGTCGGTCGCGCTGCGACCGAGTACCCGGTGACGACGTCGTCGCGACCCGCCGCGTACCGCGGTCGCACGATCAGCCCGGCGCGCCGGGCACGGCGCACGAACTCGTCCTCGGACTGCGCCGCGGTCGCGCACGCACGGACCTTGCGGGCCAGCGCCTGGCGCGGCTCGTCGACGCGCAGCTGCGCGTCGGTCAGTCCGCGGCGCGCGCCCGCGTCCAGCGCGCTCCACGCTGGCGACGACTCGTCGCGGGTCTGCTCGTGCAGCGCGCGTGCACGGCGCCGCGCATCGGCCTCCCGCTCCCCCGGCTTCGCGCCGATCATCGGGCGCGAGGTGTCCAGCTCTTGCAGCCCGTGCGCACGCTCGAGCTCGCGCGCGATCGACTGCGCGCGCGCGAAGTCGCGGTGCACCACGGCCTTCGTCCCGTCCTCTCGGACGAGGTTCACGACCAGGTGCACGTGGTCGTTGCCGGCCTTCGACACCCCGTGTCGAACCGCGGCCCACCGGCACGCGGCCTTCGTGCCCTCCTCGTCGCCGAAGCCCATCCGGTCGATGAAGTCACGAGCGATCGCGGCCCACTGGTCGTCGGTCTTGAGGCCTTCTTCGGCGCGCAGCGACAGCGAGCAGTGCCACACATGAGCGTCCCCGTACCCGACCTTCACGCGCTTGCCGGCGGCCTCGTCCCACTTCCACAGGCCGGCCTCGACCTTCGTGCCGAACACGGTCGACGGCGCGTCCAGGTGCCGCGCGATCGCGAGCGAACAACGCCGGGGGCTTCGCCGGCACGCCCCCGCCGGCCGGCTCGCTGACCGGAGTCGCGGAGCACTGGCGGAGGACGTTCGCCGTCAACGTCGTGGGTGCGGCCCTCGTCGTCGCTGCGCTCGAGGACCGGATCGCCGCCGGAGGCACCGTCGTCAACCTCGGGTCGATCGGAGCGGAGTACGCGGGCAACCCCTACTCCGCCGCGAAGGCCGCGCTCCAGGCGTGGAGCGCCGGTCTCGCGCAACGCCTGGGCCCCCGGGACATCACGGTGAACAGCGTCGCGCCCGGGTTTGTCGAGGGCACCGACCTGTTCGGCGGGCCGTTGTCGGCGGCCCGACGCGACGCGCTGGTCGCGCGCACGGCCGTCGGTCGCGCCGGGCGCCCGCAGGACGTGGCGGGCCTCGTGCAGTTCCTGGCCTCCCCCGACGCCCGGCACGTCACGGGGCAGACGCTGCACGTGAACGGCGGGGCGCACCTCACGCGGTGAGGTCGCCCCGCCGTGCGGCTGCGCCGTCGCGACGACGAGCGTCGCTCAGGACCGCGGGTGGGCCGCGATGCAGCCGTACTGCGCCAGGATCGCGGCGGTGTCGTCCGCGTCGGTGCTGATCCGCAACGTGCCCGTGCCGTCCGGGTTCTCCCCCACCACGGCGACGGCACCGAGGCCCGAGTACGTGGGCTCAGGCGCGATGCCGTTGGCGTCGCGGACGTCCTCGACCACCTGGAAGCCCTCGGCCTCGAGGCAGCCGAGCATCGCGGCGGTCCACGCCGCGCCGGACGCCGGCACGCCGAGCTGTACGTCCGGGAACGTGACGTCCGGGTGCAGCGCACGGAAGCTCGCGAGCGCCTGCTCGGGGTCCGCCTCGTCGACGACCGGCCCGGCCGGTGTCAGGGGACGTGGCTCGTCCGCGCCGGCCTGCGTCCCGACGACGACACCGGCCGCGGCCACCGCCGCGAACCCGCCCAGTGCGACCGCCGACCGCCGACGACGCCGCAGGCGACCCGCCACGACGATCCGCTCGATCTCGCCCTCGTCCAGGGGCATGACGCGCGTCCCGTCGGCGTGCCCCGCCCATGCCGCGAACCACTGCTCGTCCGTGCTGCTCCTGCTCGTCATCGTCCGTTCCTCTCGTCGTCCGTGCTCGGTACGTCCGTGTCGTGCTGTCCCAGGACCGCCCTCAGGCGCGCGAGCCCGCGCGACGCCTGCGTCTTCACCGTGCCGACCGCCACCCCGAGGTCGTCGGCGACCTCGCGCTCGGTCAGTCCCACCAGGTAGCGCAGGACGACCACGCGGCGCTGCCGACCGGGCAGCGTGGCGAGCGCCCGCACCAGCGCGTCGCGCATCACCACGTCGTGAGCGGCGTCGGCGCACGCGGCGTCGGGCAGACGGCCGGGTTCCACCAGCCGCTCGCGCCGCCGACGACGCCAGTGGTCGATGCGCGCGTTCGCCACGACCCGCCGCGCGTATGCCGTGGGGTCGTGGCGAGACGCACGAGGCCATGCCACGTACGTGCGGACCAGGGCGTCCTGCACCAGCTCGGCCGCGAGGTGCTCGTCACCGGTGAGGTACCACGCGGTCCTGAGCAGCGTCGCGGAGGACTCCCGCGCGAACGCGCTGAACTGCGCGTCCCGGCCCGGTGGCGCCCCGACCGGCAGCACGGGCGCCGAGTCGAGCACGGGGCCCGCGGGCTCCGGGGCGGGTTGCGCCGGTGCGGCCTCGCCCGCGCCGTCCGCACGGCCCGGTGGCTGCAGCGTCGTCGTCATGCCCTTCACACGCACGACGCGTCCGGAGGGTTGACACGGCACCCGCACCGCGCGGCACCGGGCCGCCCGCCGCCCCGCGCATCGGTGCGCGCGCGGGGCCGCGGAGCGTGCCCGCGGGCCGTCCAGGTCGCCACCGTCGACATCCTGCCGCGGTGACGACCGGGACGGGCCGGGTGTCACTCGGACGGTGCCACGTCCAGGACCCAGGTGACGCCGAACCGGTCGGTCAGCATGCCGAAGCCCGGGCTCCAGGCCGACGCGGCCAGCGGTTCGATGACCTGCGCGCCGTCCGCAAGGCCGTCCCAGCAGCGCCGCACCTCCGCGAGGTCTGCCCCGCGCACCGACTGGAAGAAGCTCTGGTCGGTCGTCGTCATCCCGTTCTCGCGGCTCGTCCGCCCCGCGGTCACGGTGCCGTCCGCGTCGTCCGCGCCCGGGACGTCGTACGCCATGAGGCGCAGGCCGTCGCCGGCGTCCAGCAGGCCGAACACGACCTTGTCCGCGCCGGGCACGTCCCGCGGCATGCCGACGTCGCCGTACGTGGTCAGCGTGAGCTCGCCGCCGAAGACGCTCCGGTACAGCTCGAGCGCCTGGCGGGCGGTCCCGCGGAAGTTGAGGTGCGTGGTGGAGGTCAGGGTCACGGCGGTCGTCCTCTGCTCGGTGGATCGAATGTGCGGCGGTCTGCCGCACACGACGACCCTGGACCCCGTTGCGGACAGACCGTGTCCGCAACGGACGGCACAATCGGCCACATGACCGGGGCCCCGTCACGCATGCTCGCGCTGCTCTCCCTGCTGCAGGCGCGCCGGGACTGGCCGGGCGCGGTGCTCGCCGAGCGGCTCGGGGTCACGGCCCGCACGGTGCGCAGGGACGTCGACCGGCTCCGCGAGCTCGGCTACCGCGTGGACGCGACCCGCGGACCCGACGGCGGGTACCGGCTCGCCGCCGGGAGCACGCTCCCGCCGCTGCTGTTCGACGACGAGCAGGCGGTCGCGATCGCGGTCGCGCTGCGGGCCGCCGCAGCGGCCGGGGTGGACGTGGACGATGCGGCGGCGCGCGCGCTGACCACCGTCCGGCAGGTCATGCCCGCACGGCTGCGCCACCGGCTCGACGCGATCGAGTTCGAGCAGTCCCCGCCCGGGGCGCGAGTCGAACCAGCCGTGCTCGAGGCCGTGAGCGCCGCCGTCCGGGACCGGCGCACGCTCCGCCTCGACCACGGCGGCGGGCCGCCCCGCCGCGTCGAGCCGCATGCGCTCGTCGCCCGGCGTGGCCGGTGGTACCTGCTCGCCTGGGACCTGGACCGCGCGGACTGGCGGACGTTCCGGCTCGACCGCGCGACGCCGCGCTCCCCCGCCGGTGCGCGGTTCGCGCCCCGTCCGCTGCCGCAGGGCGACCCCGTCGCCTACCTGGACGCGCGCTCCCGGGGCGCGGCCGAGGGCGGCGGATGGCCCTGCACCGGCGAGGCCGTGCTCGCATTGCCGCTCGCCCAGGTGGCCCCGTGGATCGGCGACGGGCACGCCGAGGAGGTCACCGCGACGTCGTCACGCGTGGTGCTCGGGTCCTGGTCGTGGACGGGACTGCTCGCGCATCTGCTGCGCTTCGACGCACCCTTCACGGTCGTCGGCCCGCCCGAGCTGCGCGCCGCGGTGGACGCCCTGTCCGCACGCCTGGCCGCCTCCGCGCAGCCGGGATGAGGGCCGGGCGACGCGGTCAGGGGCGCGGCTCCCACGCGAGGACCTCGTCGCGCAGCTCGTCCGCGGGCCGCGCGCTGTCCAGCCGCAGCACCGGCACGGCCAGCATGGCGAGCCACTCCTCGTGCCGTCGACGGCTGCGCCCGGTGAAGTCGGGATCGTCGTAGCTGCGGGCCCACGCCACGAACGCCGGGTCCGCCGGGCGCCCGTACCGCTCGCGTTCGCGCTGCTCGAGGCGGCGCAGCCGTTCCGCGGGATCGAGCGTGAGGAAGACGACGGCATCGCACCGCGCGACCAGCGCATCGCCCCAGCCGAGCATCGAGCCTGACAGGACCCACGCCTCGCGCGGCGCGAACACCTGCTCCATGAGCGCGACGCGTTCGGCGACGGGACGCACGCGGGCGTACGGCGGGTCGGTGGGCTGCCAGTAATAGTCGTCGGCGTCGGCGTGCGGAACCGACCAGGCGTCCGCGAGGGCGCGTGCGAGCGTCGTCGTCCCCGAGGCGCTCGCCCCCGTCACGTGCAGGCGGGCTCGCCTCATGCCCGGCGCTCCGGCGCGCCGGTCCGGGCCCGGGCACGCCAGACGAGGTCGAGCTCCGCCTGGCCCGCCGGGCTGGGCTCGACGCGCTCCACGACGAAGCCCTCCCGCTCGTAGAACGCACCGGCGCGCCGGTTCGCGGCGACGTGCTCGACGCACAGCCGCGGGGCGGTCGGCGGGAGCCGCTCCTCGATCGCGGCGATCAGCTCCCGCCCGATGCCCGAACCCCGATGCGCGGGGTCCACGTACAGCTTGTAGATGACGTGGTCGTCGCCTGCGAGTCCGTGCTGCGCGACGCCGACCAGCGCATCGCCGACGGTCGCGACGAGCAGGCGCCCGGCCGCGACGGCCCGGGCCAGGTACTCCTCGTCCCACCACCGCGTCACCTGGCCGCGCGCGTGCTCGGCACCGATCAGCGGTGCGTAGTGCGCGTACACGTGCGTCGCGCCGAACCTGCGGACGGCCGGCAGGTCGCCAGGACGGGCGGACCGGACCGTGACGGGGACCGCGGGCATCAGAACGGGAGCGGGCCGTGGTCGGTCGGCACCAGCAGCAGCCCGACCACCTGGCCGTCGTCGGCCACCGCCACGCGGCCGTGGACCTGGCCGGCCTCGCACTCGAGCGTCGTGGCGCCGACGACGGTCCCCACCAGCTCGTCGTCCGACGAGACCGCGCCGCCCCCGGGCAGCTCGACGTGCGTCCCGGCCGCGCCCTGCAGCGTGCCGACCTCGGCCAGCACGCGCCGCCAGGTCTCGGCGATCACGTCGGGCGTGAGCTCGCGGGCGGCCTGCGGGTGCAGCAGCGGCATGAGCGTCTCGTAGTCACCGGCCGCGATGAGCGTGAAGACGCGCTCCGTGAGCCCGACCACGTCGGCGACCGACCGCGGTTCGATCCTGGTCCCGGTGCGCGGGTCCACCGGCCTGCCGAACCTCTTGAACGCCGCCTGCCTGCTCATCCCGAGCTCCTCCCCGATCTGCGCCCAGGTGCTCCCCTGGGCGCGCGCCGCCTGGACCGCCGCGTCGAGCGTGCGGCGTGCCTCCTCGAGCGCCTGCTGCGCCGAGCGGATGTCCTCCATGCGCAGCAGTCAACCAACGGTTGACACAACTGTCAACCGTTGGTTGACGCCCGACGCGCCGGCGACCGGTCAGGCGGGGCGGCCCTGGATGCGGATCATGTTCCCGGACGGGTCCCGCACGGCGCAGTCGCGCACGCCGTAGGGCTGGTCCGTCGGCTCCTGGACCACCTCGACGTCGTGCTGCTGCAGCCGCTCGAACGTGCCGTCCACGTCGGCCGTCGCGAGCACGACGCTCGCGAACGTGCCCTTGGCCATCATCTGCGCGACGACCTCCTGCTCGTCGGCCGTCACACCCGGGGACGCCGCGGGCGGGTAGAGCACGATCGCGGTGTCCTTCTGGTTCGGCGGACCGACCGTGATCCACCGCATGCCGGCGTAGCCGACGTCGTTGCGCACCTCGAACCCGAGGACGTCGCGGTAGAACGCGAGCGCGACGTCCGGCTCGGACTGGGGAAGGAAGCTGGTGTGAATCGTCATGTCCATGCGCGCCACGCTAGGCGCGGCCGGCACGCGCTGCTTCTCGATTCCTGACCGGTCGGGTGACCTGCCGCGCGACGCACGCCGGCATCCCGGCGGTCGCCTCGGCGTGCTCCCGCCGGTACACGCTCGGGGGCACCCCCACCAGCTCCGTGAAGCGCGTGCTGAACGTCCCCAACGACGAGCAGCCGACCGCGAAGCACACGTCGGTGACGCTCAGGTCGCCGCGCCGCAGCAGCGTCATCGCGCGCTCGACCCGTCGGGTCATCAGGTACGAGTAGGGCGGCTCGCCGTAGGCGAGACGGAACTGCCGGCTGAGGTGCCCCGCGGACATGTGCACACCCCGCGCCAACGCCTCGACGTCCAGCGGCTGGGCGTACTCCCGGTCGATCCGGTCCCGCACCTGCCTCAGGAGCGCCAGGTCGCGCAGGTGCTGCTCGCGCTGCGTCTCCCCCACGAGCGTGATGCTGCCACGCCCCACCGGCCCGCGTCTCGTCCCCCGGCGCCGCCCCGACGCCCGATCCGCGGACGGCCCTCGTCGTGCCCCGCGGCCGGTCGCTAGGTTCGGCCGCACACACCACCACGAAGGGGGCGCAATGGACAGGTGGGAGACCGCCGAGCAGGTGCTCGGCGCGCGCAGGGAGCTCGAGACCGCCATCCCCGGGTGGCGCCCGCCCGCAGCGCACGGCGTCGGGCTGGTCCCGTCCGCCGCGCCGGGCCCCGCGCCCGAGCACTTCGCGCTGCTCAACACGTGGGAGCACCGCCTGCCCGGCGTGGTCGTCGCGACGGTCGTGGGCCACGTGGGCGGCACCGCGTCCTACCTGCTCTCGCGCGCCGAGCTCGAGCGCGCGGTCGCGCTGCTCGCCCCCGCCGAGGCCTGCGACAGGTGGGAGCACCCCAACCTGCGCACGTGGCGCGACACGTACCTGCCGACGCTCGACCACGACCCGGATGCGCACGTCGTGGCCGTCTTCGTCGACGACCAGCCCGTGGCGGGCGACGACGCCGCGGTGGACGCGTTCGTCGCCGCGCTGGGCGCGCGCACGGACGCGTAGCCGCAAAGCCCTCGACGTGCGGGAGGCGGGCTTGCTGTCCTGACCCCATGACGCACCGGATGCACGACGACGAGCTCGACCTCGACCCACAGCTCGTGCGTGGGCTCCTGGCGGACCAGGTGCCCCACCTGGCGCACCTGCCGGTCGAGCGTGCGGCCTCGACCGGCACCGATCACGCGATCTTCCGGCTGGGCGACGCGTTCGCGGTGCGGATGCCCAGGATCGCGTGGGCCGCAGGTGTGCCGGAGCAGGAGGCCACGTGGCTGCCGCGCCTGCACGGCCGCCTGCGGGTGACCACTCCCGCGCTCGTGGCGGCGGGCCGGCACGGTCGCGGGTACCCCGTGGTCGTGGACGGTGGTGAAACTACCGGGACCGCAACCCCGCGCTCGCGGCCAACGCCCGGCATGTGATCCGGGAGGTCCTCGCCGAGTTCGCTGCCACCTGACGGAACACCGGCGCATGCGGCACGGTTGGCACGACGAGGACCGACGGAAGGGACGGCGACATGCCGGACTACGGCCACGAGCTCGCCTTCGGGAGCTTCCTGACACCCGCCGCGAGCGACCCCGCACGCGTCGTCGCGCTGGCCCGGGCGTCCGAGGACGCGGGGCTGGACCTGGTGACGTTCCAGGACCACCCGTACCAGCCCGGCTTCCTGGACACGTGGACGCTGCTCACGTGGGTCGCGGCCGCCACGCAGCGCGTGCAGGTGGCCGGGAACGTGCTCAACCTGCCGCTCCGCCCGCCTGCCGTGCTGGCCAAGGCGGTCGCGACGCTCGACCTGCTCTCGGGCGGGCGGGCCGCGCTGGGCATCGGCGCCGGAGCGTTCTGGGACGCGATCGCGGCGATGGGGGCGCCGCGCCTGACGCCGGGCGACGCGGTGACGGCCCTCGGCGAGGCCATCGACGTGATCCGCGGGCTGTGGGACGCCGACGAGCGCGGCGTCCTGCGGGCGGGCGGGGCGTTCCACGCGGTCTCCGGGGCCAAGCGCGGCCCAGCGCCCGCGCACGACGTCCCGATCTGGGTCGGTGCGTACAAGCCGCGGATGCTGGCACTGGTCGGCCGGCAGGCCGACGGCTGGCTGCCGAGCCTCGGGTACCTCGACCTCGCGGACGCCCGGGCCGCGAACGCGCGCATCGACGACGCGGCGCACGAGGCCGGCCGCGACCCCCGGGAGATCCGGCGGCTGCTGAACCTCGGCAGCGGCCGGGTCCAGCCGACCTCCGCGGGATTCCTGCAGGGACCCGTGGAGCAGTGGGTCGACGAGCTGCTCCCCCTGGTGCTCGAGCACGGGTTCGCGACGTTCATCCTCGGCGGCGACGACGAGCGCGCGCTGGCGGCGCTGGGCCGGGAGGTCGCGCCGGCCCTCCGGGAGGCCGTGGCCGCGGAGCGCGGCGCGGCCGGCACGGGCACCGGGCCCGTCCGGACCGCGGCCGCGCTCGCGGCACGGGTCCCGGGCGTCGACTACGACGCCGTGCCCGCCGGGCTGCGTGCCGTGGAGCCCGGCGACCGCGCGTACGCGACGGTACGGTCGACGTACGTCTGGCCCGGCGCGCCCGCTCTCGTGCTCCAGCCCCAGACCAGCGAGCAGGTCGCGCAGGCCGTCCGGTACGCCCGCACGCAGGGCGTGCCCGTCGCGGTGCGGTCCGGCGGTCACGGCATCGCCGGTCGGGCGACCAACGACGGCGGGATCGTCGTCGACGTGGGCCGGCTCGACGCCGTGGAGGTGCTGGACCGCGCCGCACGTCTGGTCCGGGTCGGGGCGGGTGCGCACTGGGGCGACGTCGCGGCCGCACTCGCACCGCACGGCCTGGCCATCAGCTCCGGGGACATGGGCGACGTCGGCGTCGGAGGGCTCGCGACCGCGGGCGGCCAGGGCCTGCTGGGCCGGTGGGCCGGGCTGACCCTGGACCGCGTGCGCGCGGCCGAGGTGGTCCTGGCGGACGGGTCGGTGGTCCGCACGGACGCCGACCACGACCCGGACCTGCTGTGGGCCGTGCGCGGAGCGGGTTCGCACGTCGGCGTCGTCACGTCGCTGGACATCGAGGCGAGCGAGCTCGGCGACGTGGTCCTCGTGGTGCTGACGTACGACGCGAGCGACCCGGCGCGCCTCATCCACGGATGGGCCGAGCTCGTGGACGCCGCACCCCGTGAGCTGACGAGCTTCCTCTCGCTGTGGCCCGGACGCGGCGCGACACCGCCTGCGGGCTACGCGATGACGGTGTGGGCGGGCGACGACAGCGACGCCGCGGTCGCGGCGATCGAGCCCATGCTGGGACTGGCACCCGTGCTGCAGCAGCAGGCGCAGCAGCTGCCGTACGCGGCGGTCCTGCCCGCTCCGCACGCGCGGCACTCGGGCGCGGCCGAGGTCGGCGTGCGGGGTGGGCTGGTGGACCGTGTCACGCCCGACGTCGCCGGGGTGCTCGCGGACGTGCTGCGCGGCTCGCTCGCCGACATGGTGCAGCTGCGGGCGGTCGGCGGTGCGGTCAACGACGTGCCTGCGCAGGCCACCGCGTACGCGCACCGCACGCAGACGTTCTCGCTGCTCGCGACCACCACGGCGGACCGCAGGCCCGCGCTCGACGCGCAGTGGTCGCGGCTCGACGCCGACATCACGGGCGTGTACCGCAGCTTCGACACGCATCCGGACCGGCTCCCGCTCGTGTACCCGCCGGCCACGCTCGAGCGGCTGCGCGCGGTCGTCGCGCGCGTCGACCCGGCCGGCGTGTTCGGGTCCGACCTGCCGCTGGGCTGACCGGCCGACCCCAGCCCGCTCCCGTACCTGCCTGCGCACGGGGCGGGGCGCGGACGGCCGGTCCGCACCCCGCGGACGGGCACCGTGCCCGGATGACGAACGCGCGCGACCTGCCCGGCGACGGCTTGGACGACCACGGTCCCGACGACGACCTCGCCGACGTCGCGCCGCTCCTGCGCGCACCCGTGCGCCGGCCGGCGGACGTGCTGCTCGCTCTCGTCCCGGTCGTGGGCCCCGAGGCCGGCGGGCCGCTGACCGTCTGGTGCCTGGTCCTCGACGCGGACGACGTGCCCCTGCCCTTCGTCGTCGTGATCGACGATCCGCCGGTCGCTGCCGACACCGCGTTCGCCGCGGACCTCGCGACCACGCTGGCCCGGGTGCTCGACGAGAGAGCGCTCGGCGGATCGGTCGTCGTCGCGTTGGTCGGGCGCCTCGGGCAGCGCCCGGACGCGTGCGCGCAGGCGTGGACGGACGTACTGGGGGCCGCCGCGCGCGCCACCGGGGTCCCGCTGCGCGCCGTCGCGGCGATCGGGCCGCGCGGCTCACGCGTGCTCCGCTGGTGGTGACGCGACGCACGCACCCGCGTCGAACCGGGACGAACCCGGGCACCGGCACGCGGGCGTGGCGGACGTCACGTCCCGGAAGGTGAGCCTGCCCTGCGTTCTCCGCGTGCGTTCACGATCCCTTCACGCCACCCTGGAACACTGGAGCGTTCCCCACCGTTGACCCCGGTGGAACTCATTCTCGAAGGCCGCAACCCGGCACGGAGGTCAATCCCATGGCGAACAGGTCCCTGCGCGGCATGCGCATCGGGAGCCAGAGCATGGAGTCCGAGGACGGCGTCGACTTCGCCCCCCGGCTCCAGGCCCACTACGACTGCCCCAACGGGCACACGATCATCCTGCCGTTCTCGGTCGAGGCCGACGTCCCGGTGGTCTGGGAGTGCCGGTGCGGCGCCGAGGCGCTGCTGCGCGACGCGTCGCGCCCCGAGGTGAAGCCCGGCAAGCCGCCGCGCACGCACTGGGACATGCTGCTCGAGCGCCGCACGATCGGTGAGCTCGAGGAGCTGCTCGACGAGCGCCTCGACCTGCTCCGCTCGGGCAAGCTGCGCCGGTCCGCCTGACGCCACGCGGCACCTGAGCCGCGGCCGCGGTCAGACGCCGGTGCGCTCGCGCGCCCGCCCCTTCCGGAACGCTCCCGCCACACGGCGGGAGCGTTCTGCTATGCCCCACTGCGTGACCTTGACGAGCGCCTCGACCACGATGTCGCGGCTCATCTTGGACGCGCCGAGCTCACGCTCGACGAACGTGATCGGTACCTCGACCACGCGCGCGCCCGCGCGCACCGCGCGCCACGCCATGTCCACCTGGAAGCAGTACCCGCGCGAGGCCACGTCGCCCAACGTCATCTGACGCAGCAGGTCGGCGCGGTACGCACGGAAGCCGCCCGTCGCGTCGTGCACCGGGATGCCGAGCATCAGCCGGGTGTACGTGTTCGCGCCGCGGGACAGCCACTCGCGGTTCTTGGGCCAGTTGACGACCTCACCACCCGGCACCCACCGCGAGCCCAGGACCAGATCGGCGTCGGGCACGCGCGCGAGCAGGCGCGGAAGGTCCTGCGCACGGTGCGAACCGTCGGCGTCCATCTCCACGACGACGTCGTACTCGCGCTCGAGCGCCCAGCCGAACCCCGCGACGTACGCGGTGCCGAGCCCGAGCTTGCCGGTGCGGTGCAGCACCGAGACCGTGCGCCCGACGCCCGCGGCCTTCTCGTCGGAGGCGATCTGCTCGACCAGCGCTCCCGTCCCGTCCGGGGACGCGTCGTCGACCACCAGCACGTCCGCGTGCGGGACGTGCTCGAGAAGGCGGCCCAGGGCCACCGGGATGCTCTCGCGCTCGTCGTACGTCGGAACGACCACCAGGACCCGCGTGCTCACGCGGCCTCCCCCCTGTTCGTGCCGCGCAGGCGCGCGGCTCCCACGGCTCCGGCGACGACGGAGCTCAGGGCGAGCGCGTCGACGATCCAGGCCGGCCAGCTGCCGAGGCGCGTCGCCCATGTCTGCGAGGTCCGCAGCGGGAGCGAGGCGACCATCTGGTCCGCGGTGAACAGCTCGGTCCGCTCGGTGACGGCGCCGTTCGGCCGGATCACGGCGCTCACGCCGACCGTCGAGATCTGGACCGTGGCGCGCCCGTGCTCGACCGCACGCACCCGCGACATCGCGAGCTGCTGCAGCGACTCGTCGGACCAGCCGAACGAGGCGTTGTTGGTCTGCACCACGAGCACCTCTCCCCCGGCGCGCACCGCGGAGCGCACCAGGCCGTCGTATGCGACCTCGAAGCAGATCACCGTGCCGAGGCCGACGGTCCGCCCGAGGCGGGGCGACTCCAGGGGCACGTACCCCGGTTCGTCCCCGGGAAGCATGTCACGTGTGACCAGGTCCACGGCTGAGGAGAAGTGCCTGGCGATGCCGCGCATGGGGATGTACTCCGCGAAGGGCGCCGGTCGCTGCTTGGTGTACGTCGCGACCACGCCTTGTCCGGGCTCCCACAAGACTGACGTGTTGTAGCGCCCACCCGACTCGGGATACTGCACGGTGCCCACGAGCATGGGCGCCTGGAGCGCCCGCGCGGCTCCGTCGATCGCCGCCGCAGCCGCCTCGTCCACCTGCGGGTCGATGTCGGTGCCGTTCTCGGGCCACAGCACCACGTCGAGCTCGCCCGGCTCGACCCGGTCCAGCAGCGCGCGCGTGCCCTGCACGTGGTTGGCGAGCACCTGCGCGCGCTCGCCGAACGCGTCGAGACCCTCGCCGGGGACGTCGCCCTGCACGGCACCGACGACCAGCTCGCCGTCCTGCGCGCCCGAGTCGAGCGGCACCAGGAAGCCCGCGAGCACCACGAGGCACGCCGCCAGTCCGGACGCGGCCGCACCCAGCAGGTTCGCGCGGCGCACCGTCACCCCGGCCTGCCCCAGCAGCACCCCGACGACGCAGACCAGCGCGCTCAGCAGCGGGACGCCGCCCCACGAGACGAACGGCAGCAGCGGCGAGTCCGCCTGCGAGAACGCCAGGCGCCCCCACGGGAAGCCGCCGAACGGCCACACCGCCAGCAGCTCCTCGGTGGCGACCCACACCAGCGGGAACACCACGAGCTGCCACCCACGGCTGCGCCGCACGGCCTCGCCGCGCCGCGCCCAGGTCCACGCGGCACCGAACGCCGCGACGAACCCGGCGCAGACCAGCGCCAGCGCGATCCACGGCACGGGGCCCACCGCGACGTCCGCCCACGTGATGAGCCACGGGAAGAACCCGAGCCCCCAGACCAGCCCGACGAGCGCGTTCCACCGTGCGCTGTCCCTGCGCAGCGCGAGGAACAGCAGCGCCATGCCGACGAACGCCAGGGGCCACCAGTCGGTGCCCGGGAAAGCCAGCCTGGTCAGCGCGCCGCCGACCGCCGCGAGCAGGAGGGTCCAGAGTCGGGACGGACCGGCGGGAGGCACCGGCACAGCATAGGTGAGGAACCCGTGCGACCCGGCCGGGACACGTGCGGCTCCGGGCCCCGACCGACCGGCCCGCGTGTCCTTCGTACCGGTGCGCGCACTGCTGTGCACGACCGTTGTCTACTGAACACGCGGGCCCGGCCGGAGTGCGGGGAGATGTCGCGCGAGCGACGTCTCGGGTGACCTCCTGGTGCTGCCCATCCGGCGCGGTGACCTCGTCGTCGATCCCGCGCCGGCTGGGGGTCCTTGGGAAAACTACCGCCTCCGCGAGGGGTGTCAAGGCCGCGTCCTCGCAGGTGACAGGCCTCGGTGCAGGTCAGCCGGACGCGATCGTGACGAGAGTCGCGGCTTCACCCGGCGTGTCGCTCAGCGTGTCGCCCCGAGGTCGCGTGGGAGGCCGTGGGAGGACCGCTCGGACGGCCGTGTGCCGGGCCCGGGTCCGCGTGGCGGTGTGCCGAACTTCACCCGGTCGGCCGCAGGTTCAGGCCAGCGTGTCGAACAGCGACACGCCGGCGCGCACCGTCCGGAGGCACACCGGCGGCGGCTCGTCGGCGCCGAGCAGCGGCAGCAGCGGCGTCCCGGCCTGCGCGTCCGGGCTCCACGCCGAGAGCCTGCCGTCGGGCGCCTGCACCGCGAGGTGCTCGGCACGCCACACCGCGAGATGCGCCGGTGCCCCGACGCGCAGGTCGCCGACGTCGGGCCGGCCCGCCAGGCGCCAGCCGCCCCGGGTCGCGGCGCGGAACGCCGCGCGCGCGGAGATGCGCTGCTCGGCGGCGTGGTGCTCCACCGCGGCGCGCACGCCCGCCCACGGGTCCACGGGCGTCACGGGCGAGTCGGAGCCGAACGCGAGCGGCACGCCCACGCCCGCCAGGTCGGCGAGGGGGTTGAGCGCTGCCGCGCGTGCGCCGCCCAGCCGGCGCGCGTACAGGCCGTCGGCACCGCCCCACGTGGCGTCGAACGCGGGCTGGACGCTCAGCTGCACGCCCAGCAGTGCGAGGGCCGCCAGCGTCGGCGCGTCGATCATCTCGGCGTGCTCGAGCCGGACGCCGGTGCGCGCGAGCGCGGCAGCGCCCTCGACGTCCACGGCCGCGCGCAGCCCGATGAGCAGCTCGTCCATGGCACGGTCGCCGATGACGTGGAACCCCGACTGCACTCCCGCACGCGAGACGGCCGTGAGGTGGTTGCAGATCCGCTCGGCGGTCATCTGCAGCGTCCCGTCGCCGGGCGCGTCCGCGTACGGAGCCCGCAGCGCGGCGGTGTGCGAGCCGATCGAGCCGTCGACGTTGAGGTCGCCGCCGATGCCCGTCAGCCCGGGGATCGCCTCGAGCAGCTCACGTGCGTCGTCGACCGTGACGCACGGCTCGCCGCGGTAGGCCACCAGGTGCGGCAGGCCGTCGTGCGCGTGCGCGGTGAGCCCCAGGAGCTCGACGAGCCCCTCGCGCGTGTCGATGAACGGTGCCGAGTGCTCGTGCACCGAGACCACGCCGCGGCGTGCGGCCTCGCCCAGCGCGCGGCGGTACAGCGCGGTGCGGCGCGGCCCGTCCATCGCCCGCGCCGCCTCGCGCGCCGCGTGGTGCGCGGCGAGCTCGACCCTGCCGTCCGCGCTCCAGCCGTCGAGGCGCTCGAGGCCCGCCTCGGCCGCCAGCGCGCTCGAGACGACCGCCGAGTGGAGGTCCGCACGCGCGAGGTAGACGCGCGCCCCGCCTGCCGCGGCGTCGAGCTCGGCGCTGGTCGGCGGGCGGCGCTCGGGCCAGCGCTGCTCCTCCCAGCCGAAGCCCAGCAGCGGCCCGTCGCCTGCACCGTGCGCCGCCGCCGCGGCCCGCACGGCCGCGAGGGCGTCGCCGAGCGACGTCGCCGCGGACAGGTCCACCGACTCGAGGGCCAGGCCGGTCTCGAGCACGTGCACGTGCGCGTCGACGAACCCGGGCGTCACGAGCGCGCCGTCGAGGTCGACCACCTCGTCGGCCCGTGAGGCGAAGCCGTCGGCCGTGTCGTCGGCCCCGAGCCAGGCGACGGTGCCGTCCTCGACGAGGATCGCCTCGGCGAACGGGTCGGCGGGCGAGTGCACGACGCCGCCGCGGTACAGGGTGGAGGTCACACGCGCACGATAGGGCAGGTCAGACCGACGAGTAGGCGACGACCCCGCGGCGCAGCCCGTCGACCGCACGCGCCGCGGTCGCGCGCAGGCGTTCGTGCGGCGCCGCCTGTGCCAGCTGGTCGAGCACGTCGATCACCTGCTTGCACCACCGGACGAAGTCGCCCGCGGTCAGGTCGCCGCCGCGCAGCACGGCCTCGAGGTTGCGGCCCGCGGCCCAGCGGTGCACCGCCTCGACCAGACCCAGGTCGAGCGGCGCGATGGTCTCCAGGCGGTGCGCGGTCTCGAGGTCCTCGAGCTCCGACCACGCGCGCACGGTGCCCTCGAGCGCCACGCCGAGCCGGCCGTGCGGCCCGCCGGGCACGCGCGGCTGCGCGTCCTCCTCGCGGCGCGAGCGGAACACGACGGTCGACACGGCGGCGGCCAGGCCGGGGGCGTCGAGCTCGTCCCACACACCGCGGCGCAGGCACTCCGCGAGCAGCAGGTCGTTCTCGGCGTACAGCCGGCGCAGCCAGCGACCGTCGGCCGTCACCCGCAGCGCCCCCGCGGGGTCGTCGGGCACGGGCTCGAGGTAGCCGAGCCGCTGCAGCACGTCGCACGTCCGGTCGAAGACCACCGAGATCGAGCCGGTGCGGCCCGCGATGCGTCCCACGAGCGCGTCGTGCTCGGTCTTCAGCCGGGACCAGCGCTCGGCCCACCGCGCGTGCTCCTCCCGGTCCGGGCACCGGTGGCACGGGTGCGCCGCGAGCTCACGCCGCAGCTCGGCGACGCGTGCGTCGTCGTCCGCGCGGACCGGCCGGCGGGGCCGCTCGTGCGTGCTGGGCGCCACGTCGCTCAGCGACGCGCGCAGGCGCGCGGCCAGGTCCCGGCGTGCGGCCGGGACACGCGCGTTGAAGTCGCGTGGCACGCGCACGTGCCCCACCACCCGCACCCCGCGCCCGACGTCCGCCACGGTGAGGCGCTGCACCTGCCGGTCCGTCGTCAGGACGGTGGGGCGCGGCCCGTCGAAGCCCGCCTTGGGTCCGGGGTCGACGACGACCACGTACCCGGCCCGTCGGCCGTGCGGCACCTCCACGACGTCACCTGCCGCCAGGCCCTCGAGCGAGGCCGCGGCCTGTGCGCGGCGTGCCCCCGAGGCCGCCCGCGTCGCGTCCTTCTCCGCCTGGCTGATCCGCCGGCGCAGGTCCGCGTACTGCGCGAAGTCGCCCAGGTGGCACTGCATCGCCTGCGCGTACCCCTCGAGCGCCTCGGTGTGCGCCTGCGCCTGCCGGGCGAGCCCGACGACACCGCGATCGGCCTGGAACTGCGCGAACGACGTCTCCAGCACCTCACGCGCGCGTTCGCGGCCGACCTGGGCCACGAGGTTGACGGCCATGTTGTACGTCGGCCGGAAGCTCGAGCGCAGCGGGTAGAGCCGCTTGGACGCGAGCCCCGCGAGCTGCACCGGGTCCAGGCCCTGGTGCGCGAGCACCACCGCATGCCCCTCGACGTCGATGCCGCGTCGCCCCGCGCGTCCCGTGAGCTGCGTGTACTCCCCCGGTGTCACGTCGACGTGGCGCGAGCCGTCCCACTTGACGAGCTTCTCCAGCACCACCGAACGCGCGGGCATGTTGATGCCGAGCGCGAGCGTCTCGGTCGCGAACACGACCTTGACCAGCCCGCGGGAGAACAGGTCCTCGACCGTCTCCTTGAACAGCGGGAGCATGCCCGCGTGGTGCGACGCGACGCCGCGCGTGAGCGCGTCCGCGAGCTCCCAGTAGCCGAGCACGTCGAGGTCCTCGGGCGGCACCGCCGCGCACCGCTCCTCGACGATCATCCGGATCTCGGCCTGCTCGGCGGGGCTCGTCAGACGGACGCCCGCGGCCAGGCACTGCTGCACCGCGGCCTCGCACCCGGCGCGCGAGAAGATGAACACGATCGCCGGGAGCAGCCCCTCGCGGTCCAGCAGGTCCACGACCGCGAACCGTGGCGTGGTCCGCACGCCCCCACCCGGCGCGCCGCGCGCACCCGCGCCGGGCCGTCGCCCGCCCCCGCCGCGGTAGCCGCGGTCTCCCGGACCGCGCCGCTCGTCCTCGCCGCGCCGCGCGAGCAGGCGGCGCAGGTCCGGGTTGATCGGCGGGTCGACCCCGGGATCGGTGGGGTCCACGTGCCCCGCGTACAGGTCCAGGAGGTCGCCGTTCACCAGGACGTGCTGGCCGAGCGGCACGGGCCGGTGCTCGCTGACCACCACGGTCGTGTCGCCCCGGACCGTGGCCAGCCAGTCGCCGAACTCCTCGGCGTTGGAGACCGTCGCGGACAGCGAGACGAGCTGCACGTCGTCGGGCAGGTGGATGATCACCTCCTCCCACACGGGTCCGCGGAACCGGTCGGCGAGGTAGTGCACCTCGTCCATCACGACGAAGCCGAGCCCCGCGAGCGTGGCCGAGCCGGCGTACAGCATGTTGCGCAGCACCTCGGTGGTCATCACGACCACGGGTGCCTCGGAGTTGACCGTGGTGTCACCCGTCAGCAGGCCGACCTGCGACGAGCCGTACCGCCGCACCAGGTCCGTGTACTTCTGGTTGGACAGCGCCTTGATGGGCGTCGTGTAGAACGCCTTGCGGCCGGCCTGCAGCGCGAGGTGGACCGCGAACTCGCCGACCACCGTCTTGCCCGCACCGGTCGGGGCGGCGACCAGCACGCCGCTGCCGCGCTCGAGCGCGACGCACGCCTCGATCTGGAACGCGTCCAGCCGGAACCCCAGCTGCTCGCGGAACCGCCCGAGCTCGCCCGAGTCCTCCTGCGCGCGGCGCCGGCTCGCGGCGTACCGCTCGGCGGGGCTCGGCTCGTCCGACGCCGCGGGACGCGTCACCGGCGCGCTGTGCTCGGCTCCGGAGGAGTGCGACGACGGGCTGCGGTGGCGGCGGCGGGACGGCACGCCCCCACCCTAGGCACGTCCCGCGGCGAGGACCCGCAGCGCGCCCGGCACCACCTCGACCTGCAGCGGCAGCGGGCCGATCCGCTCGCCGTCGGCGAACGCGGCCGGAGCGGCTGCGCCGAGTGCGGCCATCGGCTCGATGAGGACGTGCCGCGCACGCTCGATGCGCACCTGCGGGTGGTGCACGTGGCGTCCGCGGTAGATGCCCGGGAACACGCGGACGACCTCGGCCCTGCCGAGCGGCCCCGCGACGACCACGTCGAGCAACCCGTCGTCGGGCCGGGCGTCCGGGGCGATCTGCAGCCCGCCGCCGAACCACGGCACGTTCGCCACCGCGACGAGGCTGCCCGCCGACTCCCAGACCACGCCGTCGGACGTCACGCGGTACCCGTAGGGGCGGAAGCGACCCAGCTCGGCGAGCAGCGCACGCACGTAGCGCGCGTTGCCACGCGGCCGGCGCAGCGTGTTGGCGCGTGCGTTGACCGCCGCGTCGAGCCCGCAGGACAGCACGCCGACGAACCACTCCTGCGCCGGACGCCCGGGCGGGCCGACGCGCGCGGCGTCGATGCTGCGCGCCCCGTGCGCGAGGCCGCGCTCGATCCGCGCGACCGCGGCCGCGACGTCGCCGCGCGGCAGGCCCAGGGTCCGGGCGATGTCGTTGCCCGTCCCGGCGGCCACGACGCCGAGCGGCAGGCCCGTGCCCGCGACCACGTTGACGCCGAGGTGCACCATGCCGTCGCCGCCGACCACGACGAGCGCGTCGAGCCCGTCGAGCACCCCTGCGCGGGCCCGGTCGGTCGCGTGCGCGAGCGACGGGCCGGACAGGTCCACCACGTCGTGCCCGCCAGCACGCAGGAGGCCGTGCGCCGCAGCCCCGGCGCGGCCGCCCCGTCCCCGACCGGCCGTCGGGTTGACGACCAGGCCGATCCGCGTCACGCGCGCGCCTGCGGGGGCGGCCCGGGCACGGTCCCGTCGAGCTGCGGCAGCCCCGCGGCGAGCCGGCGCTTGTCGACCCGACGGTCGTGCAGCGTGCACACGCCGAGCGCGACGAAGTAGAGCCCGCAGATGGGCAGCGCCACGATGATCATGGTGAGCGCGTCGGGTGTCGGAGTCATCACCGCCGAGAACGTGAACGCGACCACCACGGCCCAGCGCCAGCCGCGACGCCACGTGTCCGCGCGCCCGATGCCCGCGAAGTTCAGCGCGACCATGAGCACGGGGAGCAGGAACGCGAGCCCGAACGCGAGCAGCAGGCGCATGACGAACGAGAGGTACGTCTGCGCGTCGATGATCCCGGTGGCCCCCTCGGGGATGAACTCCGTGAGCAGCCGGACCGCGTTCGGCAGGGCCCAGAACGCCAGCGCGGCGCCCGCGGCGAACAGCGGGACCGCCGTGGCCAGGAACCCCACCGCGTACCGGCGCTCCTTGCGCGTGAGGCCCGGCGTGACGAACGCCCAGAGCTGGTAGAGCCACCAGGGGCTGGAGACGAACACGCCCAGGAACAGCGACACCTTGATCTTGACGTCGAACGACGTCGCGACGCCCGCGAAGTTCAGCGAGATCACCGCGGCGCGGTCCTCGGCGACGTCGAGCAGCGGCTGCTGGAGCAGCTCGAACACCGGCTCGTACAAGAACCACCCGAGCACCGCGCCCAGCACCAGGCCGACGGCGGCCAGGAACAGGCGCTTGCGCAGCTCGAGCAGGTGTGCCCGCAGCGGCATCCTGCCCCCGGGGTCAGCGCCTCGGCGGCTCTTGACTGCCATGCGCGGTCAGGCGGACGTGCCGGTGCCGCCGTCCGGGCGGTCCTGCGGGGTCTGGTCCGCCGCGCGTGCGGCGGGCTTGTCGTCGTCGCGCAGGTCCTTGACCTCGTTCTTGAAGATCTTCATCGACTGTCCCACGCTGCGAGCGAGATCGGGCAGCCGGTTCGCGCCGAACAGCAGCACGACCACGACGACCAGCACGACGATGTGCCAGAACTGAACTCTCATGTCGGCCTCTTCTCGAAGACGGGTCGCCCGATCCTAGACCGACGCACGCGGCGTCCCGTCATCGGCGCCCCGGCACCCGGGTCACGTCCAGTACCGCCGCCACCCGCGCGCGGTCGACGCGTGCTGCTCGGCCCGCGCGGCGCGCCGCGCGGCAGCCTCCTCCTGCAGGCGTCGCCGCTCGCCGCGCAGGACGTCGCGGTCCGCGAACACGGTGGGACCGACGTCGGGACGCTGCTGCGCGAGCTGGTCCTGCAGCGCGTCGACGCGCTCGCCCAGCTCGGCGAGCACGCCACCGGCGCGCGCGAGCTCACGCCCGAGCGCGAGGCTCGACCGCCAGAGCCGGCGGCCCAGGAAGAACGCCCCGACGAGCGTCCCGACGACGAGCACGGACCAGATCGCGAACCACATCAGGAGTCCTCGGCCGTGCGGGCCGCGAGCGGGCCGTACGCCGCCAGCGCGGCCCGTGCGGTGCGGGCCACGTCCGCCGCGACCGCCGCGGGTCGCACCTCGAGCACGTCGTGCGCCGCCTGGAGCACCAGGTGCCGCAGCCACGCGGGGCTCACGACGCGCAGGTCGACCTCGAACGAGCCGTCGTCGTGGTTGCGCACGGCCTGCACGGGCGTGGACTCCGCGATCCAGCGCGCGCGGCTCGTCAGGTGCAGCGTGACGAGCTCGCCGTCGTCGCCGGGCGCGAACTCCCCCGCCCCCGTGGCGCCGTGCTGCTCGGCGGGCTCGTCGAGCACGTGCGCCGCCAGGATGCGGTCCACGCGGAAGAGGCGCTCGCCACCCACGGCATGGCACCACCCGAGCAGGTACGAGCGATCCGTGTCCGTGACCAGCCGGATCGGGTCCACGTCACGCTCCGAGGCGACGTCGGCCGCGTTGACGTACCTCAGGTGCAGGCGCCGCCCGTCCCGCAGCGCCGCCGCCAGCGCGGCCGCGACCGCCGGCGCCGCGGCCAGCGTGAGCGTCACGTCGACCGTGCCCGCGGCGTCGCCGACGGCCGCCGTGAGCTTGCCGAGCGCCGAGCGGACCACGGCCGCGCGCTCGTCGTCCAGCGCACCCGCGAGCCCGGCGTCCAGCGCGCGCAGCGCCGCGACGAGCGCGACCCCCTCACGTGCGCTCAGCCGCAGGGGTCGCGTCATGTTGCGTGACTCGGTCAGGCGCACCACGCCGCGCTCGTAGGACGAGAAGTCGAAGTCGATGAGGTCGTACGGCAGGTAGCCGGGCGTACCGCTCACCCACAGCGTGTCGATGTCGGCCATGACCTGGTCGCTGGTCACGCCGAACTGCCGCGCGAGCTCCTCGACGGACGCGTCCTCGTGCCGGTCCAGGAACGCGACCATGCCCAGCAGCCGCACCACCCGGTCGCTCGCCCGCTCAGCCACGGCGCTCCCCCCGCTCGTCGTCGGGTGCGAGCGCGACCGCCTGCGTGAGCAGCGCGAGCACGTGGTCGCGCACCTCGGGCGGGTCGAGCACCAGCACCGCGTCGCCGTAGCCCACGAGCTCCTCGGCCAGCTCCCACTCGCTGCGGTAGACGACGTGCACCACGTCGCGGCCCGCGACGAGCGGCCCCGCGACCGGGTCCGACGCCCAGTCCCGGGCGTCCGGTGGCGCCTCGACCGCACGCACGCGCGTCGCCTCCGCGCGTTCGGGCAGGAGCGCGAGCGTCGCGATGCGGGACGGTCCGTCGCGCCACGCGGCCATGGCGCGCTCGACCTGCTCGGGTGCGGGCGGGGGGAACGCGCCCGGCTCGCCGAGCGTGCGCACGCTCCCCTCGATCCGGCTCAGGCGGAACGACCGCGGCGCCGCGCGGTCCTGGTCCCAGCCGATGAGCACCCAGCCGCCGCGCCGCGCGATCAGCTGCCACGGCTCGACCCGGCGCTGGCGGACCTCGCCGGTGTTCGCCGCGCGGTACGTGATCCGCACCACCTGACGCGCCTGCGCGGCGTCGAGCAGCGGCGCGAACACCGTCCCGCCCGACCGCACGCGCGGCGCGAGGCCGGTCACGAGCTCGCTGGCGCCCGGGGCCTGACCCACGGCGCGCAGCTTCGTCAGCGCGCGCGCGGTGTCGCCGCGCATCGTGCGGTCCTGCCAGGTCTGGGCCGCGAGCGTCAGCACGCCCAGCTCGGCCGACGTGAGGTCGATCGCGGGCAGCGCGTAGGCGTCCAGGTCCACGCGGTAGCCGAAGTCGTCGCCGTGGCCCGCGTTCGTGACGGTCACCAGCGGGATGCCGAGCTCGCGCAACGTGTCCTTGTCCCGCTCGAACATCCGCTCGAACGCCTCGTCCGACGGCGCGTCGGCGTAGCCGGCGACGGACGTGCGCACCTGCTCCTTGGTCATGCGCCCGTGCGTGTTGACGAGCGCGATGAGCAGGTTGAGCAGGCGCTCCGCGGGGTCGATCTGCGTGGCCATCGGGACCACCGTAGTGGGCCGGTAGCGTGGAGCGGTGATCACGTGGCGTGCGGGTGTCGTGGAGCAGGTCGGGACGTCGTGGCCGGGGGCGGTCGAGCTCACGGTGGCCCTCGACAACCCGTGGTCGGACCCGTCCCTGCCCGCGCGCGTCAAGGCCCTGGCCTACCCGCGGCTGGTCGGCGACCTGGCCGTCGGCCGGCGCGTGCTGCTCAACGTCTCGGCGCTGTCCCGCGGCCTCGGCACGGGCGGGTACGCACTCGTCGTCGCGCCCGGCGACGGCGTCCCGGCGGACCCGCCGCCCACCGTCGGGCACCTGGTCAAGGCGCGCTACACGCCGCTGCAGGCCATGGTCCTGGGGGTCGACGACCAGGAGTCGGAGCACCACGACGTGATGCGCGACGCCGACGACCTCGACGGCATGCCCGTGGTCGTCGCCGACCTGCACTCCGCGCTGCCCGCGATCCTCGTCGGGGCCCGCCTCGAGGCGGCCCGGTCCGGCCGGCCCGTGCCCCGCGTCGTCTACGTCATGACCGACGGCGGCGCGCTGCCCGCGTGGTTCTCCCGTGCGGCTGCGGGCCTGCGTGCGGCGGGCTGGCTCGACGCCGTGGTGACCGCCGGCCAGGCGTTCGGCGGTGACCTCGAGGCCGTCTCGGTGCACACCGCCCTGCTGGCGGCACGGCACGTGCTCGACGCCGACCTCGCGGTCGTCGTGCAGGGGCCCGGCAACCTGGGCACCGGGACGCGGTGGGGCTTCTCCGGCGTCGCGGCGGGCGAGGCCGTCAACGCCGCCGCGGTGCTCGGCGGGCGGCCCGTCGCGTCCCTGCGCGTCTCGGGCGCCGACCCGCGCGAGCGGCACCTCGGCATCTCGCACCACTCGCTGACCACGTACGGCCGGGTCGCGCTGCTGCCCGCGGACGTCGTCGTCCCGCTGTTCGACCCCGACGACGCCGAGCTCACCGCCCTGGGCACGCGCGTGCGCACCCAGGCGGCCGCGCTGGTCGAGCCGCACGGTCGGCACCGCCTCGTCGAGACCCCGGTCGGGGCCGACGTGCGCACGGCACTCGGGGCGAGCCCCGTGCGGCTGTCGACCATGGGCCGCGGGCTGGACCAGGACGCGGCCGCGTTCCTCACGGCGGCGGCCTCCGGCATCCACGGCGCGGCGCTGCTCCACGCGCGCTGACGCGGCGCGGCGGGTCAGTCGGGCGGGTCAGTCGGGCGGATCGGTCGGGCGGGTCAGTCGTCGGTCGGCGTCCGCGTCCGCTCGGCGTGCAGGGTCGCGAGCCGGCGCGCCTGGACCTGCGCACGCTCGCCGTCCGCGCGCTGCACACCCATGACGGCGAGCGTGTCGCCGTCGGCCAGGTCCAGCTGCACCCACGGCCGGTCGCCGAACCGGACCGAGACGATCTGCGCCCAGCTGACGCGCGTCGTGACCAGCAGGTTCCGGACCGTGAGCCCGTCCTCGTCGGGCAGCGCGGCCACCGACGCCTGGCGCCAGCAGAACCACACGACGAGCGCGCCGAGCAGCACGAACCCCGTGCGGTCCAGGGCCGTGAGGTCCGGCATGAGCACCACCAGCGCCGCGGTCGCGAGCGTGACGAGCGCGATCAGCGCGAACGCCGAGACGCGTGCCAGGTGCGGCCGGAACGGCTCCACGGCAGGACCTACAGCCGGCACGCGTGGATCGAGGTGACGAGGATCGCGCGGGCGCCCAGGTCGTAGAGCTGGTCCATCACGCGGTTGGTCTCGTCACGGCGCACCATGGCCCGCACGGCGGCCCAGTCGCGGTTGTGCAGGGGCGACACGGTGGGCGACTCCAGACCAGGCGTCACGGCCACCGCGGCGTCGACCAGCGACAGCGGCACGTCGTAGTCCATCAGCACGTACTGCCGGGCCGTGAGCACGCCCTGCAGGCGGCGGGTCAGCACCTCGAGGCCGGCGGGTGCCGCGACGTCCGCGCGCCGCGCGAGCACCGCCTCCGAGCGCAGCAGCGGCTCGCCGAAGATCTCGAGGCCCGCGGCCCGCAGCGTCGAACCGGTCTCGACGACGTCCGCGATCACGTCGGCGACGCCCAGCCGGATCGCGGTCTCGACCGCGCCGTCGAGGCGCACCACCGCGCTCGGCGTCACGCCGCGCTCGGCCAGCGACCGACGCACCAGCACGGGGTACGACGTCGCGACGCGCTGCCCCTCGATCTGGGCGATGTCCGTCATGGCGCCTGCGGTCGTCGCGAACCGGAACGTGGACCGCGCGAAGCCCAGCGGCAGGTGCTCGACCGCCGCCGACTCCGAGTCCAGCAGCAGGTCGCGGCCCGTGATTCCGACGTCCACGGTGCCCGCGCCGACGTACACCGCGATGTCCCGCGGCCGCAGGAAGAAGAACTCGACGTCGTTGTCCGGGTCCGGCAGGACCAGCTCACGGGAGTCGCGGCGCTGGCGGTAGCCCGCCTCGCGCAGCATCTCGGCGGCGGGCTCGGACAGTGAGCCCTTGTTGGGGACGGCGATGCGCAGCACGGGGGATCCTTCGACCGGCGTTCGTGGGGCAGGGCGGGGCAGGGCTCAGAGGTGGGCGTACACGTCGTCGAGCGTGAGCCCGCGCGCGAGCATGAGCACCTGCAGGTGGTAGAGCAGCTGCGAGATCTCCTCGGCGGTGCGCTCGTCCGACTCGTGCTCGGCCGCCATCCAGACCTCGGCGGCCTCCTCGACGACCTTCTTGCCGATGGCGTGCACGCCCGCGTCCAGCTCGGCGACGGTGCCGGACCCCGCGGGGCGCGTCACCGCCTTGGCGGACAGCTCGGCGAACAGCGCATCAAACGTCTTCACGTCGGCCAAGACTAGACGGTGCCCCCACCGGTGACGGCCGCGGCCCGGTCGCTGGGACGGCCGCGGCCCCGGCGGCGGCGAGCTCCGCGACCCGCAGCCGCCACCACGTGACGAAGCCGTAGGCCACGAACGCCGCGTAGACCAGGTAGAGCACGGCCGACGGGTAGTACCCGGCCGACAGCAGCAGCGGCACGCCGACCACGTCGACCGCGATCCAGATCAGCCAGAACTCGATCCAGCCGCGCGCCATGCCGTACGTCGCGAGCAACGACCCCGTGAAGATCCACGCGTCGGCCCACGGACCCCAGGACCCGAGCCGGTCGAAGACCCACGCGAAGCCCACGGTGCCGACGACCGCCGTCGTCGCGATGAGGACCCAGCCCGAGCGGCCCGCCCAGCGCGGCTGCACCGCGGGCGCGTCCGCGATCCCGGCCTCGCGCCCGGCGCGCCGCGTCTGCCGCCAGCGCATCCAGCCGTACACCGACACCACCACGAAGAACACCTGCCGGCCCGCCTGCCCGTACAGGTCGCGGTGCTGAGGCGTGTCGAACACCGCGCCCAGGAAGACGGTGAACAGCAGCACGTTCCCGACGATCCCCACGGGCCACGCCCACACGCGCCGGCGCAGCCCACCGACCGCGGACGCCAGGCCGAACACGTTGCCGACGATCTCGCGCCACAGGATCTCGTGGCCGCCGATCGTCAGGCTCGCGTCGAACAGCCATGCCAGCGGACCGGTCACGCGCCCACCAGCGGCCGCAGCGCGACGACGGTGGCGACCGCGGCCTGCGCGGCCTCGTAGCCCTTGTCCTCGACCGAGTCGGGCAGGCCTGCGCGGTCGAGCGCCTGCTGCTCGCCGTCGCACGTGAGCACGCCGAAGCCCACCGGGACGCCCGTGCTCACCGCCACGTCGGTGAGCCCCAGCGTCGCGCCCGAGCACACGTACTCGAAGTGCGGCGTCGCCCCACGGATCACGACGCCGAGCGCGACGACCGCGTCCACGCCCGTGCGCGCCGCGACGGCCGCCGCGACCGGCAGCTCGAACGCCCCCGGCACGCGGATCTCCGTGACGTCCTCGACACCCGCGTCGGCCAGCGCGCGGCGCGCGCCGTCGAGCAGGCCGTCCATGACGACCTGGTGCCACGAGGACGCGATGACGACGACCCGCAGGCCGGTCCCGTCGACGGTCAGGTCAGGTGCTCCGGCGCCGCTCATGCGCTCTCCTCCACGGTGGTGGTCGTGATCGTGACTGTCAGGTCGTGGCCCATGGACCGGGCCTTCGTCGTCAGGTAGGCCTCGTTGTGCGGCGTGCGCCCCACCTCGATGCGGCGGACCTCGGCCACGTCGATGCCGTGCGCCCGCAGGCCCGCGGCCTTCGCCGGGTTGTTGGTGAGCAGGCGCACGCGCCGGGCACCCAGGTCGGCGAGCATCGCGGCAGCGGCGCCGTACTCACGGCGGTCGGCGGGCCACCCCAGGTCGAGGTTCGCCTCGACGGTGTCACGGCCCGCGTCCTGCAGCGCGTACGCGGCGACCTTCGCGAGCAGCCCGATGCCCCGGCCCTCGTGCCCGCGCAGGTACACCACCGCGCCGCCCTCGAGCGCGGCCAGCCGCAGCGCCTCGTCCAGCTGCGGGCCGCAGTCGCAGCGTGCCGAGCCGAACGCGTCGCCCGTGAGGCACTCCGAGTGCACGCGGACCAGCGGTTCGGGTGCGAGCCCGCCCGCCGCGACCAGCGCCACGTGCTCGTCGCCCGTGCGCAGGTCGCGGTAGCCGTGCAGGCGGAAGTCGCCGTGCCGCGTGGGCAGCCACGCGGTGTCGGTCGCGTGCACGCGACGCGCGACGGGCGCCGCGGCCGGGTCGGCCACCACGTCGTCACCGTGCGCGCGCCGCCAGGCGATCAGGTCCTCGATCGTCAGGAGCACCAGACCCTCGGCGCGGGCGAGCGCCGCCGCCTGCGGCAGCCGCGTCATCGTGCCCGCGTCGTCCACCAGCTCGGCGATCGCGCCCACGGGCTCGAGCCCGGCCAGCCGGCACAGGTCCACCGCGGCCTCGGTGTGCCCCGCGCGGTGCAGCACGCCGCCCGGCACCGCGCGCAGCGGCAGCACGTGACCGGGGCGGATGAGGTCGCCCCGACCGCTCGCCGGGTCGGCGAGCACCCGCAACGTGCGCGCCCGGTCGGCCGCGGAGATGCCGGTGGTCACGCCCGTCGCGGCGTCCACCGTCACCGTGTACGCGGTGCGCCGCGGGTCCTGGCTGTGCGGCACCATGAGCGGCAGGTCGAGCGCGTCGGCCCGCGCGGCGGGCATGGGCGCGCACAGGTAGCCCGACGAGTGCCGGATGGTCCAGGCGACCCACTCCGGCGTCGCGGACTGCGCCGCGAGGATGACGTCGGCCTCGTTCTCCCGGTCCGGCGAGTCGGCGACCAGCACGGGCCGGCCCGCGCGCAGCGCCTCGAGCGCCTCCTCGACCGTCCCGGTCACGACGTCCGTCACCGCGCCACCGCCCCGAGCAGCCGCTCCGCGTACTTGGCCAGCACGTCCACCTCCAGGTTCACCGCGTCGCCGACGACGAGGCCGCCGAGCGTCGTGTGCGCGAGCGTCGTCGGGATGAGCGAGACGCCGAACGCGTCGTCGCTCACGTGCGTCACCGTGAGCGACACGCCCGAGACGGCGATCGCGCCCTTCTCGGCGACGTACCGCGCGAGCGTGGCCGGCAGGCCGATCTCGACCTCGTCCCAGCGCTCCCCCGGCGTGCGCCGCAGGATCGTCCCCACGCCGTCGACGTGCCCCTGCACAACGTGCCCGCCGTACCGGCCACCCACGGCCAGCGCACGTTCGAGGTTGACCGGGACCCCGGCCCGCAACGCGCCCAGGGCCGTCCGGCGCAGCGACTCGGGCATCACGTCGGCCGCGAACGTCCCGTCGCCCGGCAGCTCGGCCACCGTGAGGCACACGCCGTCCACCGCGATCGAGTCGCCCAGGTGCGCGTCGGAGGTGACGAGCGGACCGCGCACGCGCACACGCGCGTCCAGGCCGCGGTCCTCGACGGCCACGACCGACCCCAGCTCCTCGACGATCCCGGTGAACATCAGGCCTCCCGCACGGGTGTGGCGACGACGAGGACGTCGGGCCCGAGCGGCAGCACGCTCACGGGCTCGAGCCGCACGGCGTCGGCGATGGTGGTGACGCCCAGGTCGGCCACCGCGGCCGGACCCGAGCCGAGCAGCACGGGTGCGACGTACGCGTGCACCTCGTCGACCAGTCCCGCCCGCAGGAACGCCGCCGCGAGCGTCGCGCCGCCCTCGACCAGCGCATGCCGCACGCCGCGGGCCTCGAGCGCGGCGAGGACCTGCGCCGGGTCGTGCGTCCGGACGGTCACCAGCTCACCGCCCGGCCCGCGCAGGCGCGCGTCCGGGGGCACGTCACGGTGCCCGACGACCACCCGCAGCGGCTGGTGACCGGCGAGGTCACCGGCCGCGGTGCGGGCCGTCAGCGACGGGTCGTCACGCAGCGCGGTGCCCGTGCCGACCACGATCGCGTCGACCTCGGCGCGCAGCTCGTGCGCGTGCCGGCGCGCGACCGGGGACGTGATCCACCGGCTGCTGCCGTCCGCCGCCGCGACGCGGCCGTCGAGCGTCGTGGCGGTCTTGAGCGTGACGAACGGCCGGCCGCGGCGGACCGCGGGCAGCCATGCGCCCAGCACCGCGCGGCCCTCGTCCGCCAGCACGTCCGTGACGACCGGCACACCCGCGGCGCGCAGCACGTCCGCACCGCCCGCCGCGCCCGGGTTCGGGTCCGCCACCGCGATCACGACGCGGGCCACGCCGGCGTCGAGCAGCGCACGGGCGCACGGCCCGGTCCGGCCGGTGTGCGCGCACGGCTCGAGCGTCACCACCGCGGTCGCGCCGCGCACCTCGTGCCCGCGCGCGCGTGCGTCCGCCAGCGCGACGACCTCGGCGTGCGCGGTGCCCGCCCCGGCGTGCCAACCCTCGCCGATCGTCGTGCCGTCGCGCAGCAGCACGCACCCGACGCGCGGGTTGGGGTCGACAGCCGGTCCGCGCGCCGCCAGGTGGAGCGCACGACGCATCGCGTCGAGCTCGTCGTCACGCACGTGCGGCGCGACGGCGCCGTTCGTCGTGCTGGTCACGTCCACCTCCCGGCCCACGACGGGCTCCGGGGGTGCGCGGGACGACACCACGCGTCAACGGCCCGCACCCACCGGGTGCGCGCCGCCACGTACTTCCTCCCATCCGGACTTTCACCGTCGGTCCTGGAGTTCCACCAGGTCAACCGCGTGGCCGACGATCTCTCGTCGGCCGCACGGGTCGCGGACTGTCACCGCCGGCTCGGACTTTCACCGACCCCGGAGCACGTGTACTCGGACCTCGACGAACGCCGCGATCCGCTTCCGATGATGCCACACCCGCGCGCACGATCGGCCGGCAGGTCCGGCCGCGGCGTCACGCCCAGGTGGTGGACGCCGCCGCCCGCAGCGCCTCGATCTGCGCGGCCGGGTCGTCCGCGCCGTACACCGCGGACCCGGCGACGAACACGTCGGCGCCCGCCTGCGCGACGCGCGCGATCGTGGACTGCGAGATCCCGCCGTCCACCTGCAGCCATGTACCCGTGCCGGCCGCGGTGATCGCGTCGCGCGTGCGGCGGATCTTGGCGAGCATGCCCTCGATGAAGGCCTGACCGCCGAAGCCGGGCTCGACCGTCATGACCAGCACCATGTCCAGCTCGGGCAGCAGGTCGAGGAACGGCTCGACGGGTGACGCGGGCCGCAGCGCCACGCCCGCCCGCACCCCCAGCTCCCGCAGCTCGCGCGCGAGCCGCACGGGCGCCTGCGTCGCCTCGGCGTGGAACGTCACGGAGGCGGCCCCTGCGCGCGCGAACGCCGGCGCCCACCGGTCGGCGTCGTCGATCATGAGGTGCACGTCGAGCGGCACGGGCGAGACCTGTGCGATCCGCTCGACCACGGGGAGCCCGAGCGTGAGGTTCGGCACGAAGTGGTTGTCCATGACGTCCACGTGCACCAGGTCGGCGTTCGCGATGCGGCCGAGCTCACGCTCGAGGTTGACGAAGTCGGCGGACAGGATGCTGGGGGCGATCTTCACGGCCACGCGGTCAGCCTAGCCATGCGCACCACGGGCCGCGGCTCAGCGTCGGCGCAGCAGCGACAGGTGCATCGCGTCGGTGCCGTGCACGTGCGGCCACAGCTGGATGTCGAGTCGGTCACCGGCCAGGTCGAGCGGTCCGGCCGCGACGTGACGCACCACGGCACGCGCGTCGACCTGCTCGGCCGTGACACCCGCCTTCGCGGCCGCACGCAGCGCGTCCGTCACGACGAGACGGGTCTCGGCCAGGTGGGGCGAGCACGTCACGTACGCGACCACGCCACCCGGACGGACCGCGTGCAGCGCCGAGACGAGCAGCTCGCGCTGCAGCGCGGCCAGGCCCATGAGGTCCGCGGGCGTCCGGCGCCAGCGCGACTCGGGGCGTCGGCGCAACGCGCCCAGACCCGTGCACGGCGCGTCGACCATGACGCGGTCGTAGGACGCCGGCTCAAGCTCCCCGACCGCGCGGCCGTCACCCGTGCGCACCTCCTCGACCGCGGCGGCCGGCACGGCGCGCAGCGACTGCTGAACGAGCCGCGCGCGGTGCGGCTGCACCTCGTTGGCCACCAGGCGCGCGCCGCGCCCGGCGGCCACGGCCGCGAGGAGCGCCGCCTTGCCGCCCGGTCCCGCGCACAGGTCGAGCCAGCGCTCGTCGGGCCCGTCGAGCGGCGCCGCCGTGAGCGCGAGCGCCACCAGCTGGCTGCCCTCGTCCTGGACACCCGCCCGTCCGGTGCGCACCGCCTCCACGGCCGCCGGGTCACCCCCGCCCGGGAGGACCGCGTACGGCGAGACCGCGCCCCGGCGCGCGTCCGGTCCGGACTGGACCAGCAGGTCGTCCACCTCCAGGACACCGGGCCGGGCGACGAGCGCCACCCGGGGCGCCTCGTTGTCGGCCGCCAGGAGCGCGGCGACGTCGTCGGACTCGCGCGCGTCGCCCACGAGCGCCTCCCGCATCGCCCGGACCACCCACGCGGGGTGGCTGTGCACGGCCGCGAGCCGCGCGACCGCGTCGTCGCCCGCGGGATCGACCGCGTCACCGATCAGCGCGAGCCACGCGTCGAGGTCCTCGCGTGCGACCGCGCGGAGCACCGCGTTCACGAACTGGGACGCGCCGGCGCCGGCACGGTCACGCGCGAGCCCAACCGTCTGCGAGACGGCGGCGTGCGCGGGCACGCGCATGCCGAGCAGCTGGTGCGCGCCGAGGCGCAGCAGGTCCAGCACGGGCGGGTCGATCGCCGTGACGGGGCGACCCGCGGCCTGCTCGACCACCGCGTCGTAGCGGCCGCGCAGCCGCAGCGTGCCGTAGGTCAGCTCGGTCGCGAACCCCGCGTCGCGGCCGTGGATCCCGCGCTCGCGCAGCAGCGGGGGCAGCACCAGGTTGGCGTAGGAGTCGCTCGCGTCCACGGCCCGCAGCACGTCGAACGCGACGGCCCGCGCGGGGTCGGCCGCGCGGGCGCGCTGCGACGGCGCCTGCGCCGAGCGCTGCGTCCGGCCCTGCGCGCGCGCCGCACCGCGCTGCCGTCCCTGTGCGTCGCGTCGCTCACCGCCGCCGCCCTGACGCGGTCCGCCGCCCTGCCGTGCTCCGCGCGCGCGGTCGCCGCCGGCCGGCGTGCGCTGCTCGCCGCTCACGCCCCGGCCCCGAGCAGCACGTCGTCGCCCAGGCGCGCACCCCGGGCCCAGTCGGCCGCCGCCATCGCCCGCTTGCCCGCGGGTGTCACGTCTCCCAGCCGCACCGCCTGACCGCCTGTCCCGACGAGAACGTCTCGCCTGCCCACGCGCACCTGCCCGGGCGCGAGGTCGTCCGCCTCGGCCACCGGCACCACGGGGCCCACACCCAGCCGTGCGCCGTCGGGCAGCGTCGTCCACGCGCCGGGCGCGGGCGTGCAGGCGCGAATGCGGCGGTCGACGACGTGCGCGGGATGGGCCCAGCGCACGCGCGCGTCGTCGGACTCGATCTTGGGGGCGTGGCTCACGCCGTCCGTCGGCTGCGCGACGGGCTGCAGCACGCCGTCCTCGAGCGCGTCGAGCGTGCGGACCAGGAGCGTGGCACCCGCGACCGCGAGCCGGTCCAGCAAGTCGCCCGCGGTGTCCCTCGGCCGGATCGTCTCGGTCAGCATCCCGAGCACGGGACCCGTGTCCAGACCGCGTTCGAGCCTGAACGTCGTCGCGCCCGTGACCTCGTCGCCCGCCATGATCGCGTGCTGCACGGGCGCGGCACCACGCCAGGCCGGCAGCACCGAGAAGTGCAGGTTCACCCAGCCGTGCGGGGGTGCGTCCAGCAGCGCGGGCGGCACCAGGTTGCCGTACGCGACCACGGGCGCGGCGTCGACGCCCAGCGCGCGGATCTGGTCCACCACGGCGTCGTCGCGCAGCGTCGCGGGGGTCAGCACCGGGATGCCGGCCTCCTCGGCACGCGCGCGCACCGGGCTCGGGACCAGCGTGCGGCCGCGGCCGGCGCGCGCGTCCGGGCGGGTGAGGACCGCGACCACCTCGTGCCGCGAGGCGATCAGGGCGTCGAGGCTCGCCAGCGCGGGCAGGGGCGTTCCGGCGAACAACAGGCGCATGGGCCCGATCCTACGAGCGCCGGGAGGGGCCGGGCGCCGCGGCGTCCGGTCAGGCGGTGACGTCGCGGACGGGCAGGCCGCGCGCGCACAGCTGCCGGCGCAGCTCGTCGGCCCCGGTGAACGGCACCGCGTCGAGACCGACCGCGGCGGCGCCCGCGACGTTCTCGGGGCTGTCGTCGACGAACACCGTGCGCGCCGGCTCGAGCCCGAACCGCTCGATCGCCAGGCGGAAGAACGCCGGATCGGGCTTGAGCATCCCCACCTCTCCCGAGACGAGCACGCCCCGCAGCAGGCCGATCGCCGGCGCCGCGGGCTGCGCGCACGCGAAGTGCTCGGCGGACCAGTTGGTCAGGCCGTACAGCGCGACGCCCGCCGCGTGCAGCTCGGCGACGAGCTCGGCCGACCCGGGCACCGGACCCGTGAGCGAGTCGGCGAAGTGGCGCGGGTACAGCTCCAGCGCCCGGGCGTGCTGCGGAGCCGCGACGGCGACCTCGGCGACCAGGTCCGCCCACGGCGTGCCGCCGTCCGCCCGGCGGTTGAGCGTGGCGAAGCCGACCTGCGCGAACATCGCCTCGACGTCCGCACGCGCCATGCGACCGGCGTACGGACCGAAGGGGTCCCAGCCCACCAGCACGTCGCCCAGGTCGAGCAGGACCGCGCGCGGCGCGTCATCACGCGCGGCACGCACGCTCATGCGAGGTCCGCGGGGTCCAGCTGCACGCGCGCCGTGCCGCCCTCGCGCTTGGCGGAACGCACCGCGACCGACGCCCCGAGCGACGTGGCCAGCGCACCGCCCGCCGCGCGCGGCACCCGGAGCAGCGCGCGGACGTCGGGCTCGAACGCGCCGCGCTCGGCACCGGGGACGGGCACGGGGCCGAGCACGTCGAGCCCGGGCGCGCTCACCCGGCGCACGACGGCCTCCACCGCGTCGCGCGTACCCGTGACCGAGGCCATCCGCACCGCGGGAGGCAGACCCAGGTCGGCACGCTCGTCGAGCTCCCGCTGCGCGAGCGCGACCGGGTCCCAGCGCACGAGCGCCTGGGTGACGCGCGGTTCGGCGTCGCCGACCAGGAGCACCACTCCTCCGTCCCGGGACGGCCGCACGAGAGCGGCGGCCGCGAGCCAGCGGCGCAGCGCCTCCGGGAGCAGACCCATCGCGGACCCGGCGGTCGCCACCGCCGCGTCCAGCAGCACCGCGGCCGCGTAGCCCGACGGCGCGACCGGCTCGGCCCCCGGCGTCGCGACGACCAGCGCGGGACGGTCCTTGATCTCGGCGACCACGCCCGCCGCGGCACGTGCGCCCGAGACCACCACCGGGACGCTCGGGAACGCCCGACCCAGCTCCTCCGCGGTCCGCTCGGAGCCCACCCGGACCGAGCGCAGCGTGGCCGCACCGCACTCGTCGCACCGCCAGTCGGTCGCCATGCGGCCGCACCACCCGCACGTGGGTGACCCGTCGGCCCGCGCGAGGCCGAGCGGGCCGTGGCACGCGGGGCAGCGTGCCGCCGCGCGACACCGCCCGCACGCGACCGCGGGCACGTACCCCGCACGGGGTGTCTGCACCAGCACGGGGCCATCGGCCAACCGGTCGCGGATCGTGCGCCACGCGGGTGTGGGCAGGCGTGCTGCCGCGGCCGGGCCCTCGCGCGCGAGCTCGCTCGACGTGAGGGCCTGCACGCGTGGCGTGCGCGCCCGCAGCCGCGGGCGGTCGGCACTGACGTCGTGCGCCCACCCGGTCGCGACCCAGGCCTGCGCCTCGACCGTGCGGCCGTGCCCACCCACCAGCAGCGCCGCCGACTCGAGGTCCGAGCGCAGCGCGAGCACGTCGCGCACGTGCGGGTACGGCGCGCGGGGCTCGGCGTGCAGCGCGTCGCCGTCGTCCCAGCAGACCACCAGGCCGAGGTCGCGCACGGGCGCGAACGCCGCCGCGCGCGTCCCCACCACCACGTCGGCCAGGCCCCGGGAGACGGCCAGGAATGCGCGGTACCGCGGTGCCGGACCGTCGTCGGCCGTCAGGCGCACCACCCCACCGCGCTGTCCGGGGACCCAGCGCGGGACACCGGCCGACTCGAGCGCCGCGAGCACGCGCTCGACGTCGCGCGCGTCCGGCGCCACGACGAGCGCGCCGCGCCCGCCCAGCACGCACGCCGCGACCGCCTGCGCGACCGCGTCAGGCCACCGCTGCCCCGGTCCGCCGGGCAGCGCGGTCCACACCGCGCGCGGCGCCCCGCCCGCGGTCACGTGCTGCAGGAACGCCGGACCGCCTCGGTGGTCGGCCCATGCCGTCGCCGCCGGGTCGGGCGGTGGAACCGGGGCCGGCTCGCCCACGGGCTCGGCCTCGACGCGCGCGTGGCGCGGCGGCACCGCGAGGCGCAGGACGTCCGCGAGCGTGCCCGCCCACCGGTCGGCGACCGCGCGGGCCAGGCGGGCCACGGCGGGCGTGAGCACCTGCTCGCCGGACACGACACGCCGCAGCGGGACCAGCGGACCGTCGTGGTCCGCCTCCTCGACGCGCTCGAGCACCCAGCCGTCGACGTCCTGTCCCCCGAACCGCACCTTGACGCGCGTGCCCGGCCGGGCGTCGTCCGCCATGGCCGCGGGCACCAGGTACTCGAACGCGCGGTCCAGGTGGGCCGGTGACAGGTCGATGCACACGCGCGCGACCGGGAGCTCCTCGGCGACCGTGACCCCGACCGCCCTGGGGCGGCGGCGTACGCGCGGCGCGGGCACGCCGTCGAGCGTCAGCTGCTCGGGCGTCGGGTCCACGGCACTCATCTCACCATCGAGCGGCCACACCGCGGCACGGCGCCGGTGCGGCTCACCCGCGGGGATCGCTCAGCGGACCGCCGCGCGGAGCTCGTCGACCCGGTCGGTGCGCTCCCACGTGAAGTCCGGCAGCTCCCGGCCGAAGTGCCCGTAGGCGGCGGTCTGCCGGTAGATCGGCCGCTGCAGCTCGAGGCGGCGGATGATCGCCGCGGGCCGCAGGTCGAAGACCTGCCGGATCGCGTCCGTGAGGACGTCGTACGTGACGACACCGGTGCCGAACGTCTCGACGTACAGGCCCACCGGGTGCGCCTTGCCGATGGCGTAGGCCACCTGCACCTCGCAGCGGCGCGCGAGCCCCGCGGCGACGACGTTCTTGGCGACCCAGCGCGTCGCGTAGGCCGCCGACCGGTCCACCTTCGACGGGTCCTTGCCCGAGAACGCGCCACCGCCGTGCCGCGCGTAGCCGCCGTACGTGTCGACGATGATCTTGCGCCCGGTCAGGCCGGCGTCACCCTGCGGGCCCCCGACGACGAACTGGCCGGTCGGGTTGACGTACAGGTCGTACGACGAGACGTCGAGGTCGACCTGCGCGAGCACGGGCTCGATCACGTGCTCGACGATCGCGGGCCGCAGCACGGTCTCGAGCGCGAGGTCGGGCTCGTGCTGCGTCGAGAGCACGAGCGCGTCCAGCCCCACCGGGCGGTCACCCTCGTAGCGGATGGTGACCTGCGTCTTGCCGTCGGGGCGCAGGCCGGGCACCTCGCCCGAGCGCCGGACCGCCGCGAGGCGCTCGGCCAGCCGGTGCGCGAGCCAGATCGGCAGCGGCATGAGCGACGGCGTCTCGTCCGACGCGTAGCCGAACATCAGGCCCTGGTCACCCGCGCCCTGCGCGTCCAGCTCGTCGTGGTCCTCCGCGTCCTGCCGCAGCTCGAGCGACTTGTCGACGCCCATCGCGATGTCGGGCGACTGCTGGCCGATCGACACCGACACGCCGCAGGACTCGCCGTCGAAGCCGATGTGCGAGGACGTGTAGCCGATCTCGCGCACCACCTGGCGGATGATCGCCGGGATCTCCACGTACGCCTCGGTCGACACCTCGCCCGCGACGTGCACCAGGCCCGTGGTGACCATGGTCTCCACCGCGACGCGCGCGCCGGGGTCCTGGTCGAGGATCGCGTCGAGGATCGCGTCGGAGATCTGGTCGCAGATCTTGTCCGGATGGCCTTCCGTCACCGACTCGGACGTGAACAGGCGCATCGGGGAGCTCATGGGCCCAGGGTAGTCGTGCGCACCGACCGCGCGGGACGTCAGCCCAGCGCCCGGACCGCGTCCCAGACCGCATGCGCGACGTCGGCCTTGCTGCCGCGGGCCGCAGCGACGGTCCGGCCGCTCGCGTCGAGGATCGTCACGTCGTTGTCGGCCGTCCCGAACCCGAGACCGTCGCCCACCGCGTTCACGACGAGGAGGTCGGCGCCCTTGCGCCGGGCCTTGGCGCGGCCGTGCTCCAGCACGCTGCCCTCGTCGTCACCGGTCTCGGCCGCGAACCCGACGACGACCTGACCTGCGCGCAGGCGCTCGTGCGCGATCTCGGCCAGCACGTCCACGGTCTCCACGAGCGTGATCGTGGGCACCGGACCACCGGGCTGCTTCTTGATCTTCGCGTCCGCCGGGCTCACGGGCCGGTAGTCCGCCACGGCCGCGGCCATGACGACCACGTCCGCGTCCTTGCCCGCGGCGCGCACGGCGTCACGCAGCTCGGCCGCCGTGCCGACCGCGACGAGGTCGGCACCCGGAGGGGCCGCCACGGACAGGTTCGCGCCCACGAGCGTCACGCGCGCGCCGCGCTCGAGCGCGGCGGCGGCCAGCGCCACGCCCTGCCTGCCCGACGACCGGTTGCCCAGGTAGCGCACGGGGTCGAGGGGTTCACGCGTGCCCCCGGCGGACACGACGACGTGCCGGCCGGCCAGGTCCTGCTCGCGCACGGGCTGCACGAGCGCGAGCGCGGCGCGCGCGATCTCGTCCGGCTCGGGCAGCCGACCGGGGCCCGTGTCCGCACCCGTCAGGCGGCCCGACGCGGGGTCGAGCACGTGCACGCCGCGCGCCCGCAGCGTCGCGACGTTGGCGACCGTCGCCGGGTGCTCCCACATCTCGGTGTGCATCGCGGGCGCGAGCAGCACGGGAGCGCGGGTGACCAGGAGGGTGGCGGTGAGCAGGTCGTCCGCCCGGCCCGCGGCGGCGCGCGCGAGCAGGTCGGCGGTCGCGGGTGCGACGACGACGAGGTCTGCCCGCCGGCCGATCGCGACGTGCGCGACCTGGTCCACGTCCTCGAACACGTCCGTCGTGACGGGCTGCCCGGACAGCGCCTCCCAGGTCGGGCGGCCGACGAACTCGAGCGCCGCGCGGGTGGGTACGACGCGCACGTCGTGCCCCGCCTCACGCAGCAGGCGCAGCAGCAGCACCGCCTTGTACGCGGCGATCCCGCCGCTCACGCCCAGGACGATGTGCACGCCGGTCGCCCTCGTCTGGTCGGTGCCGCGTCGGTTCAGCAGAGCCGGGAGGCTCAGGCCTCCGCGACGGCCTCGGAGGTCAGCAGGCCGCGGTCGATCTCGCGCATCGCGATCGAGAGCGGCTTCTCCTGCGGACGCGTCTCGACGAGCGGGCCGACGTACTCGAGCAGGCCCTCGTTGAGCTGCGAGTAGTACGCGTTGATCTGACGCGCGCGCTTGGCCGAGTACAGCACCAGGGCGTACTTGGAGTCCGCACGCTCGAGCAGCTGGTCGATGGGCGGGTCGGTGATGCCCGTGGGGGCGGCGACGGTTCCGGACACGGAAGGACCTCCGGTCGAAGGGTGGGGTGCGAACGGGCGTTCGTCTGACTGACGGGCAGTCTACCTGTGCGGCGCGCGCGATCCGGCGCCGGACGCGCGACCGGGATCGGCGCCGCGTGCGACGTGGGTCACCCGGCGACGACGCCCATCGCCGCGACGAGCTCGTCGGTGGCGCGCTGCACGTCGTCGTTCACGATGACCTGGTCGAACTCGGACGCGGCCGCGAGCTCGACGCGCGCGGTCGCCAGCCGCCGCTCGCGCTCCTCCGCGTCCTCGGTGCCGCGCCCGACGAGGCGGCGGACCAGCTCGTCGAACGACGGCGGCGCGAGGAACACGAAGTGCGCGTCCGGCATGGTCTCCCGCACCTGACGGGCACCCTGCAGGTCGATCTCGAGCAGCGCGTGCTGACCGGCAGCGAGGCGCTGCTCGACCGGCCCGCGCGGCGTCCCGTAGCGGTTGCGACCGTGCACCACCGCCCACTCCAGCAGCTCACCGTCCGCGGCCATGCGGTCGAACTCCGCGGTGGAGACGAAGTGGTAGTGCACGCCGTCGACCTCGCCGGGCCGGGGCGACCTCGTCGTCGCCGACACCGATAGCCACACCTGCGGGTAGCGCGCCCGCACGTCCGCGGACACGGTGCCCTTGCCGACGGCGGTCGGTCCGGCGAGAACGGTCAGCCGGGCGGGCGTCGTCATGCGGGGCAGCGCTCCTCGTGCAGTGGGGTGCGATCGGGCCACCGCACCGCGCACGGCCGGATCGTCCCGGCCGCGGCGCAGCGCGACCCTATCTCAGCCGAACCGCTTGACGAGCTCGGCCACCTGGTGCGGGCCGAGGCCGCGCACGCGCCGGGTCTCGGAGATGCCGATGTCGGACATGATCGCGCGCGCCTTGACCTTGCCCACGCCGGGCAGGGACTCGAGCAGCGAGACGACCTTGAGCTTGCCGATCGTCTCGTCCTGCTGACCCTGCGTGATCACCTCGGAGAGGCTGCCCTGCGAGTACTTGAGGCGGTTCTTGACCTCAGCACGGGCCTGCCGGGCGGCGGCGGCCTTCTGCAGCGCTGCAGCGCGCTGTTCGGGAGTCAGCGGAGGGAGTGCCACGCGCGTCACCTTCTCATCCAGAGCTCGAAGCCGAACCGTCGGCCGCAGGCTTGCGGGCCGTAGTTGTGAACCTAGCGACCCCCTGGGGGTCCGGCAATGTGTACACACGCGTGCACGACTCCCGGGCGTGACGCCGCGACCTGCACGGATGGGCGGCGCCCCGGAGGACCGGCGCGCGCGGCGCGTGTCAGCCGAGCGCTGCGGCCGCCTCGTCGCCCGCCCGGCGGGCGGCGTCACGCAGTCGGGCCACGTCGGGTCCGGCCTGCAGGACGCCACGCGACGACGACGCGAGGACCTGCCCGCGCGCCGAGCCGAACACCGCCGCGAGCTCGGCCGCCCCCGCGCCCTGGGCGCCCACGCCCGGCGCCAGCAGCGGGCCGTTGACCGCCGCGAGATCCGTGCCCGTCGCGTGCGCGGCCGCGCCGACCGTGGCCCCGACCACGAGGCCGACCGACCCCAGCGGCGTCGCGCCGGCGTTGAGCCGGGCCGCGTGCGCCGCCATCGTCGCGGCCACGGTGGCACCGTCGTCCCCGACCGTCCGTGCGTGCTGGACCTCGCCGCCCTCCGGGTTCGACGTGAGGCACAGCACGAACAGGCCACGCCCCGTGGCGGCAGCGAGCTCGACCGCGGGCTGCAGCGAGCCGAACCCGAGGTACGGCGAGACCGTGAGCGCGTCTCCTGCGAGCGGCGAGCCGTCGCGCAGGAACGCGTCGGCGTACGCACCCATGGTCGAGCCGATGTCGCCGCGCTTGGCGTCGACGATCACGAGCGTGCCCGACTCGCGGCCCGCGGCGACGACCTCCTCGAGCACCGCGACCCCGCGCGAGCCGTGCCGCTCGAAGAACGCCGCCTGCGGCTTGACCGCGGCGACCCGTCCGGCCACGGCCTCGAGCACCGTGAGCGAGAACCGGCGCAGCCCGTCGACGTCGTCGGCCAGCCCCCACGACGTCAGGAGCGAGGCGTGCGGGTCGATGCCGACGCACAGCGGGCCGTGCTCCGCCATGGCCCCCGCGAGCCGCGCACCGAACGGTGCGCGGCTGGTCGGGGCGCTCACGCCGGCACGCCCGCGCGGCGGGCGGCCGTGGCCGACTCGTGCTCCTGCAGGCTCGTGACGGCGTACGGGCCCGCCTGGGCCGCCTCGATCGCCTGGACCGCGGCACCCAGCTGCTGGACCGTGGTGACCAGCGCCTTGTCCGCCGCGACCGTGGCCGCGCGGATCTCGTAGCCGTCGGCGCGCGCACCCTGGCCGGACGGGGTGTTGACCACCATGTCGACCTCGCCCGCGACGATCAGGTCCACGATCGTCGGCTCCCCCGCCGGGCCCCGGCCCGCCGAGTTCTTGCGCACGACCGTCGAGCGGATGCCGTTGCGGCGCAGCACGGCCGACGTGCCCTCGGTCGCCAGGATCTCGAAGCCCAGCTCCGTGAGGCGCTTGACCGGGAACACGATCGAGCGCTTGTCGCGGTCCGCGACCGAGATGAACGCCTTCCCACCCGAGGGCAGGCCGCCGAAGGCCGCGTCCTGCGACTTGGCGAAGGCCGTCGGGAAGTCGGCGTCGAAGCCCATGACCTCACCCGTGGAGCGCATCTCCGGGCCGAGCACGGTGTCGACCACGTGGCCCTCGCCGGTCCGGAACCGCTTGAACGGCAGCACGGCCTCCTTGACCGCGACGGGTGCCTCCAGGTCGAGCACCGACGCGTCGTCGTGCGGCAGCAGTCCCGCGGCCTTGAGCTGCGCGATCGACTTGCCGGTCATGACGTGGGCCGCGGCCTTCGCGAGCGAGACCCCGGTGGCCTTGGACACGAACGGCACGGTGCGCGAGGCCCGCGGGTTCGCCTCCAGGACGTAGAGCACGTCCGAGACCAGCGCGAACTGGATGTTGAGCAGACCCCGCACGCCCACGCCGCGAGCGATCGCCTCGGTGGACAGCCGGATGCGCTCGAGCTCGGCGAGCGAGAGCGTGACGGGCGGCAGCACGCACGCGGAGTCGCCCGAGTGGATGCCGGCCTCCTCGATGTGCTCCATGACGCCGCCCAGGAACAGCTCCTCGCCGTCGAACAGCGCGTCCACGTCGATCTCGATCGCGTCGTCCAGGAACCGGTCGATCAGCAGCGGCGAGAGCGTGCCCGCACGTCCGCCGTCGGCCGCGTTCTCGAGCGCACGCTCGACGTACTCGGTGAGCTGCACCTCGTCGTAGACGATCTCCATGCCGCGCCCGCCCAGCACGTACGACGGCCGGACCAGCACCGGGAACCCGATGCGGCGCGCGGTCTCGCGGGCACCGGCCAGCGTCGTCGCGGTGCCGAACGCGGGGGCCGGCAGGCCCGCCGCCTCGAGCACCTTGCCGAACTCGCCGCGGTCCTCCGCGGCGTCGATGGCCGCGGGCGACGTGCCGAGGATCGGCAGACCCGCGTCCTGCAGGCGCTGCGCGAGCGACAGCGGCGTCTGGCCGCCGAGCGTCACGATCACGCCCGCCACCGGTCCGGCCGCGAGCTCGGCCGAGTACACCTCGAGCACGTCCTCGAACGTGAGGGGCTCGAAGTACAGGCGGTCGGACGTGTCGTAGTCGGTCGAGACCGTCTCGGGGTTGCAGTTGACCATCACGGTCTCGTACTCACCCTTGAGCGTGAGGGCCGCGTGCACGCACGAGTAGTCGAACTCGATGCCCTGGCCGATGCGGTTCGGGCCCGAGCCCAGGATGAGGATCGCCGGACGCTCGCGCGGGCGCACCTCGGTCTCCTCGTCGTACGACGAGTAGTGGTACGGCGTGAGCGCGGCGAACTCGGCCGCGCACGTGTCGACCGTCTTGTAGACCGGGCGCAGGCCGATCGCGTGCCGCGCCGCGCGCACCGCGTCCTCCGTGGTGCCACGCAGCTGCGCGACCTGCGCGTCGGACAGGCCGTGCCGCTTGGCGCGCAGCAGCACGTCACGCGTGAGCGCGTCGGCGGCGGCCGTCGCGGCCGCGACCTCGTTGATCAGCACGACCTGGTCCAGGAACCACGGGTCGATGCCCGTGCGCTCGTGCACCGTCTCGACGCTCGCACCCGCGCGCAGCGCCTGCTGGACGTCGATCAGTCGGCCCTCGGTGGGGCGGGCGATCGACTCGACGAGCGCGTCGAGCGCCTCGCCCGTCGCGGGCTCACCGGCCCAGTGGAACACCGAGCCCTTCTTGTCGATGGACCGCATCGCCTTGCCGAGCGCCTCGGTGAAGTTGCGCCCGAGCGCCATCGCCTCGCCGACCGACTTCATCGTGGTCGTCAGCGTCGGGTCCGCCGCCGGGAACTTCTCGAACGCGAAGCGCGGGACCTTGACCACGACGTAGTCGAGCGTGGGCTCGAAGCTCGCGGGCGTCGAGCCGGTGATGTCGTTCGGGATCTCGTCGAGCGTGTACCCGACCGCGAGCTTCGCGGCGATCTTGGCGATCGGGAAGCCCGTCGCCTTGGACGCGAGCGCCGACGAGCGCGACACGCGCGGGTTCATCTCGATCACGACGACGCGCCCGGTGGACGGCTCGACCGCGAACTGGATGTTGCACCCGCCGGTGTCCACGCCGACCTCGCGGATGACCGCGATGCCGATGTCCCGCAGGTTCTGGTACTCACGGTCCGTGAGCGTGAGCGCGGGAGCGACCGTGATCGAGTCGCCCGTGTGCACGCCCACCGCGTCCACGTTCTCGATCGAGCAGACGACCACGACGTTGTCGTGCTTGTCGCGCATGAGCTCGAGCTCGTACTCCTTCCAGCCGAGGATGGACTCCTCGAGGAGCACCTCGGTGGTCGGCGAGTAGTGCAGGCCCTGCCCGACGATGCGGCGCAGGTCGGCCTCGTCGTACGCGATGCCCGAGCCCAGGCCGCCCATCGTGAACGACGGACGCACGACGACCGGGTAGCCGAGGTCCTCGACCGCGCCGAGCGCGTCCTCGATCGTGTGCACGATCGCCGAGCGCGCGGACTCGCCGCCGCACACCTCGACGACCTCCTTGAACTGCTCGCGGTCCTCACCCTTGCGGATGGCCGGGATGTTGGCGCCGATGAGCTCGACGCCGTACTCCTCGAGCACACCCGCCTCGTGCAGCGCGATCGCGGCGTTGAGCGCCGTCTGACCGCCGAGCGTCGGCAGGATCGCGTCCGGGCGCTCCTTGGCGATGATCGAGGTGAGCACCTCGGTCGTGATCGGCTCGACGTACGTGGCGTCGGCGAACTCCGGGTCGGTCATGATCGTGGCCGGGTTGGAGTTGACCAGGACGACGCGCAGTCCCTCCTCCTTGAGCACGCGGCACGCCTGCGTGCCCGAGTAGTCGAACTCGCAGGCCTGCCCGATCACGATCGGGCCGGACCCGATGACCAGGACGCTGGAGATGTCGGTGCGGCGAGGCATCAGGCGGCGCCCTTCGTGGAGTGCATGAGGTCGAGGAAGCGGTCGAACAGGTACGCGGCGTCGTGCGGGCCCGCCGCGGCCTCGGGGTGGTACTGCACGCTGAACGCGGGCAGGTCGAGCGCCTGCAGGCCCTCGACGACGTCGTCGTTGAGGTCCACGTGCGAGACGACGACGCGGCCGTAGCGGCCGTCGTCGTGCGGCGCGACGGACTCGCCGTCCAGCGGCGCGTCCACCGCGAAGCCGTGGTTGTGCGCCGTGATCTCGACCTTGCCCGTGGCCCGGTCGATCACCGGCTGGTTGACCCCGCGGTGGCCGTAGCCGAGCTTGTACGTGCCGTACCCCAGCGCACGGCCCAGCAGCTGGTTGCCGTAGCAGATCCCGAAGAACGGGATCCGGCGGTCCAGCACCTCGCGCAGCAGCTCGATCTCGTGCCGCGCGGCTCCCGGGTCGCCGGGACCGTTGGAGAAGAACACGCCGTCGGGCCGGGTCGCGAGCACGTCCTCGATGGTCGACGTGCTCGGCAGCACGTGGACCCGGATGCCGCGCTCGGCCATGCGCTGCGGCGTCATCGCCTTGATGCCCAGGTCCACCGCGGCCACCACGGCGCGCGGCTCGGCGAGCGGCGCACCGTCGGCGTCCAGCGCCTCGACCACGTAGGGCTCGCTCGTCGTGACCTCGCCCGCGAGGTCCGCACCGGCCATCGCGGGCGCGGCGAGGACGTGCTCGAGCAGCTCGGAGTCGGTCTGGTCGCCCAGCGCGTCGCCCGAGAAGATGCCCGCGCGCATCACGCCGCGCTCGCGCAGGTGACGCGTCAGCGCACGCGTGTCGACCTCGCTGATGCCGACCACGCCCTGCGCGGCCAGCTCGTCGTCGAGCGACCGGCGCGAGCGCCAGTTCGACGGCACCCGCGCGGGGTCGCGGACCACGTACCCCGCGACCCAGATGCGCTGCGACTCGTCGTCCTCGTCGTTGACGCCCGTGTTGCCGATGTGCGGCGCGGTCATGACGACGATCTGGCGGTGGTACGAGGGGTCGGTGAGGGTCTCCTGGTAGCCGGTCATGCCGGTGTTGAAGACGATCTCGCCGAGCGTGGCGCCGGTCGCGCCGTAGGACTGGCCGGTGAACGTCCGGCCGTCCTCCAGGACGAGCACGGCGCGCGTGGTGTCGGTCATGGCTTCTCCTCCGTGCCGCTCACCGCGGCGGGGACGTCAGGGATCAGGGTGAGGGCCGCCGCGACGATCGCGTCGCGGTCGGCCGCGTGGCGCGGCAGCAGGCCGGTGTCGAGGCCGCGCGCACCGTCGGGCTCGTCGCCCGGCTGCGCGGCGGGCTCCCAGGTCAGGACCACCAGGTGGTCGCGCCCGACGACCTTGCCCGCGATGCCGGGGGCGAGGGCCGCGGCCCTCAGCGCATGCGCGGGCACGAACACGTCGGGCGCGCCCGTGCGGGCGACGTGCACACCCGTCGCGTGCACGCTCACCCGAGCGGGGCTGCGCACCCCGAGACCGTGCGCGGCGACGCGGTCCAGCCAGTCCCCCTCGCGCGTCGTCGAGACGTACACCGCCTCGAACGGCCCCGCGAGCAGCGCCCCGGCGTCCGTGGGCACCGCGGGCAGCGTCGGCACGGCATCGAGCGTGCGTCGTCGGCGGTGCACCCACCCGACCCGCATGCCGACGAGCGCGAGGACGAGCAGGCCCGCGAGCACCAGGATCGTGACCGTCTGCCGCGTCACCGTGCCACCACCACGTCCTCATCGCACGACGAGCCGTCGAGCACCGTGGCGCGGCCGCGCAGGAACGTCGCGACCACGCAGCCGGACAGCTCGCGGCCGCGGAACGGGGAGTTCACGGACTTGGTGGCCTGCTGCTCGGGGTTGATCACACGTCGCACGTCCGGGTCGACGAGCGTGAGGTTGGCGGGCTCGCCCACCGCGATCGGCCGCCCGTGGCCCTCGACCCGGCCGATCCGCGCGGGGGTCGTCGAGAGCACGCGCGCGACGTCGGTCCACGTCATGCGGCCCGTGTCGACCATCGTCTCCTGCACCACCGAGAGCGCGGTCTCGAGCCCGGTCATGCCGAACGCGGCCGCGGCCCACTCGCAGTCCTTGTCCTCACGGGGGTGCGGCGCGTGGTCGGTCGCGACGATGTCGATCGTGCCGTCCGCCAGGCCCTCACGGACCGCCTCCACGTCACGCTGCGTGCGCAGCGGCGGGTTGACCTTGAACAGCGGGTCGTACCCGCGCGCGAGCTCGTCGGTCAGCACCAGGTGGTGCGGCGTGACCTCGGCCGTCACGTCGATCCCCCGCGACTTGGCCCAGCGGATGATCTCGACCGAGCCGGCCGTGGACAGGTGGCACACGTGCAGGCGCGAACCGACGTGCTCGGCGAGCAGCACGTCGCGCGCGATGATCGCCTCCTCGGCGACCGCAGGCCAGCCCGCGAGCCCGAGCTCCGCCGAGACGACGCCCTCGTGCATCTGCGCACCGGCCGTGAGGCGAGGCTCCTGCGCGTGCTGCGCGATCACGCCGTCGAACGCCTTGACGTACTCGAGCGCACGCCGCATGACCACGGGGTCGTGCACGCACTTCCCGTCGTCGGAGAACACCCGCACGCGGGCCGCGGACTCGGCCATCGCGCCCAGCTCCGCGAGCCGCTCGCCCTCCAGGCCCACCGTCACGGCGCCCACCGGGAACACGTCGGTCCAGCCCGCCTGCCGTCCGAGCCGCCACACCTGCTCGACCACGCCCGCGGTGTCCTGCGTGGGCGTGGTGTTGGCCATCGCGTGCACCGCGGTGAACCCGCCCAGCGCGGCCGCACGCGTGCCCGTGACGATGGTCTCGGCGTCCTCGCGGCCCGGCTCGCGCAGGTGCGTGTGCAGGTCCACCAGGCCGGGCAGCAGCACCAGGCTGCGCCCGTCGATCACGACCGCGTCGTCCGGCGCCGTCAGGTGCTCGCCCATCGCCGCGATCACGCCGTTGGCGAGCAGCACGTCGGTGCGGCCCTCGCCCAGGGGCGAGACGTCGCGCAGCAGGTAGGTGGTCACTGGGTGCTCCTCGTGGTCGTCGTCTCCCCCGCCAGCAGCAGGTACAGCACCGCCATGCGGACCGCGACCCCGTTCGCGACCTGCTCGACGATGACCGCGCGGTCGCTGTCCGCCGCGTCGGCCGAGATCTCCAGGCCCCGGTTCATGGGCCCGGGGTGCAGCACGATCGCGTGCTCCGGCAGCGCGGCCAGACGCGCCGCGTCGAGCCCGTACCCGCGCGTGTACTCCAGCGGGCTCGGGAAGAACCCGCCGCCCGCGCTCGACATCCGCTCGCGCTGCACGCGCAGCATCATCACCGCGTCCGGAGCACCGTCCGCGATCACCTCGTCCAGGTGGTACCCGACCTCGGCGGGCCAGGCCTCGACGCCCACCGGCACCAGCGTGGGCGGGGCGACGAGCGTCACGCGTGCGCCCAGCGTGTGCAGCAGGTCCACGTTCGAGCGGGCGACGCGGCTGTGCAGCACGTCCCCGACGATCGCGACGTGCAGCCCGGCCAGGTCGCGGCCCGTCGCGTCGGACCGCCCGCGGTCGCCGACCAGGTGGCGGCGCAGCGTGTACGCGTCGAGCAGCGCCTGCGTGGGGTGCTGGTGGGTGCCGTCGCCCGCGTTGACCACCGCACCGTCGGTCCAGCCCGACGACGCGAGCGTGTGCGGTGCGCCGCTCGCCTGGTGGCGGATCACCACGGCGTCCGCACCCATCGCCTGCAGCGTGAGCGCGGTGTCCTTGAGCGACTCGCCCTTGGAGACGCTCGAGCCCTTCGCGGAGAAGTTGATGACGTCCGCCGAGAGCCGCTTGGCGGCGGTCTCGAAGCTGATCCGCGTGCGGGTCGAGTCCTCGAAGAACAGGTTGACCACGGTGCGGCCGCGCAGCGTCGGCAGCTTCTTGATCTCGCGCGCCTGCGTCGCGGCCATCTGGCCGGCGGTGTCGAGGATGCGGACCGCGTCCGCGTGCGTCAGGTCGGCGGCCGAGAGCAGGTGCCTCATGCGGGCTCCCCCTCGATCACCACGGCGTCGCGCCCGTCGCGCTCGGCCAGCAGGACCCGCACGCGCTCGGTCTGCGACGTCGGCAGGTTCTTGCCGACGAAGTCCGCGCGGATCGGCAGCTCACGGTGCCCACGGTCGACGAGCGCCGCGAGCTGCACGCCGCGCGGCCGGCCCAGGTCGGAGATCGCGTCGAGCGCGGCACGGATGGTGCGGCCCGAGAACAGCACGTCGTCCACCAGCACCACGACCTTGCCGTCGATCGTGCCCGGGACGTCCGTGGTCCCGATCGTGCGCGTCGGGTGGTGGTGCAGGTCGTCGCGGTACATCGTGATGTCCAGGCTGCCCACGATGGCGCGCGCATCGACGCCGTCCTCGACCTCGGCGATGCGGGCCGCGAGGCGGTGCGCGAGCGGCACACCCCGCGTCGGGATGCCGAGCAGCACGACGTCCTGGGCGCCCTTGTTGCGCTCGAGCACCTCGTGCGCGATGCGGGTCAGCGCGCGGGCGATCTCGGCCTCACCGAGCACCACGCGCGCCCCGGTCTCCTCGTGGTGGGGCGGTGACGCCACCGACCCGGCCGGCTCCCCGGCCGGCACGGGCTGCGCGTGCGGCGGGCTCTCGGGCGACGGGTCGTGCGGGGGTACGGGCATGCTCATGCGACGACTCCTTCCCCGCCTCACGGGACGGGAGTTAAAGGAAGGTCTGCGGTCTCCTGACCTTACCCCGGCGCGCAGGGCCGCCGTCGTGGTGTCCACGGCCGCACGCGAGCGGCGTCCGTCACACCGTCGCGCGCCGCTCCGGCTCGGTGGGCACGTGCGCGACGACGACGGTGCCGTCGACGTCCTCGTCGTGGACCACGCGGGTGGCCAGGCCCACGGCGTGGAGCAGCGCGGCGGTCGCCGGCGCCTGGCGCACGCTCGTCTCGATGAGCACCACGCCGCCGGCCGCGAGCCACGGACGCACGGTCTGCGCGATGCGTCGGTGCACGGCCAGCCCGTCGTCGCCGCCGTCGAGCGCCACGTGGTGCTCGTGCTCACGCGCCTCGGGCGGCATGGTGCCGATCGCGTCGGTCGGGACGTACGGCGCGTTCGCGACGACCACGTCGACCCGCCCCCGCAGGGCCGTCGGCAGCGCCTCCAGGAGGTCACCCTGGTGCACGCGGTCGGCCGGGAGGTTCCGGCGCGCGCACGCCACCGCGTCGGGGTCCAGGTCCGCGGCGTGCAGGTCCAGGCCGGGCAGGCGGGCCAGAAGCGCCGCGCCGACCGCACCCGTGCCGCAGCACAGGTCGACCACCACGGGCGCGGCACCACGCGGCTCGTCGCGCAGCACCCCCTCGGCCAGGCCGACCAGGAGCGTGGTCCGCTGCCGCGGCACGAACACGCCCGGCGCGACTGTCACGCGCACACCGCCGAACGACGCCCAGCCGACCACGAGCTCGAGCGGCTCACCCGCGCACCTGCGCGCCACGAGCGTCTCGAGCTCGTCCGGCGAGCAGGGCGCCGCGGCGGCGTGCTGCAGCAGCAGCGTCGCCTCGTCCTCCGCGAACACGCTGCCCGTCGCCCGCAGCCGGGCGGCCAGTGCCTCGTGGCTCCCGCACGCGTCCACCATGCCGCCCTCCCCTTGCTCACGCCGTTCCCCGACCGGTCGTCGTCCCGCGGGCGGACACCAGCCGACAGCGGCACGGGCACGCCGCGGGCCACCACACGCCGACGGGGCGGGCCCGATGGACCCGCCCCGACGGGCGACGTGCGGTGCTGCTCACCGCGTGCCAAGAGCCGCGGTGGTGGCCAGGACGGTCAGCTGACCTTCGCGGTGCGCAGCGACGTGGACGGCTGGGCGTAGTACGAGCCGGCGCTGCGGGGGGTGATGCGCGCCGAGATCTGCTTGCCGCGGTCCGCCGACGTGAGCTTGTAGCTCTGGCCGGTGGCACCGCTGATCGGCGAGCCGTTGCGGAACCACTGGAACTTCTTGCCGGTCACCTTGCCGGTGAAGCCCTTCGCAGCGACGACCTTGAGCGTCTGGCCGACGGCCGGCGTCCCGGTGATCTTCGCGCGCTTGATCGCCACCAGGACCTTGGACAGGTCGAGGTAGCCCCTGCCGCACTGGGTCGTGGAGCAGTTGGCCGGCGAACCCGCGTAGCGCGGGAAGTTCGAGCGCGCACGCAGGAGCGCGCTCTCGAGCGCGGCCCCCTTGAGGCCGAGCGAGGCCAGGAGGGCAGCGCCGCCGGCCACCGCGGGAGCGGCCTGGCTGGTGCCCGCCATGCCGCCGTACGCGGCCGCACCCGGCGCCTTGGTGCCGGTGTTGATGGTCGACCAGACGTAGCCGCTGTTCGTCGAGCCACCGCCACCGCCGGGAGCGGCGATGTCCACCACGGAGCCGCGGTTCGAGTAGCTCGCGCGCTTGCCGTTGCGGTCGAGCGCCGCGACCGTGATGACGCCCTGGCAGTTGCCGGGGACCGAGAGCGACGCGGACTTGTTGTAGTTGCCCGCCGCCGCGATGACGACCGCACCACGCGCACGCGCGCCCTTGATCGCGTCCTGCAGCGCGCTCGGGCACCGCATGTCGTCCTTGGTCTGGATCGACAGGTTGAGCACGCGGGCCGGCTTCGAGTTCTTCGGGACGCCCGAGACGCTGCCGCCCGAGGCCCAGGTGACACCCGCCGCGATGTCCGCGAACGTGCCACCCTTCGACCCCAGCACGCGCACGTGCTGGATCCGCGAGTTCGGGGCGACGCCCGCACCCCAGGAGGTGTTCGTCATCGCGCCGACGATCCCCGCGACGTGCGTGCCGTGCCAGGACGAGTGCACGCCGTCGCTGCCCAGGTCACCCTTGTCCGTCGCGTCGCTGTCGCGGCCGTTTCCGTCCCGCGCGCTCGTCGCGCTGCTGATCATGTCGTAGCCGTTGACGGTGTGACCGTCCAGGTCCGAGTGACGGGTGCGGCCCGTGTCGATGACGGCGACGACCACGCCGGAGCCCTTGGTCCGCGGCCACAGGCTCAGGGCGTGCGACGACCAGCCGCCGTTGGGGATGGTGACGCCGCTGGTCGAGCCGTTGCGGCTGTCCCACACGTTCCACTGGTACTGCGCGAAGTACGGGTCCTTCGGCTTGACCGGACCGGCGCCGGCCGTGGTCGCGACGTAGTTGGGCTCGGCCCACGCGACGGCCGGGTTCGCGGCGACGGCGGCGGCGGCCTGCTCGGCCGTCGAGGCGTCGACCAGGTCGACGAAGTCGACCGCGGACGTGAGGGCGCCGACGGGCACGACCGTCGTCCGGACATCACGGCCCGCGGCACGCGCGACCGCCGCGCTGACCGACGAGGAGGCCGCGGCGGACGCGGCGTAGCCGGGCTTCATCTTGTAGATCACACCCGCGGCGAGCTGACCGGTGCCCGCGGGCTCCGCCCGCTCGACGACGGGCAGCACGTGCTCGGCACCCTGCGCGGGCGCCACCATCGCCGTGGCCACCAGCGCCGTCGTCATCCCCGCACACAGTGCGAAGGCCGCACCCCGTCGCGCGGCCTGTCCTGAGACTCTCGTCACGATCTCTCCGTCTGTCGTCCGTCTGTCGTCCGCAGCAACCGAACACTGCGCCGGAGGGACCATAACGGACATCTGCCCCAGCCGCCCGGCCCGGTCGGGCGGCTCCCCCGATCGGATGAGCGCACAGCACGACGCCGGACCCGCGTCGTGCGGGCCCGGCGTCGTGTCAGGGCGTGGCCGTCGTGTGGACGGACCGGTCTCCGGTCAGGCCTTCGACAGGTCGAGGATCCCGTTGCCGCACAGTGCCTGCGTGCAGTTCGAGTCCGTGTAGAACGAGTAGGACGGGAAGCCCCGCACGCTCTTCAGCAGCTTGTTCTCGAGCGCGGCGCCCTTGAGCCCCGTCGAGGCCAGCAGCGCGGCCGCGCCCGCGACACCGGGGGCCGCCTGGCTCGTGCCCATCATGAAGCCGAACGCCGGGGACTCGGGCTTCTTCTTCCCGGAGTTCACCGTCGACTTGATGAGCAGGTACGGGCCGTAGTACGGGTCCTCGCCGCCGGGCGTCGCGATGTCGACGACGCTGCCGTGGTTCGAGTAGGACGTGAGCTGGCCCAGCTGGTCCAGCGCGGCGACCGTGATGACGCCCTTGCAGTTGGCGGGCACGTAGCCGCCCGCGTCACGACCGTCGTTGCCCGCGGCGACGACGACGACCGAGCCCCGGCTGCGGGCGCCGTCGATGGCCTTCTGGAGCGCCGGGTAGTCGCTGCACCTGCCCGCACCGCCCAGCGACATGTTGAGCACGGCCGCCTTCGTCTTGTTCTTCGGCAGCCCGGAGACCGTCCCGCCCGACGCCCAGGTGACCCCTGCCGCGATGTCCGAGATGGTGCCGCCCTTGGCCCCGAGCACGCGGACGTGCTGGATGCGGACGCCGGGTGCGTTGCCGACCACGGACTTGCCGTCCTGGATCGCCCCGATGATCCCGGCCACGTGCGTGCCGTGCCACGAGCTGGGGATCAGGCTGCCGGACGGGTCGAAGCCCCAGTCGCCCTGGTCCTGCGGGTTCGCGTCGCGTCCGTTGCCGTCACGCGCGCTGCTCTTGTCCTTGATCATGTCGAACCCGGCGACCGTGTGGGCGTCGAGCTGCGGGTGCTTGGTGCGCCCGGTGTCGAGGACGGCGACGACCACCGACGCCTTGCCCTTGGTCTTCTTCCAGAACACGGGCGCCTTGGTGCCGTAGCCACCGGCGGGCAGCGCGACAGCCGTGCCGTCCTCGGGGCTGGGGCGCGAGCTCTTGAAGTCCCAGATGTTGAACTGCAGACCCTTGCGGAAGTCCGGGTCGCTCGGGTTCACCGGAGGCGTGGCGTCCGCGGTCAGGAGCAGGTCGGGCGCCGCCCAGGCCACACCCGGCAGCTTCGCCACGGCGTCCGCTGCCGCACGGGCCCGCTCCACGGGCACCGCGGAGTCGAACTGGACCACACCGGGCTGGCCCGCGGCCTCGGCGACGACCGACGCGACGCGCACGGGTCCGGTGCCCGCGGCGGACGCCACGGTCGACGCGGCGACCTTGACGTCACCGTCGAGCCCGAACACCACGCCCGCCGCACGCTGCGGGGCCGGCGCCGACGTGGCGGCGGGCGTCTTCTGCGTGGGCGCGGCGGGCTCGCCCGCGACGGCCGGAGTCAGGGCGATGCTCAGCAGCGAGCCCACCAGGCCCGCACACGTGGCGGCGGCGACGACGCGACGCCCGCTTGTCAGCTTCACGAAAGGGTCCCCCTCTGGTTACCAGTCGCGCCTCGCGGACCGCGGGCGCGCACCCCGTCCTCGCGGGGCGGGACCGAGCCTAGCGAGGCAAAACGGACGAATCGTCCCCGAGGTCGCGCGGGCCCCCGATTCACCCGCCCGATCCCCCGTCCGGCGACTCGGTCACCCGAATGCCACGTCACGGGCACCCGCGGGAGTGCCGATCTGAACGGCGTGCTTGGCTCCGTCCCCACCTGGGTCTGTGCCGTCCAGCTGGTCGCAGCCGGGGTGGTCGCAGGCCTCCTCGTGCTGCAGTGGCTGTGGTGGCGCACGGATCAGCGCCCGGTCGGCGCGGTGTGGGCGCTGGCCTGGTCGGGGTCCATCGGGGCGATGATGCTCGTCGGTGGTGTCGCCGGTCTCCTGCCCCACGGCACCGTGCGCACGGTGCTCGGCTTCGTCCACGCGCAGCTCATCGCGGCGTTCCTGCTGCTCGCGATCCCCGCGACGCGCGCGTTCGGCAAGGGCCCGCGGACCGCCTGGTGGCTGGTGGGCACGGCGCTGCCGCTCGCGGTGGGTGCGGCCACGTGGTTGACCCCCGAGGTCCGCGAAGGGGCCGAGCGCGCGGACCTCCTGGTCGGCGGGACGCTGCTGATCGCGACGGCCGTCGTCGTCGCCTACGTCGTGGTGACCGTCGGGCGCATGTCCGTCACCGTGTGGGGCGTCATCCTGGTGCTCGCCGGCTTCGAGTCGGTGACCATGCTCGTGGTCAGCGGGTTCATGCCCGACCGTGACATCAGCGCGCTCCTCGCGGCGCTGTGGGCCGTGCCGATCGCGTTCGGTCTCGCGGGTCTCGCGATGGTCCGGATCCGCCAGGAGCAGGAGCGCGCCCGCCGCTTCCACCGGATGCGTGACGCGACCGCACGCCTCGCGAACGCGGCCTGGTTCTCGCGCGACGCCGACGCCCTGCTGCTCAAGGCACGTGACGAGGCACGCACCGTGCTGCACGACCCGACCGTCGAGGCGTCGTTGCGGCCCATCGCGCACGGGCGGTTCGTGTGCGAGCTGTTCGGCACGGGCGCGCACGACGCACAGGCCCGTGCGCTCCTCGTCGATCTCGCCCAGATCGTCTCGACGGCCGCGGAGCGGTACGCGCTCACCCGGCGCCTCGAGCGCACGGCCTTCGCCGACGCGCTCACGGGGCTGCCCAACCGTCGCGCGGTCGAGAAGCACCTGCACGACGTGCTCGAGCGGGCCAACGTCGAGCGCACGCGCGTCTCGCTCGTCTACTGCGACCTGGACGGCTTCAAGCGGTTCAACGACATCCACGGGCACGCGGGCGGCGACGACGTCCTGGTGCGCGTCGCGCAGTACCTGCGCACGGTGTGCCCGGGCGACGACACGTACGTCGGCCGGCTCGGGGGCGACGAGTTCGTCGTCGTGCTGTCGCGCGCCCCGATGGAGCCCGACCTGATCCACCTGGCGCGGCAGGTCCGGGAGGGCTTCGTCGACCGCACCGTGGGCACGCGCCCCTCGCGCCTGTCGGTCGGCATCGCGACGTGGCAGCCCGGAGACGTCGTCGACGTCGAGGCGCTCGTCCGGCACGCCGACACCGCGATGCTCGAGGCCAAGAAGTCGCGGACCGGCTTCCGCGTGTTCGACCGTGCCCTGCGGCGCGCGGTCGAGGCCGAGCGGCTGCAGCGGTCCGCGCTCGAGGCCGCCGTCGCGGACGGCCTGTTCACCGCGCACTACCAGCCGATCGTCGACTCGCGGACGCTCGAGGTGCTGCAGGTCGAGGCGCTCGCCCGGTGGGACCACCACGGCCAGCTGATCCTGCCGGTCGACTGGCTCGACCTGGCCGAGGAGACGGGCCTGATCGTGCCGATCGGCCTGTCGATCCTGGGTCAGGCCCGACGCGCGCTCGACCGGTTCCAGATGCCGGTCTCGGTCAACCTCGCGGCGCGCCACCTGGCCGACCCGGACGCGCTGGACCAGATCGAGACCGCGTGGGGCGACACGTACTGGGAGCACCTGACGCTCGAGATCACCGAGAGCGCGCTCGTGCAGACGGCGTCGGCCATCCCCGTGCTGTCGCAGCTGCGGGCGCGTGGCGTACGGATCGCGGTCGACGACTTCGGCACCGGCTACTCCTCGCTCGCGCGGCTGTCCCGGCTGCCCGTCGACGTGCTCAAGATCGACCGCTCGTTCGTGCGCGAGGTCGGCACCGAACGCGGCGCGTCCGTGATCCGCTCGATCGTCGAGCTCGCGTCGGCGCACGGGCTGGACGTCGTCGCCGAGGGCGTCGAGCGCGCGGCGGACCTCGCGGCCCTCGTCGACCTCGGTGTGCGCCGCGTGCAGGGCAACCTGCTGGGCCGTGCGATGGCGACCATCCCCGTGCGCGGCCCCCGCCCCGGCTCGCCGGGTGAGGAGACCCGGCCGCTGCGCGTGGTGCCGAACCCGCGTCCCACGGACGACGACGAGCCGCACCGGTTCCCGCAGCACGCCTGAGCCCGGGCCGGACCGACCCGAGGCCCGCACCCCGGTGGGGACGCGGGCCTCGTCGTGACGTCGACGCGGGCGTCAGGCCAGCAGCATCGGCTTGAGCTCGACCACACGGCCCAGCAGGCCGTTGACGAACGTGGGCGACTCGTCGGTCGAGAGCGCCTTGGCCAGCTCGACCGCCTCCGAGACGGCCACCGCGTCGGGCACGTCGTCGTTGAACAGGATCTCCCACGTGCCGATGCGCAGCAGCGCACGGTCCACCGCGGGCATCCGCTCGATCGTCCACCCGTGCGAGTGCGACGCGAGCACCTCGTCGATGCGTGCGCGCTGCGCGACCACGCCCTCGACGATGTCGACCGCGTACTGCGGCAGCGCCGACTCCGTGCCGGGCTCCGCGATCCGCTGCGCGAGCAGGGTCACGGGCGCGAGGTCGCGCTGGTCGGCCTCGAAGAGCACGTCGAGCGCCCGCTTGCGGGCCTTGGACCGGGCACCCACGTCAGTCGTTCACGCGGCCCAGGTAGGAGCCGTCGCGCGTGTCGACCTTGACCTTGGTGTTGGCCTCGAGGAACAGCGGGACCTGGATCTCGTAGCCCGTCTCGAGCGTGGCGGGCTTGGTGCCGGCCGACGAGCGGTCGCCCTGCAGACCCGGCTCGGTGTACGTCACCTCGAGCACGACCGACGGCGGCAGCTCGATGTACAGCGGCGCGCCGTCGTTCGTCGCGACGAGCGCGTTCTGGCTCTCGAGCATGAAGTTGGCCGCATCGCCGACCGTGGCCGCGGGCACCGTGATCTGGTCGTACGTGTCCGTGTCCATGAACACGAAGTCGTCGCCGTCCTTGTACAGGTACTGCATCTCGCGCTTGTCGACGTTCGCCGTCTCGACCTTGATGCCGGCGTTGAACGTCTTGTCGACGACCTTGCCGCTCAGCACGTTCTTGAGCTTGGTGCGCACGAACGCGCCGCCCTTGCCCGGCTTGACGTGCTGGAACTCGACGACGGTCCAGAGCTGGCCGTCGATGCGCAGCACGGTGCCGTTCTTGAGGTCGTTGGTGGTCGCCACGATTCGTCGCTTCCTGTCGAGGATGAGGTCAGGTGGCGGCGGGACGGTGCGCCGCCAGGTCCTCCGACGACGAGCACGACGACGGCTTCCCGGCTCGCGCGTCTGTCCGGCCGCAGGCCGTCGGACATCCTACCGCGAGCCGGTCATCGTCCGATCAGGACAGCAGCGCCCGTGCCGCGGCGGCGACCGCGACCGACCACACGAGCGACGCGAGCGTCCCGATCACGAAGCGCTCGGACGCCCCCGGGTTCTCGCGGAGCTCCGGGTACCGGCCGAGGCCCTTGACCGCCACGACGACGGCGACTCCCTCCGGCACGCCGAGCAGCACGCTGCCCGCGACCGCGAGCCGCTCCAGGATCCCGATCCAGGTACCCCCGCGCAGCACGGCCATGGCCCGCGGCCCCTCGGGCCCGTCGGACGACGCCTCTGCGCGCGGCTGTGCCGCGGCCGGCGCCACGTCCGGCGCGGCCGTACCGGCCGCCGGGTCAGCCGTGTGCTCGCCGACCGCGGAGGTGCCCGGCGCCGGTTCGGCCGAGCCGGCGTCGCCCGAACGGGACGCGAGGCGCAGCACGCCGGCCACCACGGGCCAGCCCGCACCCGCCGCCACGACGAGTGCGAGCGCCACCACGAGTGCATCGACGCCGTCCACCCGGCCCCCTCCCGCCCCGGCGGACCTCCCGCCGCAGGTGAGACAAGCACATCGGCGCGCCGCACGCACGCGTCCCGGCGGTGCGGCGGCGGTTCGTCAGCCCTGGGCCAGGTCCAGCAGGCGCGCTGCGGCCCGGCGCGCCGCGAGCTCCTCCTGCCACAGGGCGGTGCGCAGGCGCTGGCTGACGGCCTGCTGCGACACACCCATGCGTGCGGCCACGTCCTCCTGGCGCGCGTCGGGCCCGGCCTGCTCGACCGCGTCGATCGCCTCCCACCCCGCCGTGGAGCGCCGCGCGGCGGTCGCAGCCGCCAGCATGAGGACCGCCTCGGCGTCGAGGCCCGCGTCATGATGTGCACCCCGCACCGCGAGCGGCACCACACGCTGCCGGCTCTTCGCGGCCTCGACCGCGTCGCGCGCGAGCACGAAGCCCGCCCCGGAGCCCGCGCGCGTGCTCGGCGGCAGCGGCTCGTCGACGGGTCCGCACCCGACGCCGACGCTCCACCCGCCCCACCGCAGGACGGTCAGCACCACCTCGACGACCAGCCGCGGGTCGTCGAGCACCCCCTGCACCTCGTCCCCCACGGTCCGCTCGACCCCGAGGACCACCCCCCGTCGCCCCTCGCCCTCCCCCTCGCCCCCGAGCCGAGTTTTCGAGGATCCGGCGACGATCCCCGGCCACTTCCTCTCACTCCTGGCCAGGAGGTCGGGGACCAGGTCCGTCGAGGTGCGGCTGTTGCGCTGGTCGATCGTCAGGACGTACACGGGGACATGGTTGCAGGCTTGTTAGTGGATCGACAAGCCCCGAGACTTGTTGTCGATCAGGGCGATGGTGTCGCGGATCTGGCGGACGACCCTCTCCGGGCACTGCGTCAGGTCGTGCCACGTGAAGCGCAGCACCGTGCAGCCGGCGGCGACGAGGAGGTTCTGCCGCTCGCGGTCGGCCTGGAACCGGCCCGGGCCGTGCGCCGAGCGCCCGTCCACCTCGACGACGAGGCGCACCGCCGGGAAGTACACGTCCGCGCGCGCCGCGACCCCGACCTCGGCGAGCAGCGGGACGTTGCCGCGCCAGCCGGTGATCCCGGCGGCTCGCAGCAACGCGTGCAGACGCTCCTCGGCCACCGTGACCGCCCCGGAGCGCAGCCGCTCGGCCGCGAGCCGACGCCGGACGTTGCCCCAGGCGCCGGGGCGTCCGACGAGCCACCGGTCGATCACCTCGGGGCTCAGCAGGTCCCGCGACGCGACCCAGGCGAGCAGCGCGTCGGACTCCGTGCGCGGCAGTCGGCCCAGGCAGTCCAGGATCGTGCGCTCCCTCGTCGTGATGCGTCCCGGCCCGAGCGGCGCGGCCTCGTCCGCGGCCACGGACACCAGGTGCGGCTGGAGCGCGCCACGGGCGGCCCGACGGGTGGGCACCAGGACGTGCACGCGCCCGTCGTCGTCCACCGGCAGCCGGTGCACCCGCGCAGCGGTTCCCCACGCGACCACCGAGTCGGGCCAGGTCAGCGCCGCGGCGAGCGCGACGTGCCGCGGTGCGACGACGAGTGACGATGCCACCAGCCCGTCCCCGACGAGCCGGCGCCACGACCCGTTGCCCAGCCTCGTCCTGACCTGCGACCGCGTCAACCCCGCCGCGTACGCCATCCGCGCGGTGAACACGCCGCCGACGCTCCCCGGCGGCACCTCCTGCTCCCCCACCCGCACCGGCGCAGCATCCCGCGACCGCCCACCGAACCTCCGCGGCCGTCCACAACCCTCCCCACCCCGGCCACGAGTGAGAGAGATCGGCGACCCAGAGCCGCCATTTCCTCTCAGACCTCGGTGGGGCGGGCTCTGACGGGCGGGGTCAGGGGTGGGTGAGGGCCTGGAGCGCCAGGTGGTAGGAGGTCAGGCCGAAACCCGCGATGGTGCCCGTGGCGACCGGTCCGACCACTGAGCGGTGGCGGAACGCCTCACGCGCGTACGGGTTGGTGATGTGGACCTCGATCAGCCGCAGCTGCGCGCCGGTCACCTGTGCGGCCGCGTCGCGCAGCCCGTAGGAGTAGTGCGTGAACGCGGCGGGGTTGAGGACCACGTCGCTACGGGTGTCCACCGCCTCGTGCAGCCAGCCGATCATGGTGGCCTCGTCGTCGGTCTGCCGGACGTCGACGTCCAGCCCCAGCTCCGCGCCCCACCCCTGCACCGCGGCGACCAGGTCCGGGAAGGTCTGCGAGCCGTACACCTCGGGCTCGCGCGTGCCGAGCCGCGCCAGGTTCGGGCCGTTCAGGACCAGCACGCGCGTCATGCCGCTCACCCTAGGGTGGCCGCACGGGCCGCCCGGCACGACACGGCGGACCGGGTCACAGAGGGATGGCCGACGAGGTGGTCGCGCCCTCGGCGACCTCGGCGTAGGCGGCAGCCAGGAGCGCGGGGTCCGGGCCCTCGAGCCGCGACGGCCGGCCGATGTCCTCGAGCACGACGAACCGCAGCACGTCGCCGCGCGTCTTCTTGTCCCGGCGCATCGCGGTCAGCAGCCGCTCCCAGCGGTCGCCGCGGTACGTCGTCGGCAGGCCCAGGGACGTGAGGATCGAGCGGTGCCGGTCCACGACCTCGTCGGAGAGCGTGCCCGCCAGGCGGGCCAGCTCGGCGACGAACACCATGCCCACGGACACCGCGGCGCCGTGCCGCCACTGGTACCGCTCGACGTGCTCCACGGCGTGGCCGAACGTGTGCCCGTAGTTGAGGATCTCCCGCAGCCCGGCCTCGCGCAGGTCCTCCCCCACCACGCGTGCCTTGACGGCGATCGCGCGCTCGACCAGCTCGAGCAGCACGTCCGACGACGACGCCGCGACCGGGTCCTTGAGGAGGTCCACGTTCGCCTCGACCAGCTCGAGGATCCGCGGGTCGGCGATGAAGCCGGCCTTGACGATCTCGGCCAGCCCGGCGACGAAGTCGAACGGCGCCATGGACGCGAGCGAGGCCAGGTCGCACAGCACGCCCGCGGGCGGGTGGAACGCGCCGACGAGGTTCTTGCCCTCGGCCGTGTTGATGCCCGTCTTGCCGCCGACCGCGGCGTCGACCATCGCGAGCACCGTCGTCGGGACGTGCACCACCTGGATGCCGCGCAGCCACGTCGCCGCGACGAACCCGCCCAGGTCGGTGGTCGCGCCGCCGCCGACCGCGACGATCGCGTCCGAGCGCGTGAAGTCGGCCTGGCCGAGCACACCCCAGCAGAACGCCGCGACCTGCGCGGTCTTGGCCTCCTCCGCGTCGGGCACCTGCGCGCCGAACGTCTCGTAGCCCGCGGCGCGCAGGTCCTCGATGATCGTATCCGCCGTGGTCGCCAGGGCGGCGGGGTGCACGACGAGCACGCGCCGCACGTTGGTGCCCAGCACGCCGGGCAGCTCGCCCAGCAGGTGGTGGCCGATCACCACGTCGTAGGGCCGGTCGCCCCGGACCGTCACCGTGCGCCGCTCGCTCATGCGTCCCCCTCGTCCGTGCCGCCTGCGCGCGCGACGCGGATCGTCGCGAGCTCCGCCTCGATCGCCTCGGCCACGTCCGTCGGGCGCAGCCCGTCCGTGAGCACCCGCACCGTCGCCACCTGCTGGTACACGGGCCTGCGGGCCTCCATGAGCGCCTGCCAGCGCGCTCGGGGGTTGCCCAGCAGCAGCGGCCTGGCCTGGTTGAGCCCGACCCGCGGCACCGCGTGCGCGAGCGTCACGTCGAGGAACACCACCACGCCGCCGGCCTGCCGGTAGGCGGCGAGCACGTCCTGCGTGCCCGGGTCGAGGACCGCACCGCCGCCGAGCGCGAGCACGCCGTCGTGCTCGGCGACCGCGGCGGCGACCGCCTCGTGCTCGAGCGCCCGGAACGCGGGTTCGCCGTCGTCGACGAAGATGTCGCTGATCGCCTTGCCCGCCGTGGCCTCGACGTCCGCATCGGTGTCCCGCAGCGCCAGGTGCCACCGCTCCGCGAGGGCCGCCCCCACCGTCGACTTGCCCGATCCGGGCGGGCCGACGAGCACGATGCGGGGGCCTGGGCGGTCGGAGAACGGCACGTGCCGGAGCGTAGTCCAGCCCCGTAGGGCGCCCGGGACCTGTCCGGCAGACGGGTGAATCGTCCCGCTCCGCGCGCTTGCGGCTCACCTCGTCACCACGGGCTGCCGATGCCGTGACGAACCCTGTGACGAGTCATGCCTGGAGGCATCGTGATCTTGCGCCGAACGGCCGCCGGCCTGGTGGCCGTGGCACTCGCTCTGGTCGGGGGTGCCGCGACGATCGCGGTGCCCGCGACGGCGGCGACCACCGTCCTGCTCCCCGCACCCGGGGGCCTGGCGACGGCCACCGTGGACGGTGACGACCGCTTCACGTGGGACGGCGTCGACGGCGCGACGGGCTACACCATCGAGGTCGCCACCGACGACCAGTTCGCGACGTCCAACATCGTCGCGACGAGGGCGACCACGGCGCGCACCTGGATCCCGGAGCGGACGCTCGGCTCGGTCGAGGCGCGCGGGCTGTACTGGCGCGTCGCCGCCCACTCGTCGGGCACCACGGCGTCCTCCCGTGGTGAGTTCTCCGCGCCGGCGTTCTACGACGCGGCGGCTGCGGGGGTCCCGCAGCTGGTCTCCCCGAGCGCGGGCGAGGTGATCGACTACCCCGAGCCCGTCGCGTTCCGCTGGACGCCCGTCGTCGGCGCGATCTCCTACACCCTGACGTACTCGACGAGCCCGGAGTGGGCGGCGGGGGTCACCACGACGGTGACGAACCTGACGGGCACGGCCCACACGCCGACCGCACCGCTCGCCCGCACGTCGCCGGGCGTGCCCGTCCAGTGGTACTGGAGGGTCCAGGCGGTCTTCGCCAACCCGACCAGCACGACGACGACGTCGAACCCGGTCACCGGGCCCGCGCAGACCGAGGCCGGCACGTTCACGGTGCGCTGGACCGAGCAGGCGTCGGCCCCCACGCTCCTGGCGCCGATCGGCACCGCCGCCGTCCAGTCCGACCTCAAGTTCAGCTGGACGCCCGTCGCCGGAGCCGCCACCTACGGCATCGCGATCGGGCAGTCGGTCGACTCCGCCACCGGCATCGTCACCACGATCAAGGACAGCGGGACGACGACGAGCACGTCGTACGTCCCGCTGCAGCAGCTCGTCGACGGCAACTACTTCTGGCAGGTCACGGCGTACGACCCCGCGGGCAAGCCCGGGCAGCGCTCCACGGCGGTCGAGTTCCGCAAGGCCTGGGGTGCCCAGAGCGCCCCGACCGTGTCGGCGAGCGGTTTCGTCAAGACCTACCCGTTCCCGACGTTCGGCAGCACCGACATCAACAACGCGACCGTGGTGCCGCTCGACCAGGTGCGGCTCACCTGGCAGCCGGTCGCGCGCGCGACTCTCTACGAGGTCGTGGCGACCCCGATCACCGAGGCGACCGAACCCGGCGCTCCCGAGGACGACCGCGAGCCGCTGACGTGCCGCACGGCGTCGACCTCCGCGACGGTCATCGCCCGCGTCGAGGACGGGCGCAACAACGCCGCGGCCCTCGAGGGCGATCGGGACTGCCTGTGGAAGTCGTCGAGCGGCCAGCGGATGGACGCGCTCGGACTGTACGAGTGGAAGGTCCGCGCGATCGACTACAGCGGCAGTGCGACGACGACGATCCAGACGAGCACCCCGAGCGGTTCGCAGGAGTCGCAGTGGTCGGACGTCGACGACGGCGACCTCAGCCGCAAGCGGTACTTCCGTGTCGCCCCGACCACGGCCGCGAGCTCGTCGACCGCGATCGTCGACGAGGGCGCGTGGACGACCACGAGCACGACCGACATCGGGAAGCCTGCTCCGGTCATGACCTGGTCGCCCGTCGTGGGCGCCAACGCCTACCAGGTCGACATCTACGGCGACTCGGACTGCACGGTGCACGTCGGCACGCTGCACACGATGCAGACGAGCCTCGTGGTGAACGGCGTGTTCGACGACGAGACGTCGGGCGCCTACTGCTGGCGCGTGCGCGGGTACATCGCCGACGACGCGTTCAGCCAGAACGGTGTGACGGCGATCGTCGGCTCGGTGTTCAGCGAGAAGCACTTCTGGCAGAAGAGCAGCACGCCCGTCGACTTCGTCGGCGTGAACCCCGTGACGGTCACCGCCGACGGCTCCGTGGTGCTCGCATGGCGCCCGCAGTCGCTGTCGGCGCCGAACGACGGCGGCAGCCGCGGCTACTCCGTGATGATCTCGAACTCCTCGAACACGGTGTCCTCGAGCATCAAGGTCGAGTACCCGTGGTACGTCGCGAAGACCACCACCTTGCCCCAGGCGCCGCTCGCGCCCGGTGACTACTTCTTCAAGGTGGCCGCGCTCGACGCCCTGGGGAACCCCGGCAACTACACCCCGAGCGTCGCGTTCACGATCGCCGCCCCTCGGCCCACGGGGCTCACGGCTGCCGTCGACGGCACGTCGGCGACGCTGTCCTGGACCGGGACCACCGCGGCCGCCAAGTACGGCGTCAAGGTGCGTCCGGTCGGCGCAGCATGGCCCGCCACCCCGACGCAGGTCACGCAGACCGCCGCGACGGTCCGCGACCTCGACGACGGGTCGTACGAGTGGCTCGTGTTCTCCTACGACGCGAGCGGTTACCAGTCGCTCGAGGCGACGCCCGGGACCTTCACGATCGCGGCACCCGTCCCGGCACTGGCGACGACCAACGGCACGGTGCTGAGGAGCGACGAGCGCGTGCTCGACTGGCAGCCCGTCGCCGGCGCGTCGCGCTACCTCGTGCAGTACGCGACGTCGGCCGGTTCGCTCGACGCGGCAGCTGCCGCCGAGACGAGCGCGACGTCGTACGCGCTGCCGGCGACGCTGGCCTACGGGACGACCTACTTCTGGCAGGTGACCGCAGTACCCGAGAAGGCCAACACGTCCTCGACTCGGATCAAGCTCGGCAGGTCGACCGTCGGATCGTTCTCGGTCGTCAACCCTCCGGCGGGCATCGTGATCGCCAAGCTCACCGCCGTCGGGACCACAGCGACCGTCCAGTGGGCGACGCCCACGGGCGCCAACCGCGGCTCCGCGCAGGCGCCGGCGTACCGGCTCGCCTACCGCGCGTCCAACGGCACCGGCGCGACCACCGAGTGGACCGTCCTGGAGATCCCGGCCGGCGTGGAGTCGCACGCCGTCGCGGGCCTGGACGTGAGCACCACGTACGAGTTCCAGCTGCAGGCGTACAACGCGGAGGGCGCGAGCGCCTGGTCCGCCGTACGGACCGTCGCGACCCCTGGGGCACCGGCCACCGTCACCGGGATCGTCGTGAAGCCGACGGCGACGTCCCTGCAGGTGTCCTGGACCGCTCCCTCGAACACGGGTGGATCGCCCATCACCGGGTACGACGTCCGCTACCGCAAGGGCACGGCGGACTGGACCGAGATCACGTCCGCCCGGACGTCGACCAGCAGGTCGGTCACGATCAGCGGGCTGAGCGCGCGGGCCTCGTACACGATCAGCGTCGCCGCCATCAACGCGGTGGGCCAGGGCCCGTCTGCCGAGCACAGCACGGCGACGCTCGGTGTCCCCAGCGCGCCCCAGTCCGTCAAGGTCGTCCGTGGCGACCGCACCGGCAAGGTCACGTGGGTCGCACCCGCGAACAACGGCGGATCGGCCATCACGGGGTATCTGGTGCAGTACCGCACCCAGAGCACCACGGGCGTGTGGAGCGCGTGGACCGCACCGCGGTCCACCGCAGCGTCGACGCTCGCCCTGACGCTGTCCTCGCTCTCGAACGGCGTCAAGCACCAGGTGCGCGTCGCCGCGAAGACGAACCTCGGCACGGGTGCCTACTCGTCCGGCGTGATCTTCACCCCGGCGACCAAGCCATCGGCACCGACCGGCGTCAAGGCGGTCGCCACGACGGGCAAGATCACCGTGAGCTGGACCAAGGCGGCCACGAACGGATCCACGCTCAGCGGTTACCAGGTGAAGTACTCGACGAACGGGACGACCTGGTACGCGCTGCCCAAGACCGCGGCGACCGCCACCTCCCTCGTCTGGAAGGGCGGCAAGAAGGGCAAGGTCTACCAGTTCCGGGTCGCGGCGGTCAGCAACCTCGGCACCAGCTCGCCGAGCGCGGCCGTCAAGGTCACCGCGAAGTAGCACCGCGTACGACGAGAGGGCCCGTCCCCCGGGGGTGGGCCCTCTCGTCGTACGGGACGCTCCGAGCTCCTCCGTCAGCGGAGCAGCTCGGGAACCGCAGCGAGGTACGCCTCGAGGTTCCGTCGGACCTCGGCCACGCTGTCACCGCCGGTCTTCTCGAGGAGCGTGTCAGCCAGCACGAGCGCGACCATCGCCTCGGCGACGACGGCGGCGGGCGGGACGGCGCACACGTCCGAACGCTGGTGCTGGGCCTTCGTCGCCTCCCCCGTGCGCGTGTCGATCGTGGCCAGCGCCCGGGGCACGGTGGAGATCGGCTTCATCGCCGCGCGCACCCGCAGCACCTCGCCGTTGGTCATGCCGCCCTCGAGGCCTCCCGCGCGGTTCGAGCGACGCAGCACGCGCCCGTCCACACGCTCGATCTCGTCGTGGGCCTGCGACCCGCGGCGCGTCGCGGTGAGGAACCCATCGCCCACCTCGACCCCCTTGATGGCCTGGATGCCCATGAGCGCCGCCGCCAGCCGCGCGTCCAGGCGCCGGTCCGCGTGCACGTAGGACCCGAGCCCCGACGGCACGCCGTACGCGAGCACCTCGACCACGCCGCCGAGCGTGTCCCCGTCGCGGTGGCACTCGTCGATCTCGGCGACCATCGCCGCGGACGTGGCGGCATCGAAACAGCGCACCGGGTCGGCGTCGAGCGCCGCGACGTCCTGCGGCCCCGGCAGCGCCGAACCGTACGGCACGGCCACGGGGCCGATGCCGACCACGTGCGAGACCAGGCGCACACCTGCGGCCTGCTCGAGGAACCGCGCCGCGACCGTGCCGAGCGCGACGCGCGCCGCCGTCTCCCGCGCGGACGCGCGCTCGAGCACGGGACGCGCGTCGTCGAAGCCGTACTTGCGCATGCCCACCAGATCGGCGTGGCCGGGCCGGGGTCGCGTCAGCGGCGCGTTCCGGGCGCGCTCGAGCACGCTCGGGTCGGCGACCGGGTCGGCCGACATCACGTCGACCCACTTCGGCCACTCGGTGTTGCCGATCTCGATCGTGAGCGGTCCGCCCTGCGTCAGCCCGTGGCGCAGACCGGCCAGCACGCGGACCTCGTCCTGCTCGAACTTCATACGCGCGCCCCGGCCGTACCCCAGCCTGCGCCGTGCGAGCGCGTCCCTGATGTCCTGGCTCTGCACCTCGACCCCGGCAGGCAGCCCTTCCAGGACGCCGACAAGCGCCGGACCGTGCGACTCACCCGAGGTCAACCACCGCAGCATGTGCGTGATCCTCCCATGCGCCGGTGGGCGCCCACGGTGTGAGTCCACACCGCGGGCGCCCACCGTCAGGACGCTGGTACTGCTGCCGTCACTCGCCCGTCACGGGCAGGAGCGGGTTCTTGCCGTCGTTCCTCGGGAGGTCCGTCGGCTCGTCGACGGGCTCCTCACCCGTGAGGTCGATCGCGTTGGGCAGCACGTAGATGTAGCCCGTGATGATGAGCTCCTGGTCACCCGCCTCGGTGGCGGGCTTGCCCTGGCTGCCCTCGGACTTCTTCTGCGACGTCCCTGTGAGGGCCGAGACCAGGAAGACCCGGGGGTTCTTCTGGTGCACGTCGTCGAGGAACTTCATGGTGTCCACGTAGGTCCCGAGCACCGTCACCGAGACGGGGATCGCCGTCAGGCCCTTGGGAATCTCGGGGCCCTTGGGCTTCTCCGGCTTCTCGGCCGAGTCGGACTCGTCGGCGGCCTCGGTCGGCTCCGCCGTGGGTGTCGATCCCGGCGCCGGCTCGGGATCCGGGATGACGAACTCCTCCGGCGTTCCGGCCGTCATCGCCGTGATCGTCACCGAGCGGCGCTCGGCGATCGCGTCGAGCCCGTCGAGGTACGTCTCGAGCTGCGCCGCCGCCGGGATCTGCTCCTGCGCCTCGGCGAGCTCGGCCTTGTAGTCGCCGAGCTTGTCGAAGTCGGCGCGCAGCTTCGTGAGCTTGAGCTGCAGGACGTCGTTGAACACCCGTGCCTGCTCGGCGTCCGCACGGGTCTCCGACGCCTTCGCGAGGTTCGGCGACACCATGAGGAACCAGGTCGCCGCGAGGAGCAGCGCCGCGGCGAAGGCCGTCCCACCGATCCATGCCTGCTTCTTGCTGCCACGCATGATCAGTCCTCCGTGCTCTCGTCGTCGCTCGCGGACGTGTCCGCGGGCGCGTCGGACTTCGTGCCGTCGAAGCGATGCGTCAGCTTCGTGTCCGAGACCTGCACGGTCGAGGAGAAGGTGTAGTACTCCTCGCCGTCACCCGCGCCGTCACCCGAGTCCTCGCTCGTCACGGCAGCCGAGGCCAACCAGGCGTCCTGGAAGCCCGGGATGGAGTTGAGCGCCTTGAGCCATGCCGCGGTCTCGGGGACCGTGACAGAACGTCCGGTGAACGCGATCTGGCCCAGGCTCGGCGCCTGGAGCGGGTCACCCGGCAGCGGAGCACCGGACATCGGCGTCGCGTAGGTCACCGTGAAGGTGTCGATGCTGGCGCCCTCGGGGAGCACAGCCGCGATCGCGTCGATGTAGTCCGACCAGATCACGTCGGTCGCCATCGCGAGCGGCAGCGCGGCCCGGTTGGCGTCGAGCGCCGACAGGACCAGCGGCACCTCGGCGTACTTCGGGTCGGCGAGCTGCTCCATGAGCGCGTCCTTGTCGGCGTTCGCCCCGTCGAGGTCGGACTGCGCGGAGGACGCCTCGAACAGCGAGAAGACCCACGCGAGCACGCACAGGGCGACCGCACCCACCAGCACGAACAGGAGCATCCGCTTGGTGCGCCGCAGCCCTCGCGCCGCACGGACCTCGGGCGGGAGCAGGTTGACCTGCGGCAGCGTCGTGCCGACGATCGAGGCACCACCCTTCGCCTTGGACTTGGTGCCTGGACGTTCCAGCAGCGCGGTCATGCGGCCACTCCGTACGCGAGTCCGACGGGGAGAGCCACGCACGACTCACGCCCGGTGATCTGGTCCCGTCGCGCCTGCTTGCCGCTGCGCAGCCCGGCGAGCGGGTCGCCGAGCGTGACGGGCAGGCGGCTGGCGCTCGACAGGTACTGCCCGAGGCCGGGCAGGTGCGAGCCGCCGCCGGTCAGGACGACGACGTCGATGCCGGCGCCGGGGTTGTTGCCGGCGTAGTACACGAACGTGTTACGCACGGACTCGACCAGGCCACGCGTCACGTGAGCCACCGCCTCCGCGGCGTCCTGGCGGTCGGGCGAGACCGCGTAGCCGATCCCGATCTCGCGCTTGAGCACCTCGGCCTCGGGGGCCGAGATGCTGCGCGCGGTCGCGAGCGCGTTGGTCACGTGCTGACCGCCGGACGGGAGCGACCGGACGAGCCGCGGCACGCCGTGTGCCGCGATGACCACGGTCGTGATGGTCGCGCCGATGTCGACGAACGCGGCGGTCGCGTTGGCGAGGTCGCCGCGGGCGAGCGCACGCAGCAGCGCGAAGGCGTTGAGGTCCACCATCTGGGGGTGCAGCCCCGCGGCCTCGGCCGCCAGCACGTTGGCGGTGACGGTGTCACGCTGCGCCGCGACCAGCAGGCCACGCGCCAGCCGGCCCTGCGGGCCGTCGATCTCAGCGGTCGGGTAGAAGTCGAGCAGCGCGTCGTCCGTGGCCATGGGGAGCATCTCGCTCACCTGGTACGGGAGCGACTCCTTGATCTGCGACAGCGGCATCCAGGGCACCTCGAGCTCACGCACCAGCACCCGCTGGTTGCCGACGCCGAGGATCACGTCCTTGGACTCGAACTTCGCCTGCGACCAGAGCTGGCGCAGGGCCGTCGCCACGGACTCGGGCTGGATGACCTCGCCGTCACGCACGGCGCCGAGCGGGACCGGCACCTCGCCGTAGCGCACCAGGGTCGGGGGGTTCTTGCCCTTCGGCCCCCCGGCGCCGAACTCGAGCTCGGCCGCGCGGACGGCGGACGTCCCGATGTCGAGGCCGATGACACGTGTGTTGGCCACGAGTGTCCCTTCATGCGGTGTCGTCGTGCGGATTCCCCTGTCGTATCGGGCGTGAACAGTCCCGACTTGAGCGGAATCGCCGATCGCTTCGCACCGCAGGGTGCCGGCCCGCGTCGGGGCCGGGACGCAGGTCAGAGCCCGCCGAGGTACCACTCCCACACGGCCTGCCCGCACACGACGCCGAACACGGCGCCGAGCAGCATCCACGGTCCGAACGGGATGCGGGACTTGCGTCCGGCGCGCTGCGCGATCACCAGGGCGATCGAGAAGACGCCCCCGAACAGGTACGCGCCGAACCACCCGAGCACGAGCGCGCCCCAGCCGAACCACCCCAGGTACAGGCCCAGCACGCCCGACAGCTTGACGTCGCCGAACCCCGTCCCCGCGGGGTAGACGAGCAGCACGACGAAGTACACCGCGAACATCACGGCTCCGCCGATCAGCGCCCGGACGAGCGCCGTCCAGTCGGCCGTGCCGCCCGGGTTCCAGCTCGCCAGCGCGAGCAGCGCCACGGCCACGGGGTAGGAGGGCAGCACGATCGCGTCCGGGAGCCGGTGGACGTCCAGGTCGATCAGGGTCAGCGCGACGCCGATCGCCACGAGGAACAGCAACGCGGGCAGCACCCACGACACGCCGGTCCACCACGCCGTGAGGCCGAAGAGCAGCGCGGTCGAGGCCTCGACGAGCGGGTACCGCGCCGCGATCGGCTCACCGCAGTCGCGGCACCGGCCGCGCAGCACCAGCCACGAGACGACGGGCACGTTGTCGCGTCCCCGGATGGCATGCCCGCAGCGCGGGCATGCCGACGGCGGGTGCACGACCGACTCTCCGCGGGGCACCCGCCAGACGACGACGTTGAGGAAGGAGCCGATCGCGAGGCCGACGACGGCGGCCAGGGCGACGAGTGCAGCGGTCATGCGCTCAGGGCGTTCCGATCTCGCGCTTGTAGACGACGTCCACGCGATAGCCCGCGTTGCCGACCGGGTCGGTCGACGGGAGGTCCACGCCGGGGATGCCGATCGGGACGTAGTTGATCGTCACGGGGTTGCGAAGGTTGACGGTCCCACCGTAGAGCTGTCCGTGGATCTGGGTGTCGTTGTTCGTGTCGATCGTGCACGGCGTGTACATGAAGACCGTGATCGGGGCGACGGCGAGGCTGCCCGAGTCACCCTTGATGTCGCCGATGCCGCCCGAGCACTCCGCCACGCCGTTCGGGTTCTTGTCCGGCACGATGATCCAGAAGTTGTGCTTGGCGCCGTCCGCCGAGGTCACGCGGAAGTTGCCGGTCGAGTAGAACGAGTTGGCGAAGATCACCAGGTCCGAGCGCAGCTGGATGTTCAGACCGTTCTCGAACTGGGTCGTCGCGCAGTTGCGTGTGTCGAACACCGTCGGCACGGACGGTCCGACGAGCGGGCCGTTGAGGTCGTAGCTCGCGCCGGCGACCCGGCACTGCGTGCCCGCGGTGTCGCGCGACGACGCCCACGAGGGCGCACCGTTCGTCGCGGCGTTCGCCCGCACCCAGGTGCGGTAGGCCGCCTGCCGGTCCCCCGAGTTGGCGAAGCCCACCCAGTCGGACGGCCGGTACACGACCTCGGGCAGACCCTTGGGGATGTACTGCGGGATCTGCGAGGAACCGACGCCCGTGCGGATCGAGCCGCCGACCTGGATCGGGCCCCACTGCGTGAGGGTCCCGGTCAGCATGATGTCCTTGCCGATCTTCACACCCGAGTTCATGCGCGCGTTCGCGGTGGCGTACAGCGAACCGCCGACGCTCTGCAGGCCCCCCGTGTGCGCCTGCGAGATCTCGACGTCCTTCTTGCTCCACAGGTTGCCCGTGATGCGGCACGCGTTGGAGATCCGGACCCCGCCGTTCGCCACGATCATGTTGCCCTTGACGGTGACGTTCGAGTTGCAGTCGACATTCCCCGAGTCCACCCACACGTCGACCGCGGTGTCGGGCAGGGCGGTCGTGACCGTGAACGAGTTGGTGGTCATGATGCTGTTCGCCGCGAAGATCGCCGCTCCACGGCCGGTGATCACCTTCGGCGTCAGCGCGACCTTGGACTGCATGGTGCGCGTCGAGCCCGGGTCCTCCTGTGCGGTGGCGGTGACCACCGCGGTCGCGGCGGTCCCGCCCGTGACCGTGCCCGCGGCGCACGTCAGCGCCTTGCCGGTCGAGTCGAAGTACGCCACCGTCGCGTAGCCGGTGACGTCCGACGGCGCCGTGCCGCCGTCCAGGACACCCGTCGCGGGCCAGCGGCACGGCGTGGACGTCTCGAGCTCGGAGTACACCGCGTCGACGATGCCCTCCGCGGTGTGCACCTCGGTGGTGCGTGCCCGGTCGTCGCCCGAGGCGCGCGTGGCGACGATGACGTTCGCGACCACGACGACCGCGAGCATCGCGCCGATGAGCGCGACCGCGACGGCTGCGACGAGGACGCTGCCGCGGTCGTCGTGGGCCTCGGCGAGACGGCGTCGGATGGCATCGCGCATGGTTGTCGTCCTCCGGGGCGTCACGGTGCGGGGACCGGGCTGCAGGTGTCGGCCGGGTAGCCGAAGATCGTGTTGCGTCCCGTGAGCGTCGACGTGACGACCGCGGGCCGGGACTGCTCGCTCTGGTCCTCGTCCTTGACGCGCAGGGTCACGCGGATGGTCTGGGCGTTGGACGCGTTCTCCGCGTCCGACGACTCGACGAAGAAGGGCGGCCACGTGGTCGGGTCGTCCTCGTCGACCACGTCGCTCGCGGGCCGCACGATGTCGCGCGCCACGGTGCGCCACGACTCGACGCCGCCCGTGGACTGCCACGACGGCTTCCACGACCGGTACTCGAGCCGACCGAAGGGCGACGCCGCCTCGTAGACCACGCGCCACTGCACGCACTGGAACACACCGTCGGTCTGGGTGTAGACGCGCAGCGAGTAGTACGTGTCGGCGCCGGACATCGTGACGGTCTCTGCGGCCGGGTCGGAGATCACGTTGCCGGAGCGGACCTGGCGGTCGATCTGCATGAGCCCGATGCGGACCTGCTCGGTGGCCTCCGTCCGCGCCAGGTTGTCCTTGGTCTGCCGCGACATCGTGATCATGATCCCGAACACGATGATCAGCAGACCCATGAAGATCGACATCACGACCAGGAGCTCCACCAGGGTGAAGCCGGACTGGTCGTCGCTCGCGCGCCGCTCCCGGAACCTGCGCATCAGCTCACGCACCGGGCGCCGCCTTGAAGCCGGCCGACGCGCGGGCCGCACCCAGGCTCGTCGTGACGACGAACGCGGAGACGCCGGACGCCGTCTCGATCCGGTAGTGCACCGCGAGGGAGACGGCCCCCGTCTCAGCCGAGATGGAGCACCCCTCGCCCGTGCACCCGGCGGGGTCCGCCGCGGTCGCGAGCGACGACGAGGGCGTGACCGACACCGTGCCGGTGGCGGTGATCGTGCGACCGCCCCCGGTCCAGGTGACGCTGCCCGTGGAGACCGTCGTGTTCGTCGTGCCGCTCAGCGACAGCGTCGTGTAGGACGAGCCGTTCCAGTACCGGACCGTGCCCGACCGGGACGTCACCGCCGGGTTGGTGCGCTGGGACAGCCCTCGCTCGACGCGGGTCGCGTCGGTGTACGACGTCACCTGCACGAGCCCGGAGCTCGCCGCGCCGCCGGACCACGGACCCGACCCGACCTGGACGGTGCCGAGCGAGCGCGTCACCCCCGCCGCCGCGCAGCCGGGGCCGGTCAGCGTGGTGCAGCCGATCGCGGCGGCACCGGGGGCCGAGCTGAACCTGCCGCCGAACGACGAGCTGGTCGACGGCGAGATGCTGCTGAGCACGAACGTGCTGGTCCCCACCGTCAGCGACGCCGACGTCGGCGCCGCGGCGACCAGGGCCGACGACGCACAGGGCTGACCGGCCGCGATGCCCGTGGCGCACGCACGCACGGTGGTCGCGTCCACGGTCGCCCGACCGTTGGACCCGGGAGTGAGCGACATCGTCATCGCGCCGGATCCGAGCGCGAGAGAGCCCGCGGTCCCGAACGAGGTGACGGCGGCGGGGTCGACCGGTGCGGCGCCCGCCGAGCCGACGTCGTTCGACGCCTGGGTGTCGCTCTTCTGGCCGCCGGTGGTCACGCTGGGCGCGGGGTCCCCACCCGTGGTGAGCGCGCCGCCCGCGTGCAGCGCGGAGGACTCGACCGAGGTCGACTGCTGCGCGGACAGACCCACACCCGCGGTCCCCGCGCGGAGCGAGGCGACGGTCGTGGCGCTGCCCGGCAGGATCGGTGTGCTCGCATCGACGGCCGGGTCGGACGCGTGACCGCCGAACGCCGCGGTCACGGTGATCTCCGCTCCCGAGGCGCCCGCGTTCGCCGCGAACAGCGCCTGGCACGCCCCCAGGTAGGGCTGGTTGGCCGCATCACCGCAGCCACCGTCGGGCGCGTACGCGCGTGACCGCACCACGACGTGTCGCTCGTCGGCCCGATGACTGGGTCGCCACGTCGTGATCACGGTCAGCGTCAGGACGTCCGTGCCCGTGGCCGAACGCGTGACATAGGCGCGCGAGGTGAACACCACGCCGGGCGCCTCGGGGTTCCTGGTGCGCGTGAGGTTGCTCCCACCGCCCCCGGACAGCGGAGCCTTGGTGGTCTCCTGGTCCGTGCTCTGGACCAGCGGCTCGTCGATGCTCGCGTCGGCAACCGGTCGCAGGCGCGAGCCCGCGACGTTCGGGTCACCGCCGGCGGCGGTCGCGAAGCCGGAGCGCAACCCCTTGTTCAGGGTGTTCCACGGCAGGGCGCGCAGCTGCTCCATCACCTGGTTGGTGACCGCTGTCCCGAGCGTGCGCTGGCGGGTCTGCTGCGTGGACACCAGGGCCGAGGTCTGGATCGCCGCCAGCCCGAGCAGCACGCCGCCGATGATCATCATGGCGACGATCAGCTCCATCAGCGTGAAGCCGGAGTCCTCCCGGACGCCCTGGCTCTCGTCGTGCCGCACGGGACCTCCCGATCGGTGAAAGCGCTCCCACGGCACCGCGCCTGTGAGTTCCGACCTTGCATCGGCGCGGGACGCGTCCAGGTTGAGCGCCCTGTGACCAGCACTTTTGCCCGTCTCGGCGGGTGAGACGGGCAAAAGCGGCGGTACTCCAGGAAACGGGCGTCAGGACCGGATCGCCGTCGGGGTGTTCACCTCTCCGGAGTAACGGAGCGTGTACTTCGCGTTCGCCCACTTGGGGAAGTAGGGCGGCGTCGCGAACTGCAGCCGGTTGTCGTACTGGTACAGCTTGGTATAGCCGTTCTGGGTCCCACTCACCGTCTGTCCGACGATGCCGCGCCAGCGCTGGGCGATCGACCCGCGCACCATGAGCGTGCCCTTGTCGCCACCCACGTTGTACTTCTGCACGTAGAACGAGTGCTGCAGGGTCTGGATCGCGCCGGCGATCTGGATGCCCGATGCAGGGACGTTGGCGCTGAGCGACGGCTCGCGGTACCGCCGCGGCCAGCCCGAGACCTCGCCCACGCTCTCCAGCGTGCCGAGCCACTCGAACTGCGTCGTGCTGCGTGTCCGGCACGTGCCGTCGCTGTTGTACCGCGTGCACTTGCCCTGCGCCTTCATGGTGCCCTGGCGCGGGTGGAACACCTCGACCGAGTTGGTGGCGACCAGACCCAGCAGGTCGGTGCCCGTCACCGTGCCACCCGCCAGGACCAGGTCCCCGGTCGTGACGATCGACTGCGCGGCAGCGAGCGTCACCCGGCCGTTGACCACGCCCTCCGCGTAGAGGTTGCCCTCGCCGCAGTACTTCGTGGTCTCGAGCATGTTCTCGTCGGCGGTGTACGTCGACGACGCCGACGTCGGGCCCCCGGCGTGCGTCGCGCTGAACGTGCCGACCGGCAGCGTCTGGCCCGTCGGGCCACCCAGCTCGCCCCCATAGCACTGCCGTGTGGCCGAACCGGACCGGTCCACGTAGATGACCATGTCCGACGGCACTGCGACGGTCGCGCCTGCCGTCGAGTTGAGGTCGGCCAGGCTCCCGCAGGACGGCGCGGCCCCGCCCGGGATCGCCTGCGAGGTCGGAGCCTTGTTCCCGTTCACGGAGATCTTGTTCCAGACCGTCATCGTCCCGTTCGCGCGGAACAGGATGCGCGTCGAGCCGTAGTAGTGGCACCCCGGGGTGTCCGCGAAGGCCGCCGAGTTGTCCGGCAGGTAGAGCGGGTCGTGGTACTTCGGCTGGATGCCGCTGAAGTCGGCGACGCTGCCCGAGCGGAGGCACTTCGACTCCCACGTGCTGGACGACGCCGTGGCGCCCTGGCACTTGGGATCCGCGGTCCACACCTGCTTGAGGAACTTCGGCTTCTTCCCGGCGTACGACGTACCCAGGATCGTGTCGTTGGTGAACACCTCGCCGTCGAGCTCGTCACCGCCGATGAACGTGATCTCCGTACAGCCCTTGCCGGACCGCGACGGCACCGAGTGCCAGTACGACGCGGTGGGGCTGCCGTTCGCCCCGCACGCCACGATGCTCGTGCCGCCCGGACCGTAGGCCTGCTGGTTGTCCGGGTCGGCCGACTCGAAGTCCGTGTAGTACACGTAGTCCGTCGAGCCACCCTTGCCGACCGTGGTGTCGATCGTGCGGTACGTGCCGTTGACACGACCGGTCACGAAGATCTGGTACGTGCCCTGCGCGCGCTGGGACGAGTCGATCGCGTAGTGGAAGTGCGGCGCATCGGCGTTGGTCTGTCCGGGCTCCACCGGGAGCCAGCCCGCGGAGGTCGAGGGGTTCCAGCCGCACGCGTTGCTTCCCGACGCCATCGGCCCGCGCCAGGCCAGGTTCGTGCAGTCCGGGGTGTACCCGTACGCGTCGTTGCGGTTGATCCGGCTGATGAAGTCCTCGACGCCCGACTGCGCCGCTGCCATGGCCGCCGCGTAGTCCTGGTCGTGCCGCGCGAATCGCTGGCTGCTGACCGTGTAGGCGAGGCCCGTCATCGCGAGCATGCCGAGGATCATCATCGTGCCCACCACGACGACGAGGATCGAGCCGTCCTCGTCCGGGCGGCGTCGCAGGCCCCGAGCGCGTCGGCGGAAGGCCGCAGGCGACGGGTTGCGGTGACGTGCGGGGGTCATTCGTCCTCCCCAGGGCGAAGCACTGCCTGCGAGTTCGGCAGGAGGATGCGCTGGATGTACGTGGTGGGTCCGGTCGAGTTCTGGTCGTCGGAGCGCACCCTCAAGGTGAACTCGATCGAGAGCACCTGGTCGATCTGGGCGGACGTGAGCGCCCCGCCCGTCCCGGGGGTCATCGCGGCGCCGGCGTTGTCGAAGTACGTGAACAGCGGGACGGGGCCGTCGGTGCGGACGCCCTCGGCCAGGACCTTCGACGTCATGCGCGACCGGCACGCCGCGGAGGCGCCGGCCGACGTCGCGTCGCAGTAGCTGTAGCCGTTGCTGCCCGGGGTCGAGGAGTCGGGACGCTGCACGCGCTCGACGAGTCGACCGACCCCCGTGCCCGTGGCCTCGAACGCGTAGGTCACCTGCCGGGGACCGACCGTGTTCCCCGCGTTGTCGAGGTTCGCGTAGAACTTCATCGAGGTCGTCGACGCGCTGACGAACGCATCGATGTCCGAGCACACGGAGGTCGCGCAGCTGATCAGCTGGCTCGGCTTGACCGCGGTGCGGATCACCTTCGTGAGCCGCTCGGACGCGGTCCGCGTCGCGTCGATCTGGTCCTGCCGCGCGACGCTCTGCGCGTTGACCCGGTGGTAGCCGATCGCCATCGTCGTGACGGCCGCCATCAGGACCGTGAAGATCGTCATGCCGATGAGCAGCTCGGCGAGCGTGGTGCCGCTGTCGTCGCGGCGCAGACGGTTCGTCACGGCGTCGGCACCTCCACCTCGATCGTGGGCACACCGGGCCCGCCGGGCGCAACGGTGTCGTACCCGCCAGGGGGAGGGAGCGTCCCGAAGTACGCGCCGTACTGCGTGGGCCACAGCCCGGTGAGCGTCACCACGGCGCCGTCGGCGACGAGCATCCGTCCACCCGACGCACCCGCGTACTCCGACGCCACCACCGTGTAGGGCTGACCGTCCATCACCGAGTCCGCGACCAGGTCACCCGCGGTGTCGACGAAGTGGATCCGCAGCGACATCGCCCTGTCGTACGCGAAGGACGCGTTGTTGTTCAGCTTGCCGCGCTCGACCAGGCCGACGACCTTCTCCGGCTCGGGATCGCCCGTGATGTCGACGAGCCCGGCGTCGGACATCCGCGCGCTGTACATGGTCCCGGACGCACCGGGGTTGACCTGCACCACCGCGCAGCCCGACGAGTCCGTCAGGCCCGAACGCGACTCGGTGGCCGAGAACACGACCACACGCCGGCCCGGGTTCGGCTGACCGAGAGCATCGGTCACCTTCACCGCGACGTAGCCGGTCGTGCCCGCGACCTTGTCGTCCTTCTTGGGCGCGAGCGCCGCGACCGTGGTCACGGGGGCGACCGCACCCATGTCCTTCCACGTCACCTCGACCTGCACCCGCAGCGTCGGGTACTTCACCATCGCGCCGCCCTCGCACGCGGAGACGCCGTTGCCGGTGATGTTCCAGGCGCTCGTGCGCCGCACCGTGTAGGCGGTGCCGTCCACACGCAGGGGCTGGCCTGCCGTCTGACCGGTCAGCTGATGGGGGTTCACGACCACGCCCTGGTCGGCGACCGCGATCGGCGCGCCCGAGTTGCGTGTGAACTCCTCGCGGACGATGTCGAGCTCACGCGCCGCGAGGTTCGCGGCGGCGATGCGCGAGCGGTTGCTCTCGCTCATCGACTGCGTCTGCAGGACCAGACCGATGATCGCCATCGACAGGACGCCGAGCACCAGCATCGCCACCGTGAGCTCGACCATCGAGAAGCCCTCGTCGGCGTGCGCGCGGCGTCGCGACGCGCCTTCGATCATGTCCTGCGCCTTTCTTCGAAGCGGCCGTCTGACCGCCTGCGCCATATCCAACCTCATGTGGGAATGGTGTGGGAACAGGCAGGAAGGGTGACGTGCCGGTGATTTTCACGACGAACGCGGCGGATCCCCAGAATTAGGACGTCGGTCTGTCGAAGAAAGGGCGGGAGCCGCAGCTCCCGCCCTTTCTCAGGTGATCGCTAGATCAGCACTGGCCCTCTTCGAGGCCACCGGCGGCGGAGTACTTGTAGCCCTCCGGCGAAGCCGACTTGTCGCCCTTGTCGTTGAAGACCGAGACGCACCACGCGGCGTCGTCGCCGAGGTTGCTCGTGGAGCCGAGCTCGACGTTGGTCGAGGCGTTGCCGACGGGCTCGCCGTTGACCTCCCACTTGCCGGCAGCGGTGTCCAGCGCGACCGTCACGGCGGTGGAGCCGTCCCAGTCGACGAAGTAGGTGGCGACCTCCTTGCCGATGGTCGACACGTCAGCCTTGGCCGCGGAGTCCTCGGCCTTCTTGCGCTGGCTGAGGAAGACCGGGATGGCGATCGCGGCGAGGATGCCGATGATGATCATGACGACGAGGAGCTCGATCAGGGTGAAGCCCTGGTCCTTCTCCTCCATGGACTTGCGAACGCGAGCGATCATGCTGAGCTCCTGAAGTCGAAAGCGGGTGTGTCGTTGTCCAACGCAGTCCGGCCGTGAGGCCGGTTCAGTGGTGCATCCCCCACATCGACCCGCGCAGGGTCGGACTTGAGCCGAAGTTCCGTCCGGCGCCAGATTCACCCGAACGGCGCAGGGTCGTGCGAAACCGCACCAACGCGCACGAACGGCGCCGCCCCGGACATTTCCGGGGGGCGCCGTCCGCAGACGTGAGCCAGGTCACTCGATGAGCGCGAAGATGCCGAAGATCGGCATGTACATGGCGATGACCATCGACCCGATGATCGCGCCGATGACGACGATCATGATCGGCTCGATCAGGCTGGTGAGCTGTTCGGTGGTCGACTCGACCTCGTCGTCGTAGAAGTCGGCGACCTTGCCCAGCATGGTGTCGAGCGCACCCGTGTCCTCACCGACCGCCATCATCTGCACCACCATGGGCGGGAAGACCGGGTGGTGGGACAGCGGGCCCGCAAGCGACTCGCCGCGCCGCACCGACTCCTGGACGTCCTTGCTCGCGCGTTCGATGACGATGTTGCCGCTGGTCTCCCCCACGACGTCCAGCGCCTGCAGCAGCGGGACGCCCGAGTGCAGCATGGTGCCGAAGTTGCGGGTGAACCGTGCGACCGCGATCTTGCGGAACAGGTTGCCGAACACCGGCATCTTGAGCTTGATCGGGTCGAGGCGCTCGCGCACCCCGCGATCGTTCTTGTGCCGCGCCCACCAGACCGAGAAGATCACCAGCCCGACGACCAACGGGAGGATCAGGATCTTCATCGCCTGGGACATCTGCATGAGGATCTTGGTCGGCAGCGGCAGCTCGCCGCCCAGCGTCGTGAACATCCCCGCGAAGACCGGGACGATGAACAGCAGCATGCCGATCGTCGCCAGGATCGCCACGACGAAGACCACGACCGGGTAGGTCATCGCGGACTTGATCTTGTTCCGCAGCTTGACCTCGGCCTCGAAGTTGTCCGCGACGGACACCAGCGCCTTGTCCAGGAAGCCGCCGACCTCGCCGGCCTTGACCATGTTGATCATCAGCGGCGGGAAGATGTGCTCGTGCTTCTGCAGCGCGACGGACAGGGCCGTGCCGACCTCGACGTCGTTGCGCACCTGGCCGATGATCTTGGCGAGCACCTTGCTCTCGGTCTGCTCTGCCAGGATCGACAGGGCACGCAGCAGCGACAGGCCCGAGTCGATCATCGTGGCCATCTGGCGGGACATGACCGCGAGGTCCTTGAGCGAGACGCGGTCACCGCCGATGTTGATCTCGCGGTTCAGGCCGGTGGCGCTGACCTCGCTGATCGACACCGCGGCGAGGCCCATGTCCCGCAGCCGGTTCGCGACGGCCGCCTGGTTGGGAGCCTCGACGCGGCCCTTGACGAGCTTTCCGGACTTGTCCCGGACCGCGTACTCGAACGTCTTCGCCTCGGCGGACATCACTTCACCTGCCCGGTGGTCATCGGCGCGCCCGTCATGATCGGGTCGGCCAGGTTGGTCGCGCCCTGCGTGGCGCCCGAGAACCGGCCGGTGAGCCGGTTGTAGTCCTCGGCGTGGTGGCACTTCTCGAGCCCGACCTCGTAGGAGATCTTGCCCTGCTTGACCAGCTCCGCCAGGTGCTGGTCCATCGTGTGCATGCCCTGCTTGGCGCCGGCCTGCATCGCGGAGTAGATCTGGTGCGTCTTGCCCTCACGGATGAGGTTACGGATCGCGGGCGTGGCCACCAGCACCTCGGTCGCGACGGCACGTCCCGGTGAGTCGGCCCGCTTGCACAGCGTCTGGCACACGACGCCCTGGATCGCGCCCGCGAGCTGCGTGCGCACCTGGTCCTGCTGGTGGGACGGGAAGACATCGATCACGCGGTCGATCGTCTGGGCCGCGTCCTGGGTGTGCAGCGTCGCGAACACGAGGTGGCCGGTCTCGGCGGCCGTGAGGGCCACCGAGATGGTCTCGAGGTCGCGCATCTCGCCGACCAGGATGATGTCCGGGTCCTGACGCAGCACGTGCTTGAGCGCGTTCGCGAAGGACAGCGTGTCGGCGCCCACCTCACGCTGGTTCACCAGCGACTTCTTGTGGCGGTGGAGGAACTCGATCGGGTCCTCGACCGTCATGATGTGGTCCTCGCGGGTCCGGTTCGCCAGGTCGACGATCGCCGCGAGCGTCGTCGACTTGCCCGAGCCCGTGGGCCCCGTGACCAGGACCAGACCACGCGGCAGGCCGGAGAAGTTCGCGACGACGGCGGGGACGCCGAGGTCCTCCAGCGGCTTGATCTCGTACGGGATCACCCGGAAGGCCGCGCCGATCGACTCGCGCTGCTGGTACAGGTTCACGCGGAAGCGTGCGAGGCCCCGGACCGCGTGCGAGAAGTCGAGCTCGAGGTTCGCCTCGTAGGTCTCGCGCTGCTTCTGGGTGAGGATCGAGTAGAGCGTCCTGCGCAGCGGCTCGGGGCTCATGGTGCCGAAGCCCTCGAGCGGCTTGAGCGCACCGGAGATCCGCACCATCGGCGGAGCGCCGGTGGTCAGGTGGACGTCCGACGCCCCCATCTCGACCATGCGGGCGAGCACCTCGTCGATCGCGACGTCGCCGTCGTGCGACTCCTGGGCGAGCCCGATACGGCCGCCACCACGCTCGCGACGCGGCTGCTGCTGAGCGGGTGCCGCGGGCGTCGTGGGTGCGGCGGGCGCGGGCTGCTGCGGTGCCGGCAGGAACGTCCCCGCCGGACCGCCGGGGACCGGAGCTGCGGGCACATGAGCCGTGGACTGCGAGGGCACCGGCGTGAAGACGGTCGTCGCCGTCGCGGTCGCCGGCGTGAAGGTCGCGCCCGGCGGGGCGGGCGCCACGGGCGTGCCCCCGGGCGAGAACGTCGCGCCCGCCGCCGGGGTGAAGGTCGGGTGCGCCGCGCTCCCGGCGCTCGGCACCTGGCCGGGGAACTGCTCGCGGGCCGCCGCGACCGAGACCGCGGGTGCGGGCGCGTACCCGCCGGGCGGTGTCACGGGGGCGTGCTGCGGTGCAGGCGGATACGTCGATGCCGGGGCGACGGCCGGTGCGGTGTGCTGCTCGGGCGTCGGCGCCCCCACCGACTGGGACGGGATGGGCGAGAACATCGGCTGCCCGGGCGCGCCGGCCTGCGGGCCCGCGGGCCGGTAGGGCGGCAACGGGCGCGTGGGCTCGCCCGACGGCTGGTAGTGCTCGCTCACGTCGTTCCCCTTCCGGGTGTCGCGCAGCGCGCGACGGTATGTCGGCCACGTGGCCCTGGTCGTGTCATCGGCGGTCGGGATGCCCGACTTGAGTGGACCGCACCGCGGAGTTCACGGCCGCCGGGATCCCCTCGCGCTCGCCCTCACGCGACGACGCGCAGGATCTCCTCGATCGACGTCTGGCCCAGCGCGACCTTGTACCAGCCGTCGTTGCGGAGCGTCGTCATGCCCTGCTTGACCGCGGTGGCCGCGATGTCGGCGGCGGACGAGTGCGCCACCGCGTGCCGCTCGATCTCCTCGGTGACACGCATGACCTCGTGCAGCGCGAGACGGCCCTTGTAGCCCGTCTTCGAGCACGAGGTGCACCCGCCGGGACGGAACAGCTCGGGCAGCGGTTCGCCCGGGACCCACGGGAATCGGGCGGCCTCCATCTCCTCCGGGGAGGGCTGGTAGGCGACCTTGCACTTCGGGCACAGGCGGCGCGCGAGTCGCTGCGCGACCACGCAGTCGAGCGCGGACCCGACGAGGAAGGGCTCGATGCCCATCTCCGTCAGGCGCGTGACCGCCGAGGGTGCGTCGTTGGTGTGCAGCGTCGAGAGCACCAGGTGGCCGGTGAGCGCCGCCTCGATCGCGATCTGCGCGGTCTCGTGGTCACGGATCTCACCGAGGAGCACGACGTCCGGGTCGGACCGCAGGATCGAGCGCAGCGCGGCCGCGAACGTGAGCCCCGCCTTCGGGTTGACCTGCACCTGGTTGATGCCCGCGAGCCGGTACTCGACGGGGTCCTCGACCGTGATGACGTTGATGTCGGGCTTGGAGACCGCGTTGAGCGTCGCGTACAGCGTGGTCGACTTGCCCGAACCGGTCGGGCCGGTGACCAGGATCATGCCGTACGGCTTGGTGTACGACTCCTGGTACGACTCGAAGTTGTGGTCGAGGAAGGACAGGTCCCGCAGGTCGAGGCTGGCCGTGGAGTTGTCGAGGATTCGCATGACGATCTTCTCGCCCCAGACCGTGGGCAGCGTCGCGACGCGGAGGTCGATCTTGCGGCCGTTGTGCACCACGGACATGCGGCCGTCCTGCGGCTTGCGCTTCTCCGCGATGTCGATGTCGCTCATGATCTTCACGCGCGAGATCACGCCGCCCGTGATGTTCTTGGGTGAGCGCTGCGTCTCGTGGAGCACGCCGTCGATGCGGTAACGGACCCGCAGGTCGTGCTCGGTCGGCTCGATGTGGATGTCCGAGGCGCGGTCGGTGATCGCCTGCGTGACGAGCAGGTTGACGTACCGGACGATGGGCGCGTCGTCGTCGACGAAGTCGCCCATCTTCGACAGGTCGGCCTCAGGCTCGGCCTGCGCCTCCTCGAACGCGGACGAGAGGTTCTCCATCTCGCCGTCGGCGCGAACGAACCGGTCGATCGCTCGCACCACGTTGTCGTACGTGGAGATCACCGGGGTCACCGGCATGCCGGAGACGGTGCGCACGTCGTCGACCGCCATGACGTTGCCGGGATCGGCGGTCGCGAGGATGAGGACGCCGTTCTGGACCGCGATCGGCAGGACGGTGTACCGGCGGCAGAGCGCACCCGGCACCATCGCGACGGCTGCGCGGTCCACCGGGTGCTCGTCGAGGTCGATGAACTGCATGCCGACCTGCGAGGCGAGCGCGGCGACGAGCTGGTTCTCGGTCAGCATGCCGAGCTCGACGAGCGTGCGACCGAGCGACGTGCCCGAGGCCAGCTGCTCGTCGAGCGCGGCCAGGAGCTGCCCCTCGGTGACCAGACCTTCCTCGAGCAGGATCTCGCCCAGCTGCTTCACGGCACCTCCCAGTGGTACGGGTGTCGACACCCGCGCGGGAGTCGTCTTCGGACGTATCGGCAGCGCCGGGCCCCGCCCTGAGGCGGAACGGCTCACGACCTGGGGTGAGGAGCGGCACGTCCCGCGGAGGTCGTGTGCGTGCGCGGGATTCACCCGTGGCAGCGCGCCGCGCGCGACGTACGCTCCCGGCAGCCCTCTCCCTCTGTCCCCTTTGTGGAGCCCGTCATCGACACGTCCCCCGCGCCGGCCGCGCCCCGGCCCGTCGTGCTCGTGCACGGCACGCGCACGTCGCACGCGATCTGGCGCGACCAGGTCGCGGAGCTCGCCCGACGCGGCCACCCGACGCACGCGGTCGACCTGCCGGGGCACGGCGCACGGTCCGACGAGCGCTTCACGCTGGACGGCGCGCTGGCCACGATCGACGCCGCGGTCGCGGCGTGCGCCGGCCCCCCGCTGCTGGTGGGGCTGTCGCTCGGCGGGTACGCGAGCCTGGCCTACGCGGGGCGCCACGAGGGCCGGGTCGCGGGTCTGCTGCTGGCGGGCTGCTCGACGCAGACCCGTGGCCCGCTGCTACGTGCCTACCGCCGCGCCTCGGTGTGGGTGACGTCGGTGCTGCCTCTCGGCCGGGGCACGTGGCACGTGGTGGCCGACATGCTCGACGCGGTGGCCGCCTGCTCACCGGTCGCGGACCTGCGGCGCGTCCGCGTCCCCGTGTGGCTCGTCAACGGGCGGCGCGACCCGCTGCGGCTCGAGGAACGGCGCTTCCTGCGCGCGCACCGGGGCGCGCGGCTCACCGTGGTGCCGCGTGCCGGTCACGACGTCAACGCGCACGCACCGGCCGCGTTCAACGCCGTCATGCTCGCGGCGCTGGCCGAGCTCTCCCCCGCCCCGGTCCGCGCCCCTGCACCCGCCTGACCGAGCCGGGCATGACGAAGGCCCGTGGGCCGGTCCCTGCTCGGACCGGCCCACGGGCCTTCGGGTGCGTGACGTCAGGCGATGCGCTCGGACTCGTCGCCGATCTTGTGCACGACGATCGAGTTCGTCGAACCGACGACGCCGACGGGCGCACCCGAGACGACGACGACGTAGTCGCCCTGCTCCGCGAGGCCGTTCGCCTGGAGCGTCTTGTCGACCTGGTCCACCATCTCGTCGGTGCTGCCGACCTGCGGGACCTGGTAGGTCTGCACGCCCCAGCTGAGCGACATGACGTTGCGGACCGACTCGACGGGCGTGAACGCCAGCAGCGGGATCGGGGACCGCAGGCGCGACATGCGGCGGGCCGAGTCGCCCGACTGCGTGAACGTGACGAGGTACTTCACGCCGATGCGCTCACCGATCTCGGCCGCGGCACGCGTGATGGCACCACCGCGCGTGTGCGGGGTCGAGCCGAGCGGGGCGATCCGCTCGCGGCCCAGCTGCTCGGTCGCCTCGATGATGCGCGCCATGGTGCGCACCGTCTCGATCGGGAAGTCACCCACGCTGGTCTCGCCCGAGAGCATGACCGCGTCGGCGCCGTCGAGCACCGCGTTGGCGCAGTCGGACGTCTCGGCGCGCGTCGGGCGCGGGTTCGTCGTCATGGACTCGAGGACCTGCGTCGCCACGATGACCGGCTTGGCGTTGCGACGGGCCAGCTCGACCGCGCGCTTCTGGACCAGCGGGACCTGCTCGAGCGGCAGCTCGACGCCCAGGTCGCCGCGCGCGACCATGATGCCGTCGAACGCGTTGACGATCTCGGCGAGGTTGTCGACCGCCTGCGGCTTCTCGACCTTGGCGATGACCGGGACGATCCGGCCCTCCTCCTCCATGATCTGGCGCACACGGTCGTAGTCCGCGGCCGACCGCACGAAGGACAGCGCGATGAAGTCCGCGCCCTGGGCCAGGCCCCAGCGCAGGTCCGTCTCGTCCTTGTCGCTCATCGCGGGCACGGAGACCGCGACGCCGGGCAGGTTGAGGCCCTTGTTGTTCGAGACGGTGCCGGGCACCTCGACGCGCGTGTGGACGTCGTTGCCGACGACCTCGATCACGCGGACGAGGACCTTGCCGTCGTCGATGAGGATCGGGTCGCCGGGGCTCACGTCACCGGTGAGGCCCTTGAACGTCGTCGAGACGCGCTCCTTGGTGCCCTCGACGTCGTCGACCGTGATGGTGAAGGCGTCGCCGACCGCGAGGTCGTGCTTGCCCTCGATGAACCGGCCCAGGCGGATCTTCGGGCCCTGCAGGTCGACCAGGACGGCGACCGAGCGGCCCGACGCCTGGGCGGCGGCGCGGACGTTCTTGATGACCTTGGCGTGCTCCTCGGGCTCGCCGTGGCTCCGGTTGATGCGCGCGACGTCCATGCCGGCGTCGACCAACGCCTGGATCATGTCGAGCGACTCCGTGGCCGGGCCGAGGGTGCAGACGATCTTTGCTCTACGCATGAAGGCGAGCCTATGCCTTTCGGGGGAAGGTGGTTCGGTCCGAACGTCCCGTCGGACCGCCTGGGCCCGCCGGTAGGGGGGAATCAGGGGCGCAGCGCCGTGGTGCTGGCGGTCACGGGGCGGGGCAGCTCGGTCGCGCCCGACAGGTACGTGTCGACCGCCGCGGCGGCCGCTCGGCCCTCGGCGATCGCCCAGACCACGAGCGACTGCCCGCGGCCGGCGTCACCCGCGACGAACACGCCCGGGACGGTCGTCGCGAAGTCCTCGGTGCGGGCGACCGCGCCACGTGCCGTGAGCTCGACACCCAGCTGCGCGGTGAGTGCCTCGGTCTCGGGTCCCGTGAAGCCCATGGCGACCAGGACGAGGTCCGCGGGGATCTCGCGCTCGGTCCCGGGGGTGGGGACGCGGCGCCCGTCCGGCAGGTACTCCGTGGTCGCGAGCCGCAGACCCGCGACCCGCTCGCCCGCGGCGTCCGGCACGAACGCGACCGTCGAGGCCAGGTACGCGCGCTCGCCGCCCTCCTCGTGCGAGGACGAGACCTCGAACACGATCGGGTCGGTGGGCCAGGGCTGCGTGGCCGGGCGCTCGGTCGGCGGCTTCTTGCCGATCGCGAGCGTCGTGACCGACGCGGCACCCTGGCGCAGCGCGGTGCCCAGGCAGTCCGACCCGGTGTCACCGCCGCCGATGATGACGACGTGCTTGCCGTGCGCGCTGATCGGGGTCAGGCCCAGCGCGACCGGGTCCTTGCCCGCCGCGACCGCGTTGGCCGGGTGCAGGTAGTCCATGGCCGGGTGCACGCCCGCGAGCTCGTGGCCCGGGACACGCAGCTCACGCGGCACGGTCGCACCCGTGGCCACGACGATCGCGTCGTACCGCGACTGCAGCTGCTGCCACGTGAGCTCGCGCCCGATCTCGACACCCGCCCGGAACCGCGTGCCCTCGGCCGTCATCTGCGCGATGCGTCGGTCGATGTGGTGCTTCTCGAGCTTGAAGTCCGGCACGCCGTACCGCAGCAGGCCGCCGATCTCGTCGTCCCGCTCGTACACGGCCACCGTGTGGCCCGCACGCGTCAGCTGCTGGGCCGCGGCCAGACCCGCGGGGCCCGAACCGACGACGGCCACGGTGTGCCCCGTGAGCCGCTGCGGCACCTGCGGCGTGACCAGGCCGCGGTCGAAGGCCTCGTCGATGATCGAGACCTCGATGTTCTTGATCGTCACGGGCGGCTGGTTGATGCCGAGCACGCACGACGACTCGCACGGCGCGGGACAGATCCGCCCGGTGAACTCGGGGAAGTTGTTGGTCGCGTGCAGGCGCTCGATCGCGTCGGCCCACTGACCACGCCACACCAGGTCGTTCCACTCGGGGATGAGGTTCCCCAGCGGGCAGCCGTTGTGGCAGAACGGGACGCCGCAGTCCATGCAGCGGCCCGCCTGCTCCGTGAGGAACGGCTGGCCCTCCTGCAGGTGCGCGTGCACGTCCTTCCAGTCGCGGATGCGCACCTCGACCGGGCGGTTCGGCGGGAGCTCGCGCTCCCGCACCTTCAGGAAGCCACGGTGGTCAGCCACGGGCCACCTCCAGGATGCGGTCCCACATGCCGGGCGCGGTCGGGTCGACCCCGTCCGCCTCGGCCTGGGCGAGCGCCCGGCGGACCCGGGCGAACTCGGTGGGCAGGAGTCGGGTGAAGCGCGGACGCCAGTCGCCCGCGAGCAGCTCGGCCGCGACGGGAGAGCCGGTCTCCTCGAGGTGGCGCCGCAGGAGCGACTCGACCAGCGTGGCGTCCTCGTCGTCCAGCGCGTCGAGCGACAGCTCGCCGGTGCGCACCGCGTCCGTGTTGACGAGCGCCGGGACCAGGTCGAGCACGTAGGACGTGCCACCGGACATGCCCGCACCGAAGTTGCGACCCGTCCGGCCCAGGACCACCACGGTGCCACCGGTCATGTACTCGCAGCCGTGGTCCCCCACGCCCTCGACCACGAGCGTGGCACCGGAGTTGCGCACGCCGAACCGCTCGCCGACGAGCCCGCGCAGGAAGATCTCGCCCGACGTCGCGCCGTATCCGATCACGTTGCCCGCGATCACGTTGTGCTCGGAGGACAGCACCGCGTTGCGGTCCGGCCGGACCACGATGCGACCGCCCGACAGACCCTTGCCGACGTAGTCGTTCGCGTCGCCGAACAGGCGCAGCGTGATGCCGCGCGGCAGGAACGCCCCGAAGGACTGCCCCGCCGAACCGGTGAGCGACACGTCGATCGTGCCGTCCGGCAGGCCGGCACCCGCATACCGCTTGGTCACCTCGTGGCCGAGCATGGTGCCGACCGTGCGGTTGACGTTGCGCACGGGCAGCTCGATGCGCACGGGCTGCGCGTTCTCGAGCGCGTCGGACGCGAGCGAGATCAGCCGGTTGTCGAGCGCGCGGTCCAGGCCGTGGTCCTGCAGCTTGGTCTGGTGCAGCGCCGACCCGGGCAGCGGCTGGGGCTGGGCCAGCACAGGCGTCAGGTCGAGGCCCTCGGCCTTCCAGTGGTCGATCGCGGCGCGCGTGTCGAGCAGCTCGACGTGCCCGACCGCCTCCAGCAGCGTGCGGAAGCCGAGCGCGGCCAGGTGCTCACGCACCTCGGTCGCGATGAACTCGAAGAACGCCTCGACGAACTCGGGCTTGCCGGTGAACCGCGCGCGCAGCTCGGGGTTCTGCGTCGCGACGCCCACCGGGCACGTGTCCAGGTGGCAGACGCGCATCATGATGCAGCCGCTGACCACGAGCGGGGCGGTCGCGAAGCCGAACTCCTCCGCGCCCAGCAGCGCGCCGATGACGACGTCGCGCCCGGTCTTGAGCTGGCCGTCGACCTGCACCACGACGCGGTCCCGCAGGTCGTTGAGGACGAGGGTCTGCTGCGTCTCGGCCAGGCCGATCTCCCACGGCGTGCCCGCGTGCTTGAGCGACGTCAGCGGGCTCGCACCCGTACCGCCGTCGTGGCCCGAGATCAGCACCACGTCCGAGTGCGCCTTGGCCACGCCCGCCGCGATCGTGCCGACGCCGAACTCCGAGACGAGCTTGGTGTGGATGCGCGCGCGGGGGTTGGCGTTCTTCGCGTCGTGGATCAGCTGCGCGAGGTCCTCGATCGAGTAGATGTCGTGGTGCGGCGGCGGCGAGATGAGTCCCACACCGGGCGTGGAGTGCCGCGTCTTGGCGACCCACGGGTACACCTTGTGGCCCGGCAGCTGACCGCCCTCGCCCGGCTTGGCGCCCTGCGCGAGCTTGATCTGGATGTCGTCGGCGTTCGTCAGGTACTCCGACGTCACGCCGAACCGGCCCGAGGCGATCTGCTTGATCGCGGACCGGCGCACCGGGTCGTGCAGCCGCTCGGGGTCCTCGCCGCCCTCGCCCGTGTTGGACTTCGCGCCCAGGCGGTTCATCGCGACCGCGAGCGTCTCGTGCGCCTCGGCGGAGATCGAGCCGTAGGACATCGCACCCGTGCTGAACCGCTTGACGATCTCGCTCACGGGCTCGACCTCGTCGAGCGGCACGGGCTCGCGCACGCCGTCCTTGAACGTCAGCAGGCCGCGCAGCGTCATGAGCCGCGACGACTGCTCGTCGACGCGGTGCGTGTACTCGCGGAACACGTCCATCTGACGCGTGCGCGTCGAGTGCTGCAGCCGGAACACCGTCTCGGGGTCGAACAGGTGGTCCTCGCCGTCCCGGCGCCACTGGTACTCGCCACCCACCGCGAGCCGCTGGTGCGGCTGGCGGTTGCCGGACGCGGGGTACGCGTCGGCGTGCCGCGCCGCGACCTCGGCCGCGATCACGTCGAGCCCGATGCCGCCCAGGCGGCTCGTCGTCCCGGTGAAGTACCGGTCGACGAGCGGCTGCGACAGCCCGATGGCCTCGAACACCTGCGCGCCCCGGTAGGACGCGATCGTCGAGATGCCCATCTTCGACATGACCTTGAGGACGCCCTTGCCGAGCGCCTTGATGAGGTTCTTGACGGCCTTCTCCGGCCCGACCTCGCCCAGGTACCCGTGCCGTGCCAGGTCCTCGACCGTCTCCATGGCCAGGTACGGGTTGACCGCGGCGGCGCCGTACCCGATGAGCAGCGCGACGTGGTGCACCTCGCGCACGTCGCCGGCCTCGACGACGAGCGAGATCTGCGTGCGCGTGTGGCGGCGCAGCGTGTGGTGGTGCACCGCGCTCAGCAGCAGGAGCGACGGGATGGGGGCGAGCTCGGCGTCTCCGTTGCGGTCCGACAGGACCAGGAAGCTCACGCCGTCCGCGACCGCCTGGTCCACCTCGGCGAAGATCTCCTCGAGGCGCGCCTCGAGCGCCTGGCCGCCGCCGGAGGCCCGGTACAGGCCACGGATCGTCGTGGTGCGGAAGCCGTGCCGCGGCTCCTTGGCGACGTGCACGATCTTGGCGAGCTGGTCGTTGTCCAGCACCGGGAACGGCAGCACGAGCTTGCGCGCGTGCTCGGGACCGTCGACGAGCAGGTTCGGCTCGGGGCCGATGGCGCCGCCGATCGCGGTCACGAGCTCCTCGCGGATCGCGTCCAGCGGCGGGTTGGTCACCTGCGCGAACATCTGCGTGAAGTAGTCGAACAGCAGGCGCGGACGCTGCGAGAGGACCGCGACGGGCGTGTCCGAACCCATGGCGCCGAGCGGCTCGGCACCGTTGGCCGCCATGGGGGTCAGGAGGATCTTGAGCTCCTCCTCGGTGTAGCCGAACGCGCGCTGCCGGCGCCGCACGGACGCGGCCGAGTGCGCGACGTGGTCGCGCTCGGGCAGCTGCTCGAGGAAGACCGAGTTCTCCTGCACCCACTGCGCGTACGGCCGCTGGGCCGCGAGCTGGGCCTTGATCTCGTCGTCCTCGATGATCCGGCCCTGGCCCGTGTCCACCAGGAACATCCGGCCGGGCTCGAGGCGCCCCTTCGCGACGACGGTCGCGGGGTCCAGGTCGAGCACGCCCGCCTCGGACGCACACACGACCAGACCGTCCTCGGTCACCCAGTACCGGCCGGGGCGCAGGCCGTTGCGGTCCTGCACCGAGCCGATCAGCGTGCCGTCGGTGAACGTCATCGCCGCGGGGCCGTCCCACGGCTCCATGAGCGTCGAGTGGTACTCGTAGAAGGCCCGGCGCGCGGGATCCATCTGGGCGTGGTTCTCCCAGGCCTCCGGGATCATCATCATGATCGCGTGCGGGAGCGACCGGCCGCCCAGGTGCAGCAGCTCGAGCACCTCGTCGAAGCTGCCCGAGTCCGAACCACCGGGCGTGCACACCGGCAGGAGCGGCGCCAGGTCGCCGAGCGCGTCCGAGGCGAGCATGCCCTCACGCGCCGCGACCCAGTTGCGGTTGCCGCGCACCGTGTTGATCTCACCGTTGTGCGCGACCAGCCGGAACGGCTGCGCGAGCGGCCAGGACGGGAACGTGTTCGTCGAGAACCGCGAGTGGACCAGCGCGATCTCGGTCGCGTACCGCGGGTCGGACAGGTCGGCGAAGAACGGCTCGAGCTGGCCGGTGGTCAGCATGCCCTTGTACGCGATGGTGCGCGAGGACAGCGACGCGAAGTAGATGCCGTGCTCGCGCTCGGCACGCTTGCGCAGCCGGAACGCGCGGCGGTCCAGGTCGATGCCGGACAGCTCGCGCGACGGGTCCGCCACCACGAGCTGGCGGAAGAACGGCATCGACGCGCGTGCCGTCGGGCCCACCAGGTCGGCCGTGACGACGACGTCGCGCCACGCGAGCACGTCGAGCTTCTCCTCCGCCGCGACGGCCTCGAGCGCCGCGACCACGGCCGCGCGCTCGGCCTCGTCGGCGGGCAGGAACGCCATGCCGATCGCGTAGAAACCGGCGGCCGGCAGGTCCGCGTCGACCACGTCGCGCAGGAACGCGTCGGGGATCTGGGTGAGGATGCCGGCGCCGTCGCCCGAGTCCTCCTCCGCACCCACCGCGCCGCGGTGGTCGAGGTTGAGCAGCGCCGTGAGGCCCGCGTCGACGATGTCGCGCCCGGGCGTCCCGCGCAGCGTCGCGACGAACGCGAAGCCACAGGCGTCGTGCTCGGCCGACGCGTCGTACAGGGGGTACGACGCGAGGTCGAGCGACGTGCTCGGCAGACCGCTGGGCGACGTCATCTCAAACCGTCCTCACAGTGCCCCGGGCGGGCCGGGGTATCGCACGAACTCGGGGGGATCGGGACGTCGTCGGCCCTGGGTGCTGGGCGACGATACAACCCGACCGATCGGGTGGCGGCATCGCCCTTCGTGACCTGGGTCACAGCCGAGGCCGACCGGCGCCGCCTGATCAGCGGGTCAGTCGATCGTCCTCATCCGACGACCCGGCGCGTTCGTCGGCCGCCGTCTCGTCGTCCAGGACGTGGTCCGGGTCCCGGGCGTGGTCGCCGGGCCGGTCCGCGTCCTGCTGGTGCTTCTCGAGCCGACCGTCGCCGACCTGCTCGTCAGCCTGCTCGTCGTCCTGCTGGGAGGGGGGTGTCAGCAGGAGGGTGGTCTCGCGTCCGGGATGGCGGCGCCCGACCACGACGAACGCTACCAGCGCGCCGAGACCCACCAGGATCGACGTCCAGACGTTGATCCGCAGCCCCAGGAAGCCGTGCGCGGGGTCGATCCGGAGCATCTCGATCCACAGCCGGCCGGTGGTGTAGACCACCACGTAGAGCCAGAACACGCGGCCGCGGCCCAGCCGGAACCGGCGGTCCGCCCACACCAGCAACGCCGCGCCCGCGAGGTTCCACACCATCTCGTACAGGAACGTCGGGTGGAACAGCGTCCCGGCGGGGTGGCCGGCCGCGATCGCGACCGCGTCGTCCACCTGCAGACCCCAGGGCAGCGTGGTCGGTCCGCCGAACAGCTCCTGGTTGAACCAGTTGCCGAGGCGACCGATCGCCTGCGCGACGAGCAGGCCGGGAGCCAGCGCGTCGGCGAACGAGTCGAGCCGGACGCCCTGCTTGCGGCAGCCGATCCACGCACCGACCGCGCCGAGCGCGACGGCACCCCAGATGCCGAGGCCGCCCTCCCAGATGGCGAACGCACGCAGCGGCTCGCCGCCCTCGCCGAAGTACGCGTCGGGGGACGTGATGACGTGGTAGATCCGGCCGCCGACGATGCCGAACGGCACGGCCCAGAACGTGATCTCGAGGACCTGGTCGGGGTCTCCCCCGCGCTCCTTCCAGCGCCGCTGCGTCATCACGAGCGCGACGACGATGCCGACGAGGATCGCGAGCGCGTACGCGCGCACCGGCAGCGGGCCGAGGTGCCACACGCCCTGCGACGGGCTCGGGATGGCCGCGGGCAGCAGTGCCGCGGCGCTCATGCGGCACCGCCGCGCGACGCGGACCGCACGCCCTGCGCGAGCGCGGCGGTCACGTCCGCGAGCCGGTCCAGCCCGGCGTTCTCGTCGGGGGCCTCGACGAGCGCGCGCACGAGCGCCGACCCGACGATGACCCCGTCCGCGTAGGACGCGACCTGCGCCGCCTGCTCGGGCCGCGAGACGCCCACGCCGACGCAGACGCGGGGCGCCCCGGCCGCGCGCGCATCGGCGACGAGCTGCTCGGCACGCGCACCCACCGTGGTCCGCTCGCCCGTCACGCCCATCGTGGAGGCCGCGTACACGAAGCCGCGCGAGGCCGCCACGGTGCTCGCGAGGCGCTCGGGCGTCGAGCTCGGGGCCACCAGGAACACCCGGTCCAGCCCGTGCGCGTCGGACGCCGCGATCCACTCCGCGGCCTCGTCGGGGATGAGGTCCGGCGTGATCATGCCCGCACCGCCCGCGGCCGCGAGGTCACGCGCGTACGCCTCGACCCCGTAGCGCAGCACCAGGTTCCAGTAGGTCATGACCACCACGGGCGCACCGCGGCCCGCCACCTGCTCGACCGCATGCAGCGTGTCGCGCACGCGCGTGCCCTGCTGCAGCGCGACGTCGACGGCCCGCTGGATGACCGGCCCGTCCATCACGGGGTCGGTGTACGGCATGCCGAGCTCGACCACGTCCGCACCCGCGTCGATCATGGTGCGCACGGCCTGCACCGAGCCGGGCACCGTGGGGTAGCCGACGGGCAGGTAGCCGATCAGCGCCGCACGGCCCTGGGCAGCGAGCCCGTCGAGCAGCGGACCCGTGGTCCCGGTCGCGAGGCCGTCCGTGGCCACGTCCGTCCCGCTCACTGGTCACCCTCCGCATGCTCGTCGTCCAGCAGCCCGAACCAGCGCGCGGCCGTCGCGACGTCCTTGTCGCCGCGACCGGACAGGTTGACCAGGATGACCGGCTCGTCCGACCACTGCGTGGCCTGCGGGCCGATCTGGATCGCACCCGCGAGGGCGTGCGCCGACTCGATCGCCGGGATGATGCCCTCCGTCCGGCACAGCAGGCGGAAGGCCGTCATCGCCTCGTCGTCCGAGACCGGCTGGTACGTGGCGCGGCCGATGTCGTGCAGCCACGCGTGCTCGGGGCCGACGCTCGGGTAGTCCAGGCCCGCCGAGACCGAGTGGCTCGGGACCGTCTGCCCGTCCTCGTCCTGCAGCAGGTAGGAGCGGGCGCCGTGCAGGACCCCGGGGAACCCGCCCGAGAAGCGCGCGGCGTGGTCCCCCGCGGACAGCCCGCGCCCGCCGGCCTCGAAGCCGAACAGCCGGACGTCCGCGTCGTCCAGGAACGCGTTGAAGATGCCCATCGCGTTCGAGCCGCCTCCGACGCACGCGGCGACCGCGTCCGGCAGCCGCCCGATCTCGCCGAGCAGCTGCGCGCGTGCCTCCTCACCGATGACCTTGTGGAAGTCGCGCACCATCTCCGGGAACGGGTGCGGACCCGTGACGGTTCCCAGCAGGTAGTGCGTCGTCTCGACGTTGGCGACCCAGTCGCGCAGCGCCTCGTTGATCGCGTCCTTGAGCGTGCGCGTCCCGATGGTCACCGGGATCACCTCGGCGCCGAGCAGCCGCATGCGCGCGACGTTGAGCGCCTGGCGCTGCGTGTCCTCCTCGCCCATGTACACGGTGCACTCGAGGCCGAGCAGCGCGGCCGCGGTCGCGGTCGCGACGCCGTGCTGACCCGCTCCCGTCTCCGCGATCACGCGCGTCTTGCCCAGTCGCTTGACCAGCAGCGCCTGGCCCAGCACGTTGTTGATCTTGTGCGAGCCGGTGTGGTTCAGGTCCTCGCGCTTGAGGAACACGCGCACGCCCGCACCGACGTGCGCCGCGAAGCGCGGCACCTCCGTCAGCGGGCTCGGCCGACCGGTGTACGTGCGGTGCAGGCGCGCGAGCTCGGCACCGAACGCCGGGTCCGTCAACGCCTTGTGGTACGCGGTGTCGATCTCGTCCAGCGCCGCGATGAGCGCCTCCGGGACGAAGCGTCCGCCGAACTCGCCCCAGTACGGCCCGACGTGCGTGGCGAGCAGGCCCGCGCGCACCTCCTGCCCGGGCACCTCCGGCCGGCCTGACCCGCTCACTGGCGCACCGCGCGCAGCGAGGGGTGGGCACCCGCGGCGACGAGGTCCGCGACCGACCGACGCGGCGCGTCGTCCGTCACGAGCGCCTCGCCCACCAGCACGGCGTCCGCGCCCGCGCGTGCGTACTCCATGACGTCGTGCGGTCCGCGCACGCCGGACTCGGCGATCTTGACCACGTCGGACGGGATCGAGGGCGCGACCCGGTTGAACGTGGTCCGGTCGACCTCGAGCGAGCGCAGGTCACGTGCGTTCACGCCGATCACCCGGGCGCCCGCGTCGACAGCGCGCGCGACCTCGTCGGCGTCGTGGACCTCCACGAGCGCGGTCATCCCGAGCGAGTGGACCCGCTCGACGAGCGACTCGAGCACCGTCTGCTCGAGCGCCGCGACGATCAGCAGGCACAGGTCCGCGCCGTGCGCGCGTGCCTCCCACACCTGGTACGGCGTCACGACGAAGTCCTTGCGCAGCACGGGGATGTCCACGCGCGCCCGCACCGCGTCGAGGTCGGCGAGCGAGCCGTTGAACCGGCGCTGCTCGGTGAGCACCGAGATCGCGGTCGCGCCGCCCTTCTCGTACTCGGCGGCCAGCGCGGCCGGGTCGGAGATCGCGGCCAGCGCACCCTTGCTGGGGCTGGACCGCTTCACCTCGGCAATCACGGTCACCGCGTCCTCGACGCGCAGACGCCCGACGCAGTCGATGGCCGACGGCCGGCGCGCGGCGAGCTCCTTGACCTGGTCCAGGGGCGTCGCCGCCTCGCGTGCCGCCAGGTCCTCGCGGACCCCGGCGACGATGTCGTCGAGCACGCTCATCGCTGCCTCACCTCTCGGTTCCCTGTGGCTCCCCCAGTGGGAACTGCTCCCCCGGGCACCCGTCCGCGATGACGCAGGCGGGCGCTCCCTCGTCATCGTACGGGCGCGCACAGGTGACCCCGACCACAGCCCGGACCGTGGGATGGGCGTCAGGGTGCGAGCCACGGCGCGAGCGCCGGGACGTTGCGCGCGACCCAGTAGGCGAGCACCAGGGCGAGGATCGTCCAGATGGTCCACGCGGGCAGCACGCGGCGCCGCGCTGCGCCCGTGGCGGCTCTCCGGAGCCAGGCCACCCACGCCGCCAGCAGCGCCGGCAGCACCAGCACCAGGAACGGGTTCATCGACCACGCACCCGCGAGGTCGAGGTGCACGAGGTCATGCACCGCGCGCAGCGACCCGCACCCCGGGCAGTACAGGCCGGTGAGCCACAGGAACGGGCAGGTCGGGTAGTGGCCCGGCTGGTGCGGGTTCACAGCACCCAGCAGGGCCGCACCGGTCACCGCCACGAGCGCGACGCCCACCGGCGCCGCGACGCGCGCCGCGCCGGACCGGACCCGCGCGGCCGGGCTCGGGCACGCCGACGGCGCCCCCGAGCCCGGCTGCACGGTCGCGGTCACATCGAGCTGGAGTCGCTCGCGATGACGCCGGCGATCATGAGAGCGGCGTAGCCGAGGCCGAGGACGAGGGTGACCGCCGCGCTCCAGATCGCGAACGTCTTGGCCTTGCGCGCCGACTCCTGCGCACCCTGCACGTCGCCCGCGGCCCACTTGCCGTTCACCTGCGCGGCGAACACGATCGACGCGACGCCGAGCGGCAGGCAGCACAGGACGGTCGACAGGATCGCCCACACCAGGTAGTTCTGCGGCGGCGGCGAACCGTAGCCGTAGCCGGGTCCGGGCGGCGGGGCCGTCGGGTAGCCGGGCGCGGCCGGGTAGCCGGGGACGCCGCCCGGCGTCGCGGGGTCGGCTCCGTACGGTGCCGAGCCGTAGGCCGGGGCCGACGGGTAGGTGGGATCGGGTGTGCTGCCGTACGGGGCGGGGTCCGACGGGGGCGTCGCGCCGTACGGCTGCGCCGGCTCGGCGGGTCCCGACTTGTCGAGGGAGAACGGCTCTTGCGGGTCGTTCGGCTGGGACACGGCGTGGCCTCCACTGTCTCGGTCCGCCCATGTCGGCGGTTCTCTGTGCGGCAGAGGCTAGCCGGTCAGGAGCGCCCACGCGCCCGTTGACCACCTCGACTCGCTGGTCAGGGCCCCAGCGCAGGCGCGAGAGCCGGGATGTTGCGCAGCACGCCGAACAGGACGACGGCGGTCAGCAGCGTCCAGGCGACCCACGCGGGCGGTGCCGAGGTCGACCGACCGCGCGCGGTGCGGGCCGCCCACCACCCCCAGCCGGCCACCAGGAGCGGGACGAGCACCACCCACAGCGGGTTCAGCGCCCATGCGCCTGCGAGGTCACCGTGCGCCAGGTCGTGCGTCGCGCGCAGCGCACCGCACGCCGGGCAGAGCAGGCCCGTCAGGCTGAGCAGTGGGCACACGCCGTAGCTGCCCTCGACGTGCGGGTCCCGGACCGCCAGGACGAGCGTGCTCACGGCGACACCGGCACCGAGCAGCCACGGGGCGCGCGACCCGTGCAGCCCTGGTCGCCCAAGCGCATCGTCGTGACCCGGCACCGGGTCGACGGACTGCTCGGCACTCATCCGTCGCCGCCGCTCAGGAAGCCCCCCGAGACCATCCACAGCAGCGTGAGGCCCGCGCCGACCAGACCCAGCGCCGCGCCGGCACGGGCCACGCCCACGTCCGACCGCGCCGTCCGCTGCGCCGCCCGGCCCAGGACGTACGCCGTGATGCCCAGCCCGATGCCGACCGGCCCGCACCAGCACACCAGCAGCGACAGCAGGCCCAGGACCAGCGCCCACGTGGCGGACTGGCCCTGCGTGGTGGGGGCGGGCGGCGTGGACGGACGCCCGGCCGGGGATGGCGGGCCGTACGCCGCAGGCGGACCGTAGGCCTGCGGTGGGCCGTAGGCCTGCGGTGGGCCGTAGGCGGGCGGTGGGCCGTAGGCCTGGGGCCCGGACGCCGGGGGCGGCGTCCCGTAGGCGGGGATGCCAGCCGTCGCGCCCGGGGACGCACCGTCCTCGGGACCGGACGTGGCGGGCTCGCTGGGAGCGTCAGGCGCCGTGGTGCCGGGGCGCGGCCGCGCGACGCGGTCCGAGGGTTGCCGAGAGTCGCCTGTCGGGAGTGGCGGGACGGGCGCCGGCGGTGGCGTCCCGTACAGCGGCATGTCGCCGCCGGTGGCGGGTGCGCGCGGGACGTCCGGCTCACGCGACGACGGTGCTCGCGGCGCGGCGAACGGCTGCGACGGCGCAAGCGGCGCGGACGGCTCGAGCGGCGCGTCCGGGGCCGGTGGTTCGGGCGTGCTCATCGGTCCTCGTCGGGGGCCACGGGCGCGTCACCGCCCTCTGTGGGTCAGTGGCCGCCGCGTGCGCGCTGGCGGGCGAGCGTGGCGGCGCCACCCTGACCGTGGCCGAGCACCTGCAGGACCTTGCCCAGGACCACACCGGCGACGGCGAGCCCCAGGCCCGCCCAGAACAGCCACATGAGCGAGAGCACCAGACCCAGCGCGGCCACGACGCTGCCCACGACGACCACCCAGGTGGTCGTCCACGCCGCGAGCGTCCGGCCGTGGTTCGTCGGCGGGGAGCTCGGCGGCAGGTGCACCGCCTCGGTGACGGTGGGGTTCTGTGCGCGGTGCGCGAGCGTGCTGTCGGCCATCGGTCGACCTTTCCGTGGGCGGTTCGCGGCTCACCCTAGCGTGCACGCGGCGGCGCGGACCTGCACGTCCGGTGCGACACCGGCCACAGGTGAGCCGTCGGTCGACCGCGCGGGCTGGGGTCGGATGGCGATCAGGTCGGGTCGTCGCCGCGGGACAGCGCGTCCCACTGGTCACGCTCGTCGTCGCGGTCGGGCCCGGCACCGTCCGCGGCCGTGCCACGCGCGGCCTCGTGCCGCCGGCTCGTCGCCCACGAACCCGACGACCGCGCGAGCCACACCGCGGCGAGCAGGTCGAGCACGCCGACGGCGACCGTGACCCAGGGCCACACCGAGACCTCGACCGTCCCGACGACGCGCTCGACGCCCGTCCGCTCCGTCACCACCGGGAGCAGCGCGGCGACCGGGTCCCGCAGCACGGCCACCGCGGCACCCACCACGAGGGCCCCGGCCAGCGCGACCGTGGCGGCCACGACCCACCGCCCGAACCGCCCGACGAGCGCGACCGCGCCCGTGGCGGCCAGCAGCACGAGCGCCGCCGCGACCAGCGAGGGGGCCGCGGTCCCGCCCGAGGCGCGGACCGCCTCCTCGGCGCCCAGCACGGTGCCGGCCCGCGTGCTGAGCCACGTGGGCAGCGCGCAGGCCCCCGTGGCGGCCGCGGCCAGGACGAGCAGGCCCGCCGCACGGCCGCGCCCCGAGCGCGCGCGTCCGGCCGCCGCGACCTCGGCGGGCTGCGGCGAGCCGGGCGACGGGACGTCGCTCACGAAGATTCCCTCACGCGTCCGCGCGACGCAGACGCGCCGCGACCTGCACCGCCCGGACCGCGGCCTGCGCCTTGTTGCGCGACTCGAGGTACTCGAGCTCGGGCACGGAGTCGGCGACGATCCCGCCGCCGGCCTGCACGGATGCGCGGCCGTCCCGGATGAGCGCGGTGCGGATCGCGATGGCCATGTCCATGTTGCCCGCGAAGTCGAAGTACCCGACCGTGCCGCCGTAGATGCCGCGGCGTGCGGGCTCGACCTCGTCGATCAGGGCGATCGCGCGTGGCTTCGGGGCCCCGGACAGCGTCCCCGCCGGGAACGTCGCGACGAGCGTCTGCAGCGCCGAGGCGCCCGCGCGCAGCCGCCCGACCACCGTGGACGTGATGTGCATGATGTGCGAGAACCGTCGCACCGCCATGAACTCGACCACCTCGACGCTCGCCGGGTCGCACACCTTGACCAGGTCGTTGCGGGACAGGTCGACGAGCATGATGTGCTCGGCGCGCTCCTTGGGGTCGGCGAGCACCTCGTCGGCCAGCGCGCGGTCCTCCTCGGGCGTCGCGCCGCGCGGCCGGGAGCCCGCGATGGGGTACGTCGTCACGTGACCGTGGTCCACCTTGACGAGCGTCTCCGGGCTGGAGCCGACGACCGCGAAGTCACGCCCGTCCGCGTCCTGCAGCTGCAGGTAGTACATGTACGGGCTCGGGTTGATCGTGCGCAGCACGCGGTAGACGTCGAGCGGTTCCGCGGGGCAGTCGAGGTCGAGCCGCTGCGACAGCACGACCTGGAAGACCTCGCCGTCACGGATCGCGTCCTTGCCGAACCGGACCGCCTGGTCGAACTCCTCGCGGGTCGAGCGGAACCGCAGCTCGGGCTCGGGCACGTCGGCGAGCACCGCGGCGCCCGACGGCGCGGGGTGCAGCAGCGCGGCCTGCATCGCGTCGAGCCGCGCGATCGCGTCCGCGTGCGCGTCGTCCACGCGCTCGTCGGTGTCGTCGAAGTTGATCGCGTTGGCCACGAGCCACACGGACCCGTCCTGGTGGTCCACGACCGCGAGGTCGGTCGCCAGCAGCAGCGTCAGCTCGGGCACGTCGAGCTCGTCGGGCGCCTTGCGGGGCAGCGTCGGCTCCCAGTGGTGCACCACGTCCCAGCCCAACGCGCCCACGAGCCCGCCGGTGAGCGGCGGCAGCCCGGGCAGGGCCGGGGTGCGCAGCACGTCGAGCGAGCCGCCCAGGACGTCGATCACGTCACCGCTGGTCGGGACGCCCACCGGCACGTCACCCGTCCAGCACGCCTGGCCGTCCCGCACCGTCAGCGTCGCGCGCGAGCGGACGCCGACGAACGACCAGCGCGCCCACGTCCCGTCGGCCTCCGCTGACTCGAGCACGAACGTGCCGGGGCGCCCGGCCGCGAGCGTGCGGTAGAGCCCGACGGGGGTCACGTCGTCGGCCAGCAGCCGGCGCACCACGGGGATCACGCGGCGGTCGCGGGCCAGCGTGCGGAAGTCGGCCACCGAGGGCCACGTGCCGCCCCACGGCACCTGCACGTCCTCGGCCGGGCTCATCGGTCGCCCCCGGGCGCGGCGTCGACGCGCACGACGGGGAGCGGGCCGCCCGCCTCGAAGCAGGTCCGGGTGCCGGTGTGGCACGCCGCGCCCACCTGGTCCACCTCGAGCAGCAGCGCGTCGCCGTCGCAGTCCAGGCTCACCGCGACCACGTGCTGCACATGGCCCGACGTGTCGCCCTTGCGCCAGTACTCCTGGCGCGAGCGGGACCAGAACGTCACGCGGCCGGACGTGAGCGTGCGCCGCAGCGCCTCGTCGTCCATCCAGCCGAGCATGAGCACCTCCCGCGTGTCGTGCTGCTGCACGATCGCGGCGACGAGGCCGTGGTCGTCGCGCTTGAGGCGCGACGCGACTGCGGGGTCCAGGGTGGGCACCCCCGAATCCTGCCACGGTGCCGCGGGCCGTCCCCGCCGCTCCGCAGTGTGGGCGCGGGTCAGCGCGTCTGGGAGATCCACGCGGCATGCATGGCCGCGTAGTGACCCCCCGCGGCGACGAGCTCGGCGTGCGGGCCGTGCTCGACCACGCGCCCGGCGTCCACCACGACGACGGCGTCGGCGGCCTCGGCCGTGGACAGCCGGTGCGCGATCGTGAGCGTGGTGCGGCCCTCGGTCAGCCGGGCCAGCGCGCGGGCGATGCGGACCTCGGTCGCCGGGTCCACCGCGGACGTCGCCTCGTCGAGCAGCAGCAGGTCCGCGTCCGCGAGGTAGGCCCGTGCGAGCGCGACGAGCTGGCGCTCGCCCGCGGACAGCGACTCGCCGCGCTGCCCGACGGGCGTGTCCAGCCCGGCGACGAGCTCGTCGACCCACGGCCCCAGCCCGAGCGCGTCGACCGCGTCCCGCACGCGCGGGTCGTCGGCCGCGGGGGCCCAGGTGGGGTCCTTCTCGTCGCGCAGGCCGTACGCGATGTTCTCGGCGATGGTCCCCTCGAACAGGAAGCCCTCCTGCGGGACGAGCACGACGCGACGCCGCAGGTGCGCGTACCGGATGCGGCGCACGTCCACGCCGTCCAGCAGCACCGCGCCGTGCGTGGGGTCCACGAGGCGCGCGACGAGGCGCGCGATCGTCGTCTTCCCCGAGCCCGTGGCGCCGACCACGGCGACCGAGCCGCCCGCGGGCACCACCACGTCCACGTCCCGCAGCACGGGCGGGCCGTCGGGGTACGCGAAGCCGACGCCGCGCAGCTCGACACGTGCGGGCCCGCGCGGGCTCGGGGTGCCGCCCTCCCCCGGGTCCGGGAGCGTCACGGGCGTCTCGAGCACGCCCAGCACGCGCCGCCACCCGGCCACCGCGTTCTGCAGCTCGTTGAGGATCTCGGTGGCCATCTGCACGGGGCCCGTGAACAGCTGCACCAGGAACAGGAACGCCAGCAGCCGCCCCACCGACAGGTCGCCCGCGACGCCGAGCAGCGTGCCGACCACGATCACGACCGCGAGCACCAGGTTCGCGGTCAGCACGCCCGAGGCGAACACGCTCGCGACGAGGTTCTGCGCGTGCACCATCGCACGCCGCGTGCCCGCGACCGAGGAGTCGATGCGGCGCTGCGTGCGGTCCGCGACGCCGTACGCGCGGATGGTCTCCGCGCCGACCACCGACTCCGAGACCGCGCCGAGCATCGCGCCGTACCGCTCGCGCACGGCCGCGTACCGCCCGTTCACCCGCTTCTGCAGCGGCTGCATCACGACGAGGAGCGGCACGAACCCGATCCACACCACCAGCGTCAGCTGCCACGAGTACAACGCCATCAGGACGGTCGCGACGAGGATCTGCAGCAGCGAGACGAGCAGCATGATGCCGCCCCACTGCACGAACATCGAGATCGTGTCGACGTCCGACGTCACGCGCGAGACCAGGCTCCCGCGACGCTCGGTGCCCCGCGTCAGCACGGACAGGTCGTGCACGTGCCGGAACGCGCGCGTGCGCAGCTCCAGCAGCCCCGCCTCGCTCGAGCGGAACAGCCGCACGTTGACGAGCGCCGAGCACAGCGCGCCCAGGAGCAGGCCGGCCGTGGCGACCACGCCGAGCAGCGCGACGCGGCGCGTGTCCGGCCCGCCCTCGGCGAGGATGCCGGTGTCGATGGTCTGCTGCACCGCGACCGGGACGAGCACGCGGCCCAGGGCCGCGAGCACGGCCAGCAGCACCGTGACGCCCGCACCCTGCACGAGCTGCGGCGAGACCTGCACGCCGCGACGCAGCGTCGCCATGACGCCGAGCGAGCTCGCGGGTGCCATGCGCTGCGCCGGCTCCTCGTGCGCGGTCACCGGGCCACCTCCTCGTCGAGCAGGTCCTCGACCTCGACGTCGGAGTCCTCGCCGTCCGCGGTGCGCCGCGCGCGCCGGGCGCTCTCGCGCTCGTAGGCCGTCGCGAGCTCGCGGTATCCCGCGTCCCGCGCGAGCAGCTCGTCGTGCGTGCCGCGGTCGACCACGCGCGCGCCGTCCAGGTGCACCACCTCGTCCGCGAGCAGCACCGAGGACATGCGGTACGCGACCAGCAGCACCGTGGGCCCGGTACCGCCCGCGCCACCGCGCAGCCCGGTCAGGATCTGCTGCTCCACGCGCGGGTCCACGGCCGAGGTCGCGTCGTCCAGGACCAGCACACGCGGGCGGCGGACCAGCGCCCGCGCGAGCGCGAGGCGCTGCCGCTGACCGCCCGAGAGGTTCGCGCCGCGCTCGCCCAGCGGCGCGTCCAGCCCACCCGGCAGCGCGCGGACGACGTCGTCGACCCGCGCCAGGTGCAGCGCCTGCCAGACCTCGTCGTCGGACGGGGCGCCGGGCTCGTCGGGGTCGGCCAGTGCGACGTTGCCCCGCACGGTGTCCTCGAACACGAACGCGTGCTGCGCGACGAGCGCGACGTGCCGCGTGAGGTCCCGGGGGTCGAGGTCGCGCAGGTCGGTCCCGTCCACGCGCACCGCGCCGGAGTCCGGGTCGGACAGGCGCGCGACCAACGAGACCAGGCTCGTCTTGCCCGCACCCGTCGGCCCGACCACCGCGACGACCCGACCCGGTGCGACGTCCAGGTCGACGTCGTCGACCAGCACGAGCGGACCCTGGGGCGTGTCGACGGACCACGTGACGTGGTCGAACCGGACCGCGGCGCCACCGGACGCGGGCGTCCAGCGCGTCGCACCGGTGGGCAGCGCGCCGCGCGAGTCGACGACCCGCGCCACGCGGTCGTAGCCGACCAGCGCGCGCGGGATCTCCCCCAGCACCCAGCCGAACGCGCGCACCGGGACCGCGAGCAGCGTGAGCAGGTACGCGGCGCCGACCACGTCGCCGGTCTCGATGCGGCCCGCGGACACCTGGAGGGTGCCCACCACGAGCACGAGCAGCGTGCCGAGGTTGGGCAGCAGGTCGATCACGGGGTCGAACACCGCGCGGACCACGCCGACCTTGACGTTCGCATCCGCCAGCTGCGCGGCGCGGGCCGTGAACCGGGACTCCTCACGCGCCTGCGTGCCGAGCGACGTCACCAGCAGCGCGGCCTCGAAGCTCTCGTGCGCGACGTCGGCGACCTGGGCGCGCAGCTCTTGCGCATGCGTGATCGCGGGCGACATGCGTCGCTGGAACCACACGTTCGCGACGACCGCGAGCGGCAGGACCACGAGCGCCGCGACCGCGAGCCACACGTCGGTGCGCAGCAGCGCGACGGTCGCGACCCCGATCATCACCACCACGCCGAGCGCGAACGGCAGCGGGTTGAACACGGACGTCGCGGCCTCGACGTCCGCGCCCGCGTTCGACAGCAGCTGACCGGTGGGGTGCCGGCGGTGCCAGGACATGGGCAGGCGCAGGTACTGCCGCGTGACGCGCAGCCGGTGGTCCTCCTGCAGCTGCGCGTAGCCGAGGCCCGCGAAGATGCGCCGGCCCGCGACGCTCACCGCGAGCGTCAGCGCGACCAGGAGCATCACGCCGCCCGCGGCCCAGACCCGGTCCCTGGCCACCTCGTCACCCGCCAGCGCCGGGACGACGACCTCGTCGGTCGCCCAGCCGAGCACACGGCTGACCGCGACGGTCGCGGCACCGAACACGGCGGACGTCGTGACCGCGAGCGTGTACGTCCAGGGGTGGGCGCGCATGCCTCGCCAGATGAGCGTCACCGCACGTCGGGGCGTCGAGCCGACCAGTCCCATGGGAGTGGGCGCGGACCCGGGCGCGGGCATGCGGACGACCTTCCGACGAGAGGCGGGGGGATGCCCCATGCTCTCACGTTGCTCCGGGCGACCGAGGAGGGCGCCCCCGGCCGCGGCCCGCACCGCAGGTCGCCCGCTGTGCGAGCATGGCGCGCATGACGTGGCACGAGACCTTGCGCAGCGACCTGGTGGACGCCCTGCGGGAGGTCCCGCCCGACGCTCCCACGCTGTGCGAGGGCTGGCAGGCCCGTCACCTGGCGGCGCACGTGGTGCTACGGGAGCGCTCCGTCACGGTGGGCGCGGGCCTCGCGCTACCGCCCCTCGCGGGCGCAGCCGAGCGGGCGATCGAGCGGACCGCCGACGACGCGGCGACGCCCGAGGGCTACGCGGCGCTGGTCGAGCGCGTCGCGCACGCGCCGGGGCGGTGGCACCCGATGACGTGGGCGGGCGACCTCGCCAACCTGGTCGAGCTGTACGTGCACGGGGAGGACGTGCGCCGCGGCGCCGGCCCCGCGCCCGCACGCGAGCTGGCCCCCGGGCTCGTCGACGCGCTGTGGCGCCAGGTGCGGCAGGTGGGCGCGCTGCGGCTGCGCAAGGCGCCCGTGGGGATCGTGCTGGTCCGGCCCGACGGCCCGCGCACGGCTCTCAAGCGCGCGCGTGGCGGCCACGGGACGGTCGTCGTCCGCGGCGCCGTCGGCGAGCTCGTGCTGTGGCTCACGGGCCGCGGCGCCGCGGCCGACGTCCTGGTGCAGGGCGCGCCCGATGACGTCGCCGCGCTCGACGCGGTGGTGCCGCGCGCCTGACGCGTCAGCGGACGGTGACGCCCGCCGCGCGCAGCGTGTCCTTGACCTGACCCACGGTGAGCACGCCGAAGTGGAACACGCTCGCCGCGAGCACCGCGTCCGCACCGGCCCGCGCGGCCTCGACGAAGTGCTCGGGCGTCCCCGCGCCGCCGCTCGCGATGAGCGGCACGGCGACCGCCGCCCGGACGTCGCGCAGCATCTCGAGGTCGAAGCCCGCAGTCGTGCCGTCCGCGTCCATCGAGTTGAGCAGGATCTCCCCCGCGCCCAGCTCGGCCGCCCGAGCCGCCCACGCGACCGCGTCGATGCCCGTCCCGCGTCGTCCGCCGTGCGTGGTGACCTCGTAGCCCGAGTCCGTGCGGACGTCGCCCGTGGTGCGCCGCGCGTCGACGGACAGCACCAGCACCTGGCTGCCGAACCGGTCGGCGATGCGCGCGATGAGCTCCGGGTCGGCGATGGCGGCGGTGTTGACCCCCACCTTGTCCGCGCCCGCGCGCAGCAGGCGATCGACGTCGTCGGGCGAGCGCACACCGCCGCCGACCGTCAGCGGCACGAACACCTCCTCGGCCGTGCGGCGCACCACGTCGTACGTGGTCTCGCGGTTGCCCGAGGATGCGGACACGTCGAGGAACGTGAGCTCGTCGGCACCCTCCGCGTCGTACCGGTGCGCGAGCTCGACGGGGTCGCCGGCGTCGCGCAGGTTCTCGAAGTTGACGCCCTTGACCACGCGGCCTGCGTCGACGTCGAGGCACGGGATGACCCGCAGGGCCAGGCTCATGAGGCTCCTTGAGGGGCTCGGGAGTCGAGGACGTCCACGACGAACACCACGGTCTCGCCCTCGAGCGCGGCGCTCTGCGTCACCCCGAGCGCATACGTCGGGGGTACCACCAGCAGCACGCGGCTGCCGACGGTCTGGTCCGTGAGGCCCTCGGACCACGCGGGCACGTCCTGCAGCGAGAACGACAGCGGCAGGCCCTTCGCCCACGTGGAGTCGAACTCCTCACCCGTTGTCCAGGCCCAGCCGGTGTACTGCACGGTCACCGTGTCGTCCGGGCCGACCTGCCGTCCGGTCCCCCGCAGCACGGGCTGCGCGACGAGGTCCACCGGCGCGTCGCCCTTGGGCGTGCTGATCTTCGGCGCGCCCGCACCGGACTGCGTGACCTTGGGCAGGTCCTCACGCGGCTCGACCGCGTCGCCGTCGGCCACGGTCGGCAGCACGTCGATCACCGTGACCGTCGGGTAGGAGCCCGCGCCCTCGCCCGGCGCGACCTGGAGGAGCCGCGCACCGACCCGCTGGCCGACGATGGTCGTGTACAGCTCGGGACCGAGGTCCTCGCGCGTGAGGATCTGCGACGTCGGGCTCGTGGTGAAGCTCTCCTGCACCAGCGAGGCGTCGTCCGCGTCCTCGAGCCAGTAGTCGATGAGCACGGGCTCGCCGTCGCTCACCTCGGGCCCCGTGCCCGGCCAGATCGTCTCGCGGTACGTCTCGTCGACCACGAGCGGGGTCACGTACGTGAGCGTGGGCGCCTGGCCCGCGTCTCCCGAGACGGTCACCTCGGGATCGACGGCCTCGGGCTCGGAGCACCCGGCGAGCAGCGCGAGCGCTCCGACCACCAGCGCGGCGCACGCTCGCGCGCCCCACCGTCGTCGTCGGTCCTGCACCTCGTGGATCCTCACGTCGTACGTCAGCCCGCTGCGGGCTCCTCCTGGCGGCGCTGCGCGCCCGGGCATGCGGCACCCGGGGCGAGCGCACACTCTACGGCCGTCGGCCGTGCCCTACATCGACTCGATCAACCGCTCGACGCGCTCGTCGACGTTGCGGAACGGGTCCTTGCACAGCACCGTGCGCTGCGCCTGGTCGTTGAGCTTGAGGTGCACCCAGTCGACCGTGTAGTCGCGGCGCGCCTCCTGAGCAGCGCGCACGAAGTCGCCCCGGAGCTTGGCGCGCGTCGTCTGGGGCGGCACCGCGGTCGCCTCGAACACCTCGACGTCGCTGGTCAGCCGCTCGACGAGCCCCTTGGCCGCGAGCAGGTTGTACAGCCCCTCGGTCCGCGAGATGTCGTGGTACGCCAGGTCGAGCCGCTGCACGCGGACGTCGGACAGCGGCAGGTCGTGCTTGGCGCGGTACCGCTCGATCAGCCGGTGCTTGATCACCCAGTCGAGCTCACGGTCGACCAGCGACAGGTCGTCGGTGCGCAGCGCGCGCAGCCCGCGCTCCCACAGGTCCACGACCTGCTTGTCCTGCGGCGTCCCGCCGCCGTGCTGCTCGAGGAACTCCAGCACGCGGGCCAGGTACTCCTCCTGCAGCTCGAGCGCCGTGGCCGTGCGCCCGTTCGCGAGCACGACCTGGTGCCGTCCGGTCATGTCGTGGCTGATCTCGCGGATCGCCCGGATGGGGTTCTCGAGCGCGGTGTCCCGCATGGGCACACCCGCCTCGATCATGCGCAGCAGCAGGTCGGTCGCACCGACCTTGAGCATCGTCGTCGTCTCGGACATCGAGGAGTCGCCGACGATCACGTGCAGCCGGCGGAAGTGCTCGGCGTCGGCGTGCGGCTCGTCGCGCGTGTTGATGATCGGGCGGGAACGCGTCGTCGCGCTCGAGACCGCCTCCCAGATGTGGTCGGCCCGCTGCGACAGGCAGTACACCGCTCCGCGCGGCGTGGTGAGCACCTTGCCGGCTCCCGTGAGGATCTGCCGCGTGATGAGGAACGGCACCAGCACGTCGGACAGCCGTGCGAAGTCACCCTGCCGGCGCACCAGGTAGTTCTCGTGGCAGCCGTAGGAGTTGCCGGCCGAGTCCGTGTTGTTCTTGAACAGGTGGATCCGCCCGGGCAGGCCCTCGTGCTCGAGCCGCTGCTGCGCGTCCTCGACCAGTCCCTCGAGGATCCGCTCACCCGCACGGTCGTGCGTGACGAGCTGTCGCACGTCGTCGCACTCGGCGGTCGCGTACTCGGGGTGCGAGCCGACGTCGAGATACAGCCGCGACCCGTTGCGCAGGAACACGTTCGACGAGCGGCCCCACGCGACGACCTTGCGGAACAGGTACCGCGCGACCTCGTCCGCGGACAGCCCGCGGCCGTCCGTCGCGGCGCACGTGACGCCGTACTCGGTCTCCAGGCCGAAGATCCGCCGGTCCATCAGCCCTCCAGCAGGTCCTCGAGCAGCGGTCCGGCCAGCCGCCGGAACGCGCGGCGCGGCCGCGTGCGGTCCAGCACCGCGACCTCGAGCTGGGCCGCCGCGAGCGTGCGCTGCTCCCCGCCGTCCTCGGCCGGCGAGCCCAGCACGCGGACCGCCAGCGCGAGGACCTCGGGCAGCGTCATCCCCGGCCGCCACGCGTCCGCGACCAGCCCGCCGAGCCGCTCGGCCTGTCCGCCCATGACGACCCAGCCGTGCTCGTCGGCCACCGAGCCGTCGTACGTGAGGCGGTAGATCTGGTCGCCCTCGGGCGACCGCCCCACCTCCGCCACGACCAGCTCGACCTCGAGCGGCTTGGACTCCGTGGTGAACACGGTGCCGAGCGTCTGCGCGTACGCGTTCGCGAGCGCGCGCGCGGCGACGTCCTCGCGGTCGTAGGAGTAGCCGCGCAGGTCCGCGTAGCGCACGCCCGCGACGCGCAGGTTCTCGAACTCGTTGTACTTGCCCACCGCGGCGAACGCGATGCGGTCGTAGATCTCCGACACCTTGTGCAGCGCACGCGACGCGTTCTCGGTCGCGAACGCGATGCCGTCGTCGTACTGCAGCACGACGACGCTGCGGCCCCGCGCGATGCCCTTACGGGCGTAGTCGGCGCGGTCCTTCATGAGCTGCTCGGGCGAGACGTAGAACGGCATGCTCATGAGCGGCCTCCCGCGTGCGCCGCGCGCCGCTGCGCGACGACGGTCTCGACGACGTCCTCGAGCGTGTCGTCGGGCACGCGCAGGTAGCCCGACTCGGTGACGCTCGCGACCACCGGCCAGATCCGGCGCGTGGTGTCCGGGCCACCCGTCGCCGAGTCGTCGTCGGCCGCGTCGACGAGCGCCTCGACCGCGACCCGGACCGCGTCCTGCGGGGACAGCCCGGCGCGCCACAGCTTCTTGAGCGAACCGCGCGCGAACACCGACCCCGAGCCGACCGCGTGGTGCTCGTGCTCCTCGTACCGGCCGCCCGTGACGTCGTAGGAGAAGATCCGGCCCGTGCGGCGGTCCAGGTCGAAACCGGCGAACAGCGGCACGACCGCGAGCCCCTGCATGGCCAGGCCCAGGTTGCCGCGGATCATCGTGGACAGGCGGTTCGCCTTGCCGTCGAGCGACAGCAGGCTGCCCTCGATCTTCTCGTAGTGCTCGAGCTCGAGCTGGAACAGGCGGACCAGCTCGACCGCGAGCCCCGCGGTGCCCGCGATGCCCACCGCCGAGTACTCGTCCGCGGGGAAGACCTTCTCGATCTCGCGGCTCGCGATCATCGAGCCCATCGTCGCGCGGCGGTCACCCGCCATGACGACGCCGCCCGCGCACACGACCGCGACGATCGTGGTGCCGTGCGGTGCGTGCACCTGCTCGGCACCGACGAGCGGCCGGTTGCCCGGCAGCAGCGCGGGCGCGTGGGACGCGAGGAAGTCGACGAACGACGACGAGCCCGGGGTCATGAACGCGGCCGGGAGCCGGCCCGACGCGAGCGGGTCAGGATGCGACATGGGCGCTCACTGACCGCCCTTCTGGACGAAGCCCCGCACGAACTGCTCGGCGTTCTGCTCCAGCACGTCGTCGATCTCGTCGAGCAGCGCGTCGACCTCGGCGTCCCGGCTCTGCGCGGCGGGCGCGACCGGCGCGGGCGCGTCGTCGACCGGCTCGTCGTCGTCCCGGCGCGGGTTGATCCGCTCCTGACCTGCCATGAGGACCTCCTCGGCGTCGCTGGGTGCTCCTGCGCCCACCCTAGGCCCAAGCCGACGACGACCGCCGCGGGTGGCGCGTGCGCGAGACGCTCCCGACGTCGCCTGCCATGCTGCCCGCCATGACCCACCCGCTCGTCCCACGCCCGCGCGCCCTCGTGCTCGTGCAGGCACGACACCTCCTGCTCGACCCCTCGCGCTGCCCCTGGTGCGGGGCCGGCCTCGCGGGCTCCTGGTGCTCGCTGTGCGGCCTCGACCTGACGGGTCCGGCGGGCGCGGCCGTGTGGGAGGCGTCGCGCGCCGCCGCAGCGGCGCTCGAGCGCCAGGGCGCCGTGGTCGACGATGTGCGACGCACCGCGGCCGCACGCCTCGCGCCGCAGCCGCCGAGCCACGCCCCGACGCAGCCGACGACGCACGCTCGGACGCAGCCGGCCGCGCCCACTCCGGTGCGGCCGGCGCCCCCGGCAGCGGCGCAGGTCGGTGCGGGCCTCGGCGATCTCGTCGGGCCCTGGAGCATGCCGTACCGCCTTCCCGCGGGAGGCTCGCCGGTCTCCTCGCCGGTCCCCCCGCCGCCACCCACGGCCGGACCCGCGTGGCCGCCCGGCCCCGCGCCGCGGTCGCCCCGCGGGGCATGGCCCGTGCAGACCGTGCTCGTCACGCTCGGTGCGGCCCTGCTCGCGCTCGCGAGCCTCGTGTTCCTGGTCTTCACCTGGGAGCTGCTGACGCTCGCCGTGCGGGCGGGTGTGGTCGCGCTCGGCACCGCGGGCGTCCTGACGCTCGCGGTCGTGCTGCGGCGGCGCGGGCTGCGGGCCTCGGCCGAGGCGGTCGCCGCGCTGGGCTCGGCGCTGCTCACGCTCGACGTGTGGGCGCTGTGGGCCACGGGACTGCTCGGTGGTGCCCCCGGGTGGCTCGTCGGCGGCCTCGGCCTGCTCGCGTGCGGCGCGGTGCTCGCGGCCTACGGCGTGCGGACGGGTCTGCGCAGCGCGACGGTCGCCGCGGCGCTCCTCGTGCCGGCCGCTCCCCTGCCGCTCGCGGCCGCCTCGCGGACCGCGGCCGGCGTGCTGGGCGCCCTGCTGCTGGCGTTCGTGCTGACGTCCGCGCGGCACCTGCCGACGGCCCGGGCGCGGGTCGCCGAGCGCCGGGTGCTGACGTGCGCCGCCGTCGCGCTCGCGTCGCTGCTGGCCGTGGTCCAGCTGGTCGCCGTCCGGACCGGCACGCACGGCGGCCGCACCACGGGTGCCGTGCTGGTCGTCGCCCTGGCGCTCGCGTGCCTCGCCGGACTCGCCGCACAGGCGGCGGCCACCCGGGGGGCCGAGGCGCGCGCGTGGGCCGCGGGGTCCGGCGCCCTCGCGGCGCTGACGGCCGCCGTCGCGGTCCCCGCCGTCACCGGCTCGGCGGTCGCGTGGTCCGCGCCCGCCGCGGCGGCCGTCGGTGCTCTGGCCGCGCTGGGCGTGGCCGCACGCGCGGCGAACGGGGTGTCCCAGGCGCCCCGCGCGGGTGTCGCGGCCGGCTCAGCCGACGCGGACGCCACCGCCGGCCGGGACACACCCCCGACGACCGTGGCGGCGGTCGCCGCCGCCGTCACCGCGGGCGCGCTGGCCGTGCCGGAGCTCGGCCTGCTCGCGGTCGTGGCCCTCGCGGCGGTGCTGGAGCCGACACGCGCAACCGACGGCGTCGTCGTGTCCGCCGCGGTGACGATGCTGACCACGGTGCTGCTGGCCGCCGCGCTCGGTGTGCGGCTCTCGCGCGCGCTGCGGCACGTCGCGGTCGCGCTCACGTGCGCCGCCGTGCTCGAGGGCGTCGCGCTCCTCGCCGACGGCGTGGTGAGCGCCGTCGGCGGGTTCGTCGCGGTCGCGGTCGTCGCGCTCGTGGTCCCGCTGCCGCGTCCCTGGCGCGGCCACACGCGTGCGCTCGCCGGGCTCGCGGCGACCGCGGGGCTCGTCGCCGCGGCGCCGGGCGCGGTGGGCGACGCGACGTCGGGCCAGCGCGCGGCGCTGCTCGTGGCCCTGCTGGCCGCAGCGGTCGTCGTCACCGTCTCCGCACGGTGGGGCGGGGCCGCCGTGCGCGCCGCAGGCTCGTGCGTCACGGCCCTGCTCGCGACCGGTGCTGCCGCGACCGCGTGGCGTCTCGGCGGTGGTGACCCGGGCGATGCCGCACTCGTGGCTGCGACGCTCCTGGGCGGGGTCGTCGTCGCGCTCGTGCTGCTGCGTGCGGTCCCGCGCGCACACCGCACGGCGCTGCTCCCCACCGCGGCCGCGGTGCAGGGGCTCACGTGGCTCGCCGCGCTCGCGTCGTGGGCCGAGGGTGGTGCGCACACCGCCGCCCTGGTCGCGCTGGCCACGGCCGCCGCGGCCGAGGCGCTCGCCCTGGCCGCGCTGGGCCGTGGCCGGGTCGGGGCGCTGCCGCGGCTGGTCGCCGCGACGCTCGTCGTCCCGGCGGCGGCCGCGGCGGTGTTCTCGGCGCATCTCGCGGCAGGCGTACCCGGCCGCGCCACGACCTCGCTCGCGGTGGGTGTGCTCGCGTGCGCCGCGGTGCTCGCCGCGCGCGCGCTGGACGGCGGACGGAGCGGGTTCCGTGAGGCGGTCGAGATCAGCGGCGCCGTGGTCGCGGCGGCGGCGCTGCTCGCGGCGCCCTCCCCGGGCGTCGTGACGCTCGAGCTCACGCTCCTGGCCGTCACGGCCGGCGCCGTCGCGCTCGCGCCCGACCGACGCCCGGTGCGCTGGTGGGCGCTGGGCCTGGCCGTGCTCGCGTCGTGGTCCGGTCTCGCGGCACGCGACGTGGGCGTGCCCGAGGCCTACGCCGCGCCGCTGGGCCTCGTGCTCGTCGGTGTCGGGGCCCGCCGGCTGCGTCGCGCGGGGGCCGGTCAGCCCCCGGGGCGGCCGGGTGACGACACGGGCTCGGGCGCCGCGCTGCTCGGCGCCGGTGCGCTGCTCGTCGGCCTGCCGCCCGCGCTGGTGCTGGACCCCGTGGTCGTCGGGACCGTGCACCTCGACCGGGCCGCGACCCTGACCGCCGCGCTCGTGCTGGTCGCGGGGCTCGCGTTCCGGCTCGCGCGCGGTGGCGCGGGTGCGCGCGCGGCGGCACGCACGCTCGCGGCCTGCGTCGCGCTGCTCGTCGCGCTCGGGCCCGTGCGCCGGGCGGCCACCGCGCTCGTCGAGGGTGCACCCGCGGAGGTGTGGGGCCTGGGCGCGGCGCTCGCGCTCGGCCTCGCGACGCTCGCGGCCCACCGCGCCCGCGCACCGCGCGCGGTCGTGCTCACGGGCGTCTGGGCCGCCCTCCTCGTCGCGACCGGGCCGGTCCTGGTGGTCGCGGCCACGGCCCTGACGGACGCCGTGACCCCGCTCGCGCTCGTGCGCGTGGTCGCGGTCGGGGTGCTCGGCACCGCGTGGGCGCTCGTCGGCGTCCGCCGTGCGCATGCCGCCGCGACCGCGCAGGGACTCACGCTGCTCGGGCTCGCGACCGCCTCCGCGGTGGCCGGCGCGGGGTCGCTGCCCGTCGACGGCGTGCTGGCGACCGGCGGTCTGCTCGCGGCCTGCGTGGGCGGCACCTGGCTCGCGCACGACGACCGCGCACGCTCCTGGGCCGCGCTCGGGGGCCCGAGCGCGCTCGTCCTGGCGCCCACGCTGATCGGCCTGCAGATCGCACCCGAGCCGTGGCGGTGGGGTGTCGTGGTCGTCGGCGGCGTCGCCGCGGTCCTGCTCGGCGCGACCAGGCGGCTGCAGGCACCCCTCGTCGTCGGTGGCGTGGTGCTCGCGGTCGAGGTCGCGCTGCAGCTGGTCGCCGCGGCGGCGTCCGTCGTGTCGCACGTCGGCTGGTGGCCGCTGCTGTTCGTCGGGGGTGTCGCGCTCACCGTCGTGGGCGTCACGTACGAGCGCCGCCTGCGCGACGCGCGCGAGGCGACCCGGTACGTCGCACGCCTGCGCTGACCCCGGGCGGACCACCGACCGGATCCGGCGGTCAGGCGCCGAGCGCCGCCAGCAGCGTCGCGGCGTCGGGGCTCGCGTCGAGCAGCGCACCGACGTGCTGCTGCGTCCCGCGCAACGGGTCGCGCATCGGCACGCGCTGCAGCGTCGAGGCACCCGGCACGTCGAACACCACCGAGTCCCACGACGCGGCCGAGATCTGGTCGCCGTACCGGGCGACGGCCTCGCCGCGGAAGAACGCGCGCGTGTCCGTGGGCGGGTGCGCGACCGCACGCTCCACCTCGGCGTCCGTGACCAGGCGCTCGACCGCGCCCGCCCCGAGGAGCCGGTGGTAGAGCCCGCGCTCGGGGCGCAGGTCGGACCACTGCAGGTCCACCGCGGCCAGGCGCGGGTGGTCCCACGGCAGGTTCTCGCGGCGGCGCATGCCCTCGAGCAGACGCAGCTTGGCGAGCCACTCGACCTCACGCGCGCACTCCGACGGGTCGCGTGCCAGCCGGTCGAGCAACGAGCCCCACCGCGTCAGCACGTCCTGCGTCTGCTCGTCGGGCGTGCCGCCGACGTGCGCGAGCGCGGTCCGCACGGCGGTGAGGTACTCCTGCTGCACCTCGAGCGCCGTGAGGCGCCGGCCGTCGGCGAGCTCGACGCGCGCCGTCAGCGTCGGGTCGTGGCTGACCTGGTGCACCGCGCTCACCGGGTCGCGCAGCGCGAGGCGGTCGACCGCCGCGAGCGCTCCCCCCGCGCCGCCCTCGGCGACCGCGCGCTCGATGAGCCACAGCACCAGCGACGTGGTGCCCATGCGCACGTACGTCGCCGCCTCGAGCATCGTCGCGTCGCCCACGATCACGTGCAGGCGGCGCCAGCGCGCCGGGTCCGCATGCGGCTCGTCGCGCGTGTTGACGATCGGCCGGCGCAGCGTCGTCTCGAGCCCGATCTCGGCCTCGACGTAGTCCGCGCGCTGCGAGAGCTGGAAGCCCGCGCGCTCGCCGCGCTGGCCCACCCCCACGCGCCCCGCGCCGGTGAAGACCTGCCGCGTCACGAAGAACGGGATGAGGCGGGCCGCGAGGTCGGTGAACGGCACCGCGCGGTCGACCAGGTAGTTCTCGTGCGTGCCGTACGTCGCGCCCTTGCCGTCGACGTTGTTCTTGTACAGCGCGACGTCCGGCAGCGCGGGCGTCGACGCCAGCGCGCGCACCGCGGCGAGCATCACCTGCTCACCCGCGCGGTCCCAGACCACGGCGTCACGCGGGTTGGTCACCTCGGGCGACGAGTACTCGGGGTGCGCGTGGTCCACGTACAGGCGCGCGCCGTTGGTGAGGATGACGTTGGCGGCGCCCGGGTCCTCGTACTCCTCGACCTGCGGACGTGCGAGCTCCTGCGGCCCGTCGCCCGAGGGTGCGGGCTGCTCGGGGTCGTCCGTGAGCAGCGACGGGTGCGCGGACGCGCGCTGCAGGCGGAACCCGCGCGCGTCCGCGAGCGGGTCCTCGTCGTCGTAGTCCCACCGCGCGCGCGTACGTCCGGACTCGCGGGCCGCGTGCACCGCGACCACGTGGCTGGACAGCAGCATGGGGTTCGCCATCGGCTTGCCGGGCTGCAGCACCCCGTACTCGGTCTCGATGCCCATCACCCGTCGCACGGTCACCGGGCCACCCTACGAGGCGCACGCGCGCGCGGGCCGCGCCATCCGGCCGGCGGACCGGAGGCGCGGCGCCGCACCGCGGCTACAGGTACTGACCCGTGCTCGTCACGGTCTCGATGGTGCGCGAGCCGTCCGTGCCCTTCTTGCCCTGCACGATCGTCCGGATGAACACGATGCGCTCACCCTTCTTGCCGGAGATCCGGGCCCAGTCGTCCGGGTTGGTCGTGTTCGGGAGGTCCTCGTTCTCCTTGAACTCGTCGACGCACGCGGTCAGCAGGTGGTCCACGCGGATCCCGCGCTGACCCGTGGCGAGCAGGTCCTTGATCGCCTGCTTCTTGGCGCGGTCGACGACGTTCTGGATCATCGCGCCGGAGTTGAAGTCCTTGAAGTACAGGACCTCCTTGTCGCCGCTCGCGTACGTGACCTCGAGGAACCGGTTCTCGTCGGTCTCGTTGTACATGCGCTCGACCACGCGCTCGACCATCGCCTCGACCGCGTCGGCCTTGGACCCGCCGTGCTCGGCCAGGTCGTCGGGGTGGATGGGCAGGTCCGCCGTCAGGTACTTGCTGAAGATCTCCTTGGCGCCCTCGGCGTCGGGACGCTCGATCTTGATCTTCACGTCCAGGCGGCCGGGCCGCAGGATCGCGGGGTCGATCATGTCCTCGCGGTTGGACGCGCCGATGACGATGACGTTCTCGAGCCGCTCGACGCCGTCGATCTCCGCGAGCAGCTGCGGCACGATCGTCGTCTCCACGTCCGACGAGACGCCCGTGCCGCGCGTCCGGAACAGCGACTCCATCTCGTCGAAGAACACGACCACCGGGTTGCCCTGCGAGGCCTTCTCCCGGGCACGCGCGAAGATCAGCCGGATGTGCCGCTCGGTCTCGCCCACGTACTTGTTGAGCAGCTCGGGGCCCTTGACGTTGAGGAAGTAGCTGCGCGCCTCGGCGACGTCCTGGCCCTTGGCCTGGGCCGCGGTCGCGGCGAGCGAGTGCGCGACCGCCTTGGCGATCAGCGTCTTGCCGCACCCGGGCGGGCCGTACAGCAGCACGCCCTTGGGCGGCCGCAGGCCGTGCTCGCGGAACAGCTCGGGGTGCAGGAACGGCAGCTCGACCGCGTCCTTGATGGCCTCGATCTGCGGGCCCAGGCCACCGATGTCCTCGTACTCGATGTCCGGGACCTCCTCGAGGACCAGCTCCTCGACCTCGGCGCGCGGGATGACCTCGAACACGAACCCGCTGCGCGAGTCGATCGTGAGCGCGTCGCCCACGCGCACGCCCGCGTCCGAGACCTGGCCCGCGAACCGGACCACGCGCTCCTCGTCGCCGCGGCCCACCACGAGCGCGCGGTGGTGGCCGAGCAGCTCCTTGACCGTGACGATCTCGCCCACGTTCTCGTAGCCGCCCGCCTCGACGACCGTCAGGACCTCGTTGAGCATGACCTCCTGGCCCGGGCGCAGCCGCGTGAGGTCCACCGCGGGGCTGGCCCCGACGTGCATCTTGCGACCCGCGGAGATGACGTCCACCGAGCCGTCGGGACGCGCGCCCAGGAACACCGCGTACGTGCCCGGGGGCTTGGCCAGGTCGTCCACCTGACGCTTGAGCTCGACGATCTGCTCGCGCGCCGCGAGCAGCGCGTCGCTGAGCCGTTCGTTCTTCGCGGCCAGGAGCGCGAGCTCCCGCTGCAGGTCCCGCCCAGCGGCTGTCGGATCCGTCATCGCGTCGGCCTCCTTCGCGTCGGTGTCTCGCGATCGAGGGGGCGCCCCGCGATCATCGGGTCACCGGTGATGATCGAGGATCGTCACCGTGGGGTCGCCACCTTAGCCACAGTGTCGTCCCGTGCCGGGCCGCGTGCAGATGTGTCCATGTGCCCGCGTCGCCGCGGGCGGGAGGCTCAGGCCCCGTCGCGCTCGGGGTGCGCGTCGCGCTGCGCGCGGCGGATCTTCTTGGCGGACGTCTCACGCTCGCCCAGCGACTCCGACGACCACAGCTCGGGGTCCGGGGCGGGCGTGCCGTCCTCGACCACCGGGTAGGAACCCTTGGCCGGACGGCGGCGGCGCAGCGGCGCCTCGACGCCGTCGGCCAGCCGGCGCGTGGTCAGCAGGAAGCCGGTGTGGCCGATCATGCGGTGCTGCGGGCGCACCGCGAGGCCCTCCAGGTGCCAGCCGCGCACCATCGACTCCCACGCCTGCGGCTCGGTGTAGCGACCGTCGGTGCGGACGTCCTCGGCCAACCGGGACAGCTGCGTGGTGGTCGCGACGTAGCAGATGAGCACTCCGCCCGGCGCGAGCGCGTCCGCGACCACCGCGAGGTTCTCCCACGGCGCGAGCATGTCCAGCACCACGCGGTCCACCGTGCCCGGCGCCGCCGCGGTGGGGAGCACGTCCGCCAGGTCGCCCACCGACAGCCGCCAGGCGGGGTGCGGCCCGCCGAAGAAGCCCTCGACGTTGCCGCGCGCGATGTCCGCGAAGTCGGCACGCCGCTCGATCGAGTGCAGCGAGCCGGCGTCCCCGACCGCCCGCAGCAGCGACATGGTCAGCGCACCCGAGCCGACGCCGGCCTCCACGACGACCGCACCCGGGTAGATGTCCGCCATGGTGACGATCTGGCCCGCGTCCTTGGGGTAGACGACCGCCGCACCACGCGGCATGGACAGCACGTGGTCCGCGAGCAGCGGGCGCAGGGCCAGGTACTCGGTGCCGGCGTTCGTCACGACGACCGTCCCCTCCGGTGCGCCGATCAGCTCGTCGTGCCGGAAGTAGCCGCGGTGCGTGTGGAACGTGCCGTCGGGCGTGAGCGTGATGGTGTGCAGGCGCCCGCGCGGGTCCGTCAGCTGCACGCGGTCACCCACGCGGAACGCGCCGCGGCGCTGCGCCGCACCGGTCGCGGACGGCGCCGGCTCCGGTCCGGGTCCGGCCGTGGCTGCGGTGGTGGGTGCGCTGGTGGGTGCGGTGCTGGGCCCTGTGCTGGGCTGCGGGCTGCGGTCCGTGGTCACGACGGGCGAGTCTAGGCGCGGATCGCCGCGACGACGTCGGTCGCCCGGACCACGGCGACCACGCGGCCGTCGACGAGCGCGGCGACCACGGGCGACAGCCGCGTGGTGCGGCTCAGCTCGCGCAGCAGCGGCTCGCCGACGAGCGTGCCGTCGACCTCCGCACCGACGGGCAGCGCCACCGACACGACACCGACCGGCGTCGTCCCCGCCGCGTGCGCGGGCACGCTGGCCGCGGCCTCGCGGTCGACGTACGCGGCGGGGCGGCCGTCCGGCGACAGCACCACGACCTCCGGCGCGTGGGCCGCCGCGGCGACCGCCATCGCGTGCGCGAGCGAGGACTCGTGCCCGACGACGACCGCGGGCCGTCCGACGGACGCGACCGAGACGCCGTCGACGTTGCGCTGCGCACGCGCCGACGTGAGCGCCCCGGACGCGCCGATCCACAGGAAGCCCGCGATCAGCGCACCCCACACCGCGTCGGCGAGCCCGAACGACACGTCGAGCACGCGCGGCGCCACGACCGCCCCGGCGAACAGGAGCACCGCGAACCCCCGGCCGGCCCAGCCCGCGGCGACCGTCCCCGCGTACCGGCTCCCGGTGACGCGCCAGACCGCGGCCTCGAGCAGCCTGCCGCCGTCGAGCGGCAGCCCCGGGAGCAGGTTGAACAGGCCGACGAACCCGTTGGCGACCGCACCCGATCCCACGAGCGCGGCGGCGACCGTCCCGTCGGGCACGAGGCCCGCGGCGAGCGCGCCCCAGAACAGCCCGGCGAGCGCGAGGTTGACCGTGGGGCCCGCGACGGCGACGAGCGCCGTGGTCGCGGGGGTGGGCGCCGCTCCGCCGAACGCGGTGTGACCACCCCACAGGGTCAGCACGAACTCCTGCGGCTGCTGACCCCGGGCGCGCGCGACGAGCCCGTGCGCGAGTTCGTGGAGGAACACCGACGCGAACAGCAGGAGCACGAACGCGAGCGCGACCACGTACGTCGACGCCCCCTCGAGCCCGGTGATGACCCGGACCGACGACGCCGACAGGACGGTCATGACGACGACCGCCAGGAGCCAGCTGGGTGCGAGCACCACGGGCGCGCCGGCCACGCGGCCGATGACCCAGCCGGACGATCGACGGGTGGGCACGCGGGTGTTCACCGGCACAGCCTAGGTGGCGTCGGCCGCGCCGACCGCGGTGGCGCCCGGTGTGGGCGGCGGCGCCTACCCTCGTGCGCGTGACGATCCTCGACGCCCCGACGCCGCCGGCCGAGCCGGAGGTGTCCGCGCCGCCCGCGGGGGACCCGGACGCGGCGGTGGTCGCAGTCGACGCACCGCGAGTCACCCGTCCGGGGCTCTCGCCCTCGCGTGCGGGCGACTTCCTGCAGTGCCCGTTGCTGTTCCGGTTCCGCGTGGTGGACCGCCTGCCCGAGCCGCCGAGCCCGGCGGCGGCACGCGGCACGCTGGTGCACGCGGTGCTGGAGCACCTGTTCGACCTGCCCGCGGTCGAGCGGACGGTGCAGGCCGCCAACGCGATGCTCCCCGGTCGCTGGGCGGAGCTCCTGGCCGAGCGCCCGGAGATCGGCGAGCTGTTCCCCGACGAGGGCGCGCTCGCCGAGTGGCTGACGTCCGCGGAGACGCTGCTGGCCCGGTACTTCACGCTCGAGGACCCGACTCGGGTCGAACCCCGTGAGCGTGAGCTGTTCGTCACGCACGACCTTCCGGAGGGGCCGCAGCTGCGCGGCATCGTCGACCGCGTGGACGTGGCCCCCAACGGGTGGGTGCGCGTCGTCGACTACAAGACGGGCAAGTCGCCGCGCGCGGGCTACGAGAGCGGTGCGATGTTCCAGATGCGGTTCTACGCCTACGTCATCTGGCGCACGCGCGGCGTGCTCCCCAAGCGCCTCCAGCTCGAGTACCTGGGCGACGGCGTGGTGCTGCAGCACGAGCCGACCGAGCCCGAGATGCAGACGTTCGAGGCGCGCATCCGCTCGATCTGGGCGGGCATCCAGGACGCGGCGCGCGCGGACGACTGGCGCCCACGCACGTCACGCCTGTGCGACTGGTGCGCCCACCGGGACCTGTGCCCGCAGTTCGGGGGCACTCCCCCGGCCGCCGACCCCGACGCCGTGGAGCGTGCGACGGGTGTGCGGCCGCACGCCGCGGCACCCGTGGTCGGCTGAGCCCGCGGGTCAGGCGGTCGCGTCGAGCGTGAGCGTGCGCCCGCGCGCCACCTGCTCGAGGACGGCGAGCGAGACCCTGCGCAGGGTGCTCACGCGGCTGAGCCCGGGCCGGTCCTCGACCGGCTGCACGCCCTCGACCACGACGGTCCGGGCACCCGACGCGAGCGCGGACGCCGTGCCCGAGCGCGAGTCCTCGAGCGCGACGCAGCGCTGCACGGGCACATCGAGCGCGCGGGCCGCGGCCAGGTACGGCTCGGGGTCGGGCTTCGGCCGCGCGACCTCGTCGCCCACGACGACCGCGTCGAAGCCGCCCGCGGCCCGCACGAACGGTTCGGCCAGGACCCGGTAGGACGACGTCACGAGCGCCACGGGCACGCCCGCGGCCCGCACCTCCGTGAGCAGCTCGCGGGCCCCGGGCTGCCACGGGACCTCCTGCGCGACCGCTGCCGCGACGTGCGCGGTGAGCTCGTCGACGATCTGCGGGACGGGCAGGTCCACGCCGTGCGCCTGCAGGATCCCGGCCGACGTCGTCATCGACGAACCGACCATCGCGGCGGCGTCAGCGGCGGTCCACGGCACACCGAACCTGCCGGTCAGCGCCATCTCCGCGGCCATCCAGAGCGGTTCGGAGTCGATCAGCGTGCCGTCCATGTCGAACAGCACGGCGGCCAGGGTGCGGGGCTCGTGGGGGTCGGTCGGCACGACGGGCGTCTCCCGGGTGAAGTGGGTGGGCGGTCCGGTCACCCTACGGCGCGCACAGGGCCGCCCCTGCGCCCGCGCCCTACCCTGGGCAGATGACTGCCGAGCCGAGCCACGAGCTGACGCCCGACCGCCCGGTCCTGCTCGCCGCGTTCGAGGGGTGGAACGACGCGGGCGCCGCCGCGACACATGCGCTGGAGCACCTGCACGACGTCTGGGGGGCCGAGCAGGTCGACGAGCTCGACCCCGAGGAGTACCACGACTTCCAGGTGAACCGCCCGCACGTGGGTCTCACCGCGGACGGCTCTCGGGAGATCACCTGGCCGACCACCGCCGTGGCGGTGGCGACCGCACCCCGCTCGGGGCGGCGCGTGATCCTGGTGCACGGCATCGAGCCGTCGATGCGCTGGCGTCGCTACTGCCAGGAGGTGCTGGACATCGCGGCGTCGCTCGACGTCGCGGCGGTCGTCACGGTGGGTGCGCTGCTCGCCGACGTGCCCCACTCCCGGCCCATCCCGGTCACCGCGACGTCCGAGCACGCCCCCACGCGCGAGCAGCTCGGCCTCGAGGCGAGCACGTACGAGGGGCCCACGGGCATCGTCGGCGTGCTGCAGCACGAGGCCCACGCGCGCGGGCTCGCATCGCTGAGCCTGTGGGCCGCGGTGCCGCACTACGTCGCCCACCCGCCGTCGCCCAAGGCGACGCTCGCGCTGCTGCGCCGGATCGAGGAGCTCCTGGGCGAGCCCGTCCCGATGGGCGACCTGCCCGACGAGGCCGCGGCGTGGCAGCAGGGGGTCGACGAGCTCGCGGGTGAGGACGGCGAGATCGGCGAGTACGTCCGCCAGCTCGAGGAGGCCAAGGACACGGTCGACCTGCCCGAGGCCTCGGGCGAGGCGATCGCGCAGGAGTTCGAGCGCTACCTGCGCCGCCGCGACAAGGGCTCCGGCAGCGCCTGAGCCGCTACAGCCGGACGCCGAGCAGCGCGTCGATCGTGCGGGCGGCCAGGCCGGGCGCACCCTCGACGAACCCGGCGCCACCGCGGGCGGACTCGTGCACGGTCCGGGCCGCCCAGTCGTCCATCGCGGCGAGCGCACGCGGCGTGTCCAGGTCCTCGGCCAGCGCGGCGCGCACCTGCGCGAGCAGCGGCTCGGCGTCGACGCCGCCGTTGCCCGACATCGCGTGCCGCCACCGCGCCAGCCGGTGCTGCGCGTCGACGAGGCCCGCGTCGGTCCAGGCCCAGTCACCGCGGTAGTGGTGCGCCAGGATCGCGAGGCGGATCGCCATGGGCTCCACCCCCGCCGCACGCAGCGCCGAGACCAGCACCAGGTTGCCGCGCGACTTGCTCATCTTCTCGCCGTCGAGCCCCACCATCCCGGCGTGCACGTGCACGCGGCCGCCGGTCGCCCCGGGCGAGAGCAGCCGCAGGTGCGACGTGCTCATCTCGTGGTGCGGGAACAGCAGGTCGTTGCCGCCGCCCTCCACGTCGAACGACGCCCCGATCGCCTGCTGGGCGATCACGGCGCACTCGATGTGCCAGCCCGGCCGGCCCGCGCCGAGCGAGCCACCGTCCCAGGAGGGCTCCCCCGGGCGCTCCGCGCGCCACAGCAGCGGGTCGAGCGCGTGGCGCTTTCCGGCACGGTCGGGGTCGCCGCCGCGCTCGGCGAAGAGCGCGGCCATCGCCTCGGGTGCCAGGTGCGCGACGGTCCCGAACGCGTCGTCTACGGCGAGGTCGGCGTACACGTCCTGCCCGGGCCCGCCGGGAACGGGGACCGCGTACGCCGCACCGGCGGCGACCAGCGCCTGCACGGCCGCGACGATCGCGGGCACGGACTCGACCACGCCCGACCAGACGTCGGGCGGGACCACGCCGAGCGCCGTCATGTCCTCGCTGTACAGCGCGATCTGGTCGGCGGCCAGCTCACGCCAGTCGACGTCGGTCGCGGCGGCGCGCTCGAGCAGCGGGTCGTCCACGTCGGTGACGTTGGAGACGTGCCGCACGGTCTTGCCCTCGTCGCGCCAGGCGCGGTGCAGCACGTCGAACGCGACGTACGTGGCCGCGTGGCCCAGGTGCGTCGCGTCGTAGGGCGTGATGCCGCACACGTAGAGGCTCGCGGTCGGTCCGGGTGCGGCGACGACGAGCTCACCCGACGACGAGTCGTGCACGCGGACGGGTCCGCCGTGGCCGGGGAGCTCAGGGATCTGCGGGGCCGGCCAGGTGAGCACCAGCGCAGCCTATCCGGCGCGTCGGCCCCGTCCGCCCGGCGCCCGCGTGACGACCGCGACACAATCGGGCCGTGACGCAGCACCCCGGACGGACCGTGTACGTGCCGAGCGGCGACGGCTGGGCCGTGGCCGACGAGGTCCCGCCGTCCGGTCCCGCGTGGGTGCGGCTCAGCGCGCCGGAGGCGCTGCGCGACGAGGCCCGGGCCCGCGGCGTGAGCGCGCAGGCGCTGCGCATGCTGGACCAGCACGTCCGGGTCACGGACGCGAACGACGGGCGGGGCATGCACCTGCGCGGTCGGGTCAACAGGTCCAACGACGGCGAGCTGCTGCTGTCCATGCCGACCGTGTCCTACGTCGAGTCGACGCGGGACGTCACGACGAGCGCGCTCACGTGCGTGGTCGCGGGTGACGTGATCCTCGCGTGCGAGCGTGGCGACGGCGGTGTGCTCGACCGCGCTGCCGAGAAGCTGTGCGACGGCCTGCCCGTGCCGGACCGCGGCGTGCGTCAGGTGCTCGCGGCGATCGTGCTGACCCTGGTCAACCGGGCCGGCGAGGTCGAGGCGGCCCTGGGTGACGCGGTCGCGCAGGCCGAGCAGGTGGTCTTCTCCGAGGGAGATCCGGGCGCCGACCCGCTCGGGCTCATCTACGGCCTCAAGCGCGAGATCGCCGAGGCCCGGCGCGCCCTCGGGCCGATGACGAGCGCGCTGCCCGAGCTGGAGGCCGAGGCGCAGGCGGCCCCGGGACCGGGACTGCTCCGTCGGCGCGGTTCGGGCGACGCGTCGACCGATACCTGGCTCCGGCGCGTCCGGGAACGGTCGGACAGGATCGACGCGCACCTGGACTCGCACGACGACCTGCTGGACGCGATGCTCACGGTGCACCTGTCACGCGTCTCGGTCCGGCAGAACGAGGACATGCGCAAGATCTCCGCATGGGCCGCGATGATCACGGTCCCCACGATGATCGCGGGCATCTACGGCATGAACTTCCGGCACATGCCCGAGCTCGACTGGGTCCTCGGCTACCCGATGGCGCTCGTCCTGATGGCCGCTGCGTGCGCCGCGCTGTTCCGCGCTTTCCGCCGCTCGGGCTGGCTCTGACGCGCGCTCACCGCCACACGGCGACGACCACGGAGCCGCCTGCCGGGCTGAGCACCATGGCCGCATGCCCCGTGCCGGAGCCGCCGATGGCCCCGGGCCACGTGATGGCCGACGGCGTGGGCAGGTCCGCGGGGGCCCACACGGTGCCGTCGGTGCGGGCCCGCGCGAGCCGTTGCCGATCGCCCGTGCTGCCGGACACCGAGTACAGCGCGAGCGGTTCGGCCTGCGAGCGGTGCACCAGGTCCAGCTCGCCCGCGCGCGTGGTGGCGTCGACCAGGCGCATGCTGCTCCACGTCGCGTCCGAGCCGGAGCCCAGCGCGCGGGCCCGCAAGCCGCCGCCGTCCAGGACCAGGTCCACGCGCCCGCCCGACGCGCCCACCAGACCGCGCAGCACGCCCGAGCCCGACAGGGTCGAGGCGGCGCCCCACGCGGCGGTCGAGGACGCCTTGACGCGTGCCAGCACGCCGGGCCCGGACTGCCGGCCCCACGCGACCACCGACTTGCCCGCGGCCTGGGCGACCTTCACCTGCGAGGCACCCGACGTGAGCGTGGTGAACGACCGGACCGAGGGGAACGTGGTCCGGCCCGCGACCCGGGTGGTGACGACCGCGCGCTTCGTCGGAACGCTGCTCGCCTGGTCGTTGTGCACGAATGCGAGCGAGGCCGCGCCGGACGGGTCGACCGCGAGGTCGACGATGCTGTACTCCTCCTGGCGCAGCGGCCCGCTCGTCACGCCCGTCACGAGCTTCTGGACCGGCGACCAGTCCGCGCCGGCGCCCGCGACGCGCGCGTACAGCGAGCGGTTGTCGGCCCAGGCGACGGTCAGCGTGCCGTTCTTGGCGATGCCCGCGTCGACGGCCTCGAGCCCCTTGATGCTGGTGAGCGGGGACCAGGTCGCACGGCCCGCGGCCCGGCGCAGCACCTGGGCGCCGTTGGACGCGGGCAGGACCACCGCGGCCGAGCCGTCACGTCCGGCGACCACGAACGGGAAGCTCCGTGCGCTGCGCGAGGAGAACACGCGCGCGACCGAGGCCGTCGACGCCCCGGGCCGCATCGTGTACAGCACCGCCGACCACGTGGCCGTGACGTCGCCGAACGACGTGACGGACGCCCGCACGATGTCGACCGAGCCGTCGCCGCCCACGGCCACGCTCGTCGCGACGTGCTGGGGCGAGGCGGGCACGCCCGGGGCCGCGGGGAGCACGCTGGTCACCCACGCGGTGCCCGCCGGCGCGGCACCCGGACCGGCCGGGCGCGCCTGCGCCGCGGTGGGCAGCAGCGCGAGGCACAGCACGACGGCCACGATGCTCGCGAGATGACGTCGCATGGCTCCCCCTCGTCCGGTTCGTCCGTCCCGGCGGAGCGTAGCGCCCGCCCCACCCGAGGTCACGGGTGAGAACCGCCGCGCGGGCTACGGGGTCGCGGTCGCCGGGACGGCGTCGACCGTTCCCGTCACGAGCAGCAGCACGACGACGGCCGCGAGCCCCAGCCGGTACCAGACGAACGGCATGTAGCTGAACGTCGAGACGATCTTGAGGAACGCGATGATCACCAGGTAGCCGACGAAGAACGCGACGAGCGTCGCGAGGACGGTCGCGCCGAGCGCGGGCGTGCCGGGATCGCCGAAGTCGCCGACCGACCCGACCAGCTGGTAGAGGCCCGAGCCGAACACCGCGGGGATCGCGAGCAGGAACGAGTACCGCGCGGCGGCCTCGCGCGTGTAGCCCATGAGCAGACCACCCGTGATGGTGCCGCCCGAGCGCGACACCCCGGGGATGAGCGCGAGCGCCTGCCACAGCCCGAACTGCAGCGCGTGGCGCGGAGTGAGCAGGTCCAGCGGACGCGACTTGCTGCCCACGCGGTCGGCCCAGCCCAGCAGCAGCGCGAACACCACGAGCATGAGCGCCACGAGCCACAGGTTGCGGAACGTCGTCTCGATCGAGTCCTGGAAGGCCAGGCCGAGCACGACGATCGGCACGCTGCCGAGCGCGATGAACCAGGCCATGAGCGCGTCGTGGTCCACCGGCTGCGTACGCGGCGCGCCGAGTCGGGAGCGCAGGTCCGTGCCGTACGTGCCGCGCAGCGCGGCCCACCACGCGAGCACGATCCGCTTGATGTCGCGGCGGAAGTACAGCAGCACCGCCGTCTCGGTGCCGAGCTGCGTGATCGCCGTGAACGCGGCCCCGGGATCACCGCCGCCCAGCAGGTCACCGACGATCCGCAGGTGCGCCGACGAGGACACGGGGAGGAACTCGGTCAGGCCCTGCACGAGTCCCAGGACGATCGCGTCGAACGCACTGATGTCTGCCACGGGCGGCCACGATAGCCGGACTAGGGTTGCGCCCCATGGAGCATCGCCACGTCGGCCGCACGGGCCTGCGCGTGTCCCGGCTGGGCCTGGGCACCATGACCTGGAGCCGGGACACCGACGAGCACGACGCGGCCGAGCAGCTGCGCGAGCTGGTCGAGGCGGGCGGCTCGTTCGTCGACACCGCGGCCTCCTACGCCGACGGCGGGGCCGAGGAGCTGCTGGGCAGCCTGCTCGGCACGCGCTTCGACCGGGCCGACGTGGTGCTGTGCACCAAGGCGGGTGTGCGCCGCACGGGTGACGGCGCGGTGGTCGACGCCTCGCGCGGCGCGCTGCTCGCATCGCTCGACGACTCGTTGCGGCGCCTGGCCACCGACCACGTGGACCTGTTCCTGGTGCAGTCCCCGGACCCGCGCACGCCGCTCGAGGAGACCGCGTCCGCGCTCCGGCTCGCGGTGTCCAGCGGCCGCGCGCGCTACGTGGGCGTCGCCAACCACGCGGGCTGGCAGGTGGCGCGGCTGGCGAGCCTGCTCGACGAGGACGGCATCGGGCTGGCCGCGGTCGAGGCGGAGTACTCGCTGCTGCAGCGCGGGATCGAGCGCGAGGTGGTGCCGGCTGCGCGTGCGCTGGGCGTGGGCGTGCTCGCGTGGTCGCCGCTGGGCCGGGGCGTCCTCACGGGCAAGTACCGCCGCACCATCCCCGCGGACTCGCGCGCGGCCTCGCCGCACCTGGCCGGCTTCGTCCGGCCGTACCTGGACGCGGCCGGCGCGGCGGTGGTCGACGCGCTCGTGCTCGCGGCCGCCGGACTGCAGCGGCAGCCGCTCGAGGTCGCGCTCGCATGGCTCGCGCGCCGCACGCAGGTCGCGTCGGCGATCGTCGGCGCCCGCACGGCCACGCAGCTGCGCGGCGCCCTGGGCGCGGTGGACCTCGAGCTGCCCGACGAGATCGCGCAGGCGCTCGACGACGTCAGCCGACCCGCGATCGGCTACCCCGAGAGGTTCTGAGGCTCAGCGGGTCGCCTCGGCCTCGAGCACGTCGACGTCGTCGTCGCCCGCGTCGTCGTCCTCACCGGCCTCGTCGTCCTCACCGGCCTCGTCGTCCTCGACCTCGTCCGTCCACTCGTCGTCGTCGGCCTCGTCGGCCTCGTCCTCGTCGGCGTCGTCGAAGTCCTCGTCGTCCTCGTCGTCGTCCTCCTCGGCGAGGTAGAACGGCGTGGCCTCGCCGTGCACCGTGCCCAGCGCGTCGTCGTAGACCTCGAACGCGTCGGCCAGGACGTCATAGGCGTCGTCGACGGCCGGGTCGTCCTCGCCCTGACGCGCGACGACGGCGTGGTAGTGCGCCTCGAGCGCAGCGGTCAGACGGTCCAGCGCGGCACGGGGGTCGACGGTCATGCGACGACCGTACCGCCCGTCGGGTGCCCCCGGCAGGGCCAGAGGTCGCGTGCACCGGCAGCGTGCGACCGTGTCGGACGCGCGGTGCACAATGGTCGCCACTCCAGGTCAGCAGCCACGTCGGGACGAGGAGAGGCGAGCGGATGACGGTGGGCACGAGCACGCGGCGCAAGGACTGGGTCGCCCAGGGCGGCCAGTACGAGTACCGGGTCCTGACGCTGCCGCGCTCCACGAGCCGCAACGACGCACGTCGCATGCTCACCGAGGAGGCCGAGTACGGCCGCTGGGAGCTCGCGCGCTCGGTGGTCTACGTGGGTGGCGAGCGGCGTGTGTGGCTGCGCCGCAAGGTGCTGCGCGTGCGCAGCACGCTCGACGACTGACCTCAGCAGGTCGCGAGCAGCCGGTCCAGCACGCGTGTGCCGAACCGCAGCGCGTCGGTCGAGACGCGCTCGTCGACGCCGTGGAACATGCCCGCGAAGTCGAGGTCGGCGGGCAGGCGCAGCGGCGCGAAACCGTAGCCCGTGATGCCGAGCAGCGAGAGCGACTTGTTGTCGGTGCCGCCCGAGAGCGTGTACGGCAGCACCGCGGCCCCCGGGTCCTCCGCGAGCAGCGCATCCGTCATCGCGTCGACCAGCGCACCGCTCGTGGGCGCCTCGAGCGCGACGTCGTGGTGGACGTGCTCGATCCGCACGTGCGGGCCGGCGAGCTCGGCGATCGTGGCGCGGAACTCGTCCTCGTGGCCGGGCAGGAAGCGCCCGTCGACCACGCCGACCGCCTCGCCCGGGATCACGTTCGCCTTGTAGCCCGCGGTCAGCTGCGAGGGGTTGCTCGTGTGCCGCAGCGTCGCGCCCACGAACCGGCCCGCCGAGCCCAGGGCCGCGACGAGCGCGTCGATGCCGGCCTCGTCCTCCTCGTCGAACGGCAGGCCCGTCAGGTCAGCGACGCCCTCGAGCAGTGCCCGGACCGTGGGCGTCAGCTGCAGCGGCCAGGAGTGACGGCCGATCCGCGCAACCGCCTCGGCCAGGTGCGTCACGGCGTTGTCGGGCGTCACCTGGCTGCCGTGGCCCGCGCGGCCGCCCGCGACCAGCCGCAGCCAGGACAGCCCCTTCTCGGCGGTCTGCAGCAGGTACGCACGGCGCCCGCCCACCTCGACCGAGAACCCCCCGACCTCGCTGATCGCCTCGGTCGCGCCCTCGAACAGCTCCGGGCGGTGGTCCACCGACCAGCGTGCCCCATACGTGCCGCCCGCCTCCTCGTCGGCGAACATCGCGACGACGACGTCCCGGGCGGGCCGCCGGCCCTCGCGGGCCATCTGCCGCACGACGGACAGGATCATCGCGTCCATGTCCTTCATGTCCACCGCGCCGCGGCCCCACAGCAGCGTCTCGTCCTCATGCCCGGCGAACGGGTCCACGGTCCAGTCCTCGGCGCGTGCGGGCACCACGTCGAGGTGGCCGTGCAGCACGAGCGCGGGCCGCGACGGGTCCGCCCCGGGCAGGCGGACGACGACGTTCGCCCGGCCCGGGCTCGACTCGTACAGCACCGGGTCCAGGCCCACGTCGCTCAGCAGTCCCGCGGTGTACTCGGCCGCGGCGCGCTCCCCCGGGCCCTCGTTGTCGCCGTAGTTCGACGTGTCGATGCGGATCAGGTCGCGGCAGATGTCGACGACCTCGTCGGCGGCGGTGGGACCGGTGGCGGCGGCTGGCTGGGACATCCGTCCACCGTACCGGCGGGTCAGGGCGCGGTGGCGGCCGTCAGTCCTCGCCGCACCAGGAGCGGCTCGATCTGCGGGTCGCGTCCGCGCAGGTCGCGGAACGCCTGCATCGGGTCCACCGACCCGCCACGTGCGAGCAGGCGGGTGCGGAACGCGTCACCGTTCTCGCGCCGCAGGCCGCCGTTCTCGCGGAACCACTCGACCGTGTCCGCGTCCAGCACCTCGGACCAGATGTAGGAGTAGTACCCGGCCGAGTAGCCCGACGAGAACACGTGGTTGAAGTACGCGCTGCGGTACCGCGGCGGGACGGGCGCGAAGTCGACGCCCGCGGCGGCCAGCGCGGCCGCCTCGAACGGCTCGACCTGCTCGGGGTCGGTGGGCACCTCGTCGGGCGCCAACCGGTACCAGGCCTGGTCCAGCAGCGCGGCCGCGAGGTACTCGGTCGTCTTGAACCCCTCCCCGTCCTGCCGCCCCGCGAGCAGCGTGTCCACCCACTGCGCCGGCATCGGCTCACCCGTCACGTGGTGCACCGCGAACGCCTGCACCACCGACGGCTCCCACGCCCAGATCTCGTTGACCTGAGACGGGTACTCCACGAAGTCCCGCGGCACCTCGGTGCCCGACTGCGACGGGTAGCGCACCGCCGAGAGCAGACCGTGCAGCGCGTGCCCGAACTCGTGGAACAACGTGATGACCTCGTCCCACGCCAGGAGCGTGGGCTCGCCGTCCGGGGGCTTCGGGATGTTGAGGTTGTTCACGACGACGGGCGGCTCACCCAGCAGCGTCGACTGGTCCACCAGGTTGTTCATCCACGCGCCGCCGCGCTTGGCGTCGCGCGTCCAGTAGTCGGCGAGGAACAGCCCCAGGCCGCTGCCGTCGGTGTCGAACACCTCGAACACGCGCACGTCCGGGTGGTAGCCCACCAGGTCGTGGCGCTCGGCGAACGTGAGCCCGTACAGCGCGGTCGCGGCGCGGAACACCCCGTCCGCCAGGACGCGCTCGAGCTCGAGGTACGGGCGCAGCGCGGTCTCGTCGATCGAGCGCACGCGCGCGCGGACCTGTTCGGCGTAGTACGCCCAGTCCCACGGCTCGAGCGTCGCGCCGGGGTGGTCCTGCTGCAGCGCGGCGGCGAGCTCGACCGCCTCGGCGCGCGCGTTGGCCACGGCCGCGGGCGCGAGCCGCTCGAGGATGTCGGCCACGGCCCGCGCGGAGCCCGCGGTGGCATCGGCGGCCACGTAGTCCGCGTGGTGCTCGTAGCCGAGCAGCTGTGCCCGTTCGGCGCGCAGGCGCGCCAGGTCGAGCAGCAGCGCGCGTGAGTCGTGCGCACCGCCGAGCCCGCGGGACGCCGACGCCCGGAACAGCCGCTCCCGCACGCCGCGGTCGCGCAGCGTGGTGAGCTGCGGCTGACCCGTGGGCAGCTGCAGCTCCAGGAGCCACGCACCCTCGTGCCCGCGTGCCGCGGCGGCACGGGCGGCGGCCGCACGCGCGTCGTCGGGCAGCCCGTCGAGCTCGGCCTCGTCGGTCACCAGCACGGCCGCCTCGTTCTGCGCGGCCAGCACCTCGCGGCCGAACACGGTCTGCAGACGCGTGATCTCGGCGTTCAGCTCACGCAGGCGGTCCTGCGCGGCCGCGTCGAGCCGGACGCCCGCACGCACGAACCTCGTCAGCGCGCGGTGCAGCAGCCACGCCGTGTCGGGCTCGAGCGTGAGCGCACCCGAGCGCGCCTGCGCGTCGAGCGACTCGAGGCGCGCGAACAGGCGAGCGTCGAGGTGGATCGCGTCGAGGTGCGCCGCGAGCTGCGGGGCCACGGTCTCCTCGATCGCATCGAGCTCCGGTGTGGAGTCGGCGCTGGACTGGTTGAAGAACGCCGTGAGCACGCGGTGCAGCAGTCGGCCCGCGCGCTCGAGCGCCACCAGCGTGTTCTCGACCGTGGGCTCCGCGGGGTCGCTCGCGATCGCCTCCACCTGGGCCCGGTGCTCGGCGAAGCCCGCCTCGATCGCGGGCAGGTAGTGCTCGGTGCGGATGCGCGCGTAGTCGGGCAGCCCGTACGGCAGGGTGGACGGTGCGGCGAACGGGTTCTCGGCGTCGAGGGTGGTGCGGCTCATGCGCGCATCATCGCGCACGCACGGGTGCGCTACCCGGTGACCCGCTCGGGCGGCTGGATGACGATCGCGCTGCTGGTCGCGCCCGCGGCGCGCGCCGCGTCGACCACGAGCTCGACGTCCACGAGCGGACCCTCGACGAGCACAGGCTGTCCCTGCGCGGCATCGCCCGACCAGCTCACCGCCGCCTCCTCGGGCGGCCGGAACGCGACGCCGCGCGGCACGTGCACCACACCTGCGGCGCGCACGCCCAGGTCCTCGGCCCGCCGGACCACGACCCCGGACACGGCCGCGAGCCGGTCCACCGCGCGCACCAGCTCGCGCTGTCGTCGCTCGGTGGTGCGGAACGTCACGACGACGAGCCCCACCTCGTCGTCGGCGTCACCCGTGGCCAGCGAGTCGAAGCTGATGCCGCGTGTCGCGAACACCGCGGTGACCGCGGCGACCGTGCCGGGGCGATTGGTGCCCCGGACGAACGTGACCCACCGCTCGTCGGGTGCGGTGGTGGTGCGGTCGGGCGTCACGGCAGGTCCCCCGTCGTCTCGTCCAGCCACGGGCGCGTCGCCCGCTCGATGCGGCCCGCGACCGCGGCCAGGCGCCGCTCCTCGTCGTCCGCCAGGTCCGGCAGGAGCACGCGCGTCCACCCCTCGGGGCCCAGCACCACGGGCACGCCCAGCACGCCGCGCACCGGCTCCCCCGCGAGCTCGACCTCGCCGTCGAGCGCGACCTGTCCCGCGACCACGATGTCGCGGCCGTCGAGCACGGTCTCGATGAGGTCGATCGTCGCGCTCGCCGTGCCCGCCGCGGTCTTGGCGCCGCTCTGCTGCGTCATCCAGGGCCGCGCCGCCACGCGGATGTCCGGTGGCCACGTGTCGACCAGCGAGAACGCGGCTCCGATGTCGTCGACCGCGGTGCGGGACAGCGCGGTCTTGGCCGCCGCGATCTCGTCGTCGTAGGAGTCCAGGGTCCGGTCCCCGCGCACGCGGGCGACCGCCGAGCGACGCTCGCCCACGTCCAGGCCCGCGATGCGCACGGTCGACCACAGCGGCACCAGGTCGTCGCCGTGCTGCCCGACGGCGAACCCCGAGACGCGGTGGCGTCGCACCCCGATCGCCGAGGCGATCTCGCGCCGGAACCGCAACGTGTCCAGCCACGCGCCCATGCCGATCACGCGGTGCCGGCCCAGCGCGCGCTGCATGATCGCGACTCCGAGCTCGACCGGGTTCGACACGACGATCACGACCTCCCGGCCCGACCCGTGCCGCGCGAGCGCATCCGCGTAGCCGGTGAAGACCCGCGCGTTGTCGCGTGCGAGCGAGCGCCGGTCCACGGGGACCCCCGGCTCGGTGCCCGCGGTGCGGCCCGCGGCGACCACGACCACGTCGGCGACCACGTCCGACGGGTCGAGCGCGACGTCGAGCAGCGGCGCATGCTCGTCGTACGCGTCCACCAGGTCCACCGCGAGGCCGTGCGTGGCCCGGCCCGAGCGACCGTCGGGCCGACCCACGAGCTGCAGCCGGGACGTGGGCGGCAGCACGCGCCGCTCCACGAGCTGCGTGCAGACCTGCCGGCCCACGTCCCCTGTCGCACCCAGCACCGCCACGTCCATGCCGTGAGCCTAGGCACGCCCGCGTTGCGTGCGTGTGACGAACGTCAGGGGCTCACCGGGCCGCGAGCGCATCCGCCACGCTGATCGACGAGAACCCGTGCGCCTCCGCGACGGCCGCGCTCACCAGGCGGCCGCCCTGCGTGGTCAGGCCCGCCGCGAGCGCCGGGTCGTCCGCGACCGCGGCGCGCCAGCCGCGGTCCGCGAGCGCGTGCACGTACGGCAGCGTGACGTTGGTCAGCGCGCGCGTCGCGGTCACGGGGACGGCGCCGGGCATGTTCGCCACGCAGTAGAAGACGCACCCTTCGACGACGAACGTCGGCTCGTCGTGCGTCGTCGGACGCGTGGACTCGAAGCAGCCACCCTGGTCCACGGCGACGTCGACGAGCACGGAGCCCGGCCGCATGCGGGCGACGAGCGCGTCGGGCACGAGGCTCGGGGCGCGCGCGCCGGGCACCAGGACGGCGCCGATCACCAGGTCCGCGTCGGCGACCTCGGCCTCGAGCACCCACTGGTTGGAGGCGAGCGTGCGCACGCGCCCGCCGAAGTGCGCGTCGAGCTCGCGCAGGCGCGTCATGGACAGGTCCAGCACGGTCACGTCGGCGCGCATGCCGACCGCGATGTCGGCGGCGTGCCGCCCCACGGTGCCCGCGCCGAGCACGACGACGCGCGCGGGGTCCACGCCGGGGACGCCGCCGAGGAGACGCCCCGCGCCACCCTCGTTGCGCATGAGGTGGTAGGCGCCCACCTGCGTGGCCAGGCGGCCCGCGACCTCGCTCATCGGCGCCAGCAGCGGGAGCGTGCCGTCGGGCAGCTGCACGGTCTCGTAGGCGATCGCGGTGGTCCCGGCGGCCAGGAGCGCGTCGGTCGCGGGCCGGTCCGCGGCGAGGTGCAGGTAGGTGAACAGCACCAGGTCGTCGCGCAGGTGCGCGAACTCGGCGGGCGTCGGCTCCTTGACCTTGCACACCAGGTCCGCCTGACCCCACGCGGTGGCCGCGTCCGGCACCACCTGAGCGCCCGCGGCGCGGTACTCGTCGTCTGAGATCGCCGAACCCGTCCCCGCGTCGCGCTCCACCAGGACGCGGTGCCCTGCGCTGACCAGGTGATGCACGCCCGCGGGGGTGAGCGCGACGCGGTACTCGCGGTTCTTCGTCTCCTTGGGCACTGCGACGATCATCGGCGTCTCCGTTCGTCGTGCCGGGCGGGGGTGGGCCCGTGCGGTGCGCGGGTCGCCGGGTCGCGGCTACCCACGCGCACAGCATCGCGCGGCGGGACGCGGCGCGCAGGGGCAGGATCGCCCCGTGTTCCGCAAGCAGCGTGCCGACGCCCCCGCCGGGTTCTTCCGCTGCGAGGCCGCGGGTCTGGCGTGGTTGCGCGCGGCGGGTGCCGTCCCGGTGGTGCGGGTGCTGGACGCGGCCGACGACCACCTGGACCTCGAGCGCCTCACGCCCGTGCCGCCCACGCGTGCGGCCGCCGCCGCGTTCGGGCGGGGGCTCGCGCGGCTGCACGCGGCGGGTGCTCCTGCGTTCGGGAGCCCGGCGCCGGGGTGGGTGGGCGACGGCTGGTTCGGGCCGCTGGACCACCCGCTGCCGCTGGCCTCGGGGTCCTGGGACCGGTGGGGCGAGCTGCTCGCCGAGGGGCGGCTGCGGCCCCTGGGCTCTGCGCTGCGCGGCGTGGTCCCGCAGGCGACGCTCGATGCGCTCGCGCGCGTCGCCGACCAGGCCGAGGCCGGGCGGTGGGACGACGACGAGCCACCCGCACGCCTGCACGGCGACCTGTGGGCGGGCAACGTGCTGTGGACCTCGCTCGGCGCCACGCTGATCGACCCCGCGGCGCACGGCGGGCACCGGGAGACCGACCTGGCGATGCTCGCGCTGTTCGGCTTCCCGTTCCTCGACGACGTGCTGCGGGGCTACCAGGACGAGCACCCGCTGCGCGCCGGGTGGCAGCGGCGCACCACGGTGCACCAGGTGTTCCCCGTGGGCGTGCACGCGCTGCTGTTCGGCGGGCCGTACGTGGCGCAGCTCGCCCGCCTGCTCGCGCCGCTCGCCTGATCGTTCTCACGCGGCTCCCAGGTGAGTCCCGGCGTCCGCCCAGGTGAGCGCGCCAGGGTGGCGCTGCCATCACTGCCACGGCCGCGCAGCACGCCGCGGCCGCTCGACGCCGAGGAGCAGGTCGACCGCCATGAGCTACGCCAGGTCCGCGAAGAACAAGGCCGCGCGCAAGGAGCGCCGCGCAGCCGACCGCCGGCTCGCGGCGATCGAGCGCGCCCGTCGGGTCCGCCGGGCGCGGCTGCGTCGTCTGGGCCTGCGGGTCGGCGCGGTCGTGGGGTGCGCGGCCGTCGTCGGCGGCGTCGTCGTGACCGCGCAGGCGCGTGCCCGTGCGGACGCGACGGGTCCGGCGAACATGGCCTCGGACGGCATCCTGCTCACCGGTGACGGCACCGCGCTGACCGCGACGCGCACCGCGGCCCTCGGGCCGGACGACTCACCCGTGGCCACCGTGTCCGACGCCGCGAGCGGCGTGCTGCCGGTGACGGTGTACGTCGACTACCGCGACCCGCTGGCCGCGACGTTCTGGTCGATGAACGCCGCCCAGGTGGAGAGCTGGGTCACGGGCGGGTACGCGACGCTCGAGATCCATCCCCTCGCGCTGCTCGACGGCGCGGACGTGCTGCAGACGCCGATCCCGACGCCCGCCCCGACGTCCAGTGCCACCGCCGGACCCACGGACGCCCCGTCCGCCGGCCCGAGCACGGCACCGACCGAGGCACCGGCCGACGACGCCACGCCGCTCGCGACGTCGGGTGACTACTCCGCGCGCGCCGCGGGCGCCGTCGCGTGCGTCGCGCAGCACGCCCCGGACTCGGTGCTCGCGGTGCACTCGGCGCTCGAGGCCGCGGTCGCGACGCTCGACGCGGACGGGTTGTCGGACGACGAGCTCGTCGGTCTGGTGACCGGCGCGGGCGTGACCGACGCCGCCGTCGCGTCGTGCATCACCGATCACGAGTACACCGACTGGGCGCGTCAGGTGACCGCGCGCGCCGCCGAGTCGGTCCCGTTCACGCAGGTCGGGGCGGTCTCGTCGTCCCCCGTGGTGCTGATCGACGGCCGCCCGTACACGGGCGACCTGGCGGACCCGGACGCGTTCGCCGCGTTCCTCACCGACGTGTTCACGTCGCTGGACGCCGAGGGCACCGTGGACCCGACACCCACGCCGGAGTCGACCGCCACGCCGACGTCCTGAAGGTCAGGTGGTGGCGCCGCCGTCCTCGACGTGCGCGACCTCGTCGACCGGCTTGACCTCGTCGTCCACGGCGTCGGCACCCATCGGCGGGTCGACCGTGCGCAGGTGGGAGAACACGGCCCACGCGACCGCCACGAGCGGCACCGAGACGACCGCGCCCAGGATCCCGGCGGTGAGCGTGCCCGTGGTCACCGCGAGCGCGACCACCACGGGGTGGATCGAGACCTGCTTGCCCATGACCAGGGGCTGCAGCACGTGCCCCTCGAACTGGCCGATGAGCGCGATGCCCACCCCGACGGTCACGGCGGACCAGAAGCCGTTGGCCGCGAGCGCGACGACCATCGCGATCACCATCGCGGACGGCGCACCGATGAGCGGGATGAACGCGCCGATGAACACCAGCACCGCGAGCGGCGCGGCCAGCGGCACGCCCAGGACCATGAGGAACGCGAACGCGAGCATCCCGTCCGTGACCGCGATGATGACCGTGCCGCGCGTGTAGCCGGAGAACGTGTACCAGCCCGCGCCACCCGCATCGACCCAGCTCTGCCGGACGCGTGCCGGGAGCTGGTTGACGAACCAGGTCCACATCTCCTCACCGCGGGCCAGGAAGAACACCGTGCAGAAGATGGCCAGGGCGAGCGCGGTGAACACCTCGACCACCGAGCCGGCACTCGCCGCGGCCTGCCCCACCAGGTCGCCCGCGTGGTCCTGCACCCACTGCTGCGCGTCGCCGATCCAGCTGGCGATCTGCTCGCTGGTGATCGTGAACGGCAGCTTGCCGCTCTCCAGGAAGTCGGTGATCTGCGTGAGTCCGTCGCTGAACTGGACGGACAGGTCCTCCCACTCGTTGGCCACGGAGATGCCCACGTACGTGAGCAGCCCCGCGAAGAACACGAACCCCGCCAGGATCGCGACCGCGGTGGCGACGAACCGCGGCAGCACCTTGCCGAGCAGGTTCACCAGCGGTCGCAGCACCGCGGTGAACACCAGACCCAGGAACACCGCGATGAACAGCAGCTGGACCTGCGCGGTCGCGTAGAACACCAGGCCGACCGCGATCACGCACACGATCAGGCGCCACGAGACACCCGCGAACATGCGCAGCCACTGCGGTGCGTCGTGCTCGGGGGTGGGACCGGCGGGGGTGCGGCGCGCCCCGGCGACGCGCCGCGGCGGCGGCACGTACGGCGCGGCGGTCCGCTCACCCGCGTCGGTCATGACGTCCCCCGTCCCGGGCGCACGCCCCGTCCTCGGTCCCGACGACCGCCGTGGCTCACGACGACGTCGCTGGTCACAGGCGCGCACCCGTGGTGCGGCCGGCTCTCCCCCGAGTCTGCCCCCGGGACCGGATGCATGCCGCACCGACGCACCGTGCTATCTTTTCTGCCGCACCGCGGGGCGCCTTCGGGTTCCCGCGACGCCCACCTGTCCGGGTGGCGGAATGGCAGACGCGCTAGCTTGAGGTGCTAGTGCCCGAAAGGGCGTGGGGGTTCAAGTCCCCCTCCGGACACACAGTTTGGGGATGGGTCCCGGGATTGTGAGCCAACTCACAATCCCGTTCCTCCCGCGGGAACCGATTCGCCCGAATCCGTTTGCGAACCTCCCGGCACGTTCCTCGCCGTGCCCCTCTCTACGGCTCTCGCACTCAGCATCGGCGCCAACCGCGCCCGCAGTTCGCAGCCCACGCAGCGAAGTGCCTTCGTCCCTTCGCCGGCCCCCGTGCTTCGTGCGCCCGCGCGGGTTGCCGAGCAGACGCACCGGTTCGTCAGTCTCGACGCGTCAGGCCGCCTCACCGACGCCGCGACCTGGGCCGCCGCTGGTTGGGCACCTGGCACCACGGTGACCGTGACCCGAAGCGCCGACCACCTCACACTGCGCACAGGTCCCGGCACCCACGCCGTCACGCTCGACGCACGGGGCCGTGCGCCGCTACCCCGAGCGCTGCGTTCTTGCCTCGGCTGGACAGCGCCTGGAACGCCGCTCATCGCCACCTCGTCCGCGGGCGTCGTCGTTATGCGCTCGCCTGCCGTACTCGACCTCGACCTGAACCCGGAGCTCTGACGATGACCGCCACGAAGTCTCAGAACGTCGCCACTGTCCTCGCGGTTCTGGCCAGCCTCGGACTGGACCCCGCCGACCTTCTGGCTGCACCGCCGCCCGCGACGGCGCGGGAAGTCCTCACGGTCAGCGAGTACCTGGCGACAGTCCGCATCGCCGCCTCGACCAAGAGTCTGCGCACCTACGCGAGCTACTGGCGCAAGCTTGAGGCGTTCCTCGGGACCCGCCGTCTCGATGCTGTGACAGCAACCGACGTGGAGGCCTTCGCGAACCACTGCCAGGCCACCGCGGTCAAGCGTGCCAACAGCACTGAGGGCACGGGCGCCGCGCGCAACGCCCGCGCGGCCGCCCGCTTCGTGTGGAGCCGTGCAGTGCGTGACGGCTTGGTCGTCGATGACCCTGCCGCGAAGGTCAAGCAGGTGCGCCGTACGCCGAAGTTGCGCCGAGCACTCGACGCCGCCGAACTGGACGCTCTTGCCACCGTCGCCACCAGTTCCGGCGACGACGTCGAGCTTGACGGTCTGCTTGTGCGCTTCCACTGGGAGACCGGAGCGCGCCGGGGTGGCGCCATCTCGCTCACGGTCGGCGCCATCGACGCCGACCGCTCCACCGTTCGTCTCCTGGAGAAGGGCTCAAAGTGGCGCGAGGTCCCGGTCACGAACGCCTTGCTCACAGCGCTGCTGGACCACGCGACCGAGCGCGGCGGCGCGCTGACGTCCACGTCGCCGGTGTTCTGCTTGCGCCCGCGAAGAAACGGAGGGCATCGGCCGCTGACCCGACGCCGCTACAACACCATCGCCGAGCGCTGGCACAAGGCGCTGCCGTGGGCTGAGGCTCTGGGCGTCTCGATGCACTGGGTCAGGCACACTGCACTGACGGAGACCGAGCGCTGCGCTGGCGAGGCGGTCGCCGCCCTGCTCGCCGGTCACACGGGGACCACGACGACTTCGGGCTACACGGTGGCGACTCTCGCCGAAGTCGCCGAGGCGCTTCACCAGCGCACTGGATTTCGGCATCCGCTGTGCGATTGCCAGAGCGGCGGTCGGGCTCAGTCCTCGGTGGCCTCAGCGCCGCGCTCGGCCTCTTCGTGAGCGGTCCACGCCGTCATCCGATGGTGGAAGGCGACGAAGTCCGCGAACTCGTCCTCGAACGTCTCGAAGTCGGGTCCGTCATCGGGCTCTTCGGACTTCCGGTGGGGGTGACGGCTCGCCGTTGAGTTGAGTGCGGGGCTGATGGGTCGAGGCCCCCGAGGATCAGAGGCGACCAAGCACTCTGCTCTTCTCGAGGACCTCGACGGTGTCCAACGCTACGGGCTGCCCTGGCGCGCCCACGACTGACCCCTGCTCGCGATGCGATCTGTTGCTCGGCCTGGACGGTGTCCATGTTGAGCACGTCGAACGCGGCCCGACGACTCTGACGGTGAGCGTCTCAACCCCGTGGCAGCTGATGGGCTGCCCGGCGTGCGGGGTCGTGGCCGTCGGGCATGGCCGTCGAGTGCGTCGCCTGCACGACGTGCCCGGTGTGGTGCCCGTCGTGGTGCTGTGGCGGCAGCGGACCTGGCGCTGCCCGGACGCCGGCTGTCCGGTCGGGCTGTTCGTCGAGCAGCTGCCCCTGTTGGTCGCGCCGCGCGGGTCGCTGACCTGCCGGGCCGTGACCTGGGCGATCAGGCAGCTGCGCTTCGAGCACGCCGCGATCGCGGGGCTAGCCCGCCAGTTGGGGACCACCTGGAAGACGCTGTGGCGGGCGGTGCGCCCCCGACTGATCGAGCTCGCCGACGACGGTGAACGCTTGGCGGGTGTGGCCACGCTCGGGGTCGACGAGCACGTGTGGCACCACACCCCGCACAAGGCCACCACGAAGGGCCCCACGATGCTGACCGGGATGGTCGACCTGACCCGTGACCAGGACGGGAACACCCACGCCCGGCTGCTGGACCTGGTCCCGGGCCGCTCCGGGACGGTGTTCGCGGACTGGCTCAAGGCCCGCACCGACGCCTTCCGTGACGGCGTCCAGGTCGCCACCTTGGACCCGTTCCGCGGCTATGCGAACGCGCTGCGTGACGAGCTCGCCGAGGCGACCCCGGTGCTGGACGCGTTCCACGTCGTCAAGCTCGCCGGCGCCGCGATGGACGAGGTCCGCCGCCGGGTCCAACAGGACACCCTCGGGCACCGCGGGCACAAGAACGACCCGCTCTACCGGGTCCGCAACATCCTGCGCGCCAGCGCCGACCACCTCACGGGCCGCCAGTGGGAACGGCTCGTCGACTGCCTGAACCGCGGCGACCCGAACGACGAGGTCTTCCTCGCCTGGCAGTGCTACCAGCAGGTCCGCGCCGCCTACGCCCACCGCGACCTGAGCGCCGGCAAGAAGATCGCCGAGAAGGCACTGGCATCCTTCGCCTCCTGCCCGATCCCCGAGATCGCCCGCCTGGGCCGGACCCTGCGGCAATGGAGCCAGACGCTGCTGAGCTACTTCACCACCGACCGCTCCAGCAACGGCGGGACCGAGGCCATCAACGGGATCATCGAGCTCCACCGCCGCATCGCCCGCGGCTACCGCAACCGCGACAACTACCGACTACGCATGCTCCTGGTCTGCGGCGGACTCGACATCACGCCCCCACCGGAAGTCCGATGAGCCCGTCATCGTCGGTGGTGGGTCCTCCGGTCATAGGACGGAAGGGTAAGGGCGCAACACTCGATGTCTGAAAGGCCCGGGGAACACGCGAGGCGCCCACAGCCGCGCGGACGGGGCGCGCCCTGCGTCGCAACTCGGGTGACCGCCGCCATCCATCTGCGCGCTGAATCTGATTGGTAGGGGCATCTGCGTGGCAGAGGTAGCGACCCCTCTTTGCTGGCTACGCCACTACCGGCTACACGGTCGCGGTGGCGCATTCAGCCGCTGCGACCCTACATCTCCGGCGAGCACGGACGGCGAGGTTCGGATGCTCCCCACATCGACAGAGCCCCGCTACTCCGCGTAGGGCAGGTCCAGGTGGGCCGCGTTCATCATCCGCTCGTACGAGGCAAGCCACTCGCGGAGCGTCTCGGCAACTTCGACAGCGCCGTGACGGGCGTCTTCGGACCCGTTGAGCTGAAGTTCCTGCACCAGTTCCTCAGCCGCCCGCGTGGCGATGTACAGCGTGTCGCCCTGGACGAGCAGCGCCGGTTGGCGGCGCGAACTGCGCAAGATAAGCGCGGCGCCGGGCTCCTCGCCGAGAAGCGTCAGTTCGGTCACGAGCCTGTCCGTTCGGCCGCGAGTCGAGTCACAGCCAGCAGGCAACCACGTCGACCATCTGAACGTGATGCGACACGCGCATCTCGTCGCACTGCTGCTCAGGCGACTCGGCTCCTCCTGAGCTCGGCCTTCAGAGCTGAAGGCCACGATGCGAGGAACTCCGCGGTTTCCTCCGGGAAGGCGCCCGCGTGCTCGACGAAAGAGACTTGGACCGCGTTCCTGCACGCATCGTCACCGCAACGCAGCGCCAAGTCGATGAACGCGAGCAAGCGCCCTTCAACCTCGCTCTCTCCGGCGTGGAAGAGCCGGGTCGCGGTCCTCAGCAGGTCGGGCATCAGCACGTGGAGCAGCAGTTCCCCGTTGTCGTCAAGGTGCTCGCGCACCTCGGGGCCCACCTCCGGCACAGCCGCCAGGAGCTGCTCCAGGAACGTGCCCTGCTCGACCGCTCTTCCAAGTGCCACACGGCCATCTTCGCAGAGCGTTGTCCGAGTTCGTCGCCATCTCAGAACCACGGCACGGGCGTCAGCACGCGGGGCCTCCAGCCGGCGTAGCCGGGCTTGCCCGGCTACGCGCGCGAAGCGCGGCACCGGCTGGGGGTGCGTGCTGGCGCCCGTGCCGTGGCCGGCGCCAGCCGGCCCTTGGTAAGACATCGCGGAGTTTGCTTCCGCTCCGGCAGGCGTGGTGAATCAGCGCCAGTCAGGCGGTGTATCGAGCGGGTCGAACCAGCTGGAAGCGGGTTCCCCGGGCAGGCCCGTGGGTGGTTGTGCACCCCCGTAGAAGCGCTCCTGGTAGTGGTCCCCGTCCCAAGTGAGTGCGAGCCCGAGGACCCGGCCCGAAGGCGTGGCGCGCCAGTACGCGACAGCCTGACCGTCAGACGCGAGGCGAGTCTCAATGTCGGGGTCGGCAGGCAGGCCTCGCTTCGTGAAGTCCTTCTCGGTGTAGACCGCGCCCACGAGGTCCCCCCGGAACCGACCTCCCTGTCGGTGCCATCCCATCGCGGCGGTCTGGAGCAGACGCAGCACGTCGCGGGTCTCAGCGAACTGGCGGTCGTCCACGCGGCGGCCTCGTGCATCGGTGTCTTGGCTTCCGGCGTTGGCGGTTTGGCGAGCGACTCGGCGGGCGTCGGCGAGTTCGCGTGAGTGCGGTAGCGCCCAGTGGACGACAGCGTCGATGACGGACCAGGTCTTCGCAGAGTTGGCGCGCGTGTCGTACGCGAGTTCGCGACCGTGAAGAATCCCGTGTCGGGACAGACTGCCCCCAGCCTGGGTGGTTGGTACGTTCTCGCTGTAGGCCGCCTGCAGCGCGGCCATACACGCCTCGATGCCGGCCAGGTCCAGCGGGTTGACCACGTCCGCCTTGATGCTCTGCCGCTTCGTGAAGTACTTCTTGCCCTCGGTCACGTCAATGACGATGCCCTCGATTTGGGCCAGGAGGATTGGCACCGAGGCGTCGTACCGCCCCGCAAGATGGTGCTCGGCGGCACGGTCGAGCAGGCGCGCACGCTCGCGAAACAAGGCGCTCCACTCCTCGTCCGCGGCCGCCATGGACCGTACGCGCTGACCGACCCTCTGGACGCGCCACGCATCGTCGCCGTCCCATTGCCCGGCGAGTAGGTCATCGCCCTCGCCGGCACGGCCCGCGCGGACAGCGGCGACCGCAGCGTTGACGACCTCCGACTTCATGTTCATGACGGCCCAGCCGCGGGGGACCAACACGCTGACCGCGGCCTCGATGGAATCCATGAGCGCCGTCTGCTTCGCCCCGAGCTCGACCAGCCCTTCCCACGACGCGTCCAGGCTCTGACCCAACAGCTGAACCCAGCCAGGTGCTCGGCCCGCCAGGGCCGCCGCGTCGAGCAGCGCCCGTCGAGACCCGTCCGGGTCGGCGGCGTCCCACACCTGCTCGCGAATGCTCTTGCTCGTCACAGGCGGATGGTCCCAGACAACACCGACATCCGAAGGGGTCTGCTGCACGAGTAGGTGACGCATGACCCGTGGTGCCGGGAGGCGCCGCTCGAAGGATTCGCACCGTGCCCAGGCCCTACCCGATGGAGTTCCGCAGGGACGTCGTGGCGATTCGCCCGATGTGGTGAGGCTCCGAACAAGCAGATCGCGGCGGACTTCGGGATTGCCGAGTCGTGTCTGCGCAGCTGGCCGCGTGACGCCGATGTCGAGGACGGCAACCGGCCCGGCGTGACCCGGACGGAGTCGGCCGGGCTGGGTGAGGCGAACCGGCGCATCGGGCTGCTGGAGCAGGAGAACGAGATCCTGCGCCGCGCCGCGGCGTACCTGCCGCAGGCGCATCTGCCGGGAGAGGGCTCTACCCGCTCGTGAGAGAACTCGCCGTCCCCCGTCGCGGTGACGTGCCGGGTCCTCAAGCTCGCCAGACAGCCCTACGACCGCTCGCTCGCTGCACCCGTCGGCGCCCCGGTGTGCGGGCGGCCGACCGAGGGGCTTCCCGGTGATCTCGCCGCTGTCGGCAACCGATTCATCAGAGGCGCGACCGGGCTCCCAGGCGGTGGCTACTGACTAGAGTTCTTCTCGCCAGCTAACACCCCGGGATACGGGAGGCTCTATGTCCAGGAGATCGACAGCCCCGGACAACTCCTCAGTTGGTACAAGAACACGCCTGGACCGAACGGCCTGATCGAGACCAAAGTGGTGCCCTATGCGCCCTCACCTCGCTGCACTACTCGATCGCGCTCTTGGCGGCGATCCCGGGGCCGTCACGCTCATGAGCCGATTCGATCACACTGCACTGGTGGAGGCACAGTCCGCAGCACGGCAACCCCTGGTCGTGACCAGGGAAGCGACTGTGGAGGTCCTTCGCGGTCTGCTCGACCATCGCTTCGCGCCATTGGCCGTTCAGGCGTGGGCGTCGCTCATGCGGTGGGGCTTCATCGCTCGCCCCGAGGCACGAGGGCCGATTGAGCCAATCGAGATTGAGTTTGACGAAGCGTGCGAGGAATTGATCTCGGAGATCTTGTCAAGGCTGGACGAGCTTGAGGACGTGATCGACGGGGAGGTCACGAGCGGCGAGATCCTTGAACTCCTCCAGCTCCTGGGCGAGCCGTAGGTTACTGAAGCCGAACGCGGTGCCGCGCAGGTGCTCGAGGCGTCCGTTGATCGCCTCGGTCGGGCGTTCGACGTGTCGGATTGCTCGAAGTCCGGAGACGTGGGGATGAGAACGGACAAGGAGGCGGATCGTCCAGGGGGCGCGGCCTCCAGCGGATCCCGGCCGGCCTTGCTCGACGCGGATGGCACGCCGCTACCCCGCGGCGCCGCTCTCCAGGAACGGCTGGTACATCAGGCGGCCTTCGTTGACCGCGAGGAGCTCGTCCGCCACCTCCACGCCGGCGAGGTCGAAGACGCGCCGCCGCAGGACGTTGCGGCGGGTGAAGACGCCGGGCAGGTCGTTGGTCATCACGTGCGCGGCCTCGTACACCTCGTAGGTGTGCTGCGGCGGCTGGTCGCTGGTCCACGCCCCGGCCAGGTCCGTCCGCTCGACGCCGAGGGACAGCCGGAACGTCGCGATCGTGCGGTTCTCGATCTGCAGGTCGAGCACCGGCCACGAGCACGTCGCGCCGCTGCCGAACGGCTGCGTGCGGCCGTTGTCGGGGAAGACGTCGTACGTGTGCCGCCACCGCTCCACGACCGTCAACGGCGAGTGCACGGTCATCCAGTACAGGAGGTTGGTCATCTGGCACAGCCCGCCGCCGACGGCCTCGTCGACCTGCCCCTGCCGCAGGACCAGGCCGTCCTTGAACCCGCGCCGGTAGGTCGGTTTGCCGACCAGCCGCCAGAACGACATCCGCTGCCCCGGCCGCAGCACCAGGCCGTCCAGCCGCCCGGCGGCGATGACCAGGTTGACCGCCTTGTTCTCCTGCAGGCGGCGGTCCACACCGGCGAGCTCGCGGAAGATCGGCGTCCGGTGGGCCGCGACGTGGTGGGCGAACCCGTCCGGCTCGGCCCGGTCCGGGTGCGCGACGACGCCGTCCTGCCGCCACTGCCGCTCCCGACGCAACCGCCGGACCGATGGCCCGGCTGACTCCCGCACCCGCTCCCGTACCCGCTCGCGCACCCCTGCCATGCCGTCACGGTAGACCGCCGCGCGACGCTCCGGTGGGCGTTCTCCCACGACCGCTGTGCGCTCCCTGACCGCCGACCTGGCGGACAAGTACCAGGTCGGCGGAGGGAGGGCGGGGAGGGTGGCGTGGGCGAATACGCTGTGCGGCGATGATCACTCGTGCCGAAGCGGCGTACCTGGGCGCCGTCCGGGCCTTCCAGAACCCGATGCTGGACCTGCTCCACAAGCGGCACGCCCCCCTCGTCGTCTCGCTGCTGTCGGTGCTGTTCACCGCGGAGCGCCCGACCGTGCCGGTCGCCGACGCGCACACCGAGGTCGGTGACGCGCTGGACCAGCTCCGGGCCGCGGGTCACCAGGACGGGCTGCCGGTCGGCAGCGCGCGCGACCTGTGCCGCCAGTGGGCGGACGCGGGCTGGCTGGTGCGGCAGGTGCTCGACGACGACGTCGAGGTGTACCGCCTGTCCGCGCACGCGGTGGGTGCGCTCGAGGTCGCGGGGCGTGCGGGCGGCGCCCGGGCGCGCGTCTCGCAGTCGCGCGTACGCACGGTGCTGGACGCGGTGGGCCGCCTCGCACACGACGCGGACCCGGACGTCCTGGTGCGCATGGCGCGGCTCGACGCGGAGATCCGGCGCCTGCAGGACGAGCTGGCCCGCCTGCAGCGCACCGGCACGGTCGAGCCCGTCGACGACGAGGAGCTGCTCGAGCAGGCGGAGAACGTGGTGCACCTGGTGCGCGAGCTGCCTGCGGACTTCGCGCGCGTCGCGGAGTCGATCAAGGCGATGCAGCGGGACGTGGTGAGCGCGCTGCGGCAGGACGAGCGCCCGACGGGCGAGATCCTGCGCGAGTACCTGGCGCGCGGTGAGCACGTCATGGAGTCCACGGTCGAGGGCCGCGCGTTCTCCGGTGCGCTGCGCCTGATCGGGGATCCGCAGCGGCTCGACGAGATCGCCGACCAGCTGGACGTCGTGCTGCGGCACCGGTTCGCGCAGCGCCTGCCCGCCGCGCAGCGCACGGAGCTGAGCGAGGTGGTGCGGCGCATCGAGCAGGGGCTCGACCAGGTGTTCACCGCGCAGCGCGAGGCGTCGTACGTGATCACCGGCCAGGTCCGGCACCACGACCCGCTGCGGGACCGGCAGGTGGACGAGCTGCTGCGCGAGGTCATGACCGGCCTGCAGACGTGGCTGCCGGACGCGCGACGCGGCCAGGCGGTGGACCCGCTGCGCCGCCTGCCGGTCGCGGAGGTCGAGCACCTGCGCCAGACCGCGGGCGACCTGCGTCCTCCGCAGGCTCCGGCCGCGCTGCCGGACTGGGCCGACGACGAGCCCGACGTGTCCACCGACGAGGCCCGCGCATGGGGCGGTCCGCACTACGCCGAGCTGGACGCGCACCTGGCCGCGCACGCCGACGAGTCCGGCACCGCGGACGTCGCGCGCGCGTTCAACGCCGCACCCGACGCGCTCCGCCGGCCCGTGGACCTCCTGGGGCTCCTCGAGATCGCGCACCAGCGCGGCATGACCGAGACCGACGAGCTCGCGTTCGTCGACGCCGTCCGGCCCGACGGGAGCCGGCGACGGTTCGCGTTCGGGGCCGTCACCACCACGACGAAGGACCCCGCGCATGAGTGAGACCACGGTCGAGGAGGGCTTCATCGCCCCCGTGCCCATGGAGGAGGACCCGTCCGAGCTGTTCGCGGGCGACTCGGGCACGCTCGACGCGGACGTGCGGCGCGTGCTGGTGCGGCTGCTGCAGCGGCGGTTCCTGACCGCCGACCGCAACCGCGCGCAGTGGCGCACGCTCCTGGAGAACCAGCAGGTGATCGAGTCGCGCCTGCACGACCTGTTCGTGCACCTGGTGGTCGACCACGAGCGCGGCATCGCCTACAAGAAGCAGGTGCGCTCCGCCGAGCTCGACGTGCCCGTGCTGCTGCGCGACGAGGCGTACACGCGCGCCGAGACGCTGGTGCTGGTGCACCTGCGCACCGTGTTCCAGCGTGAGCAGGGCGCGGGCGAGACCTCGGTGCGCGTGGACGTCGAGGAGCTCGAGCAGACCGCGCTGACGTATTTCGACCCCGACGACACGAACGTGGCCGGCCACCAGCGCGAGATCCGCGCCGCGGTGGCCCGGCTGGCCAAGGAGGGCCTCATCGAGGAGGAGTCGCAGGGCCGGTACCGGGTCACGCCGCTGGTGGAGGTGGTGCTCAGCAACGAGCGCCTGACCGAGCTGCGCGCGTGGCTGCGCACGCAGCAGCCCGCCGGCACGGAGGCCGGCCGATGACCATGGTCGACACGCTGTTCGGGCTGGTCCCGGCCGCGTCCACGGGTCAGCAGTGGATCGCCCGGGACCTGCAGCTGGTCAACTGGGGCGGGTACGACGGGCACCACCGGATCCGCCTGGCGTCCACCGCGACGCTGCTGTCCGGCGGCTCCGGCTCGGGCAAGTCCACGCTGATGGACGCGTACATCGCGCTGCTCATGCCGCACACCACGCCGTTCAACGGCGCGTCCAACGGCGGTGTCGTCGGGCGTCCGCGCGGCAAGGACCAGCGCAACATCCTGTCCTACGCGCGCGGCAAGCTCGACGAGTCCCGCACGCAGGACGGCACGCGGCAGCGCGTGCTGCGCGGCGACGGTCGTGACACGTGGTCGGCGATCGCCATGACGTGGGTGGACCAGGCGGGCACCGAGCTCACGGGTGTCCGGGCCTGGTACGTGCCGTCCGCCGCGCGGCTGCTCGACGACGTCGTGCCCGTGCGCGCGACGTGCGACTCCGCGTTCGACCTGCGCGAGCTGGAGGCGGCGGCCGGCCAGCGGTTCTCCCGGCCCGCCGTGGCAGCCGCCGGCCTGACGCCGTTCGACACCGACCGCGACTTCACGGCGCGGCTGTACTCGACGCTGGGGATCGGCGCGTCGGGTGACGGCAGCAAGGCCGTCGCGCTCCTCGGCCGCATCCAGGCCGGTCAGCAGATCACCACGGTGGACGCGCTGTACAAGGCCATGGTGCTCGAGGAGCCCGACACGTTCGCGACGGCCGACGCCGTGGTCGAGCAGTTCGACAAGCTCACCGGCACGCGTGAGCAGATGATCACCGCGCGTCAGCAGGTCAAGGCGCTCGAGCCGATCCGTGGGTTCCGCGACGCGATCGAGCAGGGTGCGGAGCGGCTGCGCGTCATCGAGGCGATCGGGTCGTTCGAGGACCGCACCTCCCCGGCCGCGCTGTGGCGGCACGCGCGCCGCCTGGACCTGCTGCGCGCGGTCGAGGCGGACCTGCAGCGCCGCCAGCGTCACGCGCGCGGGCTCGCGGCCGAGACCGAGGCACGGATCTCCGCCGCGAAGGCGGAGCTGGACGGCGTGCGCGAGACGCTGTGGGCGTCGGGCGGCGACCGGCTCGCCACCGCGCAGCGCGAGATGCGCGGTGCGCAGGCACGTCTCGACGAGGTCGCGCGCGCTCGTCGTCGGCTCGACGAGACGCTGGCCGACGCGTTGGGCGAGGCCGTCACCACCGAGGCCGAGCTGGACCGTCTCGTCGCACGCGCGCGCGCCGCGCTGGACGACGCGGACGCCAAGGCCACCGCACGGCAGGCGCTGTTCGACGCGATGTCGGAGAAGAAGGAGGCCGCCGCGGACCTGGCGGACCTGCGCGCCGACCGTGACGCCGTCGCGCGCCGCCGCGACAACATCCCCGGCGACCTGCACGCCGCACGCGCGGCGCTGGCGAAGGCCGCCGGGCTGACGCCCGAGGAGCTCCCGTTCGTCGCCGAGCTCGTCGAGGTCCGCACCGAGCACGAGCCGTGGCGCGACGCGTTCAACCTGGCGCTCGGCGGCTTCGCGACGCGCGTGCTGCTGGACGTCGCGCACCTGGGTGCGTTCCGCAAGGCCATCGACGCGGTGCCCACGGCACGGCGCATCCGGTTCCAGGGCGTACCCACCGGCGTCCGGGACGACGTCGCTCTCGACGCGCGCACGCTGCCCGGCCGGCTCGACTACCGCAGCGGGCCGTTCACCGGCTGGCTGCGCGGCGAGCTGGCCAGCCGGTTCGCCTACCAGTGCGTGGACACCCCCGGCGAGCTGTCGCAGCACGCCAAGGCGCTGACGCGCTCGGGGCAGGTGTCCGACGGCACGCAGGGCTCGCACGGCGGGTCGGGCGGAGCCAACGTCCTGGGCTTCACCAACACGCGCCGGCTGGCGCACCTCGACCAGCAGATCGCGCGCGCGCAGGAGCGGCTGGCGCTCGCCGAGGCGCAGGTGCTGGAGGCCGAACGGCGCATCGACCGGCACGACGCCGCGCAGCGCGCGTACGCCGCGCTGGTCGAGGTCACCTGGGAGCAGGTCGACGTCGCCGCGGTCGAGGCCGAGCAGGAGCGCTGGGCGCAGGTCATCGACGGCGTGACCGCCGGGAGCCCGGAGATCACGAGCCTGCAGACGCGCGCCACCGAGCTCGACGTCACCATCCAGGTGCTCGCCGAGGAGCTCGGCCGCACCAAGGGCGAGGCGCGCACGCTGGCCGAGCAGTGGTCCGCGACGACCGACGACGTGGACGCCGCGCAGCTCGCGCTCGACGACGCGCAGTCGGCGGGCACGCTCGTCGACCCCGCGACCACCGCCTACCTGGACGGGCTGCTCACCAGCGGCTCCGAGCACGCGACCGGCGCACCCGTCGGCCCGGTCGACGCGCTCGCGGCCTTCGACGCCGTGCTCGCGCGCGCCGGCGAGCACCTGCGCGCCGACCGGCAGGCCGCGCAGCAGGCCGTCGCGACCGCACGCGACGCGCTGCGCCGCACGTTCGAGACGTTCGTCGAGCGCTGGCCCGACCCGAACCTCGGCACCGACCCGGACGCGTCCTACAACGACTTCGCCCGGATCCTGGCCGAGCTCGAGACCAGCGGCCTGCACGAGCTCGAGGCCGAGTGGCGCAAGAGCCTGCTGCGGCTGTCCGGCAACGACCTGGCGGACCTGCACAGCGCCCTGGCGCGGTCGGTGCGCGAGATCAAGGAGCGCATCCGCCCGGTCAACGACATCCTCGAGGACCTGCCGTTCGCCGACGACGAGCACCGCCTGCGCATCGACGCGCGCGACACGCAGTCGACCGTCGTCGCGCGGTTCCGCAAGGAGCTGCGGGACCTGCGTGAGGTCCTGGCCACCGATGCGACCGACGCCGAGCGCGAACGCCGCTACCTGCGCATGGCACGCGTGATCGACCGGATCCGACGCACCGCACCCGACTTCGCCGACCTGGTGGACGTGCGCCGGCACGTGCGGCTGTCCGCCGAGAAGGTCGACCTCGAGGGCAACCACGTGGCGCTGTACGACCACATCGGCGAGAAGTCCGGCGGCGAGTCGCAGGAGCTCGTCGCTTTCATCGTCGGCGCCGCGCTGCGCTACCAGCTCGGCGACGCGGGCGCGCCCCGCCCTCGCTACGCGCCCGTGTTCCTCGACGAGGCGCTCATCAAGGCCGACGCGCGCTTCACCGGCCGGGCCGTCGGGGCCTGGCGCGGGCTGGGCTTCCAGCTGGTCATCGGCGCACCGAACGACAAGTTCGGCGCGCTCGAGCCCCACGTGGACCTCAAGTACGTCGTGCTCAAGGACACCGCTGGCCGCTCCCGCACCAAGCCCGTCGCCGGCGTCCCCGACGACGCGGCGGGACCCGCCTGATCAGGACGGGGCGACCAGCTCGAGGATCCGCTTGGCGAGCGTGCACCGGTCCGAGTCGGGCGACCCGAACCGGCCCTGCTCCAGGTTCTCCCGCACGACCTCACCGAGCGCGATCGTCGTGGGCGCCGCCGGAGCAGACCGTGCGATCGTCTGTGCCACCCGGAGGCCGTGGAACTGCTCGAACGCGCTGCGGGGATGCGCGATCGCAGCCTCCGCGACGCGCGGGCTCGCCGCCGCGGGTGCTCCGACCATCATCGCCAGGGCCATCGCGCGGCCGGCCTCGTCGCCCTGGTCGAAGCCCCGCTCCAGGGTCGCGAGCGACGGCGCCACGCGCCGCGCCTCCTCCTCCCAGTCGTGCATCTGGCGTTCGAGCTCGATGGTCCGCTGCCACCCCGGGGGCGTGGCACGCACCTGCTTGAACCGCAGTGCCGCGGGTGAGGAGCTCGACAGCAGGTCGATCGCCTCGTCGCGCAGCTCCGCAGCCAGCTCGGGCTGCCCGGCCTCCTCGAGACTCGCCGCGGTCGCCAGCTTCTCCCGGACCTCCGCCAGCTCGACCTTGACCCCCGCCGCCTCGAACGCCTTGATCCGGTCGAAGACACCGCCGATCACGGCGAGCGCCACCCCGGCCGCGATGAGCGCCGCCGCACCCGCGCCGTTCTCCGTGACGAACACCGCGACGGCACCCACCGCCAGGGTCGCCACACCGAGCACCGCTGCCGTCACCCGCAGCGCCAGCTGCGCACCGGACCCACGCGTGCCGCGACCACCGTCCGGCGTCGACGTCGTCATGCCGCCCCCTTCGTCGTGAACCCGACCCCTTCCTGCCACGGTGCGGCGCGGCTGTCCAGGGGGTCGGCACCCGCGGCGCCGGTTCGCCCAGAGGGAACACGGTGTCCACGGACGGGGCGCGGACGTACGTTCGGCGCATGACCTTTCCCGTGCGCATCGGCGTCCAGCTCCAGCCCCAGCACGCCGACTACGCCCAGATCCGTGACGCGGTGCGCCGCGCCGAGGACCTCGGCGTCGACGTGATCTTCAACTGGGACCACTTCTTCCCGCTCAGCGGCGACCCCGACGGCAAGCACTTCGAGTGCTGGACGATGCTCGCGGCGTGGGCCGAGCAGACCGAGCGCGTCGAGATCGGCGCGCTGGTGACCTGCAACTCCTACCGCAACCCCGAGCTCCTCGCGGACATGGCCCGCACGGTCGACCACATCAGCGGCGGCCGCCTGATCCTGGGCATCGGTGCCGGCTGGTTCGAGAAGGACTACGACGAGTTCGGCTACGAGTTCGGCACCGCGGGCAGCCGCATCGCCGACCTGGCCGACGCGCTGCCGCGCATCAAGGCGCGCTGGGCGGCGTCCAACCCGGCGCCCACCCGCGAGATCCCGATCCTGATCGGCGGCGGTGGCGAGCGCAAGACGCTGCGGGTCGTGGCCGAGCACGCGCACGCGTGGCACTCGTTCGGCGACGCGCCGACGCTCACGCGCAAGAGCGCGATCCTCGACGAGCACGGTGCGGCCGTCGGCCGCGACACCGCGACCCTCGTCGAGCGTTCGGTCGCCGTCTCCGCGCCACCCGCCGAGCAGGCCGCGGCGTTCCTCGACGCCGGCGCGACGCTCCTGACCGTCGGCACGTCCGGCCCGGACTACGACCTGTCGCTCGCCGCGCAGTGGGTGGCGTGGCGGGACGCGCAGCGCTGAGCCGACCACGGGGCGGGCGGCTCACGGCCACGGTCGCGGCCTGTCCTACAGTCACGTGCTCGTGAGCACGCCCGCCCCCACCTCCGCGCCCGTCCGGGTCGGCATCGTCGTCACCGACTCCTACCCCGCGGAGGACCTCGACCACGACACCGCGCCCGTCGTCGCCGGTCTGCGTGCCCGCGGGATCGACGCCGAGGCCACCGTGTGGCACGACGACACCGTGGACTGGAGCGCGTACACGCTCCTGGTGCTGCGCAGCCCGTGGGACTACCCGGAGCGGTACGACGAGTTCCTCGCCTGGCTCACGCACGTCGAGCAGGTCACGCACGTGCTGAACCCGCCCGCCCTGGTGCGGTGGAACCTCGACAAGCGCTACCTCGCCCAGCTCGCCGACCTCGGCGTGGGCGTGGTGCCCACCACGTACCGCACGTCCGTCGACGACGTCCGCGCGGACCTGGCCGCGTTCGCCGCGGACGCGCACGTGGTGCTCAAGCCCACCGTCTCGGCCGGCTCACGCGACACCGGCCTGTTCCGCGCCGACGACCCGCGCGCGCTCGACCTGGCCGCGCGGATCGTCGGGTCGGGCGGCGTCGTGATGGTGCAGCCTGAGATCCCCGAGCTGTCCGCCGGCCGCGAGAAGTCGCTGTACCTCGTCGACGGCGAGCCGAGCCACGCGATCGCCAAGGGTGCGCTGCTCGCACCCGGCGGCGGGCTCATCGGCGGCGTCTACCAGGAGCACCCCGAACCGGTGGCCTCCACCGACGACGAGGACCGGTTCGCGCGCGGCGTCCTGGCCGCCGTCCAGCAGGCCACGGGCCTGGGCATGCCGCTGTACGCGCGCATCGACCTGGTCGACTCCGCCGAGCACGGCCTGGTGCTGCTCGAGGCCGAGCTGTTCGAGCCGGCGCTGAACCTGCACGTCGCCCCCGCGGCCGTCACCGACCTGGTGGTCTCGGCGATCGAGCACCGCACCCGCTGACCGCCGGGTCTCAGGCGCCTCCGGCGCCCGGCACCTTGTCGGTGACGCCCTCGTAGCCCACCGCGGCGGGGGCCGCCACCGGCGCGTAGACCTGACGCACCACACCCGTGGGGAACGTCTCCGACCGCAGCAGCCGCAGGTGCTGCACCCCGACCGCGTCCTCGCGCAGCAGCCGGTCTCCTGCGCCGACGAGCACCGGGTGGACCAGCAGGCGCAGCTCGTCCAGCAGCCCTGCCGCGAGGAGCTGGCGCACCACCGATATCGACCCGGCCACCAGCACCTTGCCGGGCGCGGCCTTCAACGCCGTGACCGCCTCGACCAGGTCGCCCGTCATCCGCTCCACGTTGCGCCAGCCCAGGTCCTGCGTGCCGCGCGTCACGACGACCTTGCGCACGTCACCCAGCTGGGCCGCGAACGCCGCATCCTCCTCCCCCGCGTCCTCACGCCCCGGCCAGGCACCCGCGAACGAGTCGTACGTGACCCGGCCCAGCAGCAGGACGTCCACGCCGTCGTAGTCCTCGGTGACCGCGGCGCCCATGTGCTCGTCGAAGTACGGGAAGTGCCACGCCGGGTCGATCTCCGCGACCCCGTCGAGCGAGATGAACAACGTCGAGACGATCGTCGCCACGGGTCCTCCGATCAGCGGCCACGCCTCTCGCGACCTGTGCCGACGCTACCGACCCGCACCCACGTCCACCCGCGGACCTCAGGTCGCCAGCGCGCGCACCTGGTCGATCGTGTCCGCCTCGGCCGCCGACTTGTCGTCGCGGTACCGCAGCACACGGGCGAACCGCAGCGCCACTCCTCCCGGATACCGACTGGACCGCTGGAGGCCGTCGAACGCGATCTCGACCACCTGCTCGGGGCGCAGCGTGACCGTCCAGCCATCGTCCGCGACCTCGAGCTCGCGGAACCGCGCGGTCTGCCACGCGAGCATCGCGTCGGTCATGCCCTTGAACGTCTTCCGGGGTCCAAGTTCACGAACGAAGAGAGGGGTCACTCGGCGGCGAGATCGGCTGCAAACTCGCCTGCGACCTTGATGGGCCGACGCCGCCACCACCAACCGTCGTTGTTCTCGATGCGGTAGAACCGGCCAATCGCCCGCCCGGCGTCGTCCAGGGTCGCTGCTCGGAAGCGAGCGTCGAGGGCCTTCAACTCCTCGGCTCGTGCATCTCGAACACGCTCGGTCAGCATCGGCCAGACGAGCGCGAGCCAGTCGCGACATGCCATGTCGTTGGTGTACTCGGCGACCATCTGGTCGTAGCCCTGCTCGACTTCTGCGACGAGGGAGGCCCAGGCCTCGAACATCTCATTCAGCGTGAACGCCTTGCGCCAACCCCGAGTGTGAAGTTCGCGGGATGCGCCATCGATCGACTCGTAGTCTTCGGCGGTCATCTCGCTCATATCGCGAACCTTGTCACGACCCGCTGGAGGGATCACCAAGGAACGACCGCAGGGTGTCGATCGTGTCGGCCCCGCCCGATGCCTTGTCATCCCGATAGCGGACGACGCGAGCGAACCGGAGCGCGACACCACCCGGATAGCGGCTCGACCGCTGGACGCCGTCGAACGCGATCTCGACGACTTGCTCCGGGCGGACGTAGACCACGTGACTCTCGCGGTGCGTCTCAAGTTCAAGGAAGCGCTTCGTCTGCCATGCCAGCATCTCGTCGGACATCCCTTTGAAGGTTTTTCCGACCATCGTCCAGCCGCTTTCGTAACTATCCTTCAAGGTCTTGCCCAGCATGACGAAGCCGCCCTGGCCGTCGCGGGCGCCCAGGTGGATGTTGGACAGCAGCCCGCCGCGCCGACCCGACCCCCGCTCCACCGCGAGCACCACCAGGTCGAGGGTGTGGCGCGGCTTGACCTTGACCCAGCCCGCGCCGCGCCGGCCCGCCTCGTACGGGGAGCCCGCCGCCTTGACGACCACGCCCTCGTGCCCGGCCGTGAGCACGGCGCGGGCGTGCGCCTCGGCCGCTGCCGGGTCCGCGGTCACGACGCGGTCGACGGTGAGGTCCGGGTGGGCGACGAGCAGCGCGTCCAGCGCGGCGATGCGCGCCGTCAGCGGTTCGTCGAGCAGGTCGGCGCCGTCCAGGTGCAGGCAGTCGAACAGGAACGGGCGCAGGCGGTGCGTGGCGGCCAGCTGGGCGTCACCGCTCGCCGCGCGCGCGGCGGTGTCCTGGAACGGCACGGGGCGGCCCGCGTCGTCGGTGACCAGCGCCTCGCCGTCCAGGACCAGCGTGCGCGCGGGGAGCGTGCGCACCACCGTGACGATCTCCGGGACGCGCGCCGTGATGTCGTCCAGGCTGCGGGTGAACACGCGCACGTCGTCGCCGTCGCGGTGCACCTGGATGCGGATGCCGTCGAGCTTGGCGTCGACGACCGCGGGGCCCGGACCGACCGCGGCGAGCGCGCCGGCCACGTCGGGTGCCGACTGCGCGAGCATGGGGCGCACGGGCCGGCCCACCTGCAGGCCGAATGCCGCGAGGCGCTCCAGCGCGTCCTCGGGACCGGCGGCAGCGAGCGCCGCCTGCGCCACGGGCTCGGTGGCGCCCGCGAGCATGGCCGCGCGCCGCACAGCCTCGGGTGGGACGCCCGCGGCCTGCGCGACCGCGTCCAGGAGCAACGCGTCGAGCGCACCCTGCCGCAGCTCGCCCGCGACGAGCCGCACCAGGAAGCGCTGCTCGTCGGACGTGGCGGCACCGAACAGCGCGGCCACCTCGGCGGCCCGCGCCGTGCCCGAGCCGGGGCCCGCGAGCGCGGACATGCGCTCGAACGCCGCATCGACCTCGCCCACGGTGAGGTGCGGCTCGTCGGCCGACGGGGGCAGGGTCTGCAGCGACCGCCAGCCGAGGCCCGTGCGTCGCTGCCGCAGCTCGCCGGCCAGGTGGCGCGCGACCACGGGCACGTCGTCCGGTCCGGTGCGGCGCAGCAGGTCCACCAGGAGCGCGCGCTTGGCCAGTCGCGAGCGGGTCGCCGCGACGGCGGTGGACGTGGCGACGACGTCGGCCAGGAGCATGCGGGCATCCTCCCGCCGACCTCCCACACGCGCACGGCCCGGCCCGCGGGACGTTGGTCGGTTGCCGGTGGTACGTGCGGGCGGTCGGCTGGAGGCATGCGCGCTCCCTCGCCCCGCCTCGTCGCCGCCCTGGCGGTCTCCGCCGGCGTCGCGCTCCTGCCGCTGGCCCGCACGTGGGGGTTGCAGTGGGGCGCGACCGAGGCCGAGCTCGACGCCCCGCTGCCGGGAGACGACATCGTGCCGTCGCCCGGCGTCGTCGCGACCCGGGGCATCACGATCGACGCGCCCGCCGAGCAGGTGTGGCCCTGGCTGGTGCAGCTCGGGCAGGGCCGCGGCGGGTTCTACTCCTACGACTGGCTGGAGAACCTCGTCGGGCTGGGGATCCACTCCGCGCAGCGCATCGAGCCGCGCTGGCAGGAGCTCGCACCGGGCGACGAGGTGCGCCTGGCCCGGTCCGCCGCGCTGGCCGTCACCGTCCTGGACCCGCCGCACGCGCTGGTGCTCACCGCACCCGACGCCACGTTCTCCTGGGCGTTCACGCTGCAGCCCGGCCGCTTCCGCACCACACGCCTCGTCGTGCGCGAGCGGTACGCGACGCCGCAGTGGTGGGCGGCACCCGTGAACGAGGTGGTCGGTGCGGTGAGCACCGTCATGTCCCGCCGCATGCTGATCGGTATCCGCCAGCGCGCGCAGGCCGCCGCGCACTGACTCCCGGTGACGGTGCGTTCACCGGAAGTCCCGCGAGCTCGACCGCACCCGCAGCGACAGCGGCGCCAGGTGCTCGGCCACCAGGTTCGTCGCCCCGTCCTGACGTTCCAGCAGCCCCCGCACGACGAGCGCCTTGCTGGTCCGGGCGGTGCGCCGGAACCGTTGCCACAGCCCGGGTGAGCACACCACGTTGAGCAGCCCCGTCTCGTCCTCGAGCGACAGGAACGTGACCCCGCCCGCGGTCCCCGGCCGCTGGCGGTGCGTGACCACGCCCGCGACCGCGATGCGCCGCCCCACCTCGTGCCGGAATGCGGCCTCGACGCGCAGCACGCCCGCGGCGTCCAGGCCGTCGCGGACGAACTGCGTCGGGTAGGAGTCCACCGAGACCCCGGTGGCCCACACGTCCGCGGTCGCGACCTCGACGTCGCTCAGGCCCGGGAGCGTCGGGGCCTGCACGCCGACGCTCACACCCGGCAGGGTCTGCGGCCCCTCCTGCGCGAGCGCGCCCGCGGCCCACAGCGCCTCACGCCGGGTGACGCCCAGCCCGTCGAGCGCACCGGCCGTGGCGAGCGCCTCGAGCTGGGCCGTGGTCAGCTGCACGCGCCGCACCAGGTCCCGCTGGTCGGCGAACGGCCCGCGCGCGGTGCGCTCGTCGACCAGGCGCTGCGCGAGCTCCTCCCCGATGCCGCGGACCGCGACGAGCCCGAGCCGCACCGCGAGCGAACGTCCCGCCCCGGCGGACGGTGCGGCGGACGCGTCCGACGAGGCCGCGCCCCGACCGGTGCGGACGCCCGGCCCCGGGGTCGGACCCGTGCCGCTGGGCTGCGGGACCAGCCGCGGCTCACCCCCCTCGGGCGGCGGGCCGGTCCGCTCGACGCACGCCTGGGCCCGCGAGCGCTGCACGTCCGGGCGCAGCACCTCGACCCCGTGCCGGCGTGCGTCGGCGGCCAGGCTCTGCGGGGAGTAGAAGCCCATGGGCTGCGCGGCGAGCAGGCCCGCGTAGAACGCCGCCGGGTGGTGCACCTTGAGCCACGCGCTCGCGTAGACCAGGTAGGCGAACGAGTACGCGTGCGACTCGGGGAACCCGAAGTCCGCGAACGCCTTGAGCTTGTCGAAGATCTGCTCGCCGATCTCCTGGCTGATGCCGTGCCCGGCCATGCCGCGCAGCAGCCGGTCCTTGAGCGCGAGCATGCGTTCGGTGGAGCGCTTGGAGCCCATCGCGCGGCGCAGCTGGTCGGCCTCCGCTGGGGTGAAGTCCGCGGCGTCGATGGCCATCTGCATGAGCTGCTCCTGGAACAGCGGGACGCCGAGCGTGCGCTCGAGCGCGGGCCGGAGCCGCTCGTGCAGGTACGTCACCTTCTGCCGGCCGTGCGCGCGCTCGATGTACGGGTGCACCGAGTTGCCCTGGATGGGGCCGGGCCGGATGAGCGCGACCTCGATCACGATGTCGTAGAACCGCCGGGGCTGCAGGCGCGGCAGCGTGCCCATCTGCGCGCGCGACTCCACCTGGAACACCCCGACCGTGTCCGCCGCGGACAGCAGGTCGTAGACCAGCGGGTCCTCCTGCGGCAGCGCGTGCAGGTCCAGGGCGGGTCCGCCGTGCTCGCCCACGAACCCGAACGCGATCCGCAGCGCCGTGAGCATGCCCAGCCCGAGCAGGTCGAACTTCACCAGCCCGGCGTCCGCGCAGTCCTCCTTGTCCCACTGCAGCACCGTGCGCCCGGGCATGCGCGCCCACTCCACGGGGCACACCTCGATCACCGGCCGGTCGCACATCACCATGCCGCCCGAGTGGATGCCCAGGTGACGCGGCAGGCGCAGGAACCGTTCGGCCAGGTCGATCACGTGCTCCGGGATCTCGCCCTCGTCGTCCGCGGACGGCGGCAGCCGGACCGGCACCACGTCGTGCCCGTCCGCGGTGGCCATGCCCGGCACCTCCTGCCCCTTGCGGGCCCGTGCGGGCGGCGCGGGCGTCACGGGACGTCCCGGGTCGGCGCCCCACATGTCCGCGCGCTGCGCCAGCCGCTCGTGGCGTGCGGTGGTCACGGGCCAGGGACCCGCGTGACCGTCGTGCGCGCGTGCGGGCCGGCCCGGTGCCGACGGCCCGGACGACGGGGACGACGAGCCCGACGACGACGCGGCCGACGGCGTCGGGGCGTCGCGCAGGCTCCCCCACCGCTCGATGGACTTGGCCCACGCGTCCTGCTGCCCCACGTCGTACCCCAGGGCCCGCGCCGCGTCACGCACCGCCGAACGCGGCCGGTAGGAGATCACGTTGGCCACCTGCGCGGCGTGCGTGCGCCCGTGCGTGGCGTAGACGTGCTGGATGACCTCCTCACGGCGCGCCGACTCGATGTCCACGTCGATGTCCGGCGGCCCGTCCCGCTCGGGGGCCAGGAACCGCTCGAACAGCAGCCCGTGGGCCACGGCGTCCACCGCGGTCACCCGCAGCGCGTAGCAGACCGCCGAGTTCGCGGCCGATCCCCGGCCCTGCGCCAGGATGCCGTTGCGGCGGCAGAACGCGACCAGGTCGTAGACCACCAGGAAGTAGCCTGCGAACCCGAGCTCGGTGATGACGCGCAGCTCGTGCTCGAGCTGCGCGTACGCACCGGGCACGCGCTCACGCTCGCGCGGCCCGTACAGCTCGAGCGCGCCCTGCCACACCAGCTCGCGCAGCCAGGACGCCTCGGTGTGCCCGTCCGGCACCGGGTACGGCGGCAGCGCGGGCGCCACCAGCGACAGGTCGAACGCGCACTGCGCCGCCAGGTCCGCCGCGGCGGTCACGGCCTGCGGGTACCGGCGGTGCCGCGCGAGCATCTCGTCGGCCGAGCGCAGGTGCGCACCTGCGGGCGCCAGCCAGCCGTCCAGGTCGTCGAGCGACGAGCGGGCGCGCACCGCCGCGAGCGCCGCCGCGAGGTCGGCGTCCCGCGGCGTGGCGTGGTGCGCGGCGGTCGTCGCGACGAGCGGCAGGCCCGCGTCCCGGGCGAGGGCCGCGAGCGCGTCGGACCGGTCGTCGTCGTACGCGTCCCCCGCGGCGGTCAGCTCGACCGCGACGTTGTCGCGCCCGAACAGCGCGACGAGCCGGTCCAGCTCACGTGCCGCGGCCTGCGGGCCGCCGGGGGCGACGGGCTGCACGCCCGACGGGTCGCCGCCGGCCAGCGCGCGGCGGACCGCGCCCTTGCGGCACCCCGTGAGCACCAGCCACTGACCCGCCGCGGTGGCCGCGAGGTCCTCGAGGTCGTACTCCGCGGCCCCCTTGCGCCCCGTGCGCAGGTGCCCCTCGGCGATCGCCCTCGACAGCGCGCGGTAGCCGTCCGGTCCCCGGGCCAGCACCAGCAGGTGCGTCGAGCGCGGGTCGGGCACGCCGGTGGGCTCGTCGAGCACGGGCGGGCCCGGTGGCGGCGCCGGCTCCCGGCCGTGCCGGCGCGCGGTCGGCGCCGGCAGGTGGAGCTCGGCCCCGAACACGGTCGGCAGGCCCACGCGCCGCGCGGCCTCGGCGAACCGCACCACCCCGTACAGGCCGTCGTGGTCGGTGACCGCGAGCGCCTCGAGGCCCAGGCGGGACGCCTCCGCCGCGAGCTCCTCGGGCTGGCTCGCGCCGTCGAGGAAGCTGAACGCCGAATGCGCGTGCAGCTCGGCGTACCGCGGGCCCCGGTCAGTCATAGCGGGCCTCGCACGTCCAGCGCGTCGGCGCGTGGTCCGCGGCACCGTGCGCGGCCAGGAGCGCCGCGGGCTCGTCGTCGAACGTGACCTGCACGTGCGCGGCGATCCCGTGCTGGACGTCTCCCGGCGCTGTCCCCGTCCACCAGCGTCCGGTCAGCGGCCACGGGCCCGCCCAGCCGACCACGCGCGCGCGGCGCGTCCGCCCGGGTCCCCACACCACCCAGGCGGGGGTCCCGCTCAGGGCGGCGCGCTCGTCCAGGAGCACGGGTGCGCCCGTGTCGTCGCGCACGTCCACCGGTTCGGGCTCGGGCAGGACCGTCGCGGGCGACGGCTGCGGCAGCCGGCCCGGCCAGGGCCGGTCGAGCGCGCGCACCGCGCTCACCTGCTCGCCCCACGGCTGCAGGTGCACCTGCTCGCGCACGTCCCGCCCGCCCTGGAGCGTCGCGGTGAGCAGCCCGCCACCCCCGACGATGCTCTGCACCCGGTCCAACGCGCGGTGCGCACGCAGGTCCCCGCCCGACGGCCCGCCCCAGAGCCTGCCCTGCTCGGCACCCGCGGGGGCGACGTCCAGCGCCGTGACGGACAGTCGCACCAGGGTGACGGCCCGCACGTCGTCGTCCGGCACGTGCTCGGGCTGCAGCCACGCGTCGGATGCCGCGGACGTCGGGTCCACGGCGCCCGCGACCCGCGAGCGGCGCGCGTCGAGCCGGTGCGCGCGGGCGGTGGTGAGCGCCGTGCTGGTCAGCCAGCTCTCGAGCTGCCAGCGGATGCGGTCGGTGATGCGCGCCGGCGTCAGGCCACCCCAGCCGCCCAGGTCCGTGCGCCACGTCCGCACCAGGTCCGCGCCCTCGTCGGTGCGCGCCGCGATCTCCAGCCGGCCGCACGTCAGCCCCTGCTCCAGGAGCATCGCGTGCAGGTCCTCGGCGAGCCGCCGCCCGGCGAACGTCGCGGTGTCCACGCGCTCGACCGGCGGGTCCAGCTCGGTGCTCACCTCCAGGTCCGCCTCGGGCCGACGGCGCGCGGGCGGGCGCTCGTCGTCCCCGCGCGCGAGCAGGTGCGCCCAGGCGCCGAGCCGGCCGAACCGCGCGTGCACGTCGGCGGCGGGCAGCGCGACGAGCTGCCCCAGCGTGCGCAGCCCCAGGCGGCCCAGCAGCCCCACGAGCTCGTCGACCTGCCGCGCCGCCTCGTCGGTGACCGCGGCGAAGCCCAGCTCCGTCAGCGGCCGCCCCGCCAGGTAGGCCGCGGACGTGCCGGGCGGGACGGCGGCACCCGTCCGGGCGGCGACGACCGCCGCGAGCAGCCCGTCGGCCGTGCCGACCGCGCACTCGTGCCCCGTGCCGCGCGCCACGGCCTCGACCAGCAGCTCCGCGAGCGCGTCCTCCGAGCCGTGGTACCGCGCCGCGCCGCCCGCGGGCAGCAGGAGCAGGCCAGGGCGGACCACCTCGACACCGGCGACCACCGTCTCCGCCGCGGCCGCGACGGGCTCGAACAGCCGGACGTCACGCGCGTCGTCGGCGGGCAGCGGCACCAGCTCGGGGCAGCAGCCCTGTGCCTGCCGCCGTCGCATGCCGCGCCGCACCCCCTCGACGCGCGCGAGCTCGTTGGCCGCGGTCACACGCTGCCCCACGAGCACCGCCGCGGGCAGATGCGCGGGGACCTCGTGCGCGGTGCTCGCCGCGACCACCGGCCAGTCCGGCACCCACAGCACGGTGGTGCGCGTGCTCATCCGACGAGCCTGAGCTCGGGCCGCGCGGCGACGACGGGCACCGCCGGGGTGCCCCTGCGCGCGGGATCGACCGGGTGCCCGGCCGGGGCGGTCAGCGGCAGGTCCACCTCGAGCGTCAGCGGGACGGCCGCGCCGCGCCGGCCGGTGCGGACCACGTTCACCCGGCGCGTGCGCAGCCGGCCCTCGCCGTCCCCCAGCCCGCTCCAGCCGCCGTGACCGCCCACGGGGCCCGCGGTCAGGACCACGTCCGCACCGGGCCAGGCGACCGTCGCGAGCAGCACCGCACCGCGTTCGCGTGCGCGCGCGGACAGCCGACGCCGGTCCGCATCGGTCAGCGTGGTGTGCGGGCCCACGACCACGACGTCCATGCCGTCCACGAGCGCCCCGAGCACGAGCGCGGCATCGGCCCCCGGGCTGGGGACCACGACCAGTCGCGACAGCTCGACCCCCGACTCCGCGGCCGCGAGCAGGCCGAGCGCGGGCTGCCCGACGACGGCCGCCCACGCACCGCTCGCGCTCGCCCCGGCCAGCACCGCCATCGCGAGCGACGTGGAGCCGACCACCGCCGTGGTGGCGCCGCGACGCAGGCCGTCGGGCAGCAGCGGCACCAGGGCGGGCGGCACGGGCAGCGGGGGCCGCTCGGTGGTGAGCAGCGCGGTGGGCAGCGCGTCCGGTCCGGGGCGCTCCGGCGCCGGGCGGTCGAGCACCAGGTCATCGGGCACGGGAGTCGCGGACACCGGAGCCTCGGACACCGAAGGCTCCGGCACCGGAGGCTCCGACACCTCGACGAGGGTCGGCTCGCCTCCCTGGCGCGGCACCCTGGGCCGCGGCGACTCAGACCACCGCACCTCGGGCCGCCTCGCCTCGGCCCCGCGCGCCTCGACGTGCTGCCCCTCGGGCTGCTGCGCCTCGGCGCGCTGCAGGTGGACGCTGCGCGCACCGGTGCGGAGCTCGGCGTGCGCCAGGGCGAGCCGGGCACGCGCCACCCGCTCCTCCCGCGTCAGCACCTCGACCGCCATGCCCGCCCCTGTGTCCGACTCCAGCCCCGGAGGGCTCATCTGCGCGGACGCCTCTGACCTGCGGCGATGCTCTGGCCGACACCGAGAGAGACGTCATGTTCGAACGTCTGTTCGACATCTCTAGTACACGCTCCGCATCGCGTGATGTCAACCTGCCGTCCGCTCGCAGCGCGCCCACCCGACCCGCCCGGCGTCGTCGACCGGGACCAACGGCCACCCGTCGCGCGCGGCCTACGGCGTATGGTTTGACAGATTCATCAAGCCGTCAGGCGTCTCCCTGGAGTCCCCCGTGCCCCTGCGCGCCCACGGCGTCGACCGCCCCCTGGCCGACGTCAAGGCCGACCTGTTCAAGGCCCTCGCCCACCCCGTGCGGGTCCGCACGCTCGAGCTGCTGGTCGAGCGCGACCGGCAGGTCGCCGAGCTGCTGACCGAGCTCGGGCTCGAGGCCTCTCACCTGTCCCAGCACCTCGGGGTGCTCCGCCGCGCCGGCGTGGTGACCGCACGCCGCACGGGCAACGCCGTGCACTACGCGCTGGCCCAGCCCGCGGTCGCGGACATGCTCGCGGCCGCGCGCGCCGTGCTCGTCGACGCCGCCGCCCGCCGGCACGACCTGCTCGCGGAGGACCCGGCATGAGCACCGCGGACCCGGACGGACCGGCCCCGCGCGTCACCAGCGCGGCACGCGCGCACCCCGGCGCGCTGCTCGTCGCGGCCCGCCGCCGCTTCACCGCGCTGGCACCCCGGCGCGACGACTACACGGGCCTGGCCCGGTCCTGGCGGCGAGACCTGCTCGCGGGCCTGACGGTCGCGATCGTCGCCCTGCCGCTCGCGCTCGGCTTCGGCGTGTCGTCCGGGCTCGGCGCCGCGGCAGGCCTCGTGACGGCCGTCGTCGCGGGTGCGGTCGCGGCCGTGCTCGGCGGCTCCCACCTGCAGGTCAGCGGACCGACGGGCGCCATGACGGTGGTGCTGCTGCCCGTGGTCGCGCGGTTCGGCCCGGAGTCGGTGCCCGTCGTGGCGATCATGGCGGGCGGGATCGTCGTGCTTGCGGGCGTGCTGGGGCTGGGCAGGCTCGTCGCCTACATCCCGTGGCCCGTGGTCGAGGGGTTCACGGTCGGCATCGGCGTGGTCATCGCGCTCCAGCAGGTCCCGCTGGCCCTCGGCACGCCTGCCGCGCACGGCACCAACGCCGCGCTCGTCGCGGCCCGCACGCTGACGGCGGTCGACTGGTCCGCGGCCGTGGCGCCGCTCGCGCTCGTCGCGCTGTCGGTCGCCCTGCTGGTCGTGCTGCCGCGGGTCCGGCGCGGCCTGCCCGCCTCGCTCGTCGCGGTCGTCGTCGCGACGCTCGTCGCCGAGCTCGCGCACCTGGACGTGGACCGCATCGGCGCGCTGCCCCGCTCGCTGCCCGCGCCGCACGTGCCGGTGATCGACGCGACCACCACCAGCGTGCTCTTCTCGTCCGCGCTCGCCGTGGCGGCGCTCGCGGCGCTCGAGTCGCTGCTGTCCGCGCACGTGGCCGACGGCATGGCCGACGACCTGCCGCGCACGCGCCCCAACCGTGAGCTGGTGGGCCAGGGCCTGGCGAACGTCGCCTCGGGCCTGTTCGGCGGCCTGCCCGCGACGGGCGCGATCGCGCGCACCGCGGTCAACGTGCGCTCGGGCGCCCGGACCCGCCTCGCGGCGCTCAGCCACGCCGCGGTGCTGGCCGGCGTCGTGTACCTGGCCGCGTCGTGGGTGGGTCGCATCCCGCTCGCGGCCCTGGCCGCCGTGCTGCTCGTCACCGCGGCGCGCATGGTCGACGTGTCCACCGCCGCGGCCATCTGCCGCTCGGGCCGGTCCGGCGCGACCGTCTTCGTCGCGACGCTCGTCGTGACCGTGGTGTTCGACCTGGTGCTGGCCGTGGAGGTGGGCGTGGCGGTCGCCGCGGTGCTCGCGCTGCGCGCGGTCGCGCGTGCGAGCGGCCTGCACCGTGAGGACGCCCCCGACGAGGTGGTGCACGCCGACGACGAGCGCGTGCTGCTGCACGAGCACATCGCGGTGTACCGGATCGACGGTGCGCTGTTCTTCGCGGACGTGCGGCGGTTCCTCGACGAGATCGCGCTGGTCAGCGACGTGCGCGTGGTGGTGCTGCGCCTGTCCAGCGTGAGCGTGCTGGACACCAGCGGCGCGCACGCGCTCGCGCAGATCGTCGCGGACCTGCAGCACCGCGGGATCGTCGTGCTGCTCAAGGGGCTGCGGCCGCAGCACCGCCGCGTCGTGGAGTCGGTGGGTGTGCTCGACGTGCTCGCGCACGAGCACCACCTGTTCGACGACCTCGACGAGGCGCTCGCGCACGCCCGCTCGCACGTGCGCCGCGAGCGGGCCACGATGGGCGCTGCCGCCAGTCCGGGCACCGGCCCGGGCCCGACGAAGCCGGAGGAGCCGTGACCTCGATCATCCGTCCCGTCGCACCGGACCCGTACGGCCTGCTGCCTCAGGTCCCGTCGTTCGACGTCACCAGCACCGACTGGACGCACGGCGCGCCCGTGCCGGACGTGCACACCAACACCGACGCCGGCCGGAACGTGTCCCCTCAGGTCTCCTGGTCGGGCTTCCCGCGCGAGACGGCGGGCTTCGCGGTCAGCGTGTTCGACCCGGATGCGCCCGGCGTCGCGGGCTGGTTCCACTGGACCGTCCTGGGCCTGGGGTCGGACGTGACGTCGCTCGCATCCGGCGCGGGCTCACCCGACGGCGCCGGGCTGCCCGCGGGCGCGTTCCAGCTCCGCAACGACGACGCCACGGTCGGCTACATCGGCTGCGCACCTCCCCCGGGCGACCAGGTCCACCGCTACTTCCTGGCCGTGCACGCTCTCGACTCAGCGGACCTGGGGCTCTCGCCCGACTCCCCGCCCGGCGCGGTGAGCTGTGCTCTGGTGTTCCACACGCTGGCCCGCGGCGTGCTGGTCGGCACGTACCAGCGCTGAGCCGCGGTGGGTACGCTGCGCGGCGTGACGCTGGGGACGCTGACCTGGGAGCCCGCGCTCGACCACCTGGACCTGGTGGCCTCGAGCACCGCACGTGCGCTGACCGCCTGGGCGGAGCACGACGACGAGGTCGCGCGCGCCGTGCTCGTCACGTCGATCGACCCGGACCTCGCGGACACGGCCGCGCTCACCGCGGCGTTCGCGCTGCCGCCGTCCGCGTCGGTCAACTGCGTCCTGGTCGCGGGCCGGCGTGAGGGCACCGAACGCATCGCGGCCGCCGCGGTGCGCGCGACCACGCGCGCCGACGTCAACAACGCCGTCAAGCGCCTGCTCGACGTGCGCAAGGCATCCTTCCTGCCGATGGACCGCGCGACCGCCGAGTCGGGCATGGAGTACGGCGGCATCACGCCCGTCGGCCTGCCGGACGGCTACCGCGTCCTGGTCGACGCGCGCGTCGCGGAACCCGACGAGTCGGGTGGCCTGGTGGTGATCGGCAGCGGCCTGCGCCGGTCCAAGATCGCGCTCCCGGGCACCCTGCTGGCGCGTCTGCCCGGCGCGGAGGTCGTCGAGGGTCTCGCCCTGGCTTGACGCTGGTCGGGGTCCGCTTTGACCGGTCGTTGACCCCTCGATGGAGCGCTCTCGACCTCGTCGGCAGACCGCCGCGAATCGGGCGGTGACACGTGTCCGAACCGGGACCGACGTCCCGTCAGGAGCGCCGCGCGCCAGCCGAACATCAGGACATGGACACGCTCCTGGCAGACCCGCACGACGAGGTTCTGGTCGCCACCGTCACGACCTTCCTCGCCGCCTCCTCCGCGCTCGACGACGACTTCCCGCCCTTCTGGGACTGACGCGCCCCACCCCCGCGCGCGGCCCCCAGGCGGGGGTCAGCCGACCCGCGTCGCCCAGAACGCCACGGCCCCCGCGGCCGCGACGTTGAGCGAGTCGACCCCGCCCGCCATGGGGATACGCACGACGAGGTCGCACGCCGCGATCGTCGCGTCCTTCAGCCCGTCGCCCTCGGCGCCGAGCACCACCGCGAGCCGCTCCGGCGGGTCCGCGACCAGCTCGTCGAGCGTGATCGCGTCGTCGGACAGCGCGAGCGCCGCGGTCACGAACCCGGCCTCGCGCAGCGCGTCCACCCCACCGGGCCACGGGTCGATCCGCGTCCACGGCACCTGGAACACCGTGCCCATCGAGACGCGCACCGACCGCCGGTAGAGCGGGTCAGCGCAGCGCGGCGTGACCAGCACGGCGTCGACGCCGAGCGCGGCGGCCGAGCGGAACGCGGCGCCGACGTTGGTGTGGTCCACCACGTCCTCGAGGACCGCGACGCGCCGCGCCCCGGCCAGGACGTCGGACAGCGCGGGAAGCGCGGGTCGGTGCATCGCCGCCAGCGCACCCCGGTGCACGTGGAAGCCGGTGATCTGCTCGAGCACGGCCTCGTCGGCCACGAAGAGCGGCACCACGGCGTCGTCGTCGACCGTCTGCATCATGCGCTCGAGGTCCGCGACCCACCGGGGGGCCAGCAGCACCGAGCGCGGGCGGTGCCCGGCGCGCAGCGCGCGCTCCAGCACCGTCGAGGACTCCGCGATGTAGAGGCCCTTGGCGGGCTCGTGCCGCGAGCGCAGCGCGACGTCGGTCAGCGAGACGTAGTCGGCCAGGCGCGGGTCGGACGGGTCGGTCACGGGGATCAGGTCGAGGCGCGGCACGCGCGCCATGATCCCAGGACCGCGTGCCGCCTCAGCCCAGCGTGACGGCCGCGGGCGATCCCGTGACGGCGAACGTCGCGGTCCGGTCCCCCGCGTGCACCTGGTAGTCGCCGCGCCACCCGCGCACGGTCACGCGGCCCGCGCCGTCCGTGCGCATCGTCGTGGGCGCGTGCCACCACTGGCCCCGGACCAGGTCGCGCAGCGCGTCGTACGCGGGCTTGGTGGTCCCGTCGGTACGGACCAGGCCCGCGGGCGCGCCCAGCCACGCACCCTCGTCGGCCAGGCCCCAGTACGTGATCGCCTTCACCGCGGGGTGCTCGGCGAGCAGCGTGTAGTGCGCGACGATCTCGGCCGCCTGCCGCTCCTCGCCCTGCGGCGTCGACGGCCACGAGTCGACCCGGTGGTCGTTGAGGTCGACGATCTCCTTCGGCATGAGCTCACCGGAGACGAGCGTCGTCTCGGTCAGGTGCAGCGGCAGGCCGAACCGGGAGAACCGCTCGAGCACACGGTGCGTCTTGTCCACGCCCCACCAGCCCTGGTGCATGTGGCTCTGCAGCCCGAGCGCGTCGACGTGGATCCCGGCGGCGAGCACGTCCTCGACCAGGTGCTCGTACGCCGGCGACATGTCGAAGTCGTTGAGCAGCAGCGTCGCGCGCGGGTTGGCGGCGCGTGCCGTCTCGAACGCGAGCCGGACGGTCTCCACGCGGCCCTTGTGCCGGGCCAGGGGCGTGATCGCGTTCTCCTCGGCGGTGAACACGGGCATGATCACCACCTCGTTGATGGCGTCCCACGTGTCGATCAACCCCACGAAGTCGGTGACGTCACGCGTGATGCGCTCGCGCTGGATCCGCTCCACCTCCTCGAGCGGGCGGCCCAGGAGCCACTGCGGGGCGAGCGTGTGCCACATCAGCGGATGCCCCTTGACCCGCACGCCGCGCTCGACGAACCAGCGGGCCGCGGCCCGCAGCCGCGCGGTGTCCGGGCGGCCCTCCTCGGGCTCGAAGCCGCGCCAGTAGAACGGCAGCGTCGCGGTGTCGAACAGGTCCAGCCACAGTTCCTCGAGCCGGCGTGCACCGGTGGGCGACGCACCCCCGAACGCGGGTTCGGGGGTGTCGTCACCGTCGTGGTTGGCGAGTCCGACGAAGTCGAAGCCCGTGCACCCGAACGCGAACGCGTGCCGCGTCTGGGCGACCGTGACGTCCTGGTCGGCGAGCGGTGCGCCGTGGGCGTCGTGCACGGTCAGGACCGTCTCGACGGTGCGCTGGGCGAGGCCGGTGCTGCTCGACATGGGTCTCCTTCGCGGTGCGGCGCGCCGGGCCCGGACGCCGTGGAGAACGTTATCGAACTCGGGCGGCACGTCCGCCCACCAGCGCCGCGACGCCGCCGAGCGCGGCCGCGACCGGCACCACCAGGAACGCGTCGTGCATGCCGAACGCGTCCGCGAGCGCACCCAGCAGGAACGGCGCGACACCGATCGCCAGGCCGCCCGCAAGCGTCGCGCGGGACTGCGCGACGTCCTGCGCGTCGGGCGCGGTCGCGAGCAGCAGAGCGATGGACAACGGGTACTGCGCGCCGTAGCCGAACCCCGCGACCACGAGCCCGACCACCGCGACCGCGGGCGTGCTCGCGGTCCACAGCACGGCCCACCCCAGGATCGCGACGACGAACGAGCCGGCCAGCAGCAGCGCGGGCCGCACGCGCAGCGACAAGGGGCCGACGAGGAAGCGCACCGCGGACATGCCCGCGAGCAGCCCCGCCGTCGTCGCGGTCGCGATCCCGGCGCCCGCACCCGTCTGCTCACGCACCAGGTCCGTGGACCAGTACGTCGTCGCGTTCTCGAGCGCGATCGCGGCGATCACGGCCACCAGGAAGAACCACCCCGCGGGGCTCGTGCGGTGCCGGACGGGAGGATGGTGCAGCTCGACCACCGCGACCGCGAGCGCCTCGACCGAGCCCAGCACCGGGGCCACGCCGTCGGGCGCCGTCGGGGGCTCGTACGGCACCGCGGGGCTCGTCGTCGGCGCCTCCGCTGCCGTCCCGGGCGTCGCCGCGGGTGTCATCGCCCCGCCGGGGCGGATGCGGGACGTGAACCACCACGTCGCGCCCGCCAGCAGGACCGTGACCGCGACCGCGGGCCGCCAGCCCCACCCGATCGCGACGCTCGCGCCGACGGCGAGCGGACCGACCAGCCCCACGCTGGACCCCACGCCGTTCGCCTCGGTCACCGCGGCCGACGCGGCAGGACCGTGGTGCAGCGCGAGCCCGGGCTGGGCCGACGAGATCGCGACGTTGCCGCCCAGCGACAGCACCAGCATCGCGGGCAGGCTCACCGCGAGCGACGGTGCCAGGACCAGCGCGAGCACCCCGAGCGCGACGAGTGCGAGCGAGACCTGCAGGGCCGCCCGCCGGCCGCGCCGCGTGACGAGCCGGGGCGTGAGCCCCGCGGCGACCACCGCACCCGCGGCCATGGCCGTGCCGTGCAGACCGGCCTGCGCGGCGGTGATGCCGAACTCGTCGGCCAGCAGCGACACGCTCGGGTTGAAGCTGTAGAGGAGCCACCCCCACGTCACGAAGCAGCCGTAGAAGGTCAGGGTCAGCCGGTCGCGGCGCACCGCACGAGGATACGGGCGCGCGGACGCGGCACCCCGGGACCTGCCGGTCGCGGCTCGCGGCGCAGCAGGAGGGGCGGGGCGCCGTTCGCGCACCCCGCCCCTCGTGAAGCGTGCGTGCTCAGGCCGAGCAGGTGGCCGTGAGCGCGCCCGGCGTCCCCGAGCCGATGAAGCCGACGTTGGCGGACGCTCCAGCACCCAGCGACGCGTTCCAGGCCGCCGGGCTGATGGTGCTCCCGGACAGCGTCCCGCCCCAGATCTGGCTGATCGTCGCGCCGCCCACCTGCACGGACCACGAGCGGATGGGCGCGGAGCCCGCCGTGACCACGACGTCGCCGATGTAGCCGCCGGGCCACGTGCTGGAGACCTTCACGGTCGCGGTGCACGCACCGCCGGGCTGCGTCGTCGGACCGGACGTCGGCCCGCTCGTCGGCTCAGAGGTGGGCTCCGAGGTGGGCTCGGTGGTGGGCTCGGTCGTGGGTTCGGTGGTGGGCTCGCTCGTCGGCTCCGTGGTCGGTTCGGTGCCGCCGCCGATCATGATGTCCGAGCACAGGTAGTACGACTGGTCGAGGTGGCTGGCCTGCCAGATCGTGTAGAGCACGGCGCGCCCGCTGCGCCCCGGGAGGTCGATGTCGGTCTGGTACAGGCCCGTGGTCGGGTAGCGACCGGTCGTCTTCAGCAGCTCGAGGTCCGACCACGCGAGCGCTTTGGTCGTCGGGTCGTACCCCGGCTTGCTCACGTAGACCTTGAGGTAGTCGGCGCCGTGCTTCGCGCTGTCGGTGAGCGTCAGCGTGAAGCTGTTCGGCACGCTCGTCGTCGTCCACCGTCCGGGCGTGTCGAGCGAGCCGTAGCGGCCGTCGAAAGTTCGGCCGGCGCTGCACAGCTGGCCGTCCGGGATCGCAGCCTCGTGGTTGCCCGCGACGCCCTCACGGAACAGGCCGTTCCAGTTCCACATGGTGTTGGGGTCGGCCTGGAACGCCGCCCAGCACATGGGGTCTTCGTCGGCCATCTCGGGGTTGAGGTGGTCGGAGCCCCACCGCAGCCAGCAGCCGTAGTTGCGGCTCGCGGGGTCGGTCACCGAACCGTGCGCGCTCGCGCCGGGCGCCGCGAGCGTCGTGACGCCGAGCGCGACCACGATCGCGACGGGCAGTGCGAGCGCGATCCGGCGCAGCCGCCGCAGCGGCCCTGTCCGGTCGGGAGAACGTCGCATGGTTCCTCCTGGAGGTCGGAGCACGTGCGCACGGGACCCGCCACGCTGCGGGCCCCCGGACGTGCAGGCGCGGTCAGCCCACCGTCCGGCCGCGCGCGTCCGCGCGGCAAGCGCCGAATCGGTTCACCCGTTCGGCGCAGCCGCGTCTCAGACCTCCTCGGCGACCGCCGCCGCGAACTGGCTCTGGTACAGCCGGGCGTACGCTCCGCCCGCCGCCAGGAGCTCGTCGTGCGTGCCCTGCTCGACGATCGCGCCGCGCTCCATGACCAGGATCGCGCTCGCGTCGCGGATCGTGGACAGGCGGTGCGCGATCACGAACGACGTCCGGCCGACCCGCAGCGCGTTCATCGCCTTCTGCACCAGCACCTCGGTGCGCGTGTCCACCGACGACGTCGCCTCGTCGAGGATGAGGATGCTCGGGTCGGCCAGGAACGCGCGCGCGATCGTCAGTAGCTGCTTCTCACCCGCGGACACCCCCGCGCCGTCGTCGTCGATCACGGTCTCGTAGCCGTGCGGCAGCGTCCGGACGAACCGGTCCACGTGCGTGGCCTGCGCCGCCGCGACCACCTGCTCGTGCGTCGCACCGTCGACGCCGTAGGCGATGTTCTCTTCGATCGTGCCGCCGAACAGCCACGTGTCCTGCAGCACCATCCCCATGCGGCGGCGCAGGTCGTCGCGCGTCAGGTCCCGCGTGTCGACGCCGTCGAGCGTGATGCGGCCACCGTCGACCTCGTAGAACCGCATGAGCAGGTTGACCAGCGTGGTCTTGCCGGCCCCCGTGGGGCCGACGATCGCGATGGTCTGACCCGGCTCCGCCACCAGCGACAGGTCGCGGATGAGCGGCTCGTCGGGGCGGTAGGAGAACGCGACGTGCTCGAACGCGACGCGGCCGCGGACCGGCTCCGGCAGCTGCGCGGCGGGCTCCGGGTCCGGGCTCTGCTCGGGCGCGTCGAGCAGCTCGAACACCCGCTCCACGGATGCGACACCCGACTGCAGCAGGTTCGCCATGCTCGCGATCTGCGTGATCGGCTGCGTGAACTGGCGGCTGTACTGGATGAACGCCTGCACGTCCCCGAGGCTCATGGTCCCCGAGGCGACGCGCAGCCCGCCGACCACCGCGATGATCACGTAGTTGAGGTTGGACAGGAAACCCAGCGCGGGCTGGATGATCCCGGAGATGAACTGCGCGCGGTAGCTCGCGTCGTACAGCGCGTCGTTGCGCTCGGCGAAGACCTGCGCGGCCTCGCGCTGGCGGCCGAACACCGTGACCAGCGTGTGCCCGGTGAACATCTCCTCGATGTGCGCGTTCAGCGCTCCCGTGTGGGCCCACTGCTCGATGAACCGAGGCTTGGACCGCTTCGCGATCGCGGCCGCGACCGCCATCGACAGCGGCACGGTGACCAGCGCGACCACCGCGAGCAAGGGCGAGATCCAGAACATCATCGCGAGCACGCCCACCACCGTGAGCACCGAGGTGATCACCTGGCTCAGCGTCTGCTGGAGCGTCTGCGCGACGTTGTCGATGTCGTTGGTCACGCGTGACAGCAGCTCGCCGCGCGGCTGCTGGTCGAAGTACCCGAGCGGCACGCGGTGCAGCTTGGCCTCGACGTCCGCACGCAGGCGCAGCACCGCCCGCTGCACGACGCCGGCCGTCATGCGCCCCTGGGCCCAGCCGAACAGGAACGAGCCCACGTACACGGCGAGCACCACCACCAGGATGGTGCCGAGCCGGTGGAAGTCGACGCCGACGCCGGGGACGACGTCCATGCCCGCCACCAGGTCCGCGAACTGGTCCTGCCCGCGGTCCCGCAGGGCCGCGACGGCCTGCTCGCGCGTCGTCCCCGCGGGGAACACGCCCAGCTGCTTGCCGACGATGCCGTCGAACAGCACGTTGGTCGCGTTGCCGAGCAGCTTGGGGCCGATCACGGCGAGGATCACCGACGCGACGCCCAGCACGACGATCGCGACGAGCCGCAGCCGCTCGGGGCGCAGCTCACGCAGGAACCGGGCGCCGGAGGCCGCGAAGTTCGCCGACTTCTCCCCCGGCATGCCCATGCCGCCCATCGGGCCGGGGCCGCGGTGCCCGGATCCGGGCTGGCGGGCCGGTGCGGTGGTGCGCTGCTCGCTCACGCTGCCTCCTCCTCGCTGATCTGGGAGAAGACGATCTCCTGGTACGTCTCGTTGCCGGCCAGCAGCTCGGCGTGCGTGCCGCGCCCGACGACCGCACCCTCCTCGAGCACGACGATCACGTCGGCGTGCCGGATCGTCGCGACCCGTTGCGCGACGATGAGGACCGCGGCGTCCCGCGTCTGCGGCACGAGCGCGGCCCGCAGCGCCGCGTCGGTCGCGTAGTCCAGGGCCGAGAACGAGTCGTCGAACAGGTACAGCCGTGGTCGGCGCACCAGCGCCCGGGCGATCGCCAGGCGCTGCCGCTGGCCGCCCGACAGGTCCGTGCCCCCCTGGGCGACCGGCGCGTCGAGCCCTCCGGCCATCTCCTCGACGAACCCGCGCGCCTGCGCGACCTCGAGCGCCGCCCACAGCTCGTCGTCGGTCGCGCCCGGGCGACCGTACTCGAGGTTCGAGCGCACGGTGCCGGAGAACAGGTACGGCTTCTGCGGCACCAGGCCGATCTGGCCGCCGAGCTCCTCGGGCGCGACGTCACGCACGTCCACGCCGCCGAGCAGCACCGCGCCCGCCGTCACGTCGTACAACCGCGGGATCAGGTGCAGCAGCGTCGTCTTGCCCGCGCCCGTGGAGCCGATGATCGCGGTGGTCCGGCCCGGCTCGGCCACCAGGTCGACGTCGTGCAGCACGGCGCTCTCCGCACCCGGGTACCGGAACTCCACGCCCCGCAGCTCGAGCCGGCCACGCTGCACCGGGTCGGCCGGCAGCGGCACCGGGACCTGCGGCGGGAGCACGGAGGGCGGGGTGTCCAGCACCTCGCCGATGCGGCCCGCCGCGACGATCGCGCGCGGGAAGAGCACGAACATCATCGTGCTCATCATCACGGCCATGAGGATGTAGGCGATGTAGGACAGGAACGCCGTGAGCTGGCCGATCTGCATGTGCCCGGAGTCCACGCGGTGACCGCCGAACCAGATCACCCCCGTGCTGGTCGCGTTGAGCACGAGCATGACCGCGGGGAACATGAGCGCCATGAGCTGCCCCGTGCGCAGCGACGTCACGAACAGCTCGCGGTTGGCGCCGTCGAACCGCTGAGTCTCGCGGTCCTCGCGCACGAACGCGCGCACCACCCGGATGCCCGTGATCTGCTCGCGCAGCACACGGTTGATCGCGTCGATGCGCTTCTGCATGACCCGGAAGTACGGGACCATCCGCGAGACGATCAGGCCGATCAGCACCGCGAGCACCGGCACCGCCACCAGCAGGATCAGGGACAGGCCCGCGTCCTCCTGGAGCGCCATGACCACGCCACCGACGAGCATGATGGGCGCCATGATGACGAACGTGAACGTCATCAGCACCACCATCTGGACCTGCTGCACGTCGTTGGTGGTGCGCGTGATGAGCGTCGGCGCGCCGAACTGACCCAGCTCCTGCGCGGAGAACGTCTGGACCGTGCCGAACAGCCGCGCGCGCACGTCGCGGCCGAAGCCCATGGCCGCGCGTGCGCCGAACCACACCGCCACGATCGCGCACACCACCTGCAGCAGGCTGATCGCGAGCATCACGCCGCCCAGGCGCATGATCCGGTCGATGTCGCCCGGCACCACGCCCTCGTCGATGATCCGGGCGTTGAGGCTGGGCAGGTACAGCGTCGCCAGCGTCTGCACGAGCTGCAGCACGACGACGGCCGAGACAGCCACCGCGTACGGGCGCAGGTGCTCACGCAGGAGTCGGACAAGCATCAGGAGCCCCCTGGTTCGGCTGTCGGGCGCGCGAGCGCCCCGTGCAGGAAGTGGTCGGCCAGGACGTCGAGCCCCGGGACGCGTGCTGTGGTCCCGCGCCGTTGCGCATCCACCCGCAGGACCGTCACGCCCATGAGCGTCGCCGTCATGAGGTCGACGACGTCGACGAGCGGCCGCGCGAACCGTGCCGCATCCGGGGCGAGCAGCTCCTCGACCGCGATCCGCAGCTCGGCCTGCCCGGCCTCCTGGCGCTGCGCGAAGCCGCGCATGCGCTCGTGAGCGTCGGGCCCCGGGACGGCGCACGCGGCCCGCACGGCCTCGTGCAGGATCGACATCCAGCGCATCGAGTCCGCGGACCGCGCCAGACCGATCTCCATGACCGACCGCACCCGGTCCTCGAGCGGCAGGTCCCGCGGGATCGCGCGGACGGCCGGGACGTCGTCGGCGGGGTCGACGGCCGCCAGCACCGCCTCACGGACCAGCGCGAGCTTGTCCTCGAACACCCGGAACAGCGTGCCCTCGGCGACGCCCGCGGCCTGCGCGAGCTCCTTGGTGGTGACCGCAGCACCACGCTCGAGCAGCACGGGCCGCACGGCGCGCAGGATCGCCGTCCGCCGCTCGTGCGGCGGCAGCGGCGACGCGCGGCGGGTCCGGGGATGCACGCGAGCGAGGCTAGAGTGAGTGAGCACTCACTCGCAAGCGGTTTCGCGGGGAGCGCAGAAGGCCCGGCGGGTGTCCGCCGGGCCTTCTGCGTCGTGGTGCGCCGCGTGCGCGGGTCAGCCCTGCGCGGGCGGGGCGGGCGGGCCGGGGTCGGGTCCCTTGCGCAGCCACTCGTCGTCCGCGGCACCCGGCGCGGGAGCCCCCGACGCGGGCGGCACCGGCGCCGGCGGGGCGGGCGGCGCGTCGGGCGCGTGCCGCGGCGGGACCGCGGCGCCGCCCGGGCGCTGGCCCAGCTCGGCGGCGGGGTCGAACGGCCGGCCCGAGAGCGTCCCGGCCGACGTCGCGTCCGCGGTCGCCGCCGCGGACTCGCGCTTGGCCTCGGCGAGCGCCTCGGCCGGGTCGGTGAGTGCGACAGGCGGCAGGTCGTCACCCAGCGGCGAGGTCCCCGCGGGCCGCGAGCCCGCGGGTGCGCCGTCCCCACCGAACGCACCGCCGAAGCCCTGCGCCATCTGTCCCAGCGCACCGGTCAGCTCGCTCGGCAGGAACCACATCTTGTTGGACGGGTACGCCGCGATCTTGGGCAGCGTCTGCAGGTACTGGTAGGCCAGCAGCTTGGGGTCGGCGTCACCGCGGTGCACGGCGTCGAAGACCTGGAGGATCGCGCGGGCCTCACCCTCGGCACGCAGGATCGCCGACTGCGCCTCACCCTCGGCACGCAGGATCGCCGACTGCTTCTCGCCCTCGGCCGTGAGGATCTGCGACTGCTTGACACCCTCGGCGGTGAGGATCGCGGCACGGCGGTCCCGCTCGGCGCGCATCTGCTGCTCCATCGAGCCCTGCACCGAGGCGGGCGGGTCGATGGCCTTGAGCTCGACGCGGTTGACGCGGATGCCCCACTTGCCCGTGGCCTCGTCCAGCACGCCGCGCAGCTGGCCGTTGATCTGGTCACGGCTCGTGAGGGTCTGCTCGAGGTCCATCGAACCGATCACGTTGCGCAGCGTCGTCACGGTGAGCTGCTCGATGCCGGTGATGTAGTTCGCGATCTCGTAGACCGCCGACTTGGGGTCGGTCACCTGGAAGTAGATGACCGTGTCGATGCTCACGACCAGGTTGTCGGACGTGATCACGGGCTGCGGCGGGAACGAGACGACCTGCTCGCGCAGGTCCACGCCCGCGCGCACACGGTCGACGAACGGGATCAGCAGGTGCAGGCCCGCGTCGAGCGTGCGCGAGTAGCGCCCGAGCCGCTCGACGATGACCGCCACGGTCTGCGGCACGATCCGCACCGAGCGGAACAGCGCGATGACGACGAACAGCAGGACGAGCCCGAGCACGACGATCAGCGCGATCTGTCCGACGTTCGTCGTCGTCGTGGTGGTGTCCTCCAGCATGGGGCCTCCTAGGTCCGGTGCGGACGAGCGGGGTGGAGCAGGTCAGAGCCCGGCGGGATCGGGCGGGGCGTCGGTCAGTCGGGCACCGCGGGCAGCACCACCGCGGTCGCGCCGTCGATCTGCGCGACGCGCACCTCGGTGCCGGGCGGGAGCGCGTCGCCCGCGGGCGTCCGTGCGCTCCAGACCTCGCCCGCGAGCTTGACGCGTCCGGCCTCGGACGTGACGGTGGCCAGCACCACGGCGGGCCGGCCGACGAGCGCGGCGGCGTTCGTCTCCGCGAGCGGCGTCCGCTCGCGCAGGTGCCGCAGGAGCCACGGGCGCAGCGTGGCGAGCAGCACCACCGACGTGACCGCGGCGGCCAGGATCTGGCCCCACACCGGCGCACCCATGGCGTGCGCGGCACCGCCGGCCAGCGCGCCGCCGGCGAACATCACCAGCACCAGGTCCAGCGACAGCATCTCGAGGATCCCCAGCACGAGTGCGCCGCCGACCCACCAGAGCCAACCCACGGCAGTCCTCCGTCCCGGCACCGGGCAACGGCGCCTGGGACCGATCCTATGCGTCTCCTTGACGATCCCGTGGGGTGCGTCCCCAGGCGGACCACGCAGGAGCGGTCAGGACGAACCGGACGTCAGGCCGGGGTGGCCGCGCGCGCCGACCAGCGCTCGCCGTGCCGCGCGAGCACCAGGTCCAGCCCGAACGCGCCCGAGAGCTGCTCGGACGTGAGCACCTCGTCGATCGGCCCGCTCGCGTGCACCCGGCCGTCGCGCAGCAGCATGAGATGCGTGAAGCCCGGCGGGATCTCCTCGACGTGGTGCGTGACCAGCACCAGCACGGGCGACCGGTCGTCCGCCGCGAGCTCGGACAGCGCCGAGACCAGCTCCTCGCGCCCGCCCAGGTCGAGCCCGGCGGCGGGCTCGTCGAGCAGCAGCAGCTCCGGGTCGGACATGAGCGCGCGGGCGATCTGGACGCGCTTGCGCTCACCCTCGCTGAGGGTGCCGAAGTACCGCTCCCCCAGGTGCTCGACGCCGAACGCGCGCAGCAGGTCGGTCGCACGCGACTCGTCGAGGTCCTCGTACGACTCGCGCCAGCGCCCCGTGACCCCGTACGCCGCGGTCAGCACCACGTCCCGGACGGTCTCGCCCGACGGGATGCGGTCCGCGAGCGCCGCGCTCGACAGCCCGATCCGCGGACGCAGCTCGAACACGTCCACCGCGCCGAGCCGGCTGCCGAGCAGCGCGGCCGCACCGTGCGTGGGGTGCATCCGGCCGGACGCGACCTGCAGCAGCGTCGTCTTGCCCGCGCCGTTGCGGCCGAGCACCACCCACCGCTCGCCCTCACGCACCGTCCACGACACCTGGTCCAGGATCGTCGTCGTCCCTCGTCGGATCGTCACGTCCTGCAGGTCGAGCACGTCGGTCATGCCCTGACCCTAACCGCCCCGGACGGGCACCGAGCGTCACGCCCGCGGTCCGGGCGCGCATGAGCCGCGCGGGCCGAGCACGTACCGTCGGGGGGTGACCGACGCGCTGGAGCTGCCCCGCTCGACCGTGCTGGCGCTGTGGCTCGCCACGAGCCGCCGCCCGCTGGGCGACGCCGCCGTACGCGCCGTGCAGGACGAGGACGAGCCGCACGAGGTGACCGACGGCGCACCCGGTGACCCGCTCGCGACGACGCGCCCGTTGAGCGACGCGATCGCCGGGTGGGCGCGTGCGGGCACGCTCGAGGCGGTCGCCATGGCACCCGTCCCCGGAGACGTCGCGGGCGTCCCGGCCGCGGTCTCGCAGCAGGCGCTCGAGGCCGGCGAGGTGCTGCTGCTGCACGTGGACGGCACGTCGCTCGCGCTCGTCCCGCACGTGGTCGAGTTCGGCTCGGCGCTCGAGCCCGGACACCTGGTCACGTGGCACGTCACGCAGGTCGACGACTGGCGCCTGCGGGTGCAGGCGCTCGGCTCGCTCGAGGACGCGGACCGCGGGCTGCGCCAGGGCCTGGCCCAGGTCACCGAGGCGCTCGTGCGGCTCGACGTCGCGCACTGGGACACCGAGCGCGCGGACCGTGTGCTGAGCCTGCGCGACGCCGCGCTGCCGACGTGGCGGCTGCCGGACCGGCTCGACGCCCGGCGCGCCCGCGTGCTCGCGAGCGCCGCGCGGCTGCTCGCGATCGTCGACGTCGCGCTGCGGGACGACGGCGGCGCGGTGAGCCTGTGGCAGGCCGACCAGCGCACCGCGGCGCTGCGCGACGTCGACCGGCTCGCCCGTCGCGCGCTCACGGCCGCGACGCACGCGCGGTCGGTCTGACGTCCGGCCCGAGGGGCCGGACGATCCTCAGCGCAGGACCGAGCGGTACACGTCGAGCGTCTGCTCGGCGACCGCCGTCCAGGAGAAGTGCTCCTCGACGCGACGCCGGGCCGCGACCCCCCACGCGGCGGCGCGCGTCGGATCGCCGACGGCCTGGGTGAGCGTCTCCGCCAGGTCCGCGACGAACCGCTCGGGGTCGCGCGGCGTGCCCGTGCCGTCCTGCACCTGGTCGATCGGGACGAGCCACCCGGTCACTCCGTCGTCGACCACCTCCGGGATGCCGCCCGTGGCCGTACCGACGACGGGCAGCCCCACGGCCATGGCCTCGAGGTTGACGATGCCCAGCGGCTCGTAGACCGACGGGCAGACGAAGACCGTGCCGTGCGCGAGGACCGCGACCAGGTCGGGCCGCGGCAGCATCTGCTCGATCCACACGACGCCCGAGCGCCGCTCGCGCAGCTGTGCGACGAGGCCGGTGACCTCGGCCGCGATCTCCGGGGTGTCGGGGGCGCCCGCGCACAGCACCAGCTGGACCTCGGGCGGCAGCGACTCGGCGGCGCGCAGCAGGTACGGCAGGCCCTTCTGCCGCGTGATACGCCCGACGAACACGACCGCGGGACGCTCGGGGTCGACGCCCAGCGCGCGCACGGTGCGCTCGGCCGCGGCGACCGCGTCGTCGTCCGTGGGGCGCTGCCAACCCGCGAGGTCGATGCCGTTGTGCACCACGTGCACGCGCGCGGGGTCGACCGCGGGGTAGCTGCGCAGGATGTCCGCGCGCATGCCGCCCGAGACCGCGATCACGCCCGCGGCGGACTCGTACGCGGTCCGCTCGACCCAGCTCGAGACCGCGTACCCGCCGCCCAGCTGCTCGGCCTTCCACGGCCGCAGCGGTTCGAGGCTGTGCGCGGTCAGCACGTGCGGCACGCCGTGCAGCAGGCTCGCGACGTGGCCCGCGAAGTTGGCGTACCAGGTGTGCGAGTGCACCAGGTCGGCGCGCACGCCGTCGTCGCCGACGAGACCCACGCCCGCCGCGATCTCGAGGTCGACGCCGAGGGTCTGCAGCGCACCGTTGGTGCCGGCCAGCCCGGCGGGCACGTCGTACCCGAGCACGCCCGGGGCCTCGCGCGGCCCGTCGAAGCAGTGCACCCGCACGTCGATCGAGCGCCGCAGCACCGCGGAGAGCTCCTCGACGTGCACCCCGGCACCGCCGTAGACGTGCGGGGGGTACTCGCGGGTGAGCATGTCGACGCGCACGGTCTGCCTCCAGAGGTCCTCGACGATCCTGCGGCTGGGCGCCCGGTGGCGCCGACCCGTCCGATGCGCGACACGCTAGCGCGTCGGCGACCCCAGACCTCGCCGCCGACCGCGCCGGGGCCTAGGGTCGGGGCATGGCAACACCCCGTGTCCTGGCCATCGTCCTCGCAGGTGGCGAGGGCAAGCGACTCATGCCGCTCACCGCGCACCGCGCGAAGCCCGCCGTGCCGTTCGGCGGGATCTACCGGCTGGTCGACTTCGCCCTGTCGAACGTCATCAACTCCCACTACCTGCACGTGATCGTGCTGACCCAGTACAAGTCGCACAGCCTGGACCGGCACGTCTCGAAGACGTGGCGCATGTCGGCCCTGCTCGGCAACTACGTCGCGGCCGTCCCCGCGCAGCAGCGCGTGGGCAAGCACTGGTACCTCGGCAGCGCCGACGCGATCTACCAGTGCCTCAACATCATCGACGACGAGCGCCCCGACATCGTCGTCGTGGTCGGCGCCGACCACGTCTACCGCATGGACTTCTCGCAGATGGTCGACGCGCACATCGCGTCGGGCGCCGAGCTCACGGTCGCGGGCATCCGCCAGCCGATCAGCGAGGCCGACCAGTTCGGCGTGATCGAGACCGACCCGCTCGACCCGACGCGCATCAAGGCGTTCCGGGAGAAGCCGTCCGACCCGGTCGGGCTCGCGGACTCGCCGCTCGAGGTGCTCGCATCCATGGGCAACTACGTGGTCAACGCGGACGCGCTCATCCGTGCCGTGTCCGAGGACGCCGAGAACGTCAACAGCCGGCACGACATGGGCGGGGACATCGTGCCCGCATTCGTCGAGCGCGGCACCGCGGCGGTCTACGACTTCATCCGCAACGACGTGCCGGGCTCCACGCCGCGCGACCGCGACTACTGGCGCGACGTCGGGACGATCGACGCGTTCTACGAGGCGAACATCGACCTCATCGCGGTCGAGCCCGTGTTCAACCTGTACAACGACGAGTGGCCGCTGCACACGGGCTACACGGGCCTGCCGCCCGCCAAGTTCGTGCACGCCGGCGCGGGCCGCCTGGGCCACGCCGCGGACTCGATCGTCTCCCCCGGCGTGGTCGTCTCGGGCGCGACCGTCTCGGGCTCGGTGCTGTCCCCCGGGATCCGGCTGCACTCGTGGGCGCAGGTGACCGACTCGGTCCTGATGGACGGCGTGCAGGTCAGCCGGTACGCGCAGGTGCACCGCGCGATCCTCGACAAGAACGTCATCGTCCCCGAGCGCGCGCGCATCGGGCTCGACCACGAGCACGACCTGGCACGCGGCTTCACCGTGACCGAGTCGGGCCTGACCGTCGTGCCGAAGGGCTCGATCATCACCGACTGAGGCCGCCCGGCCACGGTGTGAACGACCCCGGTCCGACGAGGGCCGGGGTCGTTACCCTGCGTCCGTGACCGACCGCCCCCGCCCCGCCGCCGGCCTGCTCGTGATGGACGTCGACTCGACCCTCATCACGTCCGAGGTGATCGAGCTGCTCGCCGAGCACGCGGGTTCGCGGGCGCGCGTCGCGGAGGTCACCGAACGCGCCATGCGCGGTGAGCTCGACTTCACGGCGTCGCTGCACGAGCGTGTCGCGACGCTTGCCGGGCTCCCCGAGTCGGTGCTCGCTCTGGTGGCGCACGAGATCGAGCTGTCCCCCGGCGCCCGTGAGCTGGTCGCCGACGTGCAGGGCCGCGGGTGGGCCGTCGGGCTCGTCTCGGGCGGATTCGTCGAGCTGGTCGCGCCGCTGGCCGCCTCGCTGGGGATCGACCTGTTCCGCGCCAACGCGCTCGAGGTGGCGGACGGGCACCTCACGGGCCGGGTCTCCGGACCCGTCGTCGACCGGGCGGCCAAGGCGGTCGCTCTGCGGGAGTACGCCACCGCCGTGGGTGTGCCGCTCGAGCGCACGGTCGCGATCGGCGACGGCGCGAACGACCTCGACATGCTCGCGACGGCGGGGTTCGGCATCGCGTTCAACGCCAAGCCCGTGGTCGCGGCGCAGGCCGACGCGACCATCGAGGGGCGGCTCGACGCGGCGCTCGCGCTGCCGCCGCTCGCGCGCTGAGCGCCGTCAGCCGGGCGTGACCAGCCGCGCGAGCCGCGCGGCGCGGGGTGCGAGGTCGCCCCACGGACCGGTGTGCTCCAGCAGCGACCACGACGCGGTCGGTACGCCGACCTGCACACGTGCGAGCGCGGCCTCGTCGGACCCGGGTCCCGCGAGCGTCGACGCCAGGTGGGACATCGTGGGCTCGTGGCCGACCACGACGAGCGTCGCGACGTCGTCCGGTGCGTCGGCCAGCAGCGCCAGCAACGAGCGCATGCCCGCGTCGTACACCTCGTCGCGGTACTCCACGCGCGGCTCGGCGGCCAGCGACGCACGCACGAGCTCCCACGTCTGCCGGGTGCGCACGGCCGACGAGCACCAGACGAGGTCCGGTGCGATGCCCGCCTGCTCGAGCGCGGCGCCGACGCCGGGGCACTGGCGTCGCCCCTGCAGCGCGAGCGGACGCTCGTGGTCGGGCATGCCGTCGGGGTGCTCGGCCTTGGCGTGCCGCAGGAGCACCAGGCGGCGGGAGGTGGTCACGCGACCAGCGTGCCACACGCGCGCACGCGCTCCCGCGACCGGCCGCGGCGCCCGTCCGTGGGTACGTGCGAGGACCGTCAGCGGTCGGCGGACCCCGGGTGCCAGGCGAGCGACTGCACCACCGCGGTGCGGCCCAGGTCCTGCACGTCCTGCTCGGACAGCACGAACACGTCCGGCACCTCGGTCGGCATCGCGGGACGTGAGGTCCCGCTCTGCGCAGGCCCGCGCGGGCTGATCGCCACCGGCTGGGCCGACTCGGTCGCCGCGAGGGCCAGCCGCTCGTACGGGTCACGGCGCGCCGCCTCGTCGGGTGCGAGCGCCCCGATCGCGACCAGCACGGCCCGGGCGTCCTCGAGGTAGCTCTCACGCACCCACTGCGCCCACATCGGCAGCGCGTCGAACCGCAGTCCCGCGTGCGCGGGCCGGCGCTCGAACAGAGTCCGCGCCGCGAGCTCGACGAGCTCGACGGACCGACGTTCCTCGGCGGACGCCCGGGCGCGTGCCGCACGCTCCTCGTCGAGAGCCTTGCGGTACTGCGCGACGCGATCCGCGACGTTGTCGGCTGCGACGTCCATGCCACTCCCCTGGTCCAGCTCCTGCACTGACCTACCTATCGGCACGTCGGCGCGGAAGTTGACCCCGTGGGCACGTGACTTTGCGGGTCATTGACCCATCGCGTGCACACCGCCGTCGACGTGCACGATCTCGCCCGTCGTCGCGGGGAACCAGTCGGAGAGCAGGGCCGCCACGGCGCGCGCGGTGGGCTCGGGATCCGTCACGTCCCAGCCGAGCGGCGCACGCGTGGACCAGTTCGCCTCCATCGCCTCGAAGCCCGGGATGGACTTGGCGGCGGTGGTGCGGATCGGCCCCGCGGAGACCAGGTTCACGCGCACACCCGAGGCGCCCAGGTCGCGCGCCAGGTAGCGCGACGTCGACTCGAACGCGGCCTTGGCCACGCCCATCCAGTCGTACACCGGCCACGCGAACTTCGCGTCGAACGTGAGGCCGACGATCGAGCCGCCACCCGTGAGCAGCGGCTGCGCCGCGACCGCGAGCGACTTGAGCGAGTACGCCGAGACCTCGAGCGCCGTGGCGACGTCCGCCCACTCACCCGCCAGGAAGTTGCCGCCCATGACGGACTGCGGCGCGAAGCCGATGGAGTGCACCACGCCGTCGAGCGAGTCCAGGCCGGCCTCGCGCACGCGGTCCGCGAGCGCGGCCAGGTCCTCGGCGTCCGTGACGTCGAGCTGCACGACGGGCGCCTCCTGCGGGAGGCGGCGCGCGATCGCCTGGGTGAGCCGGAACTGACGTCCGAAGGATGTGAGCACCACCTGGGCGCCCTCCTCCTGGGCCAGGCGCGCGACGTGGAACGCGATCGATCCGTCGGTCAGGACGCCGGTGACGAGCAGCTTCTTGCCGGTGAGCAGGCCCATGCGTGGTCTCTCTTCTGCTGGAGCGGTCAGGGGGTGCGTCAGTGGCCCATGCCGAGGCCGCCGTCGACCGGCAGCACGGCTCCGCTGATGTAGCCGGCCTCGGGCGAGGCGATGAACTCGACGGCGGCGGCGACCTCGTCGGGCTGGGCGAAGCGGCCCGCGGGGACCGCCGCGCGGTAGGACGCCTGCGTGGCCTCGGGCAGCGCACGCGTCATGTCCGTGTCGATGAACCCGGGGGCGACGACGTTGGCGGTGATCCCGCGCCCGCCGAGCTCACGCGTGATCGAGCGGGCCATGCCCACGAGCGCCGCCTTGGAGGAGGCGTAGTTGACCTGGCCCGGGCCGCCGTACAGGCCGACGACGGACGAGATCAGGACGATGCGGCCGCGGCGCAGCCGGATCATCGGCTTGCTGGCCCGCCGCACGCAGCGGAACGCGCCCTTGAGGTTGACGTCGAGCACGTCGTCGAACTCCTCGTCGGTCATCCGCATGAGGAGCTGGTCACGCGTGATGCCCGCGTTCGCGACGAGCACCTCGACCGGTCCGAGCTCGGCCTCGACCTGGCTGAACGCGGCGTCCACCGACGCGCTGTCCCGCACGTCGCCGACGACGCCCAGCACGCCGTCGGGCAGGTCGCCCGAGCGGTAGAGCGTGGCGACCCGGTCCCCCGCGGCCACGAAACGCTCGGCGATCGCACGGCCGATGCCGCGGTTCGCGCCGGTCACGAGCACGACGCGGGGCGCCCGCTCGGGCGCGGTCGGGGCGACGGCCGGCTGGGTGGTCGCGTTGTCGGATGTCTCAGGCACGGTTCACGACGGTAGCCGAGCCCACGCGCGGCCCGGGGCACCGGCACGGCACAGTTTGCGGGCGGACAGTTGTGGGAGCCCCACAAAACGGCGACCCGCCGCCGCGCCACCGGGACGTACGATCGTGGGGTGAGCAACCGCCGCGAGCCCGAGGTGCACCGCATCAGCGCGGCACCCGAGCCGCTGTCGCAGGACGTGGCGCGCCGCCAGCGCCGCTACCTGGTGCAGATGGGCGTCCGCGTGCTGTGCTTCCTGCTCGCGATCGTCACGTGGTCCCACGTGCCGACGTGGTTCTCGCTGGTGCTGATCGTCGCTGCCGTGGTCCTGCCCTACGTGGCGGTGCTGCTCGCGAACGCGGGCCGCGAGCGCAGGGACGTCGAGGTGTTCGTCGACCCGCGGATGCTGCCCGGCGGGGGCCGTCCCGGTGAGCTGGGGAGTGACCGTTGAACCTGTTCGCGCCGGATGCCGTCGACGAGCTCGTGTGCAGCGCACGGCGGTGCCGCAACGAGCCCGCGTGGGGCCTGCTGTGGAACAACCCGAAGCTGCACACCGCCGAGCGGCGCAAGGTGTGGCTCGCGTGCGAGGACCACCGCGAGCACCTCACGCAGTACCTGGACGTCCGGGGGTTCCTGCGCGACACCGTGCCCGTGGACGCGCTCGAGCGCACCGGGCCGGCGGCGGAGCCGTCGTGACGGCCGCGGGTCGGCCGTGACCCCAGCCCGGCGGCGCGCGACCGCGCTGGTGCTGGTGGGCGTGCTGGTGGCGACCGCGTGCGTGTTCCTGGGCCGCTGGCAGTGGCACCGGCACGAGTGGCGGGACGCGCAGATCGCGATCGTGGAGGCCAACTACGACGCGGCACCCCGCCCGGTCGTGGACGTGCTGCCCGAGCCCACGTCACCTCTGCCCGACGACGCGCAGTGGCGCCCCGTGACGCTCACGGGCCGCTACCTGCCCGAGGCGACCGTGATGCTGCGCAACCGGCCCGTGGACCAGAACCCCGCGTACCACGTGCTCGTGCCGTTCCAGGACTCGGCCTCGGGCGCGGTCCTCGTCGTCGACCGCGGGTGGGTGCCCACGGGCGAGGACGCGAGCCAGGCGGTCGACGTCCCCGCGCCGCCCACGGGCGAGGTCACGCTCGTCGTGCGCCTGCGCACCGCCGAGCGGCCGTCGTCGCGCACCGCGTCACCCGGCTGGGTGCACGCGATCGCCCCGGCCCAGGTGCTCCCCGCGGGTGGTCTGCCGGAACGGACCGAGGCCTTCACCGGAGCGTACGGTCAGCGCGTCTCCGAGGACCCGGCGCCGCAGGTCCTGCCCGCGCCGCTCGCGGAGCCCGACCTGGACCCCGGCTCGCACCTGTCGTACGCGTTCCAGTGGTGGGTGTTCGCGCTCGGGGCGCTGCTCGGCCTGTCCTGGCTCGCCCGACGCGAGCTGGTCGACGAGCGCGACGGCGTGTTCGACCCGACGCGTGAGCCTGCACCGGAGCCGCCCGCGGTGGGCACCGGGCTCGACGAGCCCGGCGTCGCCGCGGGGCGGACGCCGGTCCACGACGACCGGCAGCCCGCGCCCGCACGACGCCGTCCCCGCCGGCGCGAGGGGCGCGCGGAGGCGGAGGAGGACGCCCTGATCGAGGCGCAGCTCGAGGACGACCTGCGCGCGTGACCCCTCAGGCCAGCGTGATCAGGTCGAGGTAGTCCGCGCTCCACAGGTCCTCGTCACCGTCGGGCAGCAGCAGCACGCGCTCGGGGTCGAGCGCCGCGACCGCGCCCTCGTCGTGGCTGACGAGCACGACCGCGCCCTTGTAGCCGCGCAGCGCCGCGAGGATCTCCTCACGGCTGGCCGGGTCCAGGTTGTTGGTCGGCTCGTCGAGCAGCAGCACGTTCGCCGAGGACACGACGAGCGCCGCGAGCGCGAGCCGGGTCTTCTCCCCGCCGGACAGCACGCGCGCGGGCTTGTCCGCGTCGTCACCCGAGAACAGGAACGAGCCGAGCACCGAGCGCACCTGCGTGTCGGTGAGGTCCGGTGCGGCCGTGCGCAGGTTCTCCACGACCGTGCGGTCGAGGTCGAGCGTCTCGTGCTCCTGCGCGTAGTAGCCGAGCTTGAGCCCGTGGCCGGGGTGCACCTCACCCGTGTCCGGACGCTCCAGACCGGCGAGCATGCGCAGCAGCGTCGTCTTGCCCGCGCCGTTGAGGCCCAGCACGACGACGCGCGACCCGCGGTCGATCGCCAGGTCGACGCCCGTGAAGACCTCCTGCGACCCGTAGGACTTCGACAGGTCCGACGCGGTCAGCGGGGTCCGGCCGCATGCGGCGGGCTCCGGGAAGCGCAGCCGGGCGACCTTGTCGCTCACGCGCGCGGCCTCCAGACCGGTGAGCATCTTCTCGGCACGGCGCGCCATGTTCTGGGCGGCGACCGCCTTGGTGGCCTTGGCACGCATCTTGTCGGCCTGCGCGATGAGCGCGGCGGCCTTCTTCTCGGCGTTGGCCCGCTCGCGACGGCGGCGCTTCTCGTCGGTCTCCCGCTGCAGCAGGTACGCGTCCCAGCCGAGGTTGTACTGGTCGAGCGCGGCGCGGTTGGCGTCCAGGTGGAACACCTTGTTCACGGTCGCGCGCAGCAGCTCGACGTCGTGCGAGATCACCACGAACCCGCCCGAGTAGGTCTTGAGGTAGTCGCGCAGCCACGCGATCGAGTCGGCGTCCAGGTGGTTGGTCGGCTCGTCGAGCAGCAGCGTGTCGACGCCCGAGAACAGGATGCGCGCGAGCTCGACCCGGCGGCGCTGACCGCCGGACAGCGTCCCGAGCGACTGACCCAGCACACGGTCGTCGAGGCCCAGGTTGGCCGTGATGCGGTGCGCCTCGGACTCCGCGGCGTACCCGCCCGCGGCCGTGAAGCGGGCCTCGAGGCGCGTGTAGCGCTCCATGGCCTTCTCCCGCTCGGCGTCGTCGGTGCTCGCCATGAGCGTCTCCGTGGCCCGCATGGCCCGGACGATCTCGTCGAGGCCGCGCGCGGACAGCACGCGGTCCAGCGCGAGCACGCCCAGGTCACCCGACGCGGGGTCCTGCGGCAGGTAGCCCACCTCGCCCGAGCGCGAGATCGTGCCGGAGGACGGCTGCGTCTGACCCGAGAGCGTCTTGGTCAGCGTGGTCTTGCCGGCCCCGTTGCGGCCGACGAGGCCGATGCGGTCCCCCGCCGCGATCCGGAAGGACGTCTCGGCGAGGAGCTCGCGTGCGCCGATGCGCAGGCCGACGCCCTGGGCTGTGATCACGTGGTGGTTTCCTCCGGAAAGGCTCAGCGCGTCTTGGTCGCACGCACAAGCGCCGTCAATCCTAACGACCACTAGCGTGACGACCTGCCGCAATATCTGTCACCGCGGCGCCGACGAGCGCACGAGCCACCCCACCGAGGAGCAGACCCGTGACCGACGCACGCCCCGCACCCGCGACCGCCCCGCTGCCCACGCCCGCCGCACGGAGCCGTTCGCTCGCGACGGACGTCGCGCTCGTCTCGTCGTTCGCGGCGTTCATCGCGGTGTGCGCGATCCTGCCCGGCATCCCCACGGGCACGGGCGTGCCGATCACGCTCCAGACCTTCGGCGTGATCCTCACGGGCCTCGTCCTGGGCTGGCGGCGTGGCGCGCTCGCCACGCTCCTCTACGTCGCCGTGGGCCTCGCGGGCGTGCCCGTCTTCGCAGGCGGTGCCGGTGGCCTCGGCGTCCTGGCGGGCGCGTCGGTGGGCTACCTGCTGGCGTTCCCGCTGGGCGCGGCGCTCGCCGGCTGGCTCGCGGGTGCGGCCTCTGGCGTGACCGGGCGCGCCCGCTACCTGGTGCTCGTCGCGAGCGGGCTGGTCGCGAGCGCGCTGACCATCCACCCCCTCGGCATCCTCGGGATGGTCGTGCGCATCCCGGCCACCTGGGCCGAGGCGTTCGGCTACGGCGCGGTGTACTTCCCCGGCGACGTGCTGAAGACGCTGCTCGCCGCGGCGGTCGCGACCGCGGTCTTCGCGCACTACCCGGACCTGCTGCGCCGCCGATGATCGAGCTGCACGACGCGCTGGTCACGGCCTGGACGCCCGACCCCGCGGGCGGGCCCGACACCGTCACGCGCCTGCTCGGCCCCGTGTCGCTGCGGCTGACGGAGCGTCGCATCGCGGTGATCGGCGCGAACGGCTCGGGCAAGTCGACGTTCGCGCGGCTGCTCAACGGGCTCGTCCTGCCCTCGGCCGGGCACGTGCGGGTGGACGGCCTCGACACCGACGCCGACGGGCCCGCGGTGCGGCGGCGCGTCGGGTTCGTGTTCACCGACCCCGACGCCCAGATCGTGATGCCGACCCCGCTCGAGGACGTCGCGCTCTCACTGCGTCGCCTCGAGCCGGACGCTGCGCGCCGCGACGAGCGCGCGCGTGACGCGCTCGCGCGCGTGGGGCTGGCCGAGCGCGCCGAGCTGCCCGTGCACGCGCTGTCCGGCGGGCAACGGCAGCTGCTCGCGCTGACCAGCGTGCTCGCCACGTCGCCCGACGTCCTGGTCTGCGACGAGCCGACCACGCTCCTGGACCTGCGGTGGCGCGACGTGGTCGACGAGCTCCTGGCCTCGTTGCCCCAGCAGGTGGTGGAGGTCACGCACGACCTCGAGGCCGCGCTGCGCGCCGACCGGGTCCTGATGGTCGACGACGGGGACGTGGTGCACGACGGCGAGCCGGCCGAGGCGGTCGCCCGGTACCGCGCGCTGATGCGCGACCGCGCGGCGCTCGCCACACGCACCGGACCGGCCCCCGCATGACCGCAGGACCGCTGCGACCCACCTGGACCGGCCCCCTGGGGCTCCACCAGCCCGGCACGTCACCGGTCCACCGCATGCCCGCCGTGGCCAAGCTGGTCGTGCTCGCGGTCGCGGGGGTCGCCGTCGTGCTCGTGCGCGGACCGGTCAGCGCGCTCGTCGCGCTCACCGCAACGGTCGCGGTGCACCTCGCAGCGCGGCTGTCCTGGCACCGCACGCGGCGCGGGCTGCGCGCCACCCTGGTGGTCGCCGCACTCGTGGGCGGGTTGCAGACGTGGACGCGGGGCTGGGCCACGGGCCTCGAGGCGGCGCTCGACCTGGTCGCACTCGTGCTGCTCGCGACCGCCGTGACCGCGACGACCCGGTCCGACACGCTGCTCGACGTCGTCCAGCGCGCCGCACGACCGCTCCGGCACGTGGGTCTGCCTCCCCAGACCGTCGCGCTCGCGAGCGGCCTCATGCTGAGCTCGATCCCCGTGCTGGTGCGCTCGGCGCACGAGTCACGGGACGCAGCGCGCGCGCGCGGGCTGGAGCGGAACCCGGTCGCGCTCGTCGCACCCGCCGCGGTCCGGATGGTCGGTCACGCGCGCGCCACCGGGGAAGCGCTCGCGGCGCGCGGCATCGGCGAGCCCGAAGGCCCGACGGCGCACGGTCCGTCCGGACGCGCGCGGACCGCACGGGGCGACTAGCGTCCGTGGCGTGACGTTCCAGGAGGGTGGCAGCTTCGGCGGGGGCCGGGTCCGGACGCGCAGCGGCGGCGGTCGCGGCGCGGCGATCGGTGGCGGCATCGGTGGCGTCGGCCTGCTCGTGGTGCTGGCCATCGCGCTGCTCTCGGGCGGCAACATCGACCCGAGCGCGCTGCTCGGCGGCGGTGGTGGCGGACCCGAGCAGGAGAGCACGGTCGACGTGTGCAGCGCGCAGGAGGCCAACACGGACCGCACGTGCCGCCTCTCGGCCACGGTCGACGCACTCGACACCTACTGGGCGCCCGCGCTGTCCGACGCGCGCGCGGACATCCCGGAGGTCGTCTCCTTCACGGACGGGACCGCCACCGGCTGCGGCCAGGCCTCGGCGGCGACCGGGCCGTTCTACTGCCCGCCCGACCAGTCGATCTACCTCGACCTCGGCTTCTTCGACACGCTGAGCAGCCAGTTCGGCGCGCAGGGCGGTCCGCTCGCCGAGATGTACGTCGTCGCGCACGAGTACGGGCACCACATGCAGCACGTCACGGGCATCTTCGACGAGGCCGATCGCAGCGGCACGGGTGCGGACTCGGACTCGGTGCGCCTCGAGCTGCAGGCCGACTGCTACGCCGGGCTCTGGGCCGGCCACGCCGCCACCACGAAGGACCCGGACACCGGCGTGACGTACCTGGAACCCATCTCGTCCGACGAGCTCGCGCAGGCGCTCGACGCGGCCGCCACGGTCGGTGACGACCACATCCAGGAGCAGCAGCAGGGCGGCGTCAACCCCGACTCCTGGACGCACGGCTCGAGCGAGCAGCGCCAGCGGTGGTTCACGCGCGGCTACGAGCAGGGCAACGTCGCGGCGTGCGACACGTTCGCCGCCGACTCGCTCTGACCACGTCAGCGGCCCGCGCCCGGGACGGCGCACCGCCCCGGCGTACGACCTGCGGCAGACTCGCGCCATGACCACCGCCGAGGACTCCGCCCGCGTCGCCGTCTACATCGACTTCGACAACATCGTGATCTCCCGGTACGACCAGGTGCACCGTCGCGGCGCGTTCCAGTCGGACGACGCCCGGCACCACCGCCTGGACGCAGGCGGTGAGGTCCCGGCCAAGCTGCAGGCCGCGCGCGTCGAGGTGGACGCGATCATCGACTACGCGTCGTCGTTCGGGCGTGTCGTGGTCAGCCGTGCGTACGCCGACTGGTCGCAGCCGGTCAACGCGGGCTACCACCAGCAGCTCATCGATCGCGCGGTCGACCTCACGCAGCTGTTCCCCGTGGGTCCGCGCATGAAGAACGGCGCGGACATCCGGCTCGCGGTCGACGTCATCGAGGACCTGTTCCGCCTCGAGGACCTCACGCACGTCGTGATCATCGCGGGCGACTCGGACTACATCGCGCTCGCGCAGCGGGCCAAGCGGCTCGGCCGGACGGTGATCGGCGTCGGGGTCGCGGGGTCCACGAGCCGCTCGCTCATGTCCGCGTGCGACGAGTTCGCGGACTACGACGCGCTGCTGGACGCGAGCACCACGCCTGAGGACGACGACGAGCCCGAGGCGCTGGCCCCGGAGCCCACGACCGCGGCCACGCCGCCCCCGACGGGTGCGCCCGCCGGGGACGGCGGCCAGGCCGCCGCTCCGCCTGCGGCCGCACCCGGTGACCGGGCGGCGCAGCGCCGCGCCACCCAGCTGCTCATGCGTGCGATGCGCCTGGTGCACGCGAAGAAGGACGACGAGCCGTGGCTGTCCTACGGCGAGGTCAAGAACCAGATGATGCGGCTCGACCCCGCGTTCGTCGAACGTCCGCTCGGCTACTCGTCGTTCAGCGACTTCGTCGCGTCCCGGTCGAGCATCGTGGAGATCAGCAAGGAGTCCGCCAAGCACCAGCCGCGCGTGCGGCTGCGCCCGAGCTACCGCTGATCCCGGCCGGTCCGGCCGTCGTCACTGCCGACGACGGCCGGACCGAGCACCGCCCCCTGCCCGGGGCCGTGCCTCTCACCCGACGCGGACGAGCTGCCACTGCTGGTTGGCGCCGTTCCAGCTGGTGTACTGGACGACGTTCGCGCCGTCGGCGGTCGAGGCACCCTGCACCTCGAGCGCCTTGCCCGAGTTGCGGTTGACGAGCGTCGCGTACCCGCCCGAGACCGTGACGCGCCACTGCTGGTTCGCGGCGTTGTTGTCCGTCCACTGGATGACCGGGCCCCCGTCGGCCATGGACCGGCCCGAGACGTCGAGCACCTTGCCCGAGTGCTGGGACCGGACGCGGTAGTACCCGTCACCGGTGCTCACGAACTGCCACCGCTGCCACGCGCCGTCGTTGCGCGCCCACTGCGTGATCCGCGCACCGTCGGTGGTCGCCAGGTTGTAGACGTCCAACGCCTTGCCGCTGTTGCGGTTGACCAGCACGTACCACGCGGACGTGTCCACGGTCGGTGTGCCGGGGTTCCCGCCGCCGGAGTTCAGCGCGTCGAGCACCGCGGTGTAGGCGGGCTTCTTGTTGCCGTTGCCGTCGAACAGCAGCGGGTTGGCGCCCGTGCGCCAGGAGTCCGTGTCCCGGATGCCCCACACGGTGATGCCGGTGCACCGGGCCACGGCCAGGCATGCCCGGGTCACGGCGCCGTACATCGCCGCCTGGTTGCCGCCCTGCTGGATGTCGAGCTCGGTGAGCTGCACGTCGACGCCCAGGTCGGCGAACCGCTGCAGGTTGGCCTGGAAGTCGCCCGGCAGGCTCGTGCCCAGGTGCGCCTGGAAGCCCACGCAGTCGATCGGCACGCCGCGTGCCTTGAAGTCGCGGACCATGGCGTACACCGCGTTGCTCTTCGCGTTGACGCCGTCGGTGTTGTAGTCGTTGTAGCAGAGCCGGGCGTTCGGGTCGGCGGCCCGGGCCGCGCGGAACGCGGCCTCGATCCAGTCGTTGCCCGTGCGCTGCAGGCTCGAGTCACGCCGGCTCCCCCGGCCGTCGTCCGCGAACGCCTCGTTCACCACGTCCCAGGCGTAGACCTTGCCGCGGTAGTACGTCGCGACCTTCGTGACGTGGTTGAGCGCCGCGCTGCGCAGCGCGGAGCCGGACAGCCCTTGCGCCCAGCCCGGCATCTGCGCGTGCCACAGGAGCGCGTGGCCACGGACCTTCATCCCGCGGGACAGCGCGCGGTTGACGATCTGGTCGCCGCGGCCGTAGCTGAAGGAGTTCGGCGACGGCTCCGTCGCGTCCCACTTCATCTCGTTCTCGGCCGTCACCGAGTTGAACTCGCGGTCGAGGATCGCGGAGTAGGTCGGGTCACCGAGCCTGCCCGCCGCGACGGCCGCCCCGAAGTACCGGCCACCGCGCTCGGCGGCGGAGGCGCCGAGCGTGCTCGCGGCCTGCGCGGGCCCTGCCAGCGCGACGAACGCGCTCATCACGAGCGCGGCGATCGCGACGACGGCGGTGGTGCGTCCGCGTCGGGCGCCCCGCCCGCGTGGTCGGGATGTCGTGTGCATCAGCGTCTCACTCTCTGTCAGGCGGTGCGGTCGCACCGCCGTGGGCTGGCCCGGCCGTGTCCCGGCGCGGGCGCGGCGGACGAGGGCCTGGAGATCGTTCTCGACACCGACGTCGACCACGGCGAACCCCCGTCCCCCTCGTGCCGCACTCCCCCCCGCGCTGTTAGCGTTCACACCTCCGGCGTCCGGACATCCACGTCCGGCGGGTGGGGATACGGACAAAGTGACACGACGCCGTCCGGCCCGGCATCCCCCGCACCCCTGGCGAAACGGTTCAGCACCGCCCGGACGAGGCGCCACCGCGGCCGCGAGCCGTGTACGCACCGCCGGTCGGTCGGAGCAGCCGGAAACCCGGTGCGCGCCCGCCCGCCCGGGTGCGAGGGTGCGGTGTGCGCACCCAGATCTCACCGGAGACACCCGATGACGTCGCCGCGGTCCGGGAGGTGGTGCGCATCGCGTTCGGCGACGAGGGCGAGCGGGTAGCCGCCCTCCTGGACGCGCTTCGCGCATCGTCCGCCTTCGTGCCGGCACTGTCGCTCGTCGCGCGGCACGCCGACGGCGTCGTCGGCCACACCCTGCTCACGCGCTCGTGGCTGGACGCACCCGAGCGGCTGGTCGAGGTGCTCGTGCTCAGCCCGCTCGCGGTGGCGCCGCACGCGCAGGGCCGGGGTATCGGCACCGCGCTGCTCGCCGCCGCGCAGGCACGCGCGGCCGCCGAGGGCTGGCCGCTGCTGTTCCTGGAGGGTGACCCCGGCTTCTACGCGACGCGCGGCTGGGCGCCCGCGCACCCGCTCGGGTTCGAGGCCCCGTCGTCCCGGATCCCCGCCCCGGCGTTCCAGGTGGCCGTGCTGCCGGCGTACGAGCCGTGGATGACCGGCCGGCTCGTGTACACCGACCCGTTCTGGGCGCAGGACTGCGTCGGCCTGCGCTGAGGCCGCCCGCGCACGCGGCGCGCGCGGGCGGCACCGCTCAGATGTTGAAGCCGAGCGCGCGCATCTGCTCGCGGCCGTCGGACGTGATCTTCTCCGGGCCCCACGGCGGCATCCACACCCAGTTGATGCGGAAGCCGTCGACCAGGCCGTCGAGCGCCTGCGCCGACTGGTCCTCGATGACGTCGGTCAGCGGGCAGGCCGCGGACGTGAGCGTCATGTCGATGACCGCGGTGTTCTGCTCGAGCATGATCCCGTACACGAGGCCGAGGTCGACGACGTTGATCCCGAGCTCGGGGTCGATCACGTCGCGCATCGCCTCCTCGACGTCCGCGACGGTCGTCGGTGACGGAGTGGTGGGCGTGGTCATGCGTCCTCCCGGGAACCGGTCTTGATCAGGGCGTCGTTCAACGCGACCCAGCCGAGCAGGGCGCACTTGACGCGTGCGGAGTACTTGCCGACGCCGGTGAACGCCGCGGCGTCGCCGAGGGCCTCCTGCTCGTCGTCGTCGTCCAGGCCCGCGCCGCGGGACTGCATGAGGGCCCGGAACGAGCCCGCGAGCCCGTCCACGGTCGGCAGCGGCTGGTCGAGCACCAGGTCGTGCAGCACGGAGACCGAGGCCTGCGAGATCGAGCAGCCCTGGCCCTCCCAGCGCAGCCCGCGCACCACACCGGCGTCGTCGACGTCGACCTGCAGCGTCACCTCGTCGCCGCACGTCGGGTTGACCTGGTGCGACTCGCCCGTGCGGGCGCCCTCGGCAGCGCCGCCCAGGCCCCGCCCGTGCGGGTGCTTGGCGTGGTCCAGGATCACCTGCTGGTACAACTGCTCCATCGAGCTGGTCATGCCACTCCCTCGCGGGTCACGTCGTCCGTCAGACCGAAGAACGCGCGCACCCCCGCCAGCGCTTCCCGGAACACGGCGACCTCGTCGAGCGTCGTGTAGATCGCGGCGCTCGCGCGCGCGGTGGCAGCGACGCCGAACCGTCGGTGCAGCGGCTGCGCGCAGTGGTGACCCACGCGCACCGCGACGCCCGCGTCGTCGAGCACCTGGCCGACGTCGTGCGCGTGCACGCCGTCGACCACGAAGGACACCGCAGCGAGCCGGTCACGCGTGTCGAGCGGGCCGATCACCCGGACGCCCGGCACGGAGGCGACCGCCTCGAGCAGCGCGGCCGCGATCTGCGCCTCGTGCTCCGCGACCGCGGCCATGCCCAGGTCGGACAGGTACGTGGCGGCCGCACCCATCGCGACGGCCTGCGACACCATCTGCGTGCCCGCCTCGAACCGCTGCGGCGGCGGCGCGTACGTGGTCGCCTCCATGGTCACGACCTCGACCATCGAGCCGCCCGTGGTGACGGGCGGCATGGCCTCGAGCAGCTCCCGGCGCCCGTACAGCGCCCCGACGCCCGTGGGTGCCAGCATCTTGTGGCCCGAGAACGCCGCGAAGTCGACGCCGAGGGCGTGCAGGTCCACGGGCAGGTGCGGCACCGACTGGCACGCGTCCAGCACCGTCAGCGCACCCACCTCGCGCGCCCGCGCGACGAACGCCGCGACGTCGGTCACGGCGCCGGTGACGTTGGACGCGTGCGTGAACGCGAGCACCCGCGTGCGGTCGGTGACCACGGTCGCGAGCTCGTCGGTACGGAGCCGGCCGTCGTCGGTGACACCGATCCAGCGCAGCGTCGCACCCGTGCGCGCCGCGAGCTCCTGCCACGGCACCAGGTTCGCGTGGTGCTCGGCCTCGGTGACGACGATCTCGTCGCCCGGGGCGAGCGCGAACCGGCGTGCGGCTGCTCCCCCGCGGCCCGCGGTCGCGTTCGAGAGCGCGTACGCCACCAGGTTGATGCCGGCCGTGGCGTTCGTCGTCCAGACGATCTCGCCGGGCGACGCGCCGACGAAGGCCGCGACGCGCGCCCGCGCGTCCTCGAACGCCTCGGTCGCCTCCTCGGCGAGCTGGTGCGCACCGCGGTGCACCGCGGCGTTGCGCTGCAGGTAGAAGTCCTGCTCGGCGTCCAGGACGACGTCGGGCTTCTGCGACGTCGCACCCGAGTCGAGGTAGACCAGCGGGCGTCCGTCGCGCAGCGTGCGCGCGAGCAGCGGGAAGTCCGCCCGCACGGCCGCGAGCTCCGCGGCCTGGAGAGTCGTGCTCACTGCGGTCCCCTCGATCCGGCGTGGGTGAGGACCGATGCCCTCACCCACGCGCAGCAGGTCGGTTCAGGCCTGGGCCAGGTAGCGGTCGTAGCCCTCGTTCTCGAGGCGCTCGGCGAGCTCCGGGCCGCCCTCCTCGGCGATCCGGCCGTCGACGAAGACGTGCACGAAGTCCGGGGTGATGTAGCGCAGGATGCGCGTGTAGTGCGTGATGAGCAGCACGCCCACCTCGGTGCTCGAGCGCACGCGGTTCACGCCCTCCGAGACGATGCGCAGCGCGTCGACGTCGAGGCCGGAGTCCGTCTCGTCGAGGATCGCGATGCGCGGCTTGAGCAGCTCCATCTGCAGGATCTCGTGGCGCTTCTTCTCACCGCCCGAGAACCCCTCGTTGACGGACCGCTCCGAGAACGCCGCGTCCATGCGCAGGTTCTCCATCGCGCCCTTGACGTCCTTGACCCACGTGCGCAGCGGCGGGGCCTGGCCGTCGATCGCCGTCTTCGCGGTGCGCAGGAAGTTCGAGACCGACACGCCCGGCACCTCGACCGGGTACTGCATCGCCAGGAACATGCCGGCGCGCGCACGCTCGTCGACGGACATCGCCAGGACGTCCTCGCCGTCGAGCAGCACGGTGCCGTCGGTGATCTGGTACTTGGGGTGGCCGGCCAGCGAGTAGGCCAGCGTCGACTTGCCCGAGCCGTTCGGGCCCATGATCGCGTGCGTCTCGCCGCTGTTCACGGTCAGGTCCACACCGCGCAGGATGGGCTTGGGGCCCTCCTTGGTCTCGACGCTGACGTGCAGGCCGCGGATCTCCAGGGTGGTCATGCGGGGTTGCTCCTAGTCAGGGGGGTCTAGAGGGTCCGGTCGACGTCGACGAGCACGCGCTCGCCGTCCAGCGTGACCGGGTAGACGGGGACCGGGGTGACGGCCGGCGGGCCGAGCGGCTTGCCGCTGCGCAGGTCGAACCGCGACCCGTGCAGCCAGCACTCGATCGTGCAGCCCTCGACCTCGCCGTCGGACAGCGAGACGGCGCCGTGCGAGCAGATGTCGCTGATCGCGTGCAGCTCGCCGTCGTCGTCGCGCACCAGCGCGACCTCGACGGTGCCCGTCTCGGCCTCGAGCTCGACGCGCAGCGTGCCGCCCGTCGGGACGTCCGAGGCGTAGCAGGCGAGCTGTGCGGTCATGCGCTCGTCCCGGCGGGCGTGGTGCCGGCACCCGGGGCCTGGTCGAGCACCGACATCGCACCCTCGAGCTCGGACTCGATGGCCGCGATGAGCCGCTCCTCGACCTCCGGCACGCCGATCTCGTGCACGAGCTCGGCGAAGAAGCCGCGCACCACGAGCCGGCGTGCGTCGGGCTCGGGGATGCCGCGCGCGCGCAGGTAGAACAGCTGCTCGTCGTCGAAGCGACCCGTCGCGGACGCGTGGCCCGCACCCTCGATGAGCCCGGTCTCGATCTCCAGGTTCGGCACCGAGTCGGCGCGCGCACCGTCGGTGAGCACCAGGTTGCGGTTGAGCTCGTACGTGTCGGTGCCCTCGGCCGCCGCGCGGATCAGCACGTCGCCCACCCACACCGTGTGCGCGCCCGCGCCCTGGAGCGCGCCCTTGTACGTCACCCGGCTCACGCAGCTCGGGACCGCGTGGTCCACGAACAGCCGGTGCTCCTGGTGCTGCTCCGCGTCCGCGAAGTACAGCCCGAGCATGGTGACCGAACCGCCCTCGCCCGCGAACTCGGCGTCGGGCGTCACGCGGACGACGTCGCCGCCGAGCGTCACGACGATGTGCTTGACCGTCGCGTCGCGGCCGACCTTGAGCCGGTGCGACGCCGCGTGCACCGAGCCGTCGGCCCAGTCGTGCACGGAGACGACCGTCAGGTGCGCACCGTCCTCGGCCACGATCTCGACCGTCTCGGTGAGCGCGGCGTGCCCGACGTGGTCGATCACGACCGTGCCCTGCGCCATGGCCTCGGCCCGGATCACCAGGTGGGCCGCGCTCGGCTCGAGCGGCGCCCCGGCGGTGCCCGCACCCTCGACGCCCTCGACGCGCACGGAGGTGACCTTGGAGGACACCGACTCGCGCGGCAGCGTGACGAGCGTCGCGCGCGGCGCGGACGCCCACGCGACTGCGGCGGTGCGGTCGCCGGGCTTGCCGACGACGCCCAGGCGCGCGTCACCGCGGTCGACGATCTCGACCGAGACCTCGGGCGACTCGACGACGGTCGTGAGCACGCCGTGCCCGTCCAGCACGCCGTCCGTCCCCGCGGCGAACAGCGGGGCCAGACGCGCGACGGGCGCGAACCGCCACTCCTCCTCGCGTCCCGTGGGGACGGGGAAGTCCGCGACGTCGAAGGACGTGCGGCGCTCGGCGCGCGAGGCCTCGGGCACCGCGGCGGGCGGCCGGACGCTGTGCGTGTGCGCGCCGTCCGCGGTGGCGCGCGAGTGGTCGGTGGACAGCCCCGACTCGTTCGTGGTGGTCGTCATCAGCCGACGGCCCCTTCCATCTGCAGCTCGATGAGGCGGTTCAGCTCGAGGGCGTACTCCATGGGCAGCTCGCGCGCGATGGGCTCGACGAACCCGCGCACGATCATGGCCATGGCCTCGGTCTCCGGCATGCCTCGGGACATGAGGTAGAACAGCTGGTCCTCGCTCACGCGCGAGACCGTGGCCTCGTGCCCCATCGACACGTCGTCCTCGCGGACGTCGACGTACGGGTAGGTGTCGGAGCGGGAGATCTGGTCGACGAGCAGCGCGTCGCACAGCACGTTGCTCGCGGAGTGCGCCGCACCCTCGAGGATCTGCACCAGGCCGCGGTAGGACGTCCGCCCACCACCGCGCGCGACCGACTTCGAGACGATCGACGACGACGTGTGGGGCGCCGCGTGCACCATCTTCGAGCCCGCGTCCTGGTGCTGGCCCTCGCCCGCGAACGCGATCGAGAGCGTCTCGCCGCGGGCGTGCTCACCCATGAGGTAGATCGCGGGGTACTTCATGGTGACCTTGGAGCCGATGTTGCCGTCGACCCACTCCATGGTCGCGCCCTCGGCCGCGGTCGCCCGCTTGGTGACGAGGTTGTACACGTTGTTCGACCAGTTCTGGATGGTCGTGTACCGGACCCGCGCGTTCTTCTTGACGATGATCTCGACGACCGCGGAGTGCAGCGAGTCCGACGAGTACACGGGCGCGGTGCAGCCCTCGACGTAGTGCACGTACGAGCCCTCGTCGGCGATGATCAGCGTGCGCTCGAACTGGCCCATGTTCTCGGTGTTGATGCGGAAGTAGGCCTGCAGCGGGATCTCGACGTGCACGCCCGGCGGCACGTAGACGAACGACCCGCCGGACCAGACCGCGGTGTTGAGCGACGCGAACTTGTTGTCGCCCGGCGGGATGACCGAGCCGAAGTACTGCTCGAAGATCTCGGGGTGCTCGCGCAGGCCCGTGTCGGTGTCCAGGAAGATGACGCCCTGCTCCTCGAGCGACTCCTGGATCTGGTGGTAGACCACCTCGGACTCGTACTGCGCGGCGACGCCGGCCACGAGGCGCTGCTTCTCCGCCTCGGGGATGCCCAGACGGTCGTACGTGTTCTTGATGTCCTCGGGCAGGTCGTCCCAGCTGGCCGCCTGCTTCTCGGTGGACCGCACGAAGTACTTGATGTTGTCGAAGTCGATGCCCGACAGGTCCGCGCCCCACCAGGGCATGGGCTTCTTGTCGAACATGCGCAGCGACTTGAGCCGCGTCTTGAGCATCCACTCGGGTTCGTTCTTGAGCCGCGAGATCTCGCGGACGACGTCCTCGGACAGGCCGCGCCGTGCCGTGGCGCCCGCGGTGTCCGTGTCGTGCCAGCCGTAGTTGTAGCTGCCGATCGAGGCGATCGCCTCGTCCTGCGTCATCGGCTGTGCCGGGTCCTGCGTGGGTGCACTCATGCGATCGTTCCTTCCGGGGCGAGCACAGGGGGGTTCGTCGTCGTGGGTGTGCGGTGACCTCGGGTGCGGGCGACCGGGATGTTCGTGGTGCACACGTGGCCCCCGCGCGCGAGCGTGGCCAGGCGCTGCACGTGGACGCCGAGCAGGCGCGAGAACGCGCGCGCCTCGGCGTCGCACAGCTGCGGGAACTCGTGCGCGACGTCCTGCACCGGGCAGTGGCCCTGGCACAGCTGCACGGCGTGCGTCCCGGGCACGGGGCGGGCCGAGGCCGCGTAGCCGTCCTCCGAGAGCGCACGCGCGAGCGCCTCGGTCCGGGCCGCGACGTCGTCCTCGGCGACGTCGCGCAGACGTGCCGCGAGCCGCTGCTCGAGCTCGGCCACGCGCTGCTCGGCGAACCCGGCGACCGCGTCGGCCCCCGCGGTGTCGGCCAGGTAGCGCAGCGCCTGCGCGGCGATCTCCGCATAGCGGTGCGAGAGCGCGGACTGCCCGTTGGTGGTCACCACGTAGCGGCGCGCGGGCCGGCCGCGGCGCACGGGGCCGACCTCGGCGCCGTCGTGCACCGCGATCTGGTCGGTGCTCTCCAGCACGCCGAGGTGACGACGGATCGCGGCGGGCGTCAGGTCGAGACGCGTGGCCAGGTCGGCCGCGCTGATCGGGCCCTGTCCGGCCACGATCTGCAGCACACGCTGACGCGTGCCCGCGTCGTGCGACGAGTCCGCCGTGGCGTCGGGCGCGAGCGGCGTGACGGGCAGCATCCCGCTCATCCCACCTCCCGGAACCGGCGACGGCCCCGGCGACCACCGGGGCACTCGTATATCGGCAACATGGTTGTTGCCGAATTCGTTCCGCGCAAGGAAGGCTTGCCTTCGCGCGGCATCCGTCGGCGTGACGTCGCTCACCGGGGAGGGGCACCTAGATGTTGTGGCTCATGAGGTTGGTGACGCGGCTGGGGGTGTGAGGGAGGGGTAGGCCCCGGCGGCAGGATGGAAGTGCGACCAACCAACTGCTGCGCGAAGGACCTACCCCTCGATGAGCCACGCTAACGCCCCGTTCACCCCCGAAGGGCGGCTGCGGCTCGTGCGCCGCTGCGCCCACCGACCGATCGCTCACGTCGCTGCCGAGGCGGGCATCTCTCGGCAGTGCCTGTCGAAGTGGAAGGCCCGGTTCGACGAGTTGGGCGAGGTCGGGCTGGCCGACCGGGCGAGTGTCCCTCACGCGTCCCCGACCCAGCTCGAGCCCGACCTGGTCGCGTTGATCGAGACGTGGCGCCGGGAGCACAAGTGGTCGGCCCGGGCGATCCACCTCGAGCTGGTCCGCCGCGGGCACCAGGTCTCGGTCGCGACCGTCGGGCGGTGGCTGGTCCGCCTGGGCATCAGCCGGCGCCGCGACATCGACCCCGACGGGTCGATGAACCGCACCGCGGGCCGCATCACCGCCCGCTACCCCGGTCACATGGTCCATCTGGACGTCAAGAAGGTCGGGCGCATCCCCGATGGCGGCGGCTGGCGCGCTCACGGGCGCGGCTCAGCGGCGGACAAGGCCGCCCAGCGGGCCAAGACCAAGGGCGCCCGCGCCGGCTACGTCTACCTGCACTCCGCCGTCGACGGCTTCTCCCGACTGGCCTACACCGAGCACCTGCCCGACGAGAAGGCAGCGACCACGATCGGGTTCTTCTGCCGGGCACGGGCGTTCTTCGCCGCCCACGGCATCAACCGGCTGGTCCGGGTGGTCACCGACAACGGCGCGAACTACACCGCCAAGGCGTTCACCCGGACGGTGACCGCGTTCGCCTCGCGTCACCAGCGGATCCGTCCGCACACTCCCCGGCACAACGGCAAGGTCGAGAGATACAACCGGATCCTGGCCGAGGAACTCCTCTACGCCCGCATCTGGACCTCCGAGGCCGAGCGGGCCGCAGCGATCAAGATCTGGAACGTCCACTACAACTACCATCGCTGCCACACCGCCGCCGGCAACCAGCCCCCGGCCTCACGCCTCCACGCAGGCGTCACCAACCTCATGAGCCGGAACACCTAGACTCGTCGTCCGTGCCCGCCTCCCCCGTCGTCGAGCACGCCGTCGAGATCGCGGGTCTCGTCAAGCGCTACGACGACCGCGCCGTCGTCGACGGCCTCGACCTGGCCGCCCGCCCCGGGCAGGTGACCGCCGTGCTCGGCCCCAACGGCGCCGGCAAGACCACGACCATCGAGTGCGCCGAAGGGCTGCGCCGACCCGATGCGGGGCGTGTCCGCGTGCTCGGGCTGGACCCGTGGACCGACGCACGCGAGCTGCGTCCCCGCGTGGGCGTCATGCTGCAGGACGGCGGCCTGCCCACCGGCGTGCCCGCGGCGCAGATGCTCGAGCACGTCGCGCGCATGTACGCCGACCCCCGGCCGTTGGCCGAGCTCACGGACCGGCTCGGCCTCGCCTCGTTCGCGCGGACCACGGTGCGGCGGCTCTCGGGCGGCCAGCGGCAACGGCTCGCGCTGGCCGCGGCGGTCGTCGGACGGCCGCAGGTCGCGTTCCTCGACGAGCCGAGCGCAGGGATGGACCCGCAGTCGCGCCACGCGGTCTGGGAGCTCGTGCGCGAGCTGCGCGACGAGGGCGTCGCGGTGGTGCTCACCACGCACCTGATGGACGAGGCCGAGGACCTGGCCGACCACGTGGTCGTCGTCGACCACGGGCACGTGATCGCGCAGGGCTCGGTGCGTGAGCTGGTCGCGTCCGCGCAGGACCGCACGCTGCGGCTGGACGCACCGCCCGCGCTCGACGTCGCCGCGCTCGCCGACGCGGTCACGCCGGCGGGAGGGCCGCGACCCGTGGTCGCCGAGGTGACGCCCGGCTCCTACACCGTCGTCGGTGCGGTCGGCCCCGCGACCGTGGCCGCGCTCACCGCCTGGCTGGCCGCGCAGGACGTGCTGGCGACGCGCGTCACGGTCGGCCGGCGCACGCTCGAGGACGTCTTCCTCGACCTCACCGGACGGGAGCTGCGATGACGACCGGTGCGGACCGCCCGGCGGTGGGCACGCACGCCGGCGCCGCACCCACGGCGCGACGCATCGCCGCGCAGACCGCGTTCGAGGCGCGCGCGATCCTCCGCAACGGCGAGCAGCTGCTCGTGACGGTCGTCGTCCCCGTGCTCGCGCTGATCGCGCTGGTCCAGGTCGAGTCGCTCGACGTGGACACCGGCGGGCTGCGACGCATCGACTTCTTCGCGCCCGGTGTGCTCGCGCTGGCCGTGATGACCTCGTCGTTCACGTCGCAGGCGATCGCCTCGGCGTTCGACCGGCGCAACGGCGTGCTGCGGCTGCTGTCCACCACGCCGCTCGGCCGCGGGGGGCTGATCGCCGGCAAGGTGCTGGGCGTGCTGGTGGTGGAGGTCGTGCAGGTGCTCGTCATCGGCCTGACCGCGGTCGCGCTCGGCTGGCGTCCCGACGCCGCGGGCGTCGGGCTCGCGCTCCTGGCCGTCGCGCTCGGCACCGCGGCGTTCACGTCGCTCGCGCTGCTGGTCGCCGGGACGCTGCGCGCCGAGGCCGTGCTCGCGGTCGCCAACCTGGCCCTGCTGCTCCTGGCTCTCGCGGGGGGCGTCGTCGTGCCCGCCGACCGGCTGCCCGGCGCGCTGCAGCACGTCGCGGTGCTGCTGCCCTCGGGCGCGCTGGGCGAGGCGATGCGCGGTGCGTTCCAGCACGGCGCGATGCCCGCGTGGTCGGTCGTCGTGCTGGTCGGCTGGACCGCCGCGCTGGGCTGGGGCGCGACGCGGCTGTTCCGCTGGCACTGAGGTCGACGACGCGTGCGCCGGCCCGTCGCCGCGGACAGAGGTCACACCCGTGACGGCCGACGAGGGACGGGTCGCCGCCTAGGCTGGGCGCCGTGACCGCGCCGCACGCCGCCCCGCCCGCCGCACCCTCCGGACCCCGCTCGCCGGCGGCGCGCGCACGGGACGCGCTGGTCGGGCTGTGGCGGCGCGTGAGCGGCTGGTTGAGAGGCCACGCGCGAGGCGTGCTGGTGGTGAACCTGATCACGCAGGTCGCGATCGTCGGGACGGGCGGCGCCGTGCGCCTCACGGGCTCGGGGCTCGGCTGCTCGACCTGGCCGCAGTGCGAGCCGGGCACGTTCGTGCCGCGCCTGCACGACGCGATGACGTACCACCCGTTCGTCGAGTTCGGGAACCGGCTCATGACGTTCGTGCTGGCTGCCGCGGCGGTCGCGGTCGCGGTCGTCGTGTGGCCGGACCGGACGCGCAGCACGGCCTACCGCCGGCTGGGCTGGGTCCCGCTCGCCGGCGTCGCGGCCCAGGCCGTGATCGGCGGCGTGCTCGTGCGCCTCGAGCTCCCGCCGATCCTCGTCTCGTTCCACTTCCTGGTGTCGATGGTGCTGGTCGCGCTGTCGCTCGTGCTGCTGCACCGTTCGACCGAGGGTGACGGCCCGCCGCGCGTGGTCGTCGACCCCGTCACACGCGTCGCCGCGCACGTGCTCGTCGCGCTGCTCGTCGTGGTGCTCGTGCTGGGCACCCTGACCACCGGTGCGGGCCCGCACTCGGGCGACGACGAGGTGGGCTACCGGCTCGCGGTCGACCCGATGCTCATGGCGATGATCCACGCGGCGTCCGTGTGGGCGTTCACCGCGGTGCTGCTCGCCGTGCTGTGGCGCGTGCGCGGCGCCGCGGGGACGCCCGCGCTGCGTCGCGCCGCGTGGACGCTGCTGGCGCTGGGTGCGCTCCAGGGGGCCATCGGGTACGTGCAGACCGCGACCGGCCTGCCGATCGCGCTGGTCAACCTGCACCTGATCGGCGCGGCGCTGCTCACGGCGGGCACCATGCGGGTCTGGCTCGGCACCCGGGAGCGCATCGCCTGATCCCGCCGTGCCTCGGCCGTCGGAAACTCCTTGCCCGTGTGTCGGAGGTCACATCTAGAGTCGCGGCATGACCGACGAGCACCCGCACCAGCACCGCGCCGGCGCGCAGGCACCCCCGCAGGACGGCCCCCCGGCCGTCGTCGCGCGAGGCCTGGTCAAGCGCTACAAGGACGTCACCGCGCTCGCGGGAGTCGACCTCACCGTCACGTCGGGGACCGTGCTGGGCCTGCTCGGGCCCAACGGCGCCGGCAAGACGACCGTCGTCCGCATCCTCACCACTCTCCTGCGGCCCGACGAGGGCACCGCGCACGTCTCGGGGATCGACGTGCTGCGGGACCCGCGCGCCGTGCGGCGCAGGATCGGGCTGTCGGGCCAGTACGCCGCGGTCGACGAGTACCTCACGGGCTTCGAGAACCTCGAGATGATCGGGCGGCTCTACCACCTGGGCAAGGTGCGCGCGCGTGAGCGGGCGCGCGAGCTGCTCGCGCAGTTCCGGCTCGAGGACGCGGCCGACCGTCCGTCCCGCACGTACTCCGGCGGCATGCGTCGGCGGCTCGACCTGGCGGGCGCTCTCGTCGCACGGCCGCCGGTGATCTTCCTCGACGAGCCGACCACGGGCCTCGACCCGCGCGGCCGGGCCGACATGTGGGCGGTCATCCAGACGCTGGTCGCGAACGGCACCACGCTGCTGCTGACGACGCAGTACCTCGAGGAGGCCGACGTGCTCGCGGACGAGATCGTCGTGATCGACCACGGCAAGGTCATCGCGCAGGGCACCGCGGACCAGCTCAAGCTCCAGGTCGGCGGCGAGCGCCTCGAGCTCACGGTCGCGGACGGCAGCACGCTCGAGCAGGCCCGCACGCTGCTCGAGCCGCTGGGGGTCGGCCACGCGACGGTGGACGCCGCTCGGCGCTCGCTGCTCATGCCCGTCACCGGCGGGGTCGGCACGCTCACCGACGGGCTCCGCCTGCTCGACGACGCGGGCATCGCGCTCGACGACGTGGGCCTGCGCAGACCCACGCTCGACGACGTCTTCCTCACGCTCACTGGCCGCCCGGCGGACGACGCGGCCCCGACGAACGGAGCGGCCTGATGCCCATGCCCACGGTGCTCAGCGACGCGCACGTCGTCGCGCGGCGCAACATCATCAAGATCAAGCGCGTCCCGGACCTGCTGGTCTTCACGACGCTCTCGCCGATCATGTTCGTGCTGCTGTTCGCGTACGTGTTCGGCGGTGCGATCCAGGTGCCGGGCGGCGCCGACCCGGACGCCTACCGCGAGTTCCTCATGGCAGGGATCTTCGCCCAGACCGTGATCTTCGGCGCGACGATCACCGGCGCCGGACTCGCGGAGGACATCAAGAAGGGCATCATCGACCGGTTCCGGTCCCTGCCGATGGCACCGTCGGCCGTCCTGACCGGCCGCACGCTGTCCGACGTCGTCAACAACGTCATCGTGCTGGTCGTGATGTCCCTGACCGGTCTGCTGGTGGGCTGGAGCATCCACAGCTCGTTCGGCGAGGCGGTGCTCGGCTTCACGCTGCTCATCGTGTTCGCCTACGCGATCTCCTGGATGATGGCGTGGCTGGGCATGCTCGTGCCGAGCGTCGAGGTGTTCAACAACGCCACGTTCATCGTGATCTTCCCGCTCACGTTCGTGGCGAACACGTTCGTCCCGCTCGAGTCGCTGCCCAAGGTGCTGCAGACGTTCGCCGAGTGGAACCCGGTCTCGGCCGTCACCCAGGCGTCGCGTGAGCTGTTCGGGAACATCCCGCCGCAGGTGCCGGAGCCGACCTCGTGGCCGCTGCAGAACGCCGAGCTCTACACCGCGATCTGGGCCGTGCTGATCCTGCTGGTCTTCATCCCGATCGCGAACGCGCAGTACCGCCGCAGCACGAGCCGCTGACCGCGACGCGAAGGGCCGGTGCCACGGCACCGGCCCTTCGCCATCGTTCACCTCGGACTACAGCGCGACCTGCTCGAGCGTGGACCAGCCCCGTGCGCGGGCCGCGGCGGCCGCCAGGACGCCGATCGTCGTGGTCGGGCTCGCGAACCGGTCACCCAGCACGCCCGCGACCGCCTCGTCGAGCGGCACCCACACCGGCACCATCGCGGCCTCCTCGTCCGTGCGGGCGAACCGCTCGGCCTCGGGGACCGGCGTGAGATCCCGCGCCAGGAACACCGTGATGTGCTCGGACGATCCCCCGGGTGTCGTGAAGAACTCGACGAGCCGCCACCACCGGCCGGCCACCAGGTCCGCCTCCTCGGCGAGCTCGCGGGCCGCGGCCAGGACGGCCGGCTCCCCCGCGACGTCCAGGAGCCCCGCGGGGGGCTCCCACAGCACGTGCCGCGCCGGGTGGCGGTACTGCGAGAGCAGCAGCACCCGGTCCTCGTCGTCGAGCGCGATCACCGCGACCGCGCCGGTGTGCGCCACGTACTCACGCACCACCTGGGTGTCGCCGAGATCGACCACGTCACGCGCGAGGTCCCACACGCGGCCGCGGTAGACGACCTCGTGCTCGAGCACGTCACGGGACGTCGCGACGTCCCGCGGGTCGGCCGGGGGCACGCTCAGCCCTCGTCCTGCCGCGCGAGCGCGGCACCCACGAGCCCCGCGAACAGCGGGTGCGCGCGGTTCGGACGGGACTTGAACTCCGGGTGCGCCTGCGTCGACACGTAGTAAGGGTGCACGTCGCGCGGCAGCTCGACGAACTCGACCAGCGAGGTGTCGGGCGAGACGCCCGAGATCACCAGGCCGGCGCCCTCGAGCTGCTCGCGGTAGGAGTTGTTGACCTCGTACCGGTGGCGGTGCCGCTCGCTGATGCGCGTGGCCCCGTACGCCTCGGCGACCACGGAACCCGGCGTCAGCAGCGCGTCGTACGCGCCCAGCCGCATGGTGCCGCCCAGGTCCCCGGCGCCGCCCACGATCGCCCGCTGCTCGGCCATGGTGGCGATCACCGGGTGCGCGGGGTTGTCGTCGAACTCCGAGGAAGACGCACCCTCGAGGCCCAGCACCGTGCGCGCGTACTCGATCACCATGCACTGCAGGCCCAGGCAGATGCCGAGCGTCGGCACCAGGTTCTCGCGGGCCCAGCGCAGCGCGCCGAGCTTGCCCTCGATGCCGCGGACACCGAAGCCACCGGGCACGAGCACCGCGTCGACACCCTCGAGCGCGGAGCGCGCGCCGTCGGGCGTCTGGCAGTCGTCGGACGTGACCCACCGGATCACGACCTTCGCATCGTGGTGGAAGCCACCCGCACGCAGCGCCTCGGTCACCGAGAGGTACGCGTCGGGCAGGTCGATGTACTTGCCGACGAGCGCGATCTCCACGCGGTGCGCGGGCTGGTGGACGCGCTCGAGCAGCTCGTCCCACCCGCTCCAGTCGACGTCCCGGAACGGCAGTCCCAGTCGCTGCACGGCGTAGGCGTCGAGGCCCTCGGCGTGCAGCACACGCGGGATGTCGTAGATGCTCGGCGCGTCCTTCGCCGTGACCACACCCTCGACGTCGACGTCGCAGAACAGCGCGATCTTGCGCTTGATGCTGTCCGGCACGTCGCGGTCGGCACGCAGCACGATCGCGTCCGGCTGGATGCCGATGTTCCGCAGCGCGGCGACCGAGTGCTGCGTCGGCTTGGTCTTGAGCTCGCCCGACGGGCCGATGTACGGCAGCAGCGAGACGTGCAGGAAGAAGACGTTGTCGCGGCCCAGGTCGTGCCGCACCTGACGGGCGGCCTCGAGGAACGGCAGCGACTCGATGTCGCCGACGGTCCCGCCGATCTCCGTGATGATCACGTCGACCTCGTCGGAGGCCTGCGACCGCATGCGGGACTTGATCTCGTCCGTGATGTGCGGGATGACCTGGACGGTATCCCCCAGGTACTCGCCCCGGCGCTCCTTCGCGATGACCTGCGAGTAGACCTGACCGGTCGTCACGTTGGCCGAGCCCACGAGGTTCACGTCGAGGAACCGCTCGTAGTGGCCGACGTCGAGGTCGGTCTCAGCCCCGTCGTCGGTGACGAACACCTCGCCGTGCTGGAACGGGTTCATCGTCCCGGGATCGACGTTGATGTACGGATCGAGCTTCTGCATCGTGACCCGCAGGCCACGGGAGCGAAGGAGCCGGCCGAGGCTGCTCGCCGTCAGGCCCTTGCCGAGAGAGGATGCAACCCCCCCGGTGACGAAGATGTGCCGGGTCAGGTGGTCCGACCGCCCGGGGAGTCGGTGCGCGCGCTCTGTCACGGGATTCCAGGCTACCCGACGTCCGGACGTCCGCGGTCCGATCCGGGGGTGAGTCGGGACACCTCGTCGTCCGTGGGAGCGTGCGGCACCGGCTCGCGCTCGACGCGCAGCACCGCGAGGACCGTCTGCCGGTCGAGCGTCGCGACCGCGAGCGCCACCACCACGAGCGCGACGACGGCGCCGCCGGCACCCGCGCCGAGGGCCGACAGCACACCGGGTCCGGCCACGTCCTGCGCGGCGTCGGCCACCCAGCGGCCCGCGAGCGCCCCGGCGGACCCGCCGGACACCAGCACCGCCGCCGTGCGCGCGAGCCCGGTCAGGCTCCCCCGCCCGGCCGCGCGGCGCAGCAGCACGAGCGCGGCAGCACCGCCGGTCACCATCCCGAGGCTGCTCGCCGCGCCGATCGCGACCACCGCGGCGTCGCCGGGGACGCGGGCTCGGACCAGCACCACCACCGCGCACGCCATCACGCCCCAGCCCAGGACGTTCGCGAGCACCGCGCTGCGCCCGCGCTCGAGCGCGTACAGCGCACGCGACCCGTGGAACAGGACCGCGAAGCCCGCGAGCCCGGGCATCATCCACGTGAGCGTGAGGCCCATCTGCCGGGCCAGGGGCGCGTCGTGCGCGATCACCGCGAACACGGTGCCGACCGCGGACGCGGCCGCGACCACGACCGCCGCGCCCGCCCCCGCCGCCACGAGCACACCCCGCGTCGTCGCCGCCGCCATGCGGGCGAAGCCGGCGACGTCGCGGCTCGCCGCACGTGCCGCGAGCCGCGGGAACGTCGATGTCGCGAGCGGCACCACGAGCACCGCGTACGGCAGGAGGTAGACCTGCTGCGTGTACAGGAATCGCGTGAACGTGCCGTCGTCGGCGAAGGTCCGCCACGAGGACGCTGCCATCACGACGAGCATCGTGAGCTGCTGGGCCGCGACCGAACCGACTCCCGCGAGCGCGAGCGTGCGCAGCCGTCGCGCGACGCCCGGGGGGAAGCGCAGCGTGGGGCGCAGCCGCACCCCCAGCCGGTGCACCGGCACCAGCATCGGCAGGCACATCGCGGCGACGCCCGCGGTGGTGCCCCACGCCAGGACCTCGAGCGCTCCCGCGCCCAGACCGTCCGGATGGGCCCGCTCACCGTGCGAGAGCGCGCCGTAGACCAGGTAGGTCGCCATGACCACGACCGAGGACAGCACGGGCGCGAACGCGGGCCAGAAGAACCGCTTGTGCGCCTGGAGGACCGCGTACAGCAGCACCGCGACGCCGTACATCGGCACCTGGACGGCGAACACCACGACGAAGTACTGCACGACCCGTGCCTGCTCGGGCGTGCTCGCGAGCGCGTGCGCGAACGGTCCCGAGACGGCCGCGAGCAGCGCGGCCAGCGGCCCCAGGACCAGCAGGGTCCAGCCGAGTGCGCCCGAGGCGGTGCGCTCGACCTCGCGTGCGTCGCCGCGTGCGATCGGACCCGCCAGCAGCGGGATCAGGGCGCCCGCGAGCGCACCCCCGGCGGCGACCTCGAACAGCACGTTGGGCATGATGTTCGCCCAGTTGTACGCGTCGCCGATCGGTCCCGGACCCACCTCGGACGCCTGCAGGAGCCACCGCCCGAAGCCGAGCACCCGGGACAGCACCGTGACCGCGGCGATCATCGCCGCGGCGCCGGCCAGCCCGCCGAGCGCGCGGCGGGCGGCGGGGCTCACCCGTCCGTCGCCGGCGGCCGCACCGGGGTGTGCACGGGTCGACGGCCCCAGCGGTCGATGTCCCGCAGGACGGGGGTCGCCTCGATCACGGACGTGAAGCTCACCTTCTCGCTCGCCACCGTCAGGCCCACCGCCGCGGCCAGCGCCGCCAGGCGGACCGCGCGCGAGCCGGACAGGACCAGCGCCGCGCCCAGCGCGGCACCCAGCGCGTTGGCGCCGCCGTCGCCCAGCATGTCGGTCTCGGCCAGGTCCTGGTCGGCCGCCGCGGACGCGGCGCCGACGACCGCGCCCGCCGCGACGCCGCCGCGTCCGGGCAGCAGCGCGATCGGCGCCGTCACGAGCACGGTCGCCTTGAGCGCACGCCCGGGGCGCAGGTCCAGCAGGTTGACCAGGTTCGCGCTCGCCGCGATCAGCGCGCCCGACGCCAGGACGTCCGCCGACCAGCCGGCCGCGCCACGGCGCCGACCGTCCGGATGCGTGACCGGTGTGGCCACCGCCGCGGCGAGGACCGCGCCGGCGCCGATGCCGAGGACCTTGAGCCCGCCCGTGGTGACCTTGCCGTGCGCGAGCGCGCCCAGATGGCCCCGCAGACCCTTGCGGCGGTCCTCGAGGTCCTCGCCGAGGTCGTCGACGATGCCGAACGCGGCCCCGGCGCCCGTCGCGAGCGCGAGTGCGGCGGCGGCCCGTGCGTCGGGCGCGCACGTCACAGCCCCGGCGAGAACACCGGCCGCGACCGCGGGCCCCTCGAGCATGCTCACGGGCTCACCGCGGTGGTTGGTGCGCAGCCATCGCTCCTGCCCGCCGGGAGCACTCTCCTCGAGCGCGGCACGCGTCAGCGTGGTCGCCGTGCGCCCCAGCAGCGCGGCGACCAGTCGGCGCGCCGCGCTCACCCCTGGGTCCCCGTCGTGGAGTCGGGGTCCGGCGCGTCGCCCTCGTCGCCCGAGGTGTCGTCCTGCTCCTCGACCACCACGGGCGTGCGGTCCACGGGAGTGAGCTCGACCGCGTCCGGGACCAGCGTCTCGCCGTCGCCCGAACCGTAGTGCCCGTTGACGTCACCGATCCGTGCGGCGAGCGCGAGCGGGACCGTGATCTGAGCGCTCGCCAGCTGCACGTCGGACACGGTCGTGAGGGCGCCAGCGAGCGCGTCGTCGCCCAGGACGGCCTGGACGAGCGAGCCCTCGACCCGAGGCCCGTCCGCGAGCACGGCACCCTCGGACAGCTGCTGGGCGGCCGACAGGACCGCGAGCTGCGCCTCGAGCACCGCCGCGCCCGCCTCCGGGGACGGCGTGGCTGCCTCCTCCTGCGCGGACTCGCTCACCGGCACAGCGAGGACCACGAGCGCGTCCGCACCCGTCGTGACGTCCTCCTGCAGCGAGACGAGCGGGTTGTCGCCGCCCGTGAGGATCGCGAGGATGTTCTGCGCGTCGGCGCTCAGCGCATCGGGTGCGGCCGGGTCCGCGCCGGCCAGGCCCTGCACCAGGGTCTGCGCGAGCCGCTCGTCGAGCGTGGCATCCGCCGCGGGGGCCGGGTCGAGGTTCTCCGCGAGCAGGCCCGCGAGCTGGTTCCGGAACGACCGCACGTCCGGGTCGTACCACGCGTCGGTCAGCGTCGCGTGCGCCGTGACCTCGGCTCCCGACTGCGTGAGGCGCTCGTCGACGGCCGTCCGGACGGACTCGTCGACCGCGCCGAGCGCGAGCACCGCGACGCGGCGGCCGGACAGCGAACCGGCCAGCAGCCGCTCCCCGGACGCGTCGATGAAGCCGCGCGCCTCCTGGAGCTCGCCGCTCGTACGGTCCAGCTCGCCGCGCAGCTCGTCCTTCTCGGTGCGCAGCTGCTCGACCTGGCCGGTGAGCGTGTCGCCGATCGTCTCCTTGAGCGGGCCGGCGCCGAGCGCGATGCCCACCGCGAGCGCGAGGAACACGGAGATCAGGGAGACGAGGTGGTAACGGAAGTCGATCACTGCACGAACTTTCGGTCGGCGGGGCGGGCGGTCACGCGCCGCCTCCGAAGAGGCCGGACACCCATGACGTGAGGTCGTCGATGCGCGCACCCGTCAGGCCGAAGAAGGTCTGCCCCGCGGCGGTCGACGCGAGCGCGACCCCCAGGGCGAACAGACCGGCCAGGACGAGGAGCACGAGCTGGACGTTGGAGATGCGCTGACGGTAGAGACGCGAGACGCCCTTCGCGTCGACGAGCTTGCCGCCGACGCGCAGGCGCGTGAGGAACGTGCTGGCCATGCCGGAGCGCCCCTTGTCGAGGAACTCCACGAGGGTCGCGTGCGTCCCGACCGCGACGATGAGCTCGGCGCCCTTGTCGTCGGCCAGCAGCATCGCGACGTCCTCGCTGGTGCCCGTGGCCGGGAACACGACGTGCGGGACGCCGAGCTGCTCGACGCGCGCGAGCCCGGGCGCACGACCGTCCCGGTAGGCGTGCACGACGATCTCCGCGCCGCACGTCAGCGAACGGTCGGAGACCGAGTCCATGTCCCCGACGATGAGGTCCGGCCGCCAGCCCGCGTCGAGGATCGCATCGGCGCCGCCGTCCACCCCGATGAGCACCGGGCGGTACTCGCGGATGTACGGCCGCAGCGTGACCAGGTCCTCCTTGTAGTGGTACCCGCGGACGACGATCAGCACCTGCCGGCCGTCGATCACGGTGTCGATGTCCGGCACGCCGACGCCGTCGAGCAGCAGGTCCCGCTCGCGGCGCAGGTAGTCCATCGTGTTCGCCGCGAACGACTCGAGCTGCACGGACAGGCCCGCGCGGGCCTCCTCCATCGCGAGCGCGACGCTCGCCTCCGTCAGCTCGACGCCCTCGGCCACGAGCGTGTCACCGTCGTAGACCGCACCGTCGAGCACCCGCACCGGATGGCCCTCGGTGATCGACATGACGTCGGGGCCGAGGTCGTCGATCAGCGGGATGCCCGCCGCGACCAGGATCTCCGGGCCGAGGTTCGGGTAGCGGCCGGACGTGGACCGCGCGGCGTTGAGCACGGCCGCCGGCTGGCACGCGACCAACGCCTCGGCCGAGACGCGGTCGAGGTCCTCGTGGTCGATGACGGCGACGTCACCGGGACGCAGACGCTTCGTCAGGGACTTGGTCCGGCGGTCGACACGGGCAGACCCGCCGACGCCCGGCTCAGGCGTGGGGGTACGACGACGACGCAAAGTGGCTCTCATCGTGGCTCATCGTCCCACGTCGGACAGCTCCAGAAGCTCTGCTGCGTGGATACGTGCCGCATCGGAGTCCTCCTGACCGGACAGCATGCGGGCGAGCTCGCGCACGCGCTCGTCTCCCGTGACGGACCTCACGTCCGAAGCCGTCACAACGTCGACGCCCTCGCGCACCGACTTCGTCACGACCAGGTGGCGGTCGGCGAACGCGGCGACCTGCGCGAGGTGGGTCACGACGATCACCTGGGCGTCGCCCGCGAGCGCCGCGAGCCGCCTGCCCACCTCGACCGCCGCACGGCCGCCGACGCCCGCGTCGACCTCGTCGAACACGAACGTGCCCGGACGGTCCGCACCGGCTCCGTGCGCGAGCGCGACCTCGAGCGCGAGCATCACGCGCGACAGCTCACCGCCCGACGCGCCCTTGGCGAGCGGCCTCGCCGGCGCCCCGGCGTGCGGCACCAGGAGCATCTCGACGTCGTCGGCGCCCCACGGCCCCGGCTGGTCGGCGGGCCGGACCTCGACGTGCACCTGCGCACCGGCCATGGCCAACCCCGCCAGCTCGGCCGAGACCGCCGCCGCGAGGCGTTGGGCGGCGTCGGCGCGCGTCGCGCTCAGCGTCGCGGCGAGCGCGGCTATCCGGGCGTCGAGGTCGGCGAGCTCGGTCCGCAGGTCCTCGATGCGCTGGCCGCCACCCTCGAGCTCGAGCAGACGCAGACCCGCGGTCTGCGCCCAGTCGAGCACCTCCGCGACGTCGGAGCCGTACGCGCGCGTCAGGGTGCCGAGCTCGGCGCGGCGCTGGTTGACCACCTCGAGCCGACGGGGGTCGGCGTGCAGGTCGTCGGCGTACGCCGAGAGCTCGGTGGCGATGTCGGCGAGCAGGTAGCCCGCCTCTGCGACGCGGCGGCCCAGCTCGGCGAGCGTGGCGTCGTGCGACGCGACGTGCTCGAGCGCGCGTCTGGCCTGCTCCACGAGCTCGACGCCCGTGAGCGCGTCGCTCGCGCCGTCGTTCTCCCCCGCGAGCGCGGTGTGCGCGGTCGCGGCCGCGACCCGCAGGTCCTCGGCGTGCGCGAGCCGCTGCTCCTCCGCGGCCAGCTCGACGTCCTCGTCGGGCTGGGGGTCCACCCGCTCGACCTCGGCGAGGCCGAGCCGCAGCAGCTCAGCCTCGCGCGAGCGCTCCTGCGCACGTGCCACGAGCTCGTCCAGCTCGGCCTGGAGCCGTGCCCGACCGGACCACGCGTCGCGGTAGTCCGTCAGCGTCCGGGCGTGCTCGGGCCCCGCGAACTCGTCGAGCGCGGCGCGCTGGTGCGCGGGTGCGCGCAGCCGTGCCTGGTCCGCCTGGCCGTGCACCGTCACCAGCTGCTCCGCGAGCTCGGCGAGCACACCCTGCGGCACGGAGCGGCCGCCGACGAACGCGCGTGACCGGCCCGAGCCCGCGTCACCGCCCGCGGAGACGGTCCGCACCAGCAGGAGCGAGCCGTCGTCGTCGACCGACCCGCCCGCGTCGCTCGCCCGTTCGAGCGCAGGGTGGCCGGGCTCGAGCACCACGCGACCCTCGACCGAGGCACCGGCCGAGCCGGTGCGGACCGTCGCCGGGTCCGCCTTGCCGCCGAGCAGGAGCGAGAGGGCGGTGAGCACCATGGTCTTGCCTGCACCGGTCTCGCCGGTCACCACGGTCAGGCCGGGGCCGAGCGCGACGTGCGCGGCGCCGATCACACCGAGGTCGGCGATGCGGATCTCCTCGATCATGCGCCGCCTCCGCGGGTGATCCCGTCCCGCAGCACGGGGTCGAGCGCGGGGTCGAGCGCTGCATCGGGCGCCGGTCCCGGCGACGGCGCGTCGGGCAGCACCGCCTCGCGCCCCGCCGCCTCACGCACCGTCGCCGGCGCGTGCGCGGTCCCGCGCCCTCGCCAGCCCTCGACGGGCAGGGCGAACTTGTTGACCAGCCGCGTCGTGAACGGTGCCGGGGTCAGCCGGGCCAGACGCACCGGGACGGGGCTCCGGGTGATCTCGACGCGCGAGCCGCGCGGGACCTCGAGGCGGCGGCGGCCGTCGCACGTGAGAAGGCCCGCGGCGGGCGAACGGTCCAGCACCTCGATCGCGAGCGTGCTGCGCGGACCGACGACCAGCGGTCGCGCGAACAGCGCATGTGCGGACATCGGCACCAGGATCATCCCGTCGACGTCGGGCCACACCACCGGGCCGCCCGCGGAGAACGCGTGCGCGGTCGAGCCCGTCGCCGTCGCCGTGACGATCCCGTCGCAGCCGAAGCTGGACAGGGGCCGTCCGTCCACCTCGACCGCGACCTCGAGGATCCGCGACTCGCCCTTCTCGAGCGCGGCCTCGTTGAGCGCCCAGTCGTGCACCACGCGTCCGTCGGGAGCCTGCACGCGCACGGCGATGGTCATGCGTTCCTCGACGGTGAAGTCGCCCGCGGTGACGCGACGCACCGCCTCCCCCACGTCGTCACGTTCGCTCTCGGCGAGGAACCCCACGTGCCCCAGGTTGACGCCGAGCAGCGGGATCCCGCACGCACGCGTCAGCTCGGCCGCGCGCAGGATCGTGCCGTCCCCGCCCAGGACGACCGCGATCTCGACCTCGGGGAGGTCGTGGGCGGTCGCGTCCTCGTCGACGACGACGGGCTCCACGCCCGCCGCCTCGAGCTCCTGCACTGCCTCCCGCATCGCGAGGACCGCCTCGCTCCGGCCCCCGTGCGTCACGACGAGCGCACGTCGCGTCACAGCACACCCCCGGCCCAGTCGCCGTTCGTGACGCGCGCGATCGGCTCCTCGGGCACCGTCGGCGCCGGGGCCGGCGACGGGCCCTGGGCGGGTCCCGCCGGTGCGTCGGCCGGCCGGAGCCACAGGAAGTACTCGACGTTGCCGCTCGGACCGGGCAGCGGGCTCCGCACGACACCCGCGACCGCCAGCCCCAGCCGCGCGGCCTCGTGCGCGACGCCGCTCACCGCGCGAAACCGCAACCCTGCGTCCCTGACCACACCACCCGACCCGAGGAGCTCCCGCCCGACCTCGAACTGGGGCTTGACCATGACCAGCAGGTCGGCGCCCGGCGCGGCGACGCCCTGCAACGCCGGCAGGACCAGGCCGAGCGAGATGAACGACAGGTCGGCGACGACGAGCGACGGGGCGGGGGCGAGGTCGCCCGCGGCCAGGTGGCGCACGTTGACGCCCTCGCGGACCTCCACGCGCGGGTCCGCACGCAACGCGGCCACCAGCTGGTCGTGCCCGACGTCGACCGCGTGGACGCGTAGCGCACCACGCCGCAGCAGGACGTCCGTGAACCCGCCCGTGCTTGCGCCCGCGTCGAGACACACGCGCCCCGTCACGTCGAGCGACGGCAACGCGTCGAGCGCGCCCGCCAGCTTGTGCCCCGCGCGCGAGGCGTACGCGGGCTCGTCCGGTGCATCGACCTCGAGTCCCGCCTCCGGCGTCACCGAAGCCGCGCTCCGCACCACCGGGTGGCCGTCCACGGCCACCCGGCCCGCCTTGATGAGCTCTCCCGCATGCCGGCGCGAGCGCGCCAGACCCCGCCGCACGAGCTCGGCGTCGAGCCGCGTCGTCATCGCGTCACCCCTGCGTCTCGGCGAGGCGGTCCTGCAACGCGCCGTGCACGGCGTCGAACGCCGCGACGTGGCGGCTCAGCGGAGCGTCGGCGAGCCCCTCGAGAGCACGCAGCGCCTCGTCCACCGACGCGTCCCCCGTCGAGGCCTCCGCGCGCGCACGGGCGGTCTCGACGTGCGCCGCCAGGTCCGCGGGCGACGCGGGCGCGTGCGCGGCTCGGGGCGCCACGGGGCCCGAGCCCTCGTCGTGCGTCGCCGGACCGTCCATCGCCGCCACCCCTCTCCCGTGCGCTCGTGCGTGCGCGCCCACGCTACCCGGCGCCGCCCACGGCGCACGGCGCCACCCACAGCCGCCCGCGGCTCAACGCCCGGACAGCTCCGCGGCCAGCTCCGGCACGCTCGAGGGCTCGAGCGCGCCACCCTCGTCGACCCACGCCCACGCGGCCCCGCACGCCGCACGCACCAGGTCCAGCTGCGCGTCGTCCGACGTGTGCCGACCGCGTCCGAGCTCGAGCGCGCCGTCCACCACGCGTGCACTCGCGGCACCGCACGTCCACCAGCCGTCACCCGCACGTGCCGGGGCCTCGTGCGCCACCAGGAGCGCACGCAGGTCGGCACCGATGTAGTGCGGGCGCTCGCCCGGCACCGCGAGCACGTCGTCGCGCGCCGAGCTGACGCCCGTGAGCACGTGCAGCCCGGCGAAGTCGCCCGAGCGCGCGCCCGCCAGATCGGTGTCGAGCCGGTCGCCGACCACGAGCGCCTCGCGGGCGCCCGCCCGTTCGACCGCCATCCGGTACATCGTCGGCGAGGGCTTGCCAGCACTGTCCGGGGCGACGCCCGTGGCGGCGCGCACCGCACCGACCAGCGACCCGTTCCCGGGCGCGAACCCGCGCGCCGTCGGCAGGCTCAGGTCCAGGTTGGACGCGACGTGCCACGCACCCCGCTCCACCGCGTACGCCGCCTCCGCGAGCTGCGCCCACCCGACCTCGGGGGCGAAACCCTGGGCCACGGCGGCCGGCGCGTCGTCCGCCGACTCGACGACGACGTACCCGGCCTCCCGCACCGCGGTCCGCAGCCCCGCCCCGCCCACGACGAGCACCCGCTCGCCCTGAGGCAGCCGGGAGCGCAGCAGGGCGGCAGCGGCCTGCGCAGCCGTCATGACCTCCTCGGGCGACGTCGGGATGTCGAGCTCGGTGAGCTGTGCGGCCACCGAGCCCGGCTCACGCGACGCGTTGTTCGTCACGAACACCAGCCGCATGCCTCGTTCACGCGCCCCGGCGAGACCGTCGGACGCGAACGGGATCGGCTCGTGACCGCGGTACGCGACGCCGTCGAGGTCGACGAGCGCCAGGTCGTACCGCTCCGCGAGCGGCGTGGCCGACGCGAGCAGCCCTCCGCTCACCGCTCCTCCCGCCCGTCCTCGGTGTCGGCGCCGGGCGCCTCGACGTCCGCGGCACCGTCCACGTCCGCCTCCGCGGCCTCGCCCCGGTCCACGTCGTCGACCTCCACGTCGTCCAGGTCCTCGCCCTCCACCCGCACGTCGTCCAGGTCCTCGTCGTCGGCGGACTCCTCGTCCTCGACGTCGAACACGACGACGTCGTCGTCCTCGTCGTCCGCGCCTTCGACCGCAGCGATCTCGGCCGCGCTGAAGCGCGCGAGCTCCTGCTGCGCGTCCTGCTCACGGCCGGCCGCCTCGAGCGCGGCCGCGCGCGCGACCGCGACGCGCACCGCGATCGGTCCGGAGAGCCGCTGCAGCGCGGGACCGGCGAGCACAGCGACCGCCGCCTCGGGCTCCTGCAGGTCCAGCCGCGCGCCGCTGACGACGATCGCCAGCTCGACGCGCGTCTCGGCGTCGAGCTGATCGGCCTCCGGGCTCTGCGCGAGCGCGATCGCCCGCTCCGGCCGGCCGAGCCCTCGCTCGCAGTCGGCCATGACGGCCAGGTGCTCGGACGAGCCGTTGAGCCTGCGGACCGTGCGCAGCTCACGCAGCGCCTCGGCGTACCGGCCCGTGCGGTACGCGGCGAGGCCTGCGGCCTCACGCACCACGTCCACGCGCCCACCCCGGCGCACCGCCGCCTGGGCGTGCTCGTACGCCAGCTCGGGGTCGGTGTCGAGCAGCCGGCCGACCATCACCAGGTGACGGCCGACCTGCCACGCGTTGTCCTTCGACAGCGTGCGCAGCGGTCCGCGCGCGGCGCGGTCCAGGTCGCTGAAGGACACCTCGTCCGGGATCTCCGGCCCGACGACGCGCTGGTCCTGCGGCGGTCGCGTCGGACGTCGCTCGTCCGACGACCACGCACCCGCTCCGGTCCGGGCGTCGCTCGAGCCAGAGCGGCTCCACCCGCCGCGGTCGCCACGACGGTCGTCACGTTCGGCCGGGCGTCCGCCGCCGTGGCCGGGCCGCCCGTCCTCGCGCCGCGGTCGCTCGACCGCACCCGAGCGGCCGCTGCCGTCCGGGCGTCGGTCCCCCGAGCCGTACGCCGGCCTGCGGTCGTCCGAGCGCCGGTCGCCGACGCCGGGACGTCGGTCGTCGCGCCAGCCGGCGGCCGGGCGTCGCTCGCCCTGCGGTGCAGTGCCCCGGTCCGGCCGACGGTCACCCCGATCCGCCCCGCGCGCGTCCCCGGCTCGCTCGTCGCGCGCCCAAGGACGCGCTCCGCCGGACGTCGGGCGCGGCTCGTCGCGCCGCGGGCGTTCGCCGTTCGCTGCGGGACGGCCCGTGCCGCGGTCGTCCCTCGACGACCGTCGGTCGGGGTACGCGCCCCCACGGGGGGCCGCTGACCTCGTGCCGTGCGACGACTCGCCGCCACCCGTCCACGAGCTGCGGGTCGGTCCGCCACGCTCCTCGGAACGGCCCGCCCGGCCGTCCGCGCCGCGATACCCGCCGTCACGATCGCCGGTCGACGAGTCCCGCTCGCCGGACGTCCGTCCTTCGGAGCCCGCGTCACGTCCGCCGAAGCCACGCTGACCGGCGGCGCCGCGGTCGCCCGAGCCCCCACGGCCGCCGAAACCGCCGCGCTCACCCGAGCCCCCACGGCCACTGAAGCCTCCGCGCTCACCGGCAGCTCCGCGTCCACCGGCACCATCGCGCGCGCCGGATCCTCCGCGGGGACCGCTCGACCGGGCGTCGTCCCAGCCGCGCGCAGCCGTCCCGGGACGGCGGTCACCACCGTCACGTCCGTCGTACGCCCCTCGCGTGGCGGGCGACCCTCCACGCGTGGCACCTGAGCTGTCACCACGGCGCGCGTAGCCGCCCCGCTCGCCGTCGCCGCTCGAGGAGAAGCCGCCGCGAGGGCCGGACGGGCGCGCGCCACGCTCAGGCCGCGAGCCCCCGAACCCCGGGCGGGATGCTCCGCGCTCACCACGAGACTCAGGCCGCACGCCACGCTCTCCGCCGAACGACGCACGTCCGCCGTCACGAGATCCCCCACGCGCGCTGTCGTCACCACGCTGAGGACGCGACCCCGCAGCAGAGCCACCCCGCCCGTCGTCCCACGAACCGGTGCGACCCTGGGACGGGCGCCCCCCATCGCCGCGACCGTCACCGCGCCGCGGTCCCTGGGACCACGCGCCGCCACCGGCGGCGCCGCCCCTGGCGTCAGAGCCTCGACCCGACGCGCCGCGCTCCGACCACCCGCCCGGCGAACCGGTCACGCGCCCACCGGACTGCCCGGCCCCGCGCGAGGAGTACGCACCCCGGGGACCGCCCGAGCCGTCCTCACCACGACGCGCGCGGGAGCTGTCGCGCGCACCCGCAGGCCGCGAGTCACCGAACCGGCCCGTGCCGCGGCGATCACCCGACTCGCCCTGGCCCGAGGCGCGTCCGCCGGACGGACCACCGCCCGCGAAACGCCCGCCGCCGGCGGACCCACCACGCTCGTCCCGTCCACGCGCTGCGCGTGCGTCCCTGTCGTCGCTGTTCATCTCGTGCTCTCCTCGCGTCAACGCTCATCGTCTCATCCGGGCGGCACCGTCTCGCCCGGTGCGGCACACGCTCGACAGAGGCGGGCACCCGCCGGGCCCGCAACCGGGAAGCCACGGGCGAGCCGCGGCACCGTAGCGGGCATCGACGACGCCAAGCACAGAAGCGCCCAGAAACAGAACAAGCCACCCCGCGATGGGGTGGCTTGTTCTGAATGGTGTCCGGCGGCGTCCTACTCTCCCACACCCTGGCGAGTGCAGTACCATCGGCGCTGAAGGGCTTAGCTTCCGGGTTCGGAATGGGACCGGGCGTTTCCCCTTCGCTATGACCGCCGTAACTCTGTCGAGTTGTGAACGGGACCCCCGTGGGGGTGTCGTTCGTTTCTCGGGAACCGCACAGTGGACGCGTAGCATTGAAAAGTTGTGGTGAAGTTGTCGGCTTATTAGTACCGGTCAGCTGCGGCAGTCGTTGGTCCTGCCTTCCACATCCGGCCTATCGACCCAGTGTTCTTGCTGGGAGCCTCTCGCCCACAAGGGGCGTGGAAACCTCATCTTGAAGCCGGCTTCCCGCTTAGATGCTTTCAGCGGTTATCCGTTCCGAACGTAGCCAACCAGCCGTGCTCCTGGCGGAACAACTGGCACACCAGAGGTTCGTCCGTCCCGGTCCTCTCGTACTAGGGACAGCCCTTCTCAAGTTTCCTGCGCGCGCAGCGGATAGGGACCGAACTGTCTCACGACGTTCTAAACCCAGCTCGCGTACCGCTTTAATGGGCGAACAGCCCAACCCTTGGGACCTACTCCAGCCCCAGGATGCGACGAGCCGACATCGAGGTGCCAAACCATGCCGTCGATATGGACTCTTGGGCAAGATCAGCCTGTTATCCCCGGGGTACCTTTTATCCGTTGAGCGACGGCGCTTCCACAAGCCACCGCCGGATCACTAGTTCCGACTTTCGTCCCTGCTCGACATGTCTGTCTCACAGTCAAGCTCCCTTGTGCACTTGCACTCGCCACCTGATTGCCAACCAGGCTGAGGGAACCTTTGAGCGCCTCCGTTACATTTTAGGAGGCAACCGCCCCAGTTAAACTACCCACCAGGCACTGTCCCTAGTCCGGATCACGGACCGAGGTTAGATGTCCAGAGCGACCAGAGTGGTATTTCAACGTTGACTCCACCGACACTGGCGTGCCGGCTTCACAGTCTCCCACCTATCCTACACAAGCCGCACCGAACACCAATACCAAGCTATAGTAAAGGTCCCGGGGTCTTTCCGTCCTGCTGCGCGTAACGAGCATCTTTACTCGTAGTGCAATTTCGCCGAGTTCGCGGTTGAGACAGCGGAGAAGTCGTTACGCCATTCGTGCAGGTCGGAACTTACCCGACAAGGAATTTCGCTACCTTAGGATGGTTATAGTTACCACCGCCGTTTACTGGGGCTTAAATTCTGAGCTTCGCCTTGCGGCTGACCCGTCCTCTTAACCTTCCAGCACCGGGCAGGCGTCAGTCCGTATACATCGTCTTGCGACTTCGCACGGACCTGTGTTTTTAGTAAACAGTCGCTTCTCCCTGGTCTCTGCGGCCCTCCACGCTCCCCGGGCAAGCCGGTTCACGCTTCAGGCCCCCCTTCTCCCGAAGTTACGGGGGCATTTTGCCGAGTTCCTTAACCACGATTCGCTCGATCGCCTTGGTATTCTCTACCTGACCACCTGAGTCGGTTTGGGGTACGGGCGGCTAGAACCTCGCGTCGAGGCTTTTCTAGGCAGCATAGGATCACCAGATTCCCGCTATCGCGGTCACCGTCAGCTCTCAGGCTGTGTGAGGTGCGGATTTGCCTACACCTCGCCCTACGACCTTGGACGTGGACTACCATCGCCACGCTTGGCTACCTTCCTGCGTCACCCCTGTTAATACGCTTACCTACTACCGGTTCGGGTCCCGTGCTCCCCGGTGCGGTGTGACCCGAAGGTCACGGTGCACCGGCTCGGACGGTCAGCATCACCGGGCTCGGTATGGGCGGTTCTTCGCCGGTACGGGAATATCAACCCGTTGTCCATCGACTACGCCTGTCGGCCTCGCCTTAGGTCCCGACTTACCCAGGGCGGATTAGCCTGGCCCTGGAACCCTTGGTCATTCGGCGGACGGGTTTCTCACCCGTCATTCGCTACTCATGCCTGCATTCTCACTCGTGTAGCGTCCACAACTGGGTTACCCCGCTGCTTCACCCGCCACACGACGCTCCCCTACCCATCCACACGACTGAACCACGAAGGCTTGTCTCATGTGTGAATGCCACAGCTTCGGCGGTGTGCTTGAGCCCCGCTACATTGTCGGCGCGGAATCACTTGACCAGTGAGCTGTTACGCACTCTTTCAAGGGTGGCTGCTTCTAAGCCAACCTCCTGGTTGTCTGTGCAACTCCACATCCTTTCCCACTTAGCACACGCTTAGGGGCCTTAGCTGGTGGTCTGGGCTGTTTCCCTCTCGACTACGGAGCTTATCCCCCGCAGTCTCACTGCCACGCTCTGGCTTACCGGCATTCGGAGTTTGGCTAACGTCAGTAACCTGGTGGGGCCCATCGGCTATCCAGTAGCTCTACCTCCGGCAAGAAACGCGTGACGCTGCACCTAAATGCATTTCGGGGAGAACCAGCTATCACGAAGTTTGATTGGCCTTTCACCCCTAACCACAGGTCATCCCCCCGGTTTTCAACCCAGGTGGGTTCGGTCCTCCACGCGGTCTTACCCGCGCTTCAACCTGCCCATGGCTAGATCACTTCGCTTCGGGTCTAGAGCACGCGACTGAAACGCCCTGTTCGGACTCGCTTTCGCTACGGCTTCCCCACACGGGTTAACCTCGCCACGTACCACTAACTCGCAGGCTCATTCTTCAAAAGGCACGCCGTCACCCCTGCTAGGGAGGCTCCGACGGATTGTAGGCACACGGTTTCAGGTACTATTTCACTCCCCTCCCGGGGTACTTTTCACCTTTCCCTCACGGTACTTGTCCGCTATCGGTCACTAGGTAGTATTTAGGCTTACACAGTGGTCTGTGCAGATTCACTCCAGGTTTCTCGGGCCCGGAGCTACTTGGGATCCCTCTCGGGAGGCCACGCCATTTCGTCTACGGGGGTACCACCCTCTGTGCCGGGCCTTTCAATGCCCTTCGACTATGACGCGACTTTCTGACTCCCTGCTGGATCGGCAGACCCAGCTGAAAGGTCCCACAACCCCGAGTGCGCAACGCCTGCCGGCTATCACACGCACACGGTTTGGCCTGATCCGCTTTCGCTCGCCACTACTCACGGAATATCTCTTCCTGCCGGTACTGAGATGTTTCACTTCCCGGCGTTCCCTCCACACACCCTATATATTCAGGTGCGGGTCACCACACATGACTGTGGCGGGGTTTCCCCATTCGGAAATCCTCGGATCACGGTTCGTTTGCCAACTCCCCGAGGCTTATCGCAGGCTACAACGTCCTTCTTCGGCTCCTAGTGCCAAGGCATCCACCCTGTGCCCTTATAAACTTGACCACAAAGACTTTGATTCAAAGATGCTCGCGTCCACTGTGCAGTTCTCAAGCAACGACCGACCCGCCGCACCCAGCCACGCCAACCCGGAACACACCGAGCGGTACGAGGCCCACGACGACCCGAAGGCCACCACCAGCAGACCACCCCACACAAGGGCAACCCACCAGATCCGACCCCGAGACAACAACCAACCGGCTGTTCCCTCAGGACCCAACAGCGTGCCAGGCCCACCGCAACCAGCAGACCGACCCCGTTCCCACCCGACAGCAAGCTGCCGGCGTACTAGAAGCCAACCCACCACACGGTGAGCCGTAGTCGATGTTCCACCCGTGAGCACCACCCCACACACGTTCGGTGCAGGCATGGGCCTGGACCAGCCATCCGCCCCATGACAGGACGAACCACCAGCCAGATGCTCCTTAGAAAGGAGGTGATCCAGCCGCACCTTCCGGTACGGCTACCTTGTTACGACTTAGTCCCAATCGCCAGTCCCACCTTCGACGGCTCCCCCCAAAAGGTTGGGCCACCGGCTTCGGGTGTTACCGACTTTCGTGACTTGACGGGCGGTGTGTACAAGGCCCGGGAACGTATTCACCGCAGCGTTGCTGATCTGCGATTACTAGCGACTCCGACTTCATGGGGTCGAGTTGCAGACCCCAATCCGAACTGAGACCGGCTTTTTGGGATTCGCTCCACCTTACGGTATCGCAGCCCTTTGTACCGGCCATTGTAGCATGCGTGAAGCCCAAGACATAAGGGGCATGATGATTTGACGTCATCCCCACCTTCCTCCGAGTTGACCCCGGCAGTCTCCCATGAGTCCCCGGCATAACCCGCTGGCAACATGGGACGAGGGTTGCGCTCGTTGCGGGACTTAACCCAACATCTCACGACACGAGCTGACGACAACCATGCACCACCTGTACACCGACCTTACGGGGAGCACATCTCTGCACTTTTCCGGTGTATGTCAAGCCTTGGTAAGGTTCTTCGCGTTGCATCGAATTAATCCGCATGCTCCGCCGCTTGTGCGGGCCCCCGTCAATTTCTTTGAGTTTTAGCCTTGCGGCCGTACTCCCCAGGCGGGGCACTTAATGCGTTAGCTGCGGCACGGAATCCGTGGAATGGACCCCACACCTAGTGCCCAACGTTTACGGCATGGACTACCAGGGTATCTAATCCTGTTCGCTCCCCATGCTTTCGCTCCTCAGCGTCAGTTGCGGCCCAGTGACCTGCCTTCGCCATCGGTGTTCCTCCTGATATCTGCGCATTCCACCGCTACACCAGGAATTCCGGTCACCCCTACCGCACTCTAGTCAGCCCGTACCCACTGCAAGCCCGAGGTTGAGCCTCGAGTTTTCACAGCAGACGCGACTGACCGCCTACGAGCTCTTTACGCCCAATAATTCCGGACAACGCTTGCGCCCTACGTATCACCGCGGCTGCTGGCACGTAGTTAGCCGGCGCTTCTTCTGCAGGTACCGTCACTTTCGCTTCTTCCCTGCTGAAAGAGGTTTACAACCCGAAGGCCGTCATCCCTCACGCGGCGTCGCTGCATCAGGCTTGCGCCCATTGTGCAATATTCCCCACTGCTGCCTCCCGTAGGAGTCTGGGCCGTGTCTCAGTCCCAGTGTGGCCGGTCGCCCTCTCAGGCCGGCTACCCGTCGTCGCCTTGGTAGGCCATCACCCCACCAACAAGCTGATAGGCCGCGAGCCCATCCCCAACCGAAATTCTTTCCACACCACCACATGCGTGACAGTGTCATATCCGGTATTAGACCTCGTTTCCAAGGCTTATCCCAGAGTCAGGGGCAGGTTGCTCACGTGTTACTCACCCGTTCGCCACTGATCCAACCAGCAAGCTGGTCTTCACCGTTCGACTTGCATGTGTTAAGCACGCCGCCAGCGTTCGTCCTGAGCCAGAATCAAACTCTCCGTCAATGTTTCACGCCACCAACCCACCGAAGCAGGCCAGCAGACAACACAACGAACAGACCCGAAGGTCCAATCAGATTCGGCTTCAATTGAAGGACCCCACCACCCACGGGGTGGACGGCAAGGCCCCAATCTCAACCAAACAACCCGTCTTCGACAACATCGAGACGAGCCATATGGCATCGACTACTTGGCACACTGTTGAGTTCTCAAGGAACAGACGCGCATCTCCCCGGCACCGTGAGGCACCGAGCCAGAGGCTTGTGTGTTCGTCCCCCGCGCTTCCGCGCCTGGGGCTTCACTACCTTACCCGATCTTCCGGCCCTGCGGAACCACCCTTGCGAGCTGTTCTGCGACCCGGCTTCCCGGTCCCGATCTGCCTGTGGGCGCACGAGCGCCCTGCGGTCTGATCGGGGGTGGCCGCCTGCGGGACCGACCACCGTTCCAATCCTTGCGGATCTGGACTCGGTGTCCGTTCCTCCCTGCCGGGCGACCTGTGGAACATTACGCGGCTCCCGGCGCGATCGGCAAATCGCGGTCGAGTGACGCCGCTCACCCGTGGCCTGCACCGCGCTGACCTGCATCGGCGCCCGACCGACCGCCGCTTCCGCCGACGGGCGGGCGCCGGCGCGCACCGGGACCAGCCCGGCCGCGCGCCGGCGACCCGGTCAGGCGTGCGCGTCGACGACCGCGAGCGTGCGCTTGCCGCGACGCAGGACCGCCCACCGCCCGTGCAGGAGGTCGGCCTCGCCGAGGGTCGCGGCCTCGTCGGGCACGCGCGTGTTGTTCACCGACGCTCCCCCCTCGGCCACCGCACGGCGGGCCTCCGACCGGGACTTGACCACGCCGGTGGCCGCCAGGAGGTCCACGACGAGGTCACCCGGCCGCCCCGGGGCGGTCGGCAGCTCCGCGACGGCCGCGGCCAGGGTCTGCTCGTCCAGGTCCGCGAGCGAGCCGCGGCCGAACAGCGCCTGCGAGGCCGCCACGACCGCATCGGCCGCGGCCGCGCCGTGCACCAGTGCGGTCACGTCGTAAGCGAGCGCACGCTGCGCCTCCCGGGCCGACGGCCGCTCCGCGACCGCGCGCTCGAGCTCCTCGATCTGCTCGCGGGTCCGGAACGTGAAGACCTTGAGGTAGCCGACCACGTCCGCGTCGTCGGCGTTGAGCCAGAACTGGAAGAACGCGTACGGCGTGGTCATCTCCGGGTCCAGCCACACCGTGCCGGACTCGGTCTTGCCGAACTTGGTCCCGTCGGCCTTCGTGATGAGCGGCGTGGTCAGCGCGTGCACGCCGACGCCCTCGACCTTGCGGATCAGCTCGACGCCCGACAGCAGGTTGCCCCACTGGTCGGATCCACCGGTCTGCAGCGTCACGCCGTGCCGGCGGTGCAGCTCGAGGAAGTCCATGCCCTGGAGCACCTGGTAGCTGAACTCCGTGAACGAGATCCCCTGGTCGCTGTTCAGGCGACGCGCGACGGTGTCCTTGGCGAGCATCGTGCCCAGGCGGAAGTGCTTGCCCACGTCCCGCAGCAGGTCGATCGCCGACAGCGAGGACGTCCAGTCGAGGTTGTTCACCATGGTCGCGGGCTGGTCCCCGTCGAACCGCAGGAGCGGCGCGATCTGCGCCCGGATGCGCTCGACCCAGCCCGCGACGACGTCGCGGGAGTTCAGCGTGCGCTCCCCCGTCATCTTGGGGTCGCCGATCAGGCCGGTGGCGCCGCCGACGAGCGCGTACGGGCGGTGCCCCGCGTCCTGCAGGCGGCGCACCGTGAGGATCTGCACGAGGTTGCCGATGTGCAGGCTCGGCGCGGTCGGGTCGAAGCCGCAGTACAGGCTGACCGGCCCCGCGGACAGCGCCTCGCGCAGCGCGTCCAGGTCGGTGGTGTGGGCGATGAGCCCGCGCCAGGCGAGCTCGTCGAGGATGTGGTTCACGTCAGGGTCTCTCCGGTCCGGGGCGCGGCGCTCGGTGCGCCGCGAAGGTCAGGGGCGGCGTGCAGGCCGGCGTCGTCGTCCCGTCACGGGACGTCTTCCGACGCCGGCGAGCGATACGCGGCCGTGGTGGCGGCCGGCGACCGGTACGCCGGTCGGTAGGCGGAGACCGAGCTCTCACCGGTGATCCAGTAGCGCCACGGGTGGCGGGTCGCGTCACCGCCCACGCCCGAGACGCCCACGCGTGGGCCGCTCGCGTGCGTCGCGAGAGCGGGCCCGTCGTGCCGGTGCACCACCACGGCGCCGCCGGCCTCGGTCACGTCCGCGCCGTTGCTCGCCAGGTCGAGGCCTAGGCACACCGCGAGCCGCGCGGGTCCGCGGGCCAGCTGGCGGTGCGAGTCGACGACCCCGACGCGCTCGCGCCGGTGCCACGCGAGGTCCGCACCGTCGACCACCTCGGCCGCGCGCAGCAGGACCGCGGCGGGTGAGCCCGTGGGCTCGCACACCACGTTGACGCAGTGGTGCAGCCCGAGATGCCGGTAGACGTAGAGACGGCCCGGCTCGGCGAACATCACCGCGTTGCGGGCGGTGCGTCCGCGGTACGCGTGCGACCCCGGGTCGTCGGACCCGCCGTAGGCCTCGACCTCGGTCACCCGGACCGTCACGTCGCCGTCCGACGAGCGTGCCGTGACGTAGGACCCGAGCAGGTCGCGGGCGACCGCGTGCACGTCACGGGCGTACCAGACGCGCGCCGGCACCGAGACGAACCTCAGCGGGTCGGCCGCATCCGGCATGCGGGGTGCCGCGTGCGCGGACGACGCGCGCGCGTCGTCCTGCGGGGCCCGGTCCGGTGCGGTCACGGGTTCATCCTGCCAAACGCGTCCAGCCGGACGTCGGCACGTCCGCGCGTGCCCTCACGCGCGTAGTGCGCGGCCTCGTCGCGCATCCACGCGTCCCAGTGGGCGCGTGCTGCGGCGCCGTCGCGCGCCAGCCCGCGCGCCAGGCGCAGGTCGTCGGGCGCCTCGACCCAGACCCGCAGCGTCGCGACCGCGTCCGCGGCGCGGCGCGCGGCACCGCAGCCCTCGAGCACGAGCACGTCCGGCACCGGGACGTCGACCCAGTCGGCGAACGCGGCACGCCCCCAGTCGTAGCGCTGCAGGCGGCCGGCGCGACCGCGCCGCAACGGCTCGAGCACCTGGGCGGACAGCCGCGGCCAGCACGAGCCCTCGAGCCCCGTCCAGCCGTCGTACACGTCGTCCATGTGCACCGCACCGGCGGACACGCCGCGGTCGCCGAGCGCACCGACGAGCCGCGCCGCGAGCGTCGTCTTGCCCGATCCCGCGGGGCCGTCGACGCAGATCAGCCGCACCGGGCCCAGCAGCGGACGTGCCGCGAGGGTGCGCTCGACGATCGTCGCGAGCGCACCCTCGTCGGACGGGGCGGTGACCACGGTCGGGCCGTCAGGCCGTCCAGCCGCGCAGCTCGCCCGCGCGAGCCCGGGCACGGCCGAGCTGCTCCGCCACGCGGACCGGGGCCGTGCCGCCGTACGCCGACCGTGACGCGAGCGAGCCCTCGACCGAGAGCACCGCACGGACGTCGGGTGTCAGGTGCGGCGAGACCGCCGCGAGCTCGTCGTCCGTGAGCTCCCACAGCTCGATCGCCGGCTCGCGCTCCTCGCACGCGCGCACGCACTGGCCCGCGACCTCGTGCGCGACGCGGAACGGCACGCCCTGGCGCACCAACCACTCGGCGATGTCGGTGGCGAGCGAGAAGCCCTGCGGGGCGAGCGCCGCGAGGCGCGCGGTGTCGAACGTGAGCGTGGCGACCATGCCCGCGAACGCCGGCAGGAGCACGCGCAGCTGGTCCACCTGGTCGAACACCGGCTCCTTGTCCTCCTGCAGGTCGCGGTTGTACGCGAGCGGGAGCCCCTTGAGCGTCGTCAGCAGGCCGGTCAGGTCGCCGACCAGACGCCCGGCCTTGCCGCGCGCGAGCTCGGCCACGTCCGGGTTCTTCTTCTGCGGCATGA